>NZ_OZ060383.1 GCF_964059015.1 Buchnera aphidicola (Hyalopterus amygdali)
TTGTACACAGTTAGTTAATTAAATAAGTTCTTTGATTATCAATATGACACGTTACTTAT
This sequence comes from Buchnera aphidicola (Hyalopterus amygdali), assembly GCF_964059015.1. NCBI lineage: Bacteria > Pseudomonadati > Pseudomonadota > Gammaproteobacteria > Enterobacterales > Erwiniaceae > Buchnera > Buchnera aphidicola. The sequence continues at coordinate 60 of NZ_OZ060383.1, forward strand.
CCACAGATTTTGTATTTTCTAATAATAAATGTTTTTTGTTTTTTTTTTTTTAGTTAAATAAAAAAAATTAATATTTAATTTAGTTTTTTTTATTTAACATTTTGTTATATGTCATCTTGATTAAAATATTAATACTGTATAGAATAATTTGAATATTTGAAATGGGCATTTTGTGTGTATGTTAAACTTAGATTCAAAAAATTTTGATGTTATTGTTATTGGTGGGGGACATGCTGGCACTGAAGCTGCTGCTGCCTCTTCGAGAATAGGTTGTAAAACGTTATTATTAACTCAAAAAAATACGGATATAGGTGTTTTATCTTGTAATCCTGCTATTGGTGGGATCGGGAAAAGTCATTTAGTGAAAGAAATAGATGCTTTAGGTGGCTTGATGGCTAAAGTTATTGATTATTCAGGAATTCAGTTTAGAATTTTAAATTCTAAAAAAGGTCCTGCCGTAAGGTCTACTAGAGCTCAAGCTGATAGAAAACTATATTCATACAATGTTAAAAAATTATTGAAAAAACAGATTAATTTGTTAATTTTAGAAGAGGAAGTAAAGGATTTAATTGTTAAAAATTATCAAGTAATAGGTGTTTTAACACAGAATAATGTAAGTTTTTATTCTACTTCTGTTATATTATCTACAGGTACTTTTTTAGGTGGGAAAATACACATAGGTTTACAAACTTATTCTTCTGGAAGAAAAGGAGAAAAAGCTTCTATAGATTTAGCAGCTCGTTTACGGGAGTTACCTCTTCGTGTAAATAGATTAAAAACTGGTACGCCACCTCGAATTAATACTACTACAGTTAATTTTAATGAGTTATTTGTACAACATGGTGATTTACCTACTCCAGTTTTTTCGTTCATGGGAGATGTATCTAATCATCCCTCTCAAATACCATGTTATCTTACTTATACTAATGAAAAAACACATGAAATTATACGTAAAAATTTAGATAAAAGTCCTATATATACAGGTATAATTAAGGGCGTAGGACCTCGTTATTGTCCTTCTATTGAAGATAAAATCATGCGCTTTCCTGATAGAAAAGCACATCAGATATTTTTAGAACCGGAGGGGTTAAATAGTATTAAAATATACCCTAATGGTATTTCAACTAGTTTACCATTAAATATTCAAGAAAAGTTAGTGAGATCTATAAAAGGACTAGAAAAATCTCAAATTATCACCCCTGGTTATGCAGTAGAGTATGATTTTTTTGATCCTAAAGATTTAAATCTTACTTTGGAAAGTAAATGGATTAAAAATCTTTTTTTAGCTGGTCAAATTAATGGTACAACTGGTTATGAAGAAGCTGCTGCTCAAGGTCTTTTAGCAGGTTTAAATGCAGCATTAAGAGCAAAAAATAAAGAACAATGGTTTCCTAAACGTCATCAAGCCTATTTAGGTGTATTGATAGATGATCTAACTACGCAAGGAACAAACGAACCATATCGAATGTTTACCTCTCGAGCTGAATATAGATTAACTTTAAGAGAAGACAATGCTGATTTGCGTTTAACTGAAATTGCTTATAAATTTGGTTTAATAGATCATCCAAGATGGATTCGCTATAATGAAAAAATATTGAATATTTCCAATGAAAGAAATCGTTTAAAAAAAATTAAAATTTATCCTAAATCCCCCGATGCTAATATTTTAAAAAAAAGATTCAATATTTTTTTAAATCGAGAAACTACAATTTTGCATTTATTAAAACGTCCAGAAATTACATATAAAAATTTATCTTATTTAAATTCGTTTCAAACTGGAATTAATGATTTAGAAGCAGCAAATCAAATCGAAAATGATGCTAAATACGAAGGTTATATTAAGAGACAATTAGAAGAAATTAATAGACATTTAAAAAATGAACATACTCCCTTATCACCTACTTTTAATTATAACAAAATTAAAGGTCTATCTCTTGAGGCGGCTATAAAATTAAATGATTATAAACCAGTTTCTGTTGGTCAAGCATCACGTATTTCTGGTATAACACCAGCTACTATATCAATTTTATTGATATATCTCAAAAGGGAATATTATAAAAAAAATTATGTTTTTTAAGATTTTTTTTATTTTTAAACATATAATAATTTATTTAACTATTAAAATTCACTTCCAATTTGTTTAAATAAAAATATTTTAAATAAAAATAATAAATTTTAAAAATTACAAAGTAGAAATAACTCATTTAAAGTTTCTACTAAATAATAGATAATCATATTAATTATTAAAGATAATTTTTTAGGTTTTTGCTTAATATTTTTTTTGATAATTTTTAAAATTAGTTATTTTATTTTTATTTAAACTATGTAAAATAAATGAGAAAAATTATGTTTTTAGAGAAAATAACAAATCCTCAAAAATACATCAGTCATCATTTAAATCATTTGCAAATAGATTTAAGTAATTTTAAAATTGTTGAACCAGGAAATATTGTCTCTCATTTTTGGATTTTAAATATTGATTCGATAGTATTTTCTCTTATATTGGGATCTTTTTTTTTAAGTGTCTTTTATATAGTAGCAAAAAAAATTACAACTGGTGTTCCAAATAAATTGCAGGCTTGTATTGAATTAATTTTTGACTTTGTTAATTTTAATGTAAAAACTATGTATCAAGGTAATAATCCTCTTATTGCACCTTTGTCATTAACAATTTTTATTTGGGTTTTTTTGATGAATCTAATGGATTTAATTCCTATTGATTTATTTCCTTTTTTTTCCGAAAAATTTTTTCGATTTTCTACAATTCGTATTGTACCATCTGCAGATATTAATATTACGTTATCAATGTCATTAGGTGTGTTTTTTTTAATTTTATTTTATAGTTTAAAAGCAAAGGGATTAGTTGGTTTTTTTAGAGAACTTACTTTGCACCCTTTTAAACATCCTATATTTTTTATTTTTAATTTTTTATTGGAATTTGTTTCTTTATTATCAAAACCAATTTCCTTAGGATTACGTCTTTTTGGAAATATGTATTCTGGTGAAATGATTTTTATTTTAATTGCTGGTTTACTTCCATGGTGGTTGCAATTTGTTTTAAATGTGCCATGGGCTATTTTTCATATTTTAATAATTTCTCTACAGGCTTTTATTTTTATGGTATTAACAATTGTTTATTTGTCAATAGCTTCACAATCTCATTAAGATTAAAATTGACTACAATTATATTGAAAACAGGAGTTTGTAATGGAAAATTTAAATTCTGACATGTTGTATATAGCAGTAGCGATCATGATTGGATTAGCGGCAATTGGAGCAGCAATTGGTATTGGTATTTTAGGTGGTAAATTTTTGGAAGGAGCTGCAAGACAACCTGATTTAGTTCCTTTGTTGCGCACGCAGTTTTTTGTAGTGATGGGTTTAGTAGATGCTATTCCAATGATTGCAGTTGGTTTAGGTCTATATATGCTTTTTGCTATTTCTTAATTTTTTTAAAAAATTTTATAATTTTAAATTATAAGTACAATCTTTACGTTTCTTAGATAGCGTAAAGATTAATTTCTATTTTAATACGTAATAATTAAGGTTTATTATTGTGAATTTGAATGCGACAATTCTTGGACAAGCACTTTCATTTTTTTTATTTGTTTGGTTTTGTATGAAATATGTATGGCCCCCTATTATTTTGGCTATCGAAAAAAGACAAGAAAAAATTAAAAAATCTTTGTTAAAATTAAAAAAATCTGAAGAAGAATTTATTCTTATTCAAGAAAAAATGAATAAAAAAATTGAAGATTCTAAACAAAAAGCTTCATTTATTATCAATGAAGCAAATAAACAAAAAACATTAATTTTAGAGAATGCTAAAAACTATGCTGTTGAAGAAAGTAAAAAAATTTTTTTAAAGAATCAATTAGAAATTGATATGCAAATTATGCTTGCACGTAAAAATTTACATAAAGAAATTGTAAATTTATCTATTGCTATAGCTGAAAAAATTATTCAAAAAAATATTAAAAAGGATCAAAACAAAGATTGGATAAATAAATCAATTGTTTCTTTGTCAAAAATAAAAAATTAATGTAGGTGGAAATATCAATGTCATCATTTGATACTATTGCTAGACCATATGCTCGAGCAATTTTTGAATTAGCAATTGAAAAAAAATCCATAAATAAATGGAAGAGAATGCTAATTTTTATTAATGATATCGTTTCTTCAAAAAAAATTGAACAATTTTTATCCGGATCTTTGTCAGCTAATTATTTATCATCATGTTTTATTTTTATTGCTGGTGATCAAATTGATGAAAATGCAAAAAATTTAATAAAATTATTAGCGAAAAATCAGCGTTTTAAAATATTTGGCCATATATTAAAAAATTTTTTAAATTTACTAAATTCTTATGAAAAAAATATAGTCGTTGAACTTACATCAGCGTATTCTTTACAAGAAAATCATATTATTAAAATACGTTCGGTTTTAGAAAAAATACTATTATGTAAAATTAATTTTGTATATAAAATTGATCATCTAATACTTGATGGTATACTTATTAAAATAAATGATACAGTATTTGATTTTTCTATTCGTAATCATTTGCAGCAATTGTCTAATATTTTAAAATTTTAAGAGAATATTATATATGCAATTAAATTCTACAGAAATTAGTCAATTAATTAAAGAAAGAATTTCTCAATTTGAAGTATTTAATCAATCTTATAATGAAGGTACTATTATTTCTGTTAATGACGGTATTATAAAAATTTATGGTCTTTCTAATGTCATGTTAGGAGAAATGATTTTATTATCTAATAATGAATATGCAATTGCATTAAATATAGAAAGAGATACAATTGGTGCTGTAGTAATGGGACCTTATATTCATATTGTTGAAGGTACTAAAGTTCGGTGTACAGGAAAAATTTTAGAAGTACCTGTAGGTATTGAACTTTTAGGCAGAGTAGTTAATGCCTTAGGTGTTCCTATTGATGGTAAAGGTTCTTTAAAAAATAATATTTATCTACCAGTAGAAGCTGATGCGCCTGGTGTGATCGAACGAAAATCAATTAATGAACCAATTCAAACTGGTTATAAAGCTATTGATGCAATGGTCCCTATTGGTCGTGGCCAACGTGAATTGATTATTGGAGATCGACAAACAGGAAAAACTGCACTTGCAATCGATACAATTATTAATCAAAAAAAATTTGATATACCATGCATTTATGTTGCTATAGGACAAAAATTATCGACAGTTATAAATGTTGTTAAAAAATTAGATGAAAACAATGCTTTGTGTAATACTATTATTGTTGTTGCATCAGCATCAGAATCAGCTTCTTTACAGTATTTAGCTCCTTATTCAGGTTGTGCAATGGGAGAATATTTTCGTGATCGTGGAAAAGATGCTTTAATTGTGTATGATGATTTATCAAAACATGCAATAGCATATCGTCAGATTTCTTTATTGTTACGTCGACCACCTGGAAGAGAAGCATTTCCCGGAGATGTATTTTATCTTCATTCGCGTTTATTAGAAAGATCAGCTCGTGTTTCTAAAGAACATGTAAAAAAAGTTACTAAAGGTCAAATCATCGGAAAAACTGGTTCATTAACTGCGTTGCCTATTATTGAAACACAATCTGGAGATGTTTCTGCATTTGTTCCTACAAATGTGATTTCTATTACTGATGGACAAATATTTTTAGAATCTAGTTTGTTTAATTCTGGTATTCGCCCAGCTGTTAATGCAGGTATATCTGTTTCCCGTGTTGGTAGTGCAGCACAAACTAATATTATTAAACATTTATCTTCTGGCATTCGTACAGCATTAGCACAATATCATGAACTTGCTGCTTTTTCTCAGTTTGCATCTGATTTGGATGAAACAACTCGAAAACAATTAATATATGGTCAAAAAATTACTGAATTATTAAAGCAAAAGCAATATAGACCTATGTCTATAGCGGAACAAGGATTAATGTTTTTTATTGCTGAAAATAATTTTCTTGATGATATTTCTATAAATAATATTATGCGTTTTGAAAATGAAATTTTAATATATTTTCATAATTATCATTTAGATTTAATCAAATCAATAAATAAAGATGGTCATTTTAATGCGAATATAAAACAGAAATTCATAACATTGATTAATAAATTTAAAGGTTCTCAATGTTAAAATAAATTAATGATATTTAATTTTATTAAGAGAAACTAGTGACTAGTACAAAAGAAATAAAAAATCAAATAAATAGTGTTATTAATACTAAAAAAATTACTAAAGCTATGGAGATGGTAGCTATTTCCAAAATGAGAAAAACAGAAGAAAGAATGCGATTAGGTCGGCCATATTGTGAAATTATTGGAAAAGTAATTCATCATATTTTACAAGGTAATTTAGAATACAAACATAGTTATTTAGAAAGTAGAAATATTAAAAGAGCATGTATAATTATAGTTTCTACTGATCGAGGTTTATGTGGGAGTTTAAATACTAATCTTTTTAAACAAGTACTATTTAAAATTCAAGATTTTGCTAAAATTAACATTCCTTGTGATTTAATATTATTTGGTTTAAAAAGTTTATCTGTTTTTAAATTATATAGTGGTTCTATTATTTCTTCTGTAACTAAATTAGGTGAAAAACCGGAAATATCAAAATTAATTGGTTCAATTAAAATTTTTTTAGAAAAATATCAAAAAAATGAAATTGATAGAGTTTTTATTGCTTATAACAAATTTCAGAACAAACTTCTTCAGTATCCTACTATTAGTCAGCTTCTCCCATTACACAGCGAAAAAAAAATACTTTACAAAAAAAAAATAAATTGGGATTACTTATATGAACCGGAATCTAAATTAATTTTAGATACATTATTTGATCGTTATATTGAATCTCAGATTTATCAAGGTATTTTGGAAAATATTGCAAGTGAGCAGGCTGCTCGTATGGTGGCGATGAAAACCGCTACTGATAATAGCGGGAATCGTATTCAGGAATTACAGTTGGTTTATAATAAAATTCGTCAAGCGAATATTACTCAAGAATTAACTGAAATTATTTCAGGAGCATCGGCAGTTTCAGCGGATTAAAATTAGTTAAAGGTTAAAACAATGGCTACTGGAAAAATTATTCAAATTATTGGTGCGGTGGTAGATGTAGAATTTGATCAAAATTCAGTGCCAAAGATATATAATGCTCTAGAAGTAAAAGATAAACATATACAACTTATTTTAGAGGTACAGCAGCAATTAGGATCTGGGGTTGTTCGAACTATTGCTATGGGTTCAACTTATGGTTTAAAAAGGGGTATAGCTGTTATTGATCTTGGACATTATATAAAAATCCCAGTAGGACGAGCTACATTAGGTCGTATAATTAATGTTTTAGGTAAAACAATAGATGATAAGGGACCTTTAAAAAATTCTGATAATTCTAATTTAGAATATTGGGAAATTCACCGTTCTCCTCCAAGTTATCAAGAACAAATTGCTTCTCAAGAATTATTAGAAACAGGAATAAAAGTTATTGATTTAATTTGTCCTTTTTCCAAAGGTGGTAAAGTTGGTTTATTTGGTGGAGCGGGTGTAGGTAAAACAGTTAATATGATGGAATTAATCAGAAATATTGCAATAGAGCATTCTGGTTATTCAGTTTTTACCGGAGTTGGTGAAAGAACACGAGAAGGTAATGATTTCTATCATGAAATGAAAGATTCTCAAGTACTAGATAAAGTATCTCTTGTATATGGTCAAATGAATGAACCTCCTGGTAATCGATTGCGTGTTGCTTTTACAGGATTGACAATAGCTGAAAAATTTCGTGATGAAGGTAGAGATGTTTTATTGTTTATTGACAATATATATCGTTATACTTTGGCTGGAACAGAAGTTTCTGCATTACTTGGTCGAATGCCATCTGCTGTTGGTTATCAACCGACTTTATCTGAAGAGATGGGCATACTTCAAGAAAGAATTACTTCAACTAAAAAAGGTTCAATTACTTCTGTTCAAGCAGTATATGTTCCAGCAGATGATTTGACAGATCCATCTCCAGCAACTACATTTGCACATTTAGATTCTACAGTAACACTTAGTCGTCAAATAGCTGCATTAGGTATTTATCCAGCAATTGATCCTTTAAATTCGACTAGTCGTCAGTTAGATCCTTATATTGTAGGAGAAGAACATTATGAAACAGCGCGTGGTGTACAGTTAATTTTACAAAGATATCAAGAACTAAAAGACATTATTGCAATTTTAGGAATGGATGAATTATCTCAAGAAGATAAATTATTAGTTTCAAGGGCACGTAAAATACAGAGATTTTTATCTCAGCCTTTTTTTGTGGCAGAAGTATTCACTGGTTTTCCAGGAAAATACGTGTCTTTAAAAGATAATATTCGTGCTTTTAAGGGTATTATAGAAGGTGAGTTTGATAATTTACCAGAACAATCTTTTTATATGGTAGGAACAATTGAAGAAGCCATTGAAAAATCAAAACTATTATAATTAAATATTTTTTGGATATATACATGGATTTTTATTTAGATATCGTTAGTGTTGAAAAACGTATATTTTCTGGATTAATAGATAAGATAAAAGTATCTGGAAGTGAAGGGGAAATGGGAATTTATCCAGGACATACTCAATTATTAAGTATAATTAAACCAGGTATAATACACATTTTTCACCAAAATAAAAAAGAAGAATGTCTTTATATATCTGGAGGGATTTTAGAGGTTCAACCTGCTACTGTATCTATTTTAGCGGATGTAGTTATTCGTGGTTTTGACTTAGATCGTGAACGTGTTTTACAAGCGAAGAAAAAAGCTGAAGAAAGTTTTCAAAAAGATAATATTGGTCTAAAAAAAGACGATATTTTACTTGAAATTTCTAAAGCTATTGCAAAGTTACGTGTACTTGAAATTATAGATAAATTTAAAAAATAAAAAATTTTTCGCGGCTGGTTTCTCCCGCCGCAATTATTAGTAAAAAATTTTTCGATTTTATAGATTAAATATCTATATTTTGTGCTTTTAAGGCATTTTTTTGAATAAATATTCTTCTTGGTTCTACTGCATCTCCCATTAGTGTATTAAACAAATTATTGGCAGATATTGCATCTTGTATTGTAACTTGCAGCATATTTCGTGTTTCAGGATTCATTGTCGTATTCCATAATTGATCTGGGTTCATTTCTCCTAATCCTTTATATCGTTGTATAAATAAACCACGTTTTGATTCTTCTATTAACCATTCTAATGTATTTTTGATGTCACTTATTTTATAGAGATTATCTCCTTTTTCTATAAATTTGTTATTTTTTTTGAATTTACAAAATTTTTGTCCTAAATTTGTCATAGAAACATATTCATTACTTGTTAAAAAATCATACTTCAAATCATATTGTATTTGATTTGCATATCTCGAAGTGACTATACTTGGTTCAAATATCTTTTCTTTTTCATTTTTTTTAATTTTTGCTGTATATATAGTGTTATTTTGATTTTGAATGTTTAATACTTTTACTAGTTTTTCTATCCAATTTTGAACTATTTTTTTATTTTTTAAATTATCTAGATGAGAGTGATAAATTAGTGCATTTGATATTGATTCAGGCAGGTGGTTTTTTTTTTGAATTTGATTGAATTCATCTATTATTTTTTGAAATTCTTTTATATTATTAACATCTTTATTTTTTGTGTTTTTTATAGTTATTTCTTTTAAAGCTATTTTCATCTGATATTTATGCATTTCCTCATCATTTTTAATATATTTTTCTTTTTTTCCTTTTTTGACTTTATATAAAGGTGGTTGAGCAATATAAATATATCCTTTTTCAATTAGTTCTGGTAATTGACGATAAAAAAAAGTCAACAATAGTGTTCGAATATGCGCACCATCTACATCTGCATCAGTCATAATAATAATATGATTATATCGTAGTTTAGATAAATTATATTCGTTATTTCCAATTCCGCATCCTAATGCAGTAATAAGGGATGCTACTTCTTGAGATAATAACATTTTTTCGAATTTTGTTTTTTGTACATTCAATATTTTCCCTTTTAAAGGAAGAATTGCTTGATTTTTTCGGTTTCTACCTTGTTTAGCTGATCCGCCAGCTGAGTCTCCTTCTACTAAATAAATTTCTGATAATTTAGGATTATTTTCTTGACAATCAGATAATTTTCCAGGTAATGCACCTAAATCTAGTGTTCCTTTTTTTTTATTTATTTCTCTTGCTCGTTTTGCAGCTTCTCTCATTTTTGCTGAGTTTATTATTTTTTGAATTATAGATTTTGAATCAATAGGATTTTCTAAAAGATATTCGATAAGATTTTCATTAATTAGTGATTCTATTACTGATTTTACTTCCGAGGAAACTAGTTTATCTTTTGTTTGTGAAGAAAATTTAGGATCAGGTATTTTAATTGATATTATTGCTGTTAAACCTTCTCGTGTATCTTCTCCTGTAATAATTGTTTTATTTTTTTTATTATATCCTTCACGTTCTATGTGTAGATTTAATGTACGTGTTAATCCTGAACGGAATCCTGCTAAATGTGTTCCACCATCTTTTTGAGGGATGTTATTAGTAAAACAACGTATATTTTCTTGATGTGAATCATTCCATTGTATTGCTATTTCTAATTCTATTCCATCTTTAATAGAACGAAAATGAAATATATGTAAATTAATTGGTAATTTATTTTGATTAAGAAATTTAATAAACGCTTTAATACCGCCTTTATAGTGATAATGATCCTCTAAATGAGTACGATGGTCTTTTAAAAAAATAGATATATTAGAATTTAGAAAAGACAGTTCACGCAATCGTTTAGATAAAATTTCATATTGAAATTCTATTTTATTAGTAAAAATTTTATAGCTAGGCCAAAATCTTATATATGTACCTGTTTTATTAGTTTTTCCTACTATTTTTAAAGAAGACTCTGGGTTTCCATTATGGTATATTTGTTGAAATTTTTTTTTATTTTTATAAATTATTAGTTCTAATTTTTCTGATAAAGCATTTACAACTGATATTCCAACTCCATGGAGTCCACCTGATATTTTATAGGAAGAATTATCAAATTTGCCACCTGAATGAAGCATTGTCATAATAACTTCTGCGGCTGAAATCTTCTCTTCAGCATGTATATCAGTTGGAATACCTCTACCATCATCTTGTATTGAAATAGAATTATCTAAATGAATAATTACTATAACTTTTTTACAAAAACCTGCTAATGCTTCATCGATAGAATTATCTACAATTTCGAAAACCATATGATGTAATCCACTTCCATCGTCAGTATCTCCGATATACATTCCGGGTCTTTTTCGAACAGCATCTAGTCCTCTTAATATTTTAATTTTAGAAGAATTGTAATTATCTGTCATTTTATTTCCTGTTTTATTTTTTTATTTATAGTTTTCTATTATTATCTACAATCATAAATTTTTTTTAAATTAATTAATATTATCTTTTTAATAGCATTATCAGATATGTACTTGGAGAATTCTCTTCTTCTTTAATTTGTATCGAAGATTCAGAGTTATTTACAAATAATAAAAATTTTTCGCTTTTTATAGTATTTATTACATCTAGTAAATAATAAACATTTATTGATAATTCTATTTTTTTTTCAAAGTAATCAATTGAAAATGTATCTTCAGCAGTCTCTTCTTCTTGATTATCAGATATTACTTTAAAATTTCCATTTTCAATTTTTATTTCAATTCCACAGAATTTTTCATGTGCTAAAATAGAAGCACGTAATAGTGATTTTTTTAGTAATACACAATTACACATAATTACATGCAATTTTTTTTTGAGCAAAACAGTCTTATAATCGGGGTACTCACCTTCAATTAATTGACAAGTAAAAGTTAAATTATTTATATTTATTCTTATATTATTAGTACCAATGAAAATATGTAATAATTTTATTTCTGTAGTTAATAATTTGTATAGTTCCATTATTGCTTTATTAGGAATAATAATTGCAAAAGAATTAATTTTTTTTTCTACTAAAAAATAAGATGTAGCTAATCTATATCCATCTGTTGCAACTCCACGAAGAACATCACCTTTTTTTTCTAAAAAAATACCATTTAGATAATATCGAACATCCTGTTTTCCCATTGAAAAACTTATTCTTTCTATTATTTCTTTTAAAAATTGTGATGATAGATAAAAATCAGAAGTATATTGAAAATTTTGATGATTTGGAAATTTATCAGCAGATAAAGTACTTAATATATATTTACTTCTTTCAGAAGAAATATGTATTTTTTTTTCCTTTAATTGTATTTTAACTTCTGATTTTTCAGATAAATTTTGACAAATATATAAAAGTTTTTTACCTGAAATTGTTATTTTTCCAGATATATTTTTTTTTAAAATTTTTATATTTGATATAAGTTCTATTTCTAAGTTTGTTGTTGTTAAAGATAATATGTCATTTTTAATTTGAATAAGTATGTTTTCTAAAATAGGAAATGAATGATTTTTGACTAATAATCGAGTAATTTTTTTTAAACTTTTAATTAAAATATCATTTTTAATAGTAAATTGCATAATTTTACACTGATAAAGTTCTGATTAAGTTTGAAAAGTCTTCTTTAATATCATGACTTTCTTCGCGTAATTGATCAATTTTTCGACAAGCATGTAATACAGTGGTATGATCTCTTCCGCTAAAAGCATCTCCAATTTCAGGTAAGCTATGATTTGTTAATTCTTTTGCCATAGCCATAGCCATTTGTCTGGGTCGCGCTACTGAACGAGAACGTCTTCTAGATAATAAATCTGCTACCTTTATTTTATAGTATTCTGCAACTGTTTTTTGTATTTGATCAATTGTAATAAGTTTTTCTTGTGAAACTAATATATCTCTAAGTGCTTCACGAACAAATTCTACAGTAATAGAACGATGAGAAAAATTAGCGTTAACAATAACTCTATTTAGAGCCCCTTCTAATTCGCGAACGTTAGAATGCAGATGTTTAGCTATAAAAAAAGCAACTTCATGAGGTAATATAATATTATTTTCGTCAGCTTTTTTTATTATTATAGCCACTCTAGTTTCTAGTTCTGGTGGATCAATAGCTACTGTTAGGCCCCATCCAAATCTTGATTTTAAACGATCTTCAACACCATTAATTTCCTTAGGATAGCGATCAGAAGTTAAAATAATTTGTTGATTACCTTCTAAAAGAGCATTAAATGTATGGAAAAATTCTTCTTGCGAATGTTCTTTATGTGCAAAAAATTGAATATCATCAATTAACAATGCATCAACAGAACGATAGTATAGTTTAAATTTTTCAATTGCATTGTTTTTTATTGCTTTTACCATATCTTGTACAAAACGTTCAGAATGCATATAGACAATTTTTACATTATATTTATATGCTAGTATTCCATTTCCTATAGCATGTAATAAATGTGTTTTTCCTAAACCTGTACCTCCATATAAAAATAGTGGATTGTAAGAATTTCCAGGATTATTTGCTACCTGTGAAGCTGCTGCTCTTGCTAATTGATTCGATTTTCCTTCTATAAAATTTTCAAAATTATATTTTTTATTAATGTTAGAACGGTAAGATAATTTTTGAAAAGTTGGTATCTTATCCCAAATCTTTTCTTCATTTTGATTATTTATTTTTTTTAAAGTGTTTTTTTTAAATTTTTTTTCTTTAGAAATTTGATATACTTTAAATTTTATTAATGGTGCATTAGAACCGCAGAAATCTTGTAATATTGATTTAAAATTAATTAAATATTTATCTTGTACCCAATCTAATATAAATTGATTTGGAGCATATATTTCTAAAATATTATTGTTTAGTTTGGCTTTCAGAGAGCGTATCCACATACTAAATTCTGTAGATGGTAGCTCATCCTGCAACCGGTCAAGACACTGTTTCCAAAGACAAAGTGACACGGTAGACTCCAAGCGAACAAAAATTATTAAATAAACTTTGAAAAGTTGCTTTTTTTATTTTGACATATATATTTTACATAAAAAATTATATTTTTTTTTATTAAAAGTTATACAATTTAAGATTATCAAGTACAGTAAAAATTATGTAATATATTTTTTATATACTATTTTTTAATATATCTAAATAGTTTTTAGATATAATACTTTTTAAAACAATACATTTATCATGCTGTCATAAAATATAAAAAAACTTTTTTTAATTTGATATATTTTTTATTTAAAACAATCTTTTATTTTTCTCTTTTTTAACAATATTATTAATTATATTTAATAAAATACATTTAGGTAAATATAAAAATGAAACGTACTTTCCAGCCTTCAATATTAAAACGTAATCGTTCACATGGATTCAGAATTCGGATGGCAACTAAAAATGGTCGTTACATTTTATCCCGCAGACGTGCTAAATTGAGAACACGTTTAACTATTTCTAGTAAATAATAGGTTAAATATAGTGTTGAATTACTTTTTTAAAAAAAAATCAAGATTATTAAAGTCTAAAAATTTTAAATATGTTTTTAGCAATCCTTATTCAAAAAATACTTTTCAAATAAATGTATTATCACGTTTTAATTTATTAGATTATCCAAGATTAGGTCTTAGTGTTTCTCGTAAAAATATTAAAGATGCATATAAGCGTAATACAATTAAACGAGTAATTCGAGAAACTTTTCGTTTATTACAACACGAACTAATATCAATGGATTTTATTGTTATAGCTAAGAAAAACATTATTTATCTAAATAATAAGAACATAATGAGTATATTGGAGAATATATGGTCAAATTATCATCGATAGTTATATTTTTTTTGATTTTTTTGGTACTAATTTATCAAAAATTTATTAGTTTCTTTATGAAATCAAATTGTCGTTTTTATCCAACTTGCTCAACATATATGATTTTGTCTTTACGTGAATTTGGTTGTATTAAAGGTTTAATTTTAACTATTTTACGTTTGTTAAAGTGTCATCCATTTCATTCAGGTGGACAGGATTTTTTACCCTTAAAAATAAAAGACAAAAGTGAAAATTAATGATGGAACTGCAACGTAATTTTTTTATTTTTATTTTTTTATTCCTGTCTTTTTTATTATGGCAAGCATGGCAAGACCGATTACCAACAAAAAATAAAACAGATAATACTACTACTTCAATTTTTCATGTTAATCAGACAAAAGAAGACAAAAGTTTAATCACCATTGAAAGTGATGTACTTCGTTTAGTTGTCAATATGTATGGTGGGGATATAGAAGAGGCAATTTTACTTAATTATAAAGATAAATTAAATTCCTCTGAAAATTTAAAATTACTAGAAACACGCTCTGATTTTGTTTATCAAGCACAAAGTGGATTAATTGGAAAAGATGGTCCAGATAATTCAACAAATAATAGTAGACCATTATATTTTTCAAAAAAAAATTTTTTTAAATTGAGTAATAATAAAAATGAATTACGTGTTCCAATTACCTTTGTTGGAAAAAATGGTGTAATTTACAAAAAAATTTTTATTATCAAGTCAGGAAAATATGATATAGAAATAGAACATAATATTTACAATACAAGTAATAAAAATATAGAACTAAATATTTTTGGACAATTAAAACAAACAATTAAATTGCCTCAGGATCGTGATATTTATAGTGGTAATTTTGCTCTTCAAACTTTTCGGGGTGCTGCATATTCTAGTATGGACGAAAAATACGAAAAGTATAAATTTGATGATATTTCTAGTAATAAAAATTTAAATATTATTACTCAAAATGGTTGGATTGCTATGCTACAGCAGTACTTTGTCGTTGCTTGGATACCTGAAGTGAATTCTAGTTCTAATTTAATTTATACATCTTATGTAAATAATGATGCTGCCGTAATTGGATATAAATCTTCTTTAATTAATATTCCTTTAAAATCTAGATATGTTATTAAATCTAAATTATGGATAGGTCCTGAAAAGCAGCAAGAGATGGCAATAGTAGCACCAAATTTAGATTTAACAGTAGATTACGGTTGGCTTTGGTTCTTATCCCAGCCATTGTTTAAATTGTTAAGTATTATACATAATTTTGTAGGAAACTGGGGATTTTCTATTGTTCTCATTACTTTTCTGATGAAAGCAATTACATATCCATTAACGAAAGCACAATATGTTTCTATGGCAAAAATGAGAAAGTTACAACCAAAAATTCATGAATTAAAGAAAAATTTTGGTTATGATAAAGCAAAAATGAGTCAAGAAATGATGGCTTTATATAAAAAAGAAAAAATAAATCCATTAGGAGGTTGTTTACCCATTTTTATTCAAATGCCTATTTTTTTGTCTCTTTATTATATGCTCATTGGATCTGTTGAATTACGTCATGCTCCTTTTTTTCTTTGGATTAAAGATTTATCTGATCAAGATCCTTATTATGTTTTACCAGTAATTATGGGTTTAACTATGTTTTTTATCCAAAAAACATCACCTAACCACATTTCAGATCCTCTTCAAAAGAAAATAATGAATTTTATGCCTATTATTTTTACAGCATTTTTTTTATGGTTTCCTTCTGGATTAGTACTATATTATATTGTTAGTAATTTAGTTACTATAATACAACAAAAATATATTTTATCTAATTTTGAAAAGAAACAAAAAATGTAAAAATTATCTATTGATTTAAAAATTAAGAAAATATTTTATGATTTTAAATGAAACTATTATCGCTCAAATTACTCATCCGGGAAAAAGTGCCGTTGGAATATTGAGAATTTCAGGAAGCCAGGCTAGTCAAGTGGCGATTAAAGTATTAGGCAAAATTCCTATTCCAAGATTTGCAACCTACTCAAAATTTTTAGACAAATATAATAAAGTTTTAGATGAAGGTATATCTTTATGGTTTCCATCACCTTGTTCTTTTACAGGAGAAGATATATTAGAACTACAGGGTCATGGCAGTCCTTTAACAATAGATTTACTTATCAAAAGAATTTTATCTATAAAGAATATTTCAATAAGAATAGCCCAACCGGGTGAATTTTGTCAACGTGCGTTTTTAAATGGAAAAATAGATTTAATTCAAGCAGAAGCAATAGATGACTTAATTAATGCAGAAACAAAATCTGTTGCACGTGCTTCTCTAAACTCTTTAAATGGATATTTTTCAATTTATATTCGTGAATTATTAGAAAAATTAATTGAAATTCGTGTGAATATAGAGTCGCATATTGATTTTTCAGAAGAAGATATCGATTTTGATTCTAATGAATTGATTATTTTGAATTTAAATAAGTTACATAATAAATTTTTAAAGATAAAAAATATAGTTTTAGAAGGTAGTATAATACGAGAAGCAAAAAAAATAGCCATAGTTGGTCCACCAAATGCTGGAAAATCTAGTTTATTAAATACTTTATCACTTCGTGAAAGAGCAATAGTGACAAAGTTTCCTGGTACAACAAGAGATATTATTTTCGATAATATTAATATTTTTGGAGTTTTATACGAAATTTCTGATACTGCAGGTTTACGTGATACACACGATGAAATTGAAAAAATTGGAATTCAACGAACCTGGAAAACTATTAAGGAAGCTGATCACATTCTTTATGTTATGGATAAAACAACAGGTTTAAAAAAACAAAAAGAAATAGCTACTTTATTTTTAAAAGAAATTTCTGATTTTGATACAAAAAATGTAACCTTTATTTTAAATAAAAATGATTTATTAAAAGATGCTTATGGAATAAAAAAAATAGAAGATTTTGTTTTTATTAGTATTTCTGCACTTACAGGTCATGGAATAGATACTTTAAAAAAATATCTCGCTAATATAGAAAGAAAAAAAATTCAAACAGGTAGTTTTATTGCTAGAAGACGTCATATACATCAAATTGATTTGTCATATTCCGAATTTGTAAAAGCTAAAGAGAATTGGTTAAAATATCAAAATATTGAACTTTTGGCCGAATCATTGAATATAATTAGTCAATTATTAGGAGAAATAACAGGAAAGTTTACTTCTAATGCTTTGTTAAAACGTATTTTTTCTACTTTTTGTATAGGTAAATAAAAATTTATTGCCCGGAGGCGGAATTGAACCACCGACACGGGGATTTTCAGTCCCCTGCTCTACCGACTGAGCTATCCGGGCAATTTTCTACATTAAATCATCAAAGATGAAACTTTGTCAATCTTTTTTTGTAAGAATACTTTTAGTTCAAGTAATTTATTTTTTTAATTTTTGATTAAAAATAAAAAAAAAATTTTTACCCTTGAAAGTTTTAATAAACATCCCTATATTTAAATATATAGAAAAAATATTCAATTTTAAAAAAATATAATATCATTAAGCAGGATTATTCTTAGGAGTATTGTTATATGAAAATTCGTCCATTGCATGATCGTGTGCTTGTAAAGCGTCAAGAAGCAGAATTAAAATCAGCAGGTGGAATTGTTCTTACAGGTTCTGCTGCGGGAAAATCTACTCGTGGAACAGTCACGGCAGTTGGTAATGGCCGCGTGCTAGATAATGGTGAAATTAAACCATTAGATGTTAAAGTTGGTGATGTAGTAATCTTTAATGAAGGTTATGGTGCAAAAACAGAAAAAATTGATAATGAAGAACTATTAATTTTAACTGAAAGTGACATTTTAGCAGTTGTTGAATAGTAAACTAAATTAGTAAAATAAAATACATTGCTATATCAATAAAAACAATATATTTAAGGAAATGTCAAAATGGCCGCTAAAGATGTAAAATTTGGTAATGAAGCTCGAATTAAAATGCTTCGTGGAGTAAATGTATTAGCAGATGCAGTTAAGGTGACTTTAGGACCAAAAGGTAGAAATGTAGTTTTAGATAAATCTTTTGGCGCACCTAGTATTACTAAAGATGGTGTATCCGTAGCTCGCGAAATCGAATTAGAAGATAAATTCGAAAATATGGGAGCACAAATGGTAAAAGAAGTAGCATCAAAAGCAAATGATGCTGCAGGAGATGGTACCACTACAGCCACTTTATTAGCACAGTCTATAGTAAATGAAGGTCTAAAAGCCGTAGCAGCTGGAATGAATCCTATGGATTTAAAACGCGGTATCGATAAAGCTGTTATTAGTGCAGTTGAAGAATTAAAAAATTTATCTGTACCATGTTCAGACTCTAAAGCTATTACTCAAGTAGGGACAATTTCTGCAAATGCAGATGAGAAAGTTGGTTCCTTGATTGCGGAAGCAATGGAAAAAGTTGGAAATGATGGTGTTATTACAGTAGAGGAAGGAACAGGTCTTCAAAACGAACTTGAAGTTGTAAAAGGCATGCAATTCGATCGAGGTTATTTGTCTCCATATTTTATTAACAAGCCCGAATCAGGTATCGTTGAATTAGAAAATCCATATATTTTAATGGCTGATAAAAAAATATCTAATGTTCGTGAAATGCTACCAATATTAGAATCTGTAGCGAAATCTGGAAAGCCATTATTAATAATTTCAGAAGATTTAGAAGGAGAAGCTTTAGCTACCTTAGTAGTAAATTCTATGCGTGGTATAGTTAAAGTTGCTGCTGTTAAAGCTCCAGGATTTGGTGATAGACGTAAAGCAATGTTGCAAGATATTTCTATATTAACTGGTGGTTCTGTAATATCTGAAGAATTAGCTATGGATTTAGAAAAATCTACTTTAGAAGATTTAGGACAAGCAAAGAGAGTTGTAATTAATAAAGATACTACAACTATCATTGGTGGTATTGGAGAAAAACATGCCATTCAAAGTCGTATTAGTCAAATTCGTCAAGAAATTCAAGAAGCTACTTCTGACTATGATAAAGAAAAGTTAAATGAACGTTTAGCTAAATTATCAGGAGGTGTCGCGGTTCTTAAAGTAGGTGCGGCGACTGAAGTCGAAATGAAAGAGAAAAAAGCTCGTGTAGAAGATGCTCTTCATGCTACTCGTGCTGCAGTAGAAGAAGGTGTGGTTCCTGGTGGAGGTGTTGCATTAGTTCGTGTAGCTGGAAAAATATCTAATTTACATGGTCATAATGAAGATCAAAATGTTGGAATTAGAGTAGCGCTTCGTGCTATGGAAGCTCCATTACGTCAAATTGTTTCAAATTCTGGCGAAGAGCCTTCTGTAGTTACTAATAATGTAAAAGATGGAAAAGGTAACTATGGTTACAATGCTGCTACTGATGAATATGGCGACATGATTGATTTTGGTATACTAGATCCTACTAAAGTGACTAGATCGGCATTACAATATGCTGCTTCTGTTGCTGGACTAATGATTACAACAGAATGTATGGTAACTGATTTACCAAAAGAAGATAAATCTTCTGATATTAATCCATCTCCTGCTGGAGGAATGGGTGGTATGGGCGGAATGATGTAAGATTTTTAGTTAATAATTTTTTTAATTAATTTAAAGATATCCTTCCTCAGATGTATTTTCTGGGGAAAGATTTTTAATTTTATTAAAAAATATATTATTTATTTTTTCATATTAAATAAATCTTTTAATTGTTAATAAAATTTTTTTAAAAAAATAAACAATTTATTTTTTAATATATTTAAATTTTTATAAATGTATTTAAAATATGGAGTTTATTGTGAAATTATATAATAGTAATAATTTTCGTTCAGGTCATAAAATTATTTTTGAAAAAGAACCTTATTTAATAGAATCTAGTGAGTTTGTTAAACCTGGTAAAGGTCAAGCTTTTGTTCGTGTTAAATTAAGAAAATTATTAACAAAACAGCTAATAGAAAAAACATTTAAATCTACACATTCTTTAGAAATAGCTGATATTTCAGAGTATACTTTTTCTTATTTATATAATGATAGTTATTTTTGGTATTTTATTAAAAACAACACCTTTGAAGAATTATCAGTAGATAAAAAAATTGTTGGTGTTAATAAAAAATGGTTATTGGAACAAGATACGTGTACAATTACTTTTTGGGATAATCAACCAATTTCTATTACACCAAATATTTTTGTTGAATTAAAAGTTGTTGAGACAGAAACATCATCAAAAAGCGATACGATTAACTCTAGTAGTAAATTAGCTATATTAAGTACAGGAGCAATTCTCAAAGTACCGTTGTTTGTACAAGTTGGGTCTTTAATTAAAGTAGATACTAGATCTGGTGAGTATGTATCTAGAATTAAATAGTTTTTCTTTAAAAAGTAATTAATATTCATTGCCTTTTACATATTTCCTATAACTATCCCATTCAAAAGTTAACCATAAGCTATTACCTAAACGCATTCTATCAATAACTCTTTCTCCTAGTAAGTTTTTCATACCTTTATGATCTAAATTAGACAGCATACCAGTAGAACGTTTAGAAGATGATCTTCTATCTACTATTTGATTAATGATAACTTTTTCATAACGTGATTCAGTTTGCATACCAATTTCATCAATCATTAATAAATCTACGCTACTGAGATTATGTAATAATTTTTCCTCAGTAATATTACTAGTACCGCTAAATGTACCTTTCATATTAGACATTAAATCTGCAACGGTTACAATTAAAATGCTTTTTCCATGTAGAATTAAATAGTTACCTATAGCTGATGCTAAATGATTCTTTCCAGTTCCTGGTCTCCCTGAGAAAATAAAACTAGCGATATTTTCATGAAATTCTTCGGCATAACGTTTTGCTGCTTTAAGAACTTTTTGCTGTCCTTCATGCTCAATTTTATAGTTTTCAAACGAACAATTCATATACAATTCACGTATTCCTGATCTTCCTAGAACCCGCTGCATCTTCATAGCTTTATTTTCGCGTAATATCGATTCAGAAGATAATCTTCCTTGTTCTTGATTCCAGGCTAATAAGTCTTGATCATTTTCAAATTTTGGTTGTATTTTATTAGGCATAAGTCGTTGAAGACGTTTAAAAAATTCAGTATAAAATGTCATTATTTACCTCTAAATCCTTCGGGTATTTTTTGATCAGGTATCGGTATGTAAGTAATATCATTTTTTTGTTTAATTATATTTATAGAACGACTGCGTTCTAAACTTCTAGCCAGTTTTTGTTGCCATTGTATATGATGAAAAAAACAGCCTTCTGCTTCCCAGTAAGAAATAAAAGATGCAAGTTCGAACTGTGAAATTTCTTTGTCTAATGATATACCCCATAGTGCGGATTTTTTAATAAAATCTGCATCTGGTTTCCAATTAGAATGCATTGAAAATTTTTTAATAATTTTTTTTTCTGTTTCTGTTATTTTATTTTGTAAATTATATTTTTCAATATCAAATAATTTTTTTAAAAAATCAGGATTGATTACATAGAATAAAATTTTTTTATTTTTTGATATAGATATAATGTTATTTTTTTTTGATTTTATTATTTGCATAGGATTTTGACAAAATGCGTTAAGAGTTATATTTTTAGAAAATAAAATTTTCATAAATTTTTAATTATCCTATAATAATTTATTTTTTTTATAGATAGACAATATAAAGATAACACGCTATTTTAGATGTGGTTTTTTTTTTATGTAAGATCCAATTTTTCGGTGCAGAAAAAATATTTTCTTTTTTCATTTCTATATAAATTAATGATTTATTTTTTATAAATTTATTTTTTTCTAATAGAAAAATTGTTTGATCAACTAATTTTTGATTATATGGTGGATCAATAAATATTATATCATATGGTTTTTTTTTTTTTTGAGCCAATCAATAGTATTAGTATGTATTAATTCTAAATTTGATATATTTAAATTTTTAATATTTTTTTTTAAGGAAAATATTGTTTTTTTTTCTAATTCTAATAAAGTTACAAATTTTGCATATCTAGATATAGCTTCTATTCCTAGTGCACCGCTACCTGAAAAACAATCTAAACAACGAGAATTTACAATATATTTAGATAACCAATTGAACAATGTTTCTCTTATTCGATTAGTTGTTGGTCGTATATTAGGATTATTTTTAATTAATATTTTTTTTCCCTTAAATTTTCCAGAAATAATATAAATTTTCCCATTTTTTTTAAAAAAATAATTATACATTTTATTAGATTTTTTATGTTATTAATATAATTTATTTTATTATTAAATAAAGTTTAAATAAATATTTTTATTTCTTAATTTTAAAATAAAACAATTATTGTTTATTTAAATATAGGAGTATTAAAGTGAGTAGTAATAAAAAAAATGGTTTTTTTTCTTGGATTAATTCTAAAATACACATGGAAAGTAAAAAAGACAAAAATGAAGATAAATTAATAACAAATGAAACAAGTAATGTTAAAAATTACAAAAATGTATTTAATAAAAAAGCAACTTTTCTTTTTAAATTAAAGAAAGGATTAAATAAAACTAAAAAATTTTTTGGTGATGGCATTAATAATATTTTTTCATCAAAAAAAATAGATGATACTCTTTTCGAAGAATTAGAAGAAACTATGATTTTATCTGATATTGGAATTAATACTACAGATAAAATTATTAAAAAATTAATTAATGATACAAGTCGCAAAGAACTAAAAAATACTGAAAAAGTATATTCTATTTTAAAAGATAGAATGCACTCTATTTTAAAAAAAGTAGAAATTCCTCTAGAAATATCTCATCAAGTCCCTTTTGTTATTTTAATAATAGGAATTAATGGTACAGGAAAAACTACAACAGTGTCTAAATTGGCGAAAAAATATAAATTAGAAGGAAAATCTGTTATGCTGGCAGCAGCAGACACGTTTCGGGCAGCTGGCATAGAGCAACTACAAAAATTAGGAAAGTTAATCAATACTCCTGTTATATCTCAATCTTTTGGTGCAGATCCCGCTGCAGTAGCATTTGATGCCGTAAAATCTGCTATTTCAAAAAAAATAGATGTTTTAATTATTGATACTGCTGGAAGATTACATAATAAATTGCATTTATTAGGAGAATTAAAAAAAATAATTAGAGTTATAAAAAAAATAAATTTGTCTTATCCCCACGAAATTATATTAGTTCTTGATGCTTGTAATGGGCAAAATATAGTTAAACAGACAGAAACATTTCACCAAGAAATAGGAATTACAGGATTGATTATTACTAAATTAGATGGAACGGCAAAAGGTGGAGTTATTTTTTCATTAGCTGATCAATTTTTAATTCCTATTCGTTACATTGGTATCGGTGAAAAAACAGATGATTTAGTTGTGTTTAATAGTAAAGATTTTATTCATTCTATCTTTCAAAGATAATTTATTAAGCAATATTTTTCTACGAATAGTATTTTTATAAAATTTTGATTTTAATTTTTAATTACAGTATGATAAAACAGTCCCACATATTTATACATATTAAATATATTTTTTAATGCGCGGGAATTACAATGATTAGTAAAGTACAGATGTTGTCTGTAACAGCACTAGGTAATTTAGATGCTTATATTAGAATAGCTAATTTATGGCCCATGTTATCTATTAAAGAAGAAAATTCATTAGCTAAACGTTTGCGTTATCACGGTGATTTAGATGCTGCGAAAACTTTAATTCTTTCTCATCTTCGTTTTGTTATTCATATTTCTCGCCATTATTCAGGATACGGTTTACTTCAAGCTGACTTAATACAAGAAGGTAATATTGGTTTAATGAAAGCAGTGCGAAGATTTAATCCAGAGATAGGAGTGCGTCTTGTTTCTTTTGCTGTTCATTGGATTAAATCAGAAATACATGAATATGTATTACGTAATTGGAGAATTGTTAAAGTAGCTACTACTAAGTCTCAAAGAAAATTATTTTTTAATTTAAGAAAAAGCAAAAAAAGATTAGGTTGGTTTAATGAAGAAGAAATTGAAATAGTAGCTCGGGAATTAGGTGTAAGCAATGAAGATGTAAGAGAAATGGAATCCAGAATGTCAGCTCAAGATATTACTTTTAATGCATTTCCAGAAGAGGATGTAAAAGATGGGAAAATAAATAATAATATGCTTTATTTACAAGATAAAACTTCTAATTTTGCTAATGGACTTGAACAAGATAACTGGGATAAACATGCTACCGATAAATTAAGTAGTGCTTTATTAAAATTAGATGAACGCAGTCGAAATATTATTCGCGCACGTTGGTTAGATAATAAAAAAAAGAGTACTTTACAAAAAATAGCAAATGATTATGGTATTTCTGCTGAACGTGTTCGGCAATTAGAACAAAATGCTATGAAAAAATTAAAAATAGCTATAGAAAATTAGTTTTTTTATTTAATCAATTTAATAAAATAAAACTAAAAATTTATTAATTTTTTTAACGTTCAACGAATATTTATATAGAGTATGAGATTAAATTTTTTTTTAACTGAGAACTCATACTCTTTTTTAAAAAAATTGTATTTTTAATATAAATATCGATCAATTTTTTATTCTACTGTAACTGATTTTGCAAGATTTCTTGGTTGATCAATGTTTTTTCCCTTACGTAATCCGATATAATAAGCAAGTAATTGTAATGGAATTATATATAAAATAGGCGCTATTATTTCTTCTACATATGGAATTTTTATAACAGTCATATTTTCTTCTAAATCTATTTCTTGGTCTGAAAAAACATAAATTATACCACCTCTTGCAGATATTTCTTTAATATTTTTTTTTGTTTTTTCAAGCAATGAGTTTTTTGGTGCAGTAATAATAACTGGTATATTTTTATCAATTAGTGCTAGTGGACCGTGTTTGAGCTCTCCTGATGGATAAGCTTCAGCATGAATATAAGAAATTTCTTTTAATTTTAAAGCACCTTCCATAGCAATAGGGTATTGGTCTCCTCGACCAAGAAATAAAATGTTATTTTTATTACATAATTGATGCGATATAGTTTTAATTATATTGTTTTTTTTTAAAATTTCTTCAATTCTAAAAGGTAAAGTAGTTAATATATTAGCTATTTTTTTTTCAATGTTACTTTTTTTTTGTTTTAATTTTGTTATTTTTGCTACTAACATTAATAAAACAGTTAATTGTGTGGTAAAAGATTTTGTAGATGCTACACCTATTTCTATCCCTGCTTTAGTGAGTAAATAAAAATCAGATTCTTGAACTAAAGAAGAACCTTTCATATTACATATTGTTAAATTTCCTAAATATCCTAATTTTTTTGATATTCTCAGTGCCTCTAAGGTATCAGCTGTTTCACCAGATTGTGATAAAGTAATAAAAAAACTTTTTTTTCTAACAGCTAATTTTCGTGAAGAAAATTCAGAAGCAACTTCAACGTCACACGGAATACTAGCAAGTGACTCAAACCAATGTTTAGATACCATTGCAGCGTGATAGGAAGTTCCACATGCTACTATTTGAATATGCTCTATATTTAAAAATATTTTTTTTGCTCTATATCCTAATTCAGAAAAATTTATTTTATCTTTTTTTATACGATGATGCAAAGCATGACGAATAGAAGAAGGTTGTTCGTATATTTCTTTTTCCATATAATATTTATATTTACCTTTACCTATTGTTTTATATTTTACATTTGATATTATTTCTTTTCTTTTTTTTATAAAACCATGTTTATTAAAAATTTTAATATTTTTGCTATGAATAATAGCAATATCTCCTTCTTTTAAATATATTAATCTTTTTGTAATATTTAATAGCGCAATTTGATCAGAAGCTATAAAATTTTCTTTTTGACCTAATCCAATAACTAGCGGACTTCCAGAACGTACTGCTATTAATTTTGATGAATTATATGCATCCATAATAACCATGCTGTAACTACCATGTAGCCTATTTTTACTGTTTTGTATTACTTCTATAAGAGATTTTCCTGTTTTAGTTTGTTCCCAGTGTAATAAGTGAGCAATGACTTCAGTATCAGTATCGGAATGAAATATATAACCTTTTTTTTCTAAAAAACTACGTAGTTTTAGACTATTTTCAATAATACCGTTATGAACTATAACAATATTTGAAGAAATATGAGGATGTGCATTTTCTTCTGAAACTTTACCGTGAGTAGCCCATCTAGTATGAGCAATACCAATTTTCCCAAATATTTTTTTTTGTTTTACTTTTTTTGAAAGTTCGTTTACTTTTCCTATACATCGGATTCGAATAATATTTTTTTTTTGATTTATTATAGCTAATCCTGAAGAATCGTATCCTCTGTATTCTAATCTTTTAATGCTTTCGAGAAGAAAATCAGTTATATTTCGTTCTGTTACTGCAGCAACAATACCACACATAGAAACGTACCTTTTTAATTTTATGAAATAGTTTTTAATAATATTTTTTGCATTAATCGTTTTATTTTATCGATTAATTTTTTATCATTTTTTAGGATGTATCAATTTTTTTTTTTCTTCTTTATTATTATAAACCAAACATGGTGTATCAACATCGTGTATTAAAGTTGTTCCTGCAGCAATAATTGTGTTTTTTGCAATTTTAATGGGCGCAATTAGTTCTGTATTTGCACCTATAAAAACGTTATCTCCAATAATAGTTTTGAATTTATTTACACCATCATAATTGCATGTAATGCTACCTGCTCCAATATTCACTCGAGCGCCAACTTCAGAATTTCCTAAATAACTAAGATGTTTAATTTTAGATAATTTTTTTATACTACTTTCTTTAATTTCAACAAAGTTGCCTATGTGAATGTGATCGTATAATATAGTTTTAGGTCTTAAATGAGCAAAAGGACCTACAATACATTTTTTTCCTACTGTGACGTTTTCTATAATTGTATATTCTTTTATTTCACTTTTATTGCCAATAAAGCTATTTTTAATCACAGATCCAGCTCCAATTTTTACATCATTTCCTAAAACAATTTTTCCTTCTAATACGACACCAGTGTCTATTTCTACATTTTTTCCATGCTTTAAGACTCCTCTTAAAATAAAATGATATGGGTCTTTTAATGTTACACCTGAAAGAAGCAAATCATCAATTTGTTTTTTTTGAAATATTTTTTCTAATATAGATAATTGTAATTTATTATTTATGCCTAATATTTCTTCGTAATTTGAAGTTTGTATTGTTTTAATTATTTTTTTTTCTAAATAAGCAAAATGAATAATATCAGTTGCATAAAATTCTTTTTTGATATTTTTATTTTGAACTTTATTTAACCATCCTTTTAAATCTTTTGCATTTGCTATAAATGTACCAGAGTATACTTCTTTTATTTTTTTTTGATCTGCATTTGCGTGTTGATCTTCTATTATTTTAATAATTTTTTTATTTTTTCTAAAAATTCGTCCATATCCATCAGGATTTTCAATTTGTGCAGTTAATAGGGTAATATGAGATTTTTTTTTGTATTTTATTAATTTTTTTATTGATTTTTCTGAAATAAATGGCATATCTCCATATAGAATAATTATATCATCGTTATCTGAAAAGTATTTTGATGCTTTTAGTATTGCGTCCCCTGTCCCTTTTGGCTCTTTTTGGATTACCCCTTGGACATATTCATTATTAATTATAGATAATATTTTTTTTTCTTGATCTTTATAAACTAATATTATTTTATTAGGTTTAATAGATTTCGCTGTTTTTATAACATGTTCCAAAATTGTTTTTCCACCTAGTTTATGCAATACTTTAGGATAATTAGATTTCATTCTGCTACCTTTTCCAGCTGCAAGGATAACTATATTTATTTCTTTTTTTAACATGAATATACCCTTTCTTATAATTTTTAAGATTCTATTTTTTAAAGAATTTTACAATATTATTTTAATTTCAATTTTTATTTTAGATGAAAGTTTAGATTGGTTTTACAAAAAAATATATCTTTAACTTATTTTTATATTTGTAATATATTTTGTATATATTAAAAATATATATTTTTTTATTGAGGTTTTTTATGTATCGAGTTATTACAGTAGATTTAGATGGTACTTTACTTTCTCCAGAAAATAAAATAACAAAATATACTAAAAAAATCATAAAATTATTAATAGAAAAAGGATTTTATTTTATTTTTGCTTCAGGTCGTCATTATATTGATATGATAAATATTCGAGATAATTTAAATATTAAAGCTTTTATGATTACTTCTAATGGTGCTAAAATATATGATGTAGATAATGTATTAATTTTTGAAAATAATTTAAATCCGAAAATTGCTTTAAAATTGTCTAGAATAAGGTATCTAGATACAGATATTATTACTCAAGTATATCGGAATAATCAATGGTATATAAATAATAATAAAATAGACAATAATTTTTCTCCGACCTTATCATTATTAAAATATAAATATTTTTTTCCAGATAAGTTTAATTTTAATAAAGTTAGTAAAATTTTTTTTACAAGTTTTAACTTTAATAAATTAAAATTCCTTGAAAAAGAAATTATTTCTACTTTAAAAAATAGCGTTAATGTAAGCTTTTCTATGCCAGGTTGTTTAGAAGTAGTGTCCAAAGAAGTTTCAAAAGGATATGGACTAAATTTAATATCTAATATTCTGGGTATTCCTTTGAAAGAATTCATCACTTTTGGTGATGGAATGAATGATTTAGATATGCTGAGTATTTCTGGTAAGGCATGCATTATGCAGAATGGAGATGTTCGTTTAAAAAAAATTTTAGCATCTGCTGAAATTATTGGAAGTAATAAATATGATGGTGTTGCAGTTTTTCTAAACAATAAATTTATACAAAAAAATTAAAGCCTTTAACGATTTTTAGGACGAAAATTTTTTAAAAAAATTGCGGTTTTCATGCATCACGAATAAACTTTAAATGAGTAGCGGCGTTTAAACATATAGAATGAATAAAATTTTTTATAATTAATTCTTTCTGATCGCCATTACGTATAGCAGCATATAAACGTTTCCAAATTCCATTTCCTAATTTTTTTGTTACAATTAATCCTTGTTTTTCAAAATTGTATACAACCCAATGTGGTAATGCAGTAACGCCCATTTGTGCTGATACCATTTGAATTAAAAGTAATGTATTATTAACATTTTTAAAAATAGGTATAATACCAGCTGGTTGTAAAAATAGTTTCCATATATCTAATCTATCACGCTGAACAGGATATGTCATTAGTATTTCTGATGCTAAATCTTCTGGTAAAATACTTTGTTTTTTTTGAACTAAATTATGATGAGGAGATAGTACTAAACGTACTTCAAAATCAAACATAGGCATATAAAATAAATTACTTCTTGGTAACACTTCTGAAGTTAATACAATATCTAATTTTCCTTGTTGAAGAGACGGTTGAGGACTAAACATGACATCTGAATAAAAATCAACTTCCACTCTTGGCCACTTTTTTCGAAATGTTTTAAGTGCTGGTGTTAACCATTGAATACAACTGTGACATTCAATAGCTAGTTTAATATTCATTTGATGATTTTTTTTACAATTTTTAATTGCTTCATGAATTTTTGGTAATATTTCTTTTGATAACTGCAGTAGAATTGCACCTTGTATTGTAAATTTTATAGGATTGCTTTTTCTAATAAACAATTTAAATCCTAGTTTTTTTTCTAGCTCATTGAATTGGTGAGAAATTGCTGATTGCGTTTGGTGCAATTGAATTGCTGCTCCACTTAATGAACCGCTATTTTTTAAAGCTTGTAGTGTTCGAAGATGTTTGATTTCGATCATGAGATTCCTTCATATCGAGAATTAACTATTTGCGCTTGCGAATTTTATTTAATACTAGAATTATAAGATATCTATTTTAAATAAATCAATATATAAAAATTTATTAGTAATTAATTTAAAAAATTGAGGAAAAAATGCTTATTTCTAATCATACACTTGGATTTCCAAGAATAGGTTTAAATCGTGAACTCAAAAAAGCTCAAGAAGATTATTGGTCTGGTAATATTACATATGAAAATTTGTTATCTGTAGGATCAAAAATACGAAGGGGGAATTGGAAGAAGCAAAAAGATGCTGGAATTGATTATATACCTGTAGGAGATTTTGCCTGGTATGATCATGTATTAACTACCAGTATGATGTTGGGTAACATTCCTGATAGACATCTTAATTTGAATAAAGAAAAAGATTTAGATTGTTTATTTCGCGTTGCTCGTGGTGCGTTTCCAGATATTTCTGCTTCAGAAATGACTAAATGGTTTAATACTAATTATCATTATATAGTGCCAGAATTTGATAAAAATAGAAAATTAAATTTTTTTTGGAAACAAATTTTACACGAAACTGATGAAGCTTTATCTTTAGGATACAAAGTAAAACCTGTTATTTTAGGTCCTATTACATATCTTTGGTTAGGAAAAGTAAAAGGAGAAAAGTTTGATCGATTAGATTTACTTAAAACTATATTACCAATATATAAAGATATTTTAAATAAATTATCTCAACGCAATGTTGAATTTATTCAAGTTGATGAACCAGCCTTAGTATTAGATCTTCCGGAAAAATGGAAAAAGGCATATTTATATGCGTATGAATATTTACATGGAAAAAATAAAATATTATTAACAACTTATTTTGATAGTATTGAACATAATTTAGAGTACATTCGTAATATACCTATTTACGGTATTCATATTGATTTAATTTTTGGAAAATATGACTTATTTAATTTTAATTCTAAAATACCTAAAGAATGGATGTTGTCTTTAGGAGTGATTAATGGTCGAAATGTATGGCGATCTGATCTGATGTATTGGTTTAAAAATATTTCTACTATTACAGGTTTTCGAAAAAAATTATTAATTGGTTCATCTTGCTCTTTATTGCATTCTCCAATTGATTTAAAAAAAGAAAATAAATTGGATCAAGAATCTAAAAAATGGTTTTCTTTTGCTGTACAAAAATGCAGTGAATTAAGTTTATTATCACAAGCTTTGAATACAAATAATATAGATTTTATTAAAGAATGGTCTGCACCTATTCATGATCGTAATTTTTCCAAAAGAGTACACAAAATTGAAGTAGAAAAACGTTTATCTGATGTCTTAAATATTAAATTTAAACGTTTAGATTGCTATGAAGTACGTTCTCAAGAACAAAAAAAGAAATTTAATTTACCAATTTTTCCAACAACTACTATTGGTTCTTTTCCGCAAACAATTGAAATAAGAAAATTACGAAGCGATTACAAAAAAGGATTAATAAATTATAGTGCATATGAAATAGGAATAAAAAAACATATTCAGGAAGTCATAAAAGTACAAGAAGAATTAGACATAGATGTTTTAGTGCATGGAGAAGCAGAAAGAAACGATATGGTTGAATATTTTGGTGAACATTTAGATGGATTTGTGTTTACGGAGAATGGTTGGGTTCAAAGTTATGGTTCACGTTGTGTTAAACCTCCTATTATTATTGGTGATATTAGTCGTCTTAAACCAATAACTGTAAAATGGTCTAAATATGCACAATCTTTAACAAAAAAACCAGTAAAAGGCATGTTAACAGGACCTGTAACTATTTTGTTTTGGTCTTTTCCTAGAGAGGATATTTCATTAGAAAAAATTGCTAAACAAATTGCATTAGCATTACATGATGAGGTCTTAGATTTAGAAAAAGAAAAAATAGAAATTATTCAAATTGATGAACCTGCATTACGAGAAGGTTTACCTTTACGAAAAAGTTTATGGAATGAATATTTATGTTGGGCAGTTGATGCATTTCGTTTAAGTGCTTCAGGTGTAAAAAATAGTACACAGATTCATACGCATATGTGTTATTGCGAATTTAATGATATTATGAATTCCATTTCTGCATTAGATGCAGACGTAATTACAATTGAAACTGCTCGTTCAGATATGGAGTTACTGGAATCATTTAAATTATTTAAATATCCGAATGAAGTGGGTCCTGGAGTATACGATATTCATTCTTCAAATATACCTAATGTTCAATCAATAATTTTTTTATTAAGTAAAGCAATAAATTATATTCCTATAGATCGTATTTGGGTAAATCCAGACTGTGGTTTGAAAACTAGGAATTGGAATGAAACTATATTAGCATTAAAAAACATGATTTATGCTGCGAAAAAAATGAGAAATAAAATATAAAATAATTTATAAAAAAAGATTAGTTTTTTATAAAATTAGTTAATAAATTCAAAATTAAATCATCTTTTAGATTTTTTTATTAAAAGTAATTAATCTAAATGATGATTTAAAAAATTTTTTTCAATATATAGTTAAATGATATTAAAAAAAATCAAATTAAAAATTTTATTAATTGAGTAAATATATTTATTAATTTTTAATTAATGCGTAAATTGACGTTTATGAGTAAAAATCATCGTTATGTTATGTTCGTTAGCAGATTGAATGACTTCGTTATCTCGAATAGAACCACCTGGTTGAATAATACAACTAATGCCGATTAAAGCTGCGCTATCTACACCATCCCGAAAGGGAAAAAAAGCGTCAGAAGCCATAGTTGCACCAATAGTATTATAATAATTTCGGTCTTTTACTTTTAAATTAGCTAATTTAGTTGCATCAATCCTACTTGTTTGTCCAGAACCTATTCCTATAGTAGTCTTATTAAGACTATAGATAATGGCATTTGATTTAACAAATTTAGCTACTTTCCAAGAAAAAATAGCATTTTTTAATTCTGTTTTAGTAGGTAAACGTTTTGTAACAACATGAAGTTTATTTACATCTAATTTATCTCTATTATATTCTTGTAGGAGCAATCCATTCGTTACTCGTTTAAAATCTAATCCCTTTTTGTTATCTTTAAATTTTCCACAAATAAGAACACGTATATTTTTTTTATTTTGTAGTATTTTTAAACTTATCGGATGTATTTCGGGAGCAATAATAACTTCAACAAATTGTTTTTTAATAATTTCTTCAATTGTTTCGACGTCTAATAGAGTATTAAATGCAATAATTCCACCAAAAGCTGAAATAGGGTCTGCATGATAGGCAGATAAATAAGCTTCTCGAAGAGAAGTACTTTCAGCAACTCCACAAGGATTGCCATGTTTAACAATTACACATGTTGGTTGAGAAAATTCTTTTACACATTCTAGTGCTATATCAGCATCACATATATTATTATAAGACAGATCTTTTCCTTGTATTTGATATGATGAACTAATCGTTCCTGATTTTAATTCTTTTTTGTCTATATAAAAAGAAGATTTTTGATGTTGATTTTCTCCATATCTTAAATTTTGTTTTTTTATAAAATTTAGTTTAATTTTATCTGGAAAGAGTTTTTTTTGATATTTTGATTTAAAATTTTTATTTTTTGTAAAATATTTTGAAATTTCTTTTTCATAATTTGAAGTATATTCAAAAGCTTTAGCAGCTAAATCAAATCTTTTTTCTAAACTTATAGCTTTATTGTTAATTAGATGAATAATTGATTCTAAATCTAAAAGATCTACTATTATTATCACATCTTTATAATTTTTAGCAGCAGATCGAACTAAAGTTGGACCACCAATATCAATATTTTCAATAATTTTTTCTCTATTATATTTTTCTTGTATGCTGACTTTATCAAATGGATAAAAGTTAACAATGACTATATCCATAGGTAGTATATTATACAATTTCATACATTTTTCGTCTTGTTGTCTTCTACCTAGAATACCACCTATTATTTTAGGATGTAATGTTTTAATTCTTCCATTCATGATTTCAGGGAAATTTGTATATTTTGATACTTCTATAACTGGTATTTTATTTTTTTTTAATATTTTTGCTGTTCCTCCTGTAGAAAATAAATTAATTTTTTTATCTAATAACATATTTGAGATTTTTAATAAATGCATTTTATTTGATAAGCTGATTAAAGCATTTTTTATAGAATAATTTAATAACATAATGTCTTTTCTTTTTTTATAAAAAAACTTTTTTTAATTGGTTTGAATATACAATATATAAAAATGTATTTATATCTAAATATGAGAAAAATAAATATTTTATTTTTTTATTTTTCTTATAGAATTTTTTATTAGGGGCGATATGCCCCTTTAATTTTTTAATATAATTGTATAAATTACTTTATTGCGTTTTTTAGTGTTTTTCCAGATATAAAACTAGGAACTTTTGTTGCAGGGATAATAATTTCTTGTCCTGTCTGAGGATTTCTTCCTGTTCTAGATGCACGTAAATTAACTTTAAATGTACCAAAACCAACAATCTGTACTGATTCTCCTTTTTTTAAAGATTCAATGATTGTTGATAGTATTGTTTCTAAGGTTGATTTAACTTGTATTTTAGATAAATTAGATTGCTTGGAAATCATGTTAATTAGTTGAGTTTTATTCATTATTTTCCCTTTCCTTACTTAAAAAGTAACAATTAATTTAATTATTTTTTTCATAAATTCAAGATAAAAATAATTTTTAATATGAATTTTTATAGATTTTATGAATAAGATAAAAAACATGTCTAATTGTATTTTTAATATAAATGAATTAATATTAGTTTAATAAAAAAGTTAATTAAAAATAAAAAAAACAATTTTTTAAAGTTGAAATATATAATATATCTTAAAATAATTAAAAAGATAGTATAAATAAAGGATGTATACGTGTTTTTAGAATAATTAATGTATATTTTTTTTAATAAAATTTATTAAATTTTTAACTTTTTTTGAATAAAAAAATTATTTAAAAGTTTTGAACTGAATGAAAATATATACACATAAGTATATGTATTATTTTTTAAATAAAAAATTTTTGTATTTTGGCTGCTTTTAAAAGCAGCCATAGTATTTTTTTAAAATATTTATATATCATCATTTTTTACAAGAGTAGAATTTAATAATTCTGACAAACTTGCAGATGCTTCTTCTGCACTTAATTGTGAAGAAGAATGATTATTTTTATTTTTTATAATTTGATTGT
Source organism: Buchnera aphidicola (Hyalopterus amygdali) (assembly GCF_964059015.1). Lineage (NCBI taxonomy): Bacteria > Pseudomonadati > Pseudomonadota > Gammaproteobacteria > Enterobacterales > Erwiniaceae > Buchnera > Buchnera aphidicola. Next base: position 35,813 of record NZ_OZ060383.1, read on the forward strand.
TGTTTTTATGACGACGATTTAAACGTTCTTTATGATATGCATATCCTGTACCTGCAGGTATTAAACGACCTACGATGACATTTTCTTTTAATCCTCGTAATTCATCTTTTTTTCCTGCTATTGCTGATTCTGTTAATACTCGCGTTGTTTCTTGAAATGAAGCAGCAGATATAAAAGACTCGGTTGCAAGAGAAGCTTTAGTTATGCCTAATAAATCTCTGGAAAAAGTAGCTGATTTTTTTTTATTTTTATTTAGAATACGATTTGAGATTTTTATTCGAGAAAATTCTACTTGCTCTCCGTCTAAAAATTCTGAGTTGCCCGATTTTATTATAGTTGCTTTTCTTAGCATTTGTCTGATAATGACTTCTATATGTTTATCGTTAATTTTAACACCTTGTAGACGGTATACTTCCTGTACTTCATTTACAATATATTTTGTTACTGCTTGTACTCCTCTTAAACGCAGAATATCATGTGGTGATTCCGGTCCATCTGATATAACATCACCTCTTTCTACTCTTTCTCCTTCAAAAACATTTAATTGTCTCCATTTTGGAATCATTTCTTCGTATGCATTACTTCCATCTACTGGTGTTATAACTAATCTTCTTTTACCTTTTGTTTCTTTTCCAAAAGATATAATTCCACTAATTTCAGCTAAAATTGCTAGTTCTTTTGGTCGTCTAGCTTCAAATAAATCAGCAACTCTTGGTAATCCACCAGTAATATCTTTTGTGCCTCCTGATTCTTGAGGTACTCTTGCTAGAGTGTCACCAGAACTAATTTGAACTCCGTCATTAATTTGCACAATTGCTTTTCCAGGTAAGAAATATTGTGCTGGCATTTCTGTACCAGAAATAAGAACATCATTTCCATTTTTATCAACAATTTTTAATGATGGTCTTAAATCTTTCCCAATTGCCATTCTTTCAGCTGTATCTAATACGACTATGGAAGATAACCCTGTTAGTTCATCTGCTTGTCTTGTAATACTTTGTCCATCTACCATATCTATAAACTGAATAAAACCATTGACTTCAGTAATAACAGGAATAGTATGTGGATCCCATTTTGCAACTGTTTCTCCTGCATTCACCTCTTCGCCATGTCCCTTAGCCATAATAGCACCATAGGGGACTTTATAGGTTTCTTTGGTTCTTCTGAAATTATCAATTATATTGAGTTCTACATTTCTTGAAGTAATTACTATTTTCCCTGCAGAATTAGTTACAGATTTTGCATTATTAAGATTAATAATACCTTTGTTTTTTATTTGAATACTTGATTCTGTAGCTGCTCTTGATGCTGCTCCACCAATATGAAAAGTTCTCATTGTTAATTGTGTACCCGGTTCTCCTATCGACTGAGCAGCTATTACTCCTATTGCTTCTCCTTTATTAACTAAGTTACCTCGCGCTAAATCACGACCATAACAATAGGAACAAACACCAAAATTAGTTTCACAATTTACTACTGAGCGTACTTTTACAGTATCTATAGAATTTTTTTCTAAAAGATCACACCATTGCTCATTTAATAGAGTATTTCTTTCAATTAAAATTTTTTTTGTGTTGGGAATTAATATTTTTTCAGCTGTAACTCTTCCTAAAACACGTTCACGAAGTGGTTCTTTTACATCTCCTCCCTCTATTAAAGGGGTCATTAAAATTCCTTCATGTGTCCCACAATCGTTTTTTGTAACAACTAAATCTTGAGCTACATCTACTAAACGACGTGTTAAATAACCAGAATTAGCTGTTTTTAAAGCTGTATCAGCTAATCCCTTACGTGCTCCATGTGTTGAAATGAAATATTGTAACACGTTTAAACCTTCTCTAAAATTAGCTGTTATTGGTGTTTCAATAATTGATCCATCTGGTTTTGCCATGAGTCCTCTCATACCAGCTAATTGACGAATTTGTGCTGCCGATCCACGAGCCCCTGAATCAGCCATCATAAATATGCTATTGAAAGAAATTTGTTTTTGTATTTTTCCTTTTTTATTTAATACAGATTCAGTAGATAAGTTTTCCATCATTGCTTTAGCTACTCTTTCATTTGCAGCTGCCCAAATGTCAATTACCTTATTATATCTTTCCCCTGCTGTAACTAATCCAGATTGAAATTGTTCTTGTATTTCGGCTACTTCAATTTCCGCTTCATGAATGATGTTTGATTTTTTTTCGGGTATAACCATATCATCAATTCCAACGGATGCTCCAGATCTTGCAGCATAAGCAAAACCTGTATACATAATTTGATCGGCAAAAGAAACAGTAGGTTTTAAACCTAAAATACGATAGCAAGTATTCAACATTTTAGAAATATCTTTTTTACCTAAAGTTTGATTTACAATATTATATGGCAATCCTTTAGGCACAATCATCCATAAAATAGCCCGTCCTATAGTGGTATTTATTATTTTTTTTGTAGGAGAAAAACTGTTGTCTTCGTTTTTTTTATATTCTGTTATACGTACTTTAACTAAAGAGTGTAGTTCTGCAATACCTAGTCGATAGACTTTTTCTGCTTCATTAGAATCATTTAAAATCATTCCTTCTCCCTTTCCATTAACTTTTTCGCGGGTCATATAATATAAACCTAATACTACATCTTGAGAAGGCACGATAATTGGTTCTCCATTAGCTGGAGAGAGTATATTATTTGTAGACATCATTAAGGCTCTAGCTTCCAATTGTGCTTCTAAAGTCAACGGAACATGAACAGCCATCTGATCTCCATCAAAATCAGCGTTATAAGCTGCACATACTAAGGGATGTAATTGAATAGCTTTTCCTTCTATTAAAACCGGTTCAAAGGCTTGTATTCCCAATCTATGTAAAGTAGGCGCGCGATTAAGAAGAACAGGATGTTCTCGAATGACTTCGTCTAAAATATCCCATACTATTGCCTCCTCTCTTTCAACCATTTTTTTTGCAGATTTGATAGTATTGGCTAATCCACGTACTTCTAATTTTCCATAGATAAAGGGTTTAAATAATTCTAATGCCATTTTTTTAGGTAAACCACATTGATGTAAATGAAGACAAGGTCCTACAGTAATTACTGATCTTCCTGAGTAATCTACACGTTTTCCAAGAAGATTTTGTCGAAATCGGCCTTGTTTTCCTTTTATCATATCCGCTAGTGATTTTAGAGGTCTTTTATTAGATCCAGTTATAGCCCTTCCTCTTCTACCATTGTCTAATAGAGCATCTATTGCTTCCTGTAACATTCTTTTTTCATTTCTAACAATAATATCAGGTGCAGCTAAGTCCAATAATCTTTTTAATCGGTTATTTCGGTTAATTACTCGACGATATAGATCGTTTAAATCAGATGTTGCAAACCTTCCTCCATCTAGTGGAACTAATGGACGTAAATCTGGTGGTAGTACTGGTAAAACAGTAAGGATGATCCATTCTGGTTTATTATGAGATTGTATAAAGGATTCTAATAATTTAATTCTTTTAGTTAGTTTTTTTCTTTTTGTCTCGGAATTAGTATCGTTGAGTTCTGTTCTTAAATTTTCACATTCTTTTGTTAAATTAATATTTTTTAATAAATGTTGAATTGCTTCTGCGCCCATTGTGGCATGAAATTCGTTTCCGAATTCTTCTAGTGCATCTAAGTATTGCTCTTCAGTTAAAATTTGACGTTTTTCAAGATTTGTCATTCCTGATTCAATAACCACATATGATTCAAAATACAGTACTCTTTCAATATCTCTTAAAGGCATATCTAATAATAAACCTATACGTGATGGTAAGGACTTTAAAAACCAAATATGAGCAGTAGGAGACGATAGTTCTATATGACCCATTCTTTCACGTCTTACTTTACTTTGTGTCACTTCAACGCCGCATTTTTCGCAAATTACTCCTCGATGTTTTAGTCTTTTGTATTTTCCACATAAACATTCATAATCTTTTACTGGACCAAAAATACGAGCACAAAATAGTCCATCTCTTTCAGGTTTAAATGTGCGATAATTAATCGTTTCTGGTTTTTTAACTTCGCCAAATGACCAAGATCTAATCATATCAGGTGATGCCAACGAAATTTTAATAGCATCAAAATCTTCAGTTTTAGTTTGGGCTTTTAAAAATTTTAGTAAATCTTTCACGCATGATCTCTCGTTGGAGTGAAATTTTTGAAGGTGTTAAATTCATATTTTTTATTTGACATTTATATAAAATTTATTCGTTTTCTAATTCAATATTAATACCTAACGAGCGTATTTCTTTTATTAGAACATTAAATGATTCTGGCATTCCAGGTTCCATTTGATGATTCCCATCGACAATATTTTTATACATTTTTGTTCTTCCGTTAACATCATCAGATTTTACAGTTAACATTTCTTGTAATGTATAAGAAGCTCCATATGCTTCTAAAGCCCAAACTTCCATCTCACCAAAACGTTGTCCTCCGAATTGAGCTTTTCCACCTAATGGTTGTTGAGTTACTAAACTATAGGAACCAGTAGAACGTGCGTGCATTTTATCATCTACTAAATGATTGAGTTTTAGCATGTACATATAACCAACAGTAACAGGTCTTTCAAATTTTTCACCTGTTCTTCCATCAAATAGAGAAATTTGTCCAGAAGTCGGAAGATTTGCAAATTTTAACATTTCTTTTATTTCACTTTCTTGTGCTCCATCAAATACTGGAGTAGAAATAGGCAGACCTTTTTTTAAATTTTTTGCTAAATCTAATATTTCTTCATTTGAAAAATCATCTAAATTAACTTTTTGTGTTTGATTTTCTCCTAAATCAAAAGCTTTTTGAATATATTTTTTTAAATTAGATATTTTTTCTTTTTGTTTGATCATATTGTTAATTTTGTCGCCTATACCTTTTGCGGCCATTCCTAAATGTGTTTCTAATATTTGTCCAATATTCATTCGAGATGGAACACCTAAAGGATTTAAAACAATATCAACAGGTACACCATTTTCATCATATGGCATATCTTCAACAGGATTAATTTTTGAAATTACCCCTTTATTTCCGTGTCGTCCTGCCATTTTATCACCAGGTTGTATTTGACGTTTTACAGCCAAATAAACTTTTACTATTTTTAAAACGCCTGGTGCAAGATCATCTCCTTGTGTAATTTTGCATCTTTTTGTTTCTATCTTTTTTTCGAATTCTTTTTTTAGTTTATTGTGTTGATGTAGGAGTTTTTCTATTTCTTTTTTTTGATTTATATTTTTTAAATCTATATTAAACCATTTTTCACAAGGCATTTTATTTAAAAAATTTTCTTCTATATTAAAAGAAATAAGAGTTTTTTTGATTCTTACAAATAAACTAGATTCAAATATTTTAAATTCTTCTGTTAAGTCTTTTTTTGCTTTTTTTAGTTGCATACTTTCAATTTCTAGTGCTCTTTTATCTTTTTTTACACCATCTCTAGTAAAAATTTGTACGTCTATTACAGTTCCAGATACCCCATTAGGAACGCGTAATGAAGAATCTTTTACGTCAGAGGCTTTTTCGCCAAAAATAGCGCGTAATAATTTTTCTTCTGGTGTCAATTGTGTTTCACCTTTAGGCGTAACTTTTCCTACTAATATATCTCCTCCAGTTACTTCTGCTCCAATATATACTATCCCTGATTCATCTAATTTAGATAAAGCTGCTTCTCCTACATTTGGTATGTCAGAACTAATTTCTTCTGGTCCTAGTTTTGTATCTCGGGATATACAAGATAGTTCTTGAATATGAATTGTAGTAAATCTATCTTCTTGTACAACTTTTTCTGACACTAATATAGAGTCTTCAAAATTATATCCATTCCATGGCATAAAGGCTACTCGCATATTTTGACCTAAAGCAAGTTCTCCTAAATCAGTAGATGGACCATCTGCTAATACATCACCTTTATTAATTTTTTCATTTAGTTTTACACATGGTTTTTGATTGATACAAGTGTTTTGATTGGATCTAGTATATTTCGTCAAGTTATAGATATCTATTCCAGCTTCGCCTGTATTTGTTTCTATTTCATCAACTTTAATAATAATACGAGAAGCATCTATATATTTAATTCTTCCCCCTCTTTTAGCTACTATTGTAACTCCTGAATCTACAGCTACTGCTCTTTCCATTCCAGTTCCTACTAAAGGTTTGTCGGTTTTTAAAGTAGGAACTGCTTGGCGTTGCATATTAGCTCCCATTAATGCTCTATTTGCATCATCATGTTCGAGAAAAGGGATTAAAGAAGCTCCAACAGAAACGATTTGTTGAGTAGATACATCCATATAATCAACTTGATTACAATTAAACAAACTCGATTCACCTTTATGTCGACAAGTTACCAAATCATCGATAAAACAATTATTTTTATCTATATTAGTATTAGCTTGAGCAATAATATAATTGCCTTCTTCTATAGCAGATAAATAATGAATTTCGTTGGTGATAAAACGATTTTGTACTTTTCTATAAGGTGTTTCTAAAAACCCATATGAATTAGTTCTTGCATATACTGATAAAGAATTAATCAAACCAATATTTGGTCCTTCTGGTGTTTCTATAGGACAAACACGTCCATAATGTGTTGGATGTACATCTCTTACTTCAAATCCGGCTCTTTCTCTTGTTAAACCACCTAAACCTAATGCTGAAATTCGTCTTTTATGTGTTATTTCTGATAAAGGATTATTTTGATCCATGAATTGAGATAATTGACTAGATCCAAAAAATTCTTTAACTGCAGCGGATATTGGTTTTGCGTTAATCATGTCTTGTGGCATTAAATTATCTAAGTCGCCTACAGATAATCTTTCCTTAACTGCTCTTTCTACCCTTACTAAACCAATTCTAAATTGATTTTCTGCCATTTCTCCTACTGATCTAATTCTTCGATTACCTAAATGATCAATATCATCTACTTCTCCCTTTCCGTTTCGGATATCAATTAGTTTTTTTATTACATCTATAATATCTAATTTATTTAAAGTACTATTTCCTTCGATTTCTTGACGCAAAAGAGATCGATTAAATTTCATTCTTCCGACTGAAGAAAGATCATATCTATCTTCTAAAAAGAATAAATTTTCGAATAAATTTTCTGTTGCTTCTTTAGTAAGAGGCTCTCCAGGTCTCATAACTCGATAAATTTCCATTAATGCACTCATGCGATCAACAGAAGAATCAATTCTTAAAGTTTCAGAAATATAAGGACCATGATCTAGATCATTCGTAAAAAGTGTTTCTATAGATGAAAAATGAGATTTTTTTAATTTTGTTAATATTTCTAAAGATAATTCCGTATTAGATGAAACAATTATTTCTTTAGTTTCAGGGTTTATATATGTTTTAGATACTGTCCTGCCTAAAATATATTCTACTGGTACAGTGATGAAATCTACTTGATTTTTTTTTAATTCTTGGATATGTCGTGCAGTAATACGACGACCTTTTTTTATATATACTTTTCCATTTTTTTTAATATCAAAAGATGCAGTTTCACCTCTTAGTCTTTCAGATACCAGTTCTAGTTGAATTTTTTCATTTTTTATATGAAAAATATTTTTTTCAAAAAATAAATTTAATATATCTTCTGTATTATAGTTAAGTGCACGTAAAATAATAGTTACAGGAAGTTTTCTTCGTCTATCAATTCTTACAAATAAATTATCTTTTGGGTCAAATTCAAAATCTAGCCAAGAACCTCGATAAGGAATAATCCGTGCATTATATAAAACCTTTCCTGATGAATGTGTCTTTCCCTTGTCACTGTCAAAAAATACTCCAGGACTACGATGTAATTGAGATACGACTACTCTTTCTGTGCCATTAATTATAAAAGTTCCATTATTTGTCATTAATGGTATTTCGCCCATATATACTTCTTGTTCTTTTATATCTTTAACTGTAGGTTCTAGAACATCACGTTCATAAATAACAAGACGCAATCTTACTCTTAATGGTGCTGAATAAGTAGCACCTCTTATTTGACATTCTTTAACATCAAATATTGCATTTCCTAAACGATAACTTACATATTGAATTTCAGAATTTCCATTATACCCCCGTATAGGAAATACAGAACGAAAAGCTGCTTCTAATCCATGTTGACCTTCTGGATCCGCTTTAATGAATTTTTTAAAAGAATCGATTTGGATCGAAAGAAGATATGGTATATCTAAAACTTGGGGGCGTTTCCCAAAATCTTTACGAATGCGTTTTTTTTCGGTATAAGAGTAGACCATGGGGTTCCTAAGCTCGTTGACAAATGAATTAAGACTAAATTGTCTTTTTGTCTGAAGGAGAGACAGTTTCTATTGTTTAAATTAAATTTTTTAAAATTATTATGTACTATTTACATCAAAACGGCTGGTGAATTAAAAACACCAGCCATTCTTATAGAATTTACATAAATAAAAATATACAGTATTTTTATTTTATTTCTATTTCAGCTCCTGCATCTTCTAGAGTTTTTTTAAGAGATTCTGCATCATTTTTACTCATATTTTCTTTTAAAATTGTTGGAGCAGATTCTACTAAATCTTTTGCTTCTTTTAATCCTAAACCTGTTGCGCTACGCACACTTTTAATTACAGAAACTTTATTAGGACCAATAACTTTTAGGAAAATATCAAATTCTGTTTTTTCTTCTACGGTGTTTTGTTCATTTTTGTTATTGTTATTCATAGACATATTTGCAGAGACGTCAAATTTTTTTTCCATTTCTGCAATAAGCTCGACAACATTCATAACAGACATTTCTGAAATAGCTTCTAGAATTTGTTCTTTAGTAATAGACATAGCAATAATTCCTAATAAAAATTAGAATTATTTTAGATGTGAATAATACATCAAAAATAATAACTTCTTTTAAGAAGTCTCTTTTTTTTCTTTTATAGCAGATAGTGTATAAATGAGTTTTCCAGCAACTAATATTTTTAGTGTTACTAAAAGTTTTTTTATTGCTTCTTCATAAGTAGGCATATCTGCAAGTTGGTTAATTTCTAATTCAGATAATAATTTACCTTCAAAAACAGCTCCTTTGATTTTAAATTGTTTATTTTTTTTTTCAAATTCTTTAAATAATCTTACGCCACTTCCAGGATGTTCTGTAGAATAAGCTATAAAGTTAGAACCTTTTATTTTTTTTTTTAAACACTCAAAAGCAGTATTTTTAATAGCCAAACACAACAAAGTATTTCGAACAATACTCATTTTTACACCAACTTCACGTCCTAACTTGCGTAGTTGATTTATTTTATTTACTGATATACCTTGAGAATTTGCTATGATTGCTGATAGTGCTAAATTAGAAATTTGATGTATTTTAGAAACGATTGTTTTTTTTTTCTTAAGATTTAATGCCATTTATCGTATTCTCCTATAATTTTATGCAGAGAAAAGATTTTATTTGATTTATAAAATTTTTATTAAATATATTAGTAAGGAAAATTGTATTTTTAGCCCTATAATAAGATTTTAAAAAAATGATTAAATAATATTTAAATTTAGGTTTTAAAAATTTTTTTAATTATAATTAATTTTGGATTTTTTTAAAAATGGGGTTTTTATTATAGATAAAAATTTTTCTATCGTAAAGTAAAAAAAGATTCAATTAAATAGATAAACTAGATTGATCAAGGATTAATCCTACACCCATAGTGCTTGATAAAACTATTTTTTTTATATATATTCCTTTGGATTGAGGAGGTTTTGCTTTTTTAATAGATTTTAAAAAAGCGTTAAAATTTTCTTTTATTTGATTTTTCTCAAAATTTATTCGACCAATTGTAGCATGAACAATTCCATTTTTGTCATTACGGTAATAAACTTGTCCGGTTTTGGCATTTTTAATGGCTTGGGAGATATTATCAGTAACAGTACCTAATTTAACGTTAGGCATGAGTCCACGAGGACCTAGTATTTGTCCTAATTTCATAACAATTTTCATAGCGTCTGGAGAAGCAATTGCAATTTGAAATTTAATACCTTCTTTTTTTATTTTTTCAGCCAGATCTTCCATCCCTATAAATTCTGCTCCTGCTTCCTGTGCTATTTTTACATTTTCACCTTGAGTAAATACAGCCACTTTAATGCATCGTCCGATGCCGTATGGTAATATTGTGGCACCTCGAATATTTTGATCTGATTTTTTAGGGTTAATTCCTAGATTAATAGCAACATCAATACTTTCGATAAACTTTACTTTAGATGATTTTTTTAATAATTTTATTGATTCATTTATAGAATACATTTTTTTAGAATTTATATCATTTTTAATTATTTTCATGCGTTTATTAGGTTTATTCATTTTATTCCTCAATAACCAAACCCATTGATTTTGCTGTTCCTTCAATAGATCGAATAATACTATTAATATTAGAACCAGTCATATCATTTTGTTTAGTTGTTGCTATTTCTTTAATTTGCGATTTTGTTATTTTTCCAATTTCTTCTATTTTTGGTTTTTTTGATCCCGATTTTATTTTAGCTGCTTTTTTTAATAAAATTGATGCTGGTGGTGTTTTTGTAATAAATGTAAAAGAACGGTCAGAATATACTGTTATAATTACTGGTATTGGTAAACCTTTTTCTATTTTTTCTGTTTTTGAATTAAACAGTTTACAAAACTCCATAATATTCACCCCTTTCTGTCCTAGTGCAGGACCTATAGGTGGACTAGGATTAGCCATTCCAGCAGCTACTTGAAGCTTAATATAAGACTGTATTTTTTTTGCCATCTCTAAAATTCTCTTAAATAGAAAATACTTATTACTAAAAATAAGTAATGTTAATTTTTTTCAACTTGTCTAAAATCTAATTCTACAGGGGTTGCTCTACCAAAAATAGAAACAGATACTTTTAATCTACTCTTATCATAGTCTACTTCTTCTACAACACCATTAAAATCTGCAAATGGACCATCATTTACACGAACCATTTCTCCAGGTTCAAATAAAGTTTTTGGTCTTGGTTTATCTCCAATTTGACGTAGTCTATTAATAATGATTTCTACTTCTTTATCACTAATAGGTGATGGTTTATCTGATTTTCCTCCTATAAAACCTAATACTCGAGGAACATTTCTTATTAAATGCCATGTTGAATCTGTCATAACCATTTGAATTAAAACATATCCTGGAAAAAATTTGTATTCGCTTTTTTTACGTTGTCCGCCTCGTATTTCAATAACTTCTTCCGAAGGAACCATAACGTCTCCAAAAAAATTTTCCATTTTTTTTAATTTAATATGTTCTTTTATTGATTGTGCAACTCGACCTTCAAATCCAGAAAAAGCTTGTAATACATACCATCTTTTTTTTTGATTTTGATGCATTTTTTTTAAAACCTTAAACTAATAATAAATGCTATTAAACGAAATATAATACTATCTATCCCCCATAAAAGTAGAGACAATACTGTTGTTACAGAAATAATGATAATTGTAGTATATAAAGTCTCTTTATATTGAGGGCAAATTATTTTTTTTATTTCATTTTTTGAAGCATTTATATATAAAAAAAAATTTTTCCCTTTTTTTGTATAACATACAATAATAATTGCACAAAACAGCAATAAAGTTAGTATAGAAATACGTGTAAAAAATTGAATTTTATCGAAAAATAAATTAATAAAAATCGAAATAATTAAAATTATAGCTATTAAAAACCACTTTATTTTTTCTAAAGATTTATATCTTTTCTGATTAGGTATGCGAATATTCATAGTTTCTCTTAATAATTATAAGAATAAAATAGTAAAATAGTAAATAAAAAAATAATGTTAATGTTTTTAACATTTGATTTATCTAAAATATTTATTTTTTAGATTTTTTCATTTTATGTTTATTTTTTTATGTTTATTTCTATTACTATTTAATGTAAAAAAACTATTAATGATTTCGTGATATGTTAGACGTATTTGATGTTAATTGAATTTATAAATTAGATATTAAAATATTTAGGTGAGATTTATTTTGACTTAGTAATTATTTTTTTTCATATAAATCTATTTTTGTATATTTTTATTTAATTACTAATGCTGATACCCAGGTTTGAACTGGGGACCTCACCCTTACCAAGGGTGTGCTCTACCTACTGAGCCATATCAGCAAATATTATTGTTATATTACTTTTTTGAGCGGTCAGCGGGAATTGAACCCGCATCATCAGCTTGGAAGGCTGAGGTAATATCCGTTATACGATGTCCGCATTTATTATTTTTTTGGTGGGAGAAGGATTCGAACCTTCGAAGTCTTAGACGGCAGATTTACAGTCTGCTCCCTTTAGCCACTCGGGAATCCCACCATTTTATTTATTTAAATTTTATGCCGGCTACCGGAATTGAACTGGTGACCTACTGATTACAAGTCAGTTGCTCTACCTGCTGAGCTAAGCCGGCTTTTTTATTTTATTTAAATTAATTTTAATTCTTTATTATATAATTTTTCGTCTTTATTGCAAGTTTTTTTGAAAAAATAATTTTTTTCTCATTTATGAAAAGTTTTTTAAAAATATATTTCTGGAAATATAATTTATAATAAAAATTATTTAAATTTTTTATAATAATTTTATTTTTCCTGAAGAATTAATAAAATCTATTTCAGGTTCTAGCAATATTTTAAATTTTTTGAAAATAGATTTTTGTATTATTTTAGCTAATTTTAATATTTCTTGACCTGTAGCTTTTTTTTTGTTAACTAATATAAGATTGTGTTTTTTATAAATTGCCGCGTCTCCAATTTGAATATTTTTAAAATTACATTTTTCAATTAACCAAGCAGCAGATATTTTTATAAAACCATTTTTTTGAAGATAATGTGGTACATTAATATATGTAGATAAAATGTTTTTTGCTATTTGAGATGTTACAATAGGATTTTTAAAAAAACTACCTGCATTGCCTATTTTTTTTAAATTAGGTAATTTACTTTTTCTTGTTTGACATATTATATTAAATATTTTATAAGCATTTATTTGTATTATTTTCTTGCTTTTTAATAGTATGGGAAAGATAATTGGTTTCCAATTTTTTTTTATTTTTATACCAACTGCAATAACTGCATATCCATTATTATATTTATGTTTAAAAATACTATTCCGATAAGAAAATTGACATGAATTTTTTTTCAGCCTTATAATATTATTTCTTTCTAAAGAAAGAACATCGACATATTCACATATATGTTTTATTTCTAAACCATAAGCACCAATATTTTGAATAGCTGCTGATCCTACTGAACCAGGTATTAAAGATAAATTTTCTAATCCAAATAAACCTATTCGCATGGTATATTTAACTAAATCGTGCCATTTTTCTCCAGAAAAAACATGCAATATCCACACGTTTTTTTTTTCCTGAATTGTAATACCCTTAATACGGTTAATGATAACTATTCCCATATAATTTTCTAAAAATAGTACATTGCTACCTTCACCTAAAATTATGTAGGGTAGATTATATGACTTGCATATTTTCCATATTTCAATTAAAGATTGAATTGTATTTACAAAAATTATTTTTTTTGCTGTAACATCCATTGAAAATGTGTTTAAATCTTTTAAAGATTGATTAGATTTTTTTTTATACATAAAAATTTAATTTTATAATAGTTTTAAAATAGTATTGTTAAAAAAATGATATAAATTTTATGTATAATATACTAAAAAATATTTTTTAAAAATTAAATTATTAATGGAAATATAAATATGAATTTTTTGAATCATTATCATCAAGATATAATTGAGAAGAAGTTAGAAAATTTAAATGATAACATAAAATGTTCTTTTGAATTTTTTCCACCTAAAAGTATTAATGGAAAAGAAAAATTATTTTCTACAGTTTTAAAATTAAGTAAATTAAAACCATTTTTTTTTTCTGTGACTTATGGTGCAAATAGTGGAGAACGGCAAAATACTTATAATATTGTTCAAAAAATATATAAAAAAACAGGTATTACAACAGCCCCACATCTTACTTGTGTAGATGCAACATTTAATGAATTAAAAGAAGTTGCCAAGTTCTATTGGGATAAAGGTATTAGAAGCATAGTTGCTTTAAGAGGCGATGCAACAGAAAAAACATATCGACATAAAATATATGCTGTAGATTTAGTTTTATTATTAAAGAAAGTAGCAGATTTTGATATTTCTGTTGCTGCTTATCCAGAAATGCATCCAGAAGCAAAAAATGCACAGTCTGATCTTTTAATTTTAAAAGAAAAAATTGATGCCGGTGCAAATAGAGCTATTACTCAGTTTTTTTTTAATGTTGAGAGTTATTTACGTTTTCGAGATAATTGTATAAAAAATAATATAAATGTTGAAATTATACCTGGTATATTACCAGTTTATAATTTTAATCAACTAAAAAAGTTTTCTAGTATGACGAACGTAAATATTCCCACCTGGATGTTTAAAATGTTTGATGGATTAGATAATGATTTATTAACTCAAAAAATTATAGGAACAAGTATCATAATAGATATGGTAAAAAATTTATCTCATGAAGGAGTGAAAAATTTTCATTTTTATACTTTAAATCAATCAGATGTAGTATATTCTATATGTCACATGTTTGGTTTTTAAATTTTTTTATTGACAAAATATTTTTATCAATTTTTTTATAATTTTTTTAGTTGGTTTGATAAAAGAACAATCCAGATATTCATCTGCTTGATGTGCTTGTTCGATAGAACCTGGTCCTAATATTAAAGTTGGTGCAATTTTTTTAAGAAATGGTGCTTCGCTACAATAATTAGCTGTTATTGGAACTAATTTACACGTATTCTCTATTATTTTAATTATTTTATTTTCTTTAGGATATTCGTACGGAGGTACTGAAAAAAAAAGATTTTTTAAAAAAATGCGATTTGGCCATTTTTTTATTATTTTTTCTAACGTTTCTTGAACTAAAAATTTAATTTGTGTTAAAGTCAATCCCGGTATAGGTCGTATTTCAAAAGTTAAATTACACAATGAGCAAATTCGGTTGATCGTATTTCCTCCATTGAGAGAAGCAAAATTCATAGTAGGGTATGATATAGAAAAATCTTTATGAAAATATTTTTTTTTTAAATATTTTTTTAGTTCCATTAATTTTTTTATAATTAAATACATAATTTCAATACTATTAATACCATTATGAGGATTACTAGAATGACCTGTTCTGCCTATAACATCGATGGAATAAGAAATATGCCCCTTGTGTGCTTTTACTAATTTTAAAGATGTAGGTTCTCCGATTATTATACAATCTGGTTTGATATTTGCAGATTTAACAAAATATTTTGCTCCTGACATATCAGTTTCTTCATTTGCCGTTGCAAGAATATAAATTGGTTTTTTAAGCATTGTCATGTTTATAGAACATAAAACATCCAATATAAAAGCAAAAAAACCTTTCATATCTACTGTACCTAGTCCATATAATTTATTATTTTTTTCGGTTATTTTGAAAGGATTATTTGTCCACGTATGTTCATCAAAATCAACAGTATCTGTATGACCAGAAAGAAAAAGACCTCCTTTTCTATTGCCATTAAACGTAGCTAACATATTGAATTTTTTTGTATTTGGAATTTCTTGTATTTCTATTGAAAATTTTAGTTCAGAAAAATAATTAGATAGTAAATCAACAAAATTTTTATTACTTTGATCAACTATTTTTTTTTCACTACTAATTGTGGGTATTTTAATTAACGATCGGAAAATTTCAATAAAAGAAGGCAATTTTTTTTTCATTGAATTAAACTTCAAAATTATTTACAAGATATAATCTATTTTAATTATAAAAAAGAAAAGATCAATAAAAAATTAAATATATAAAATATATCTATAATTTTTTATAGAAAAATAAATTTATTTTTTATTTAAGGTTTGTTTATGTTGAATGTATTAATTGTTGGTGCCAGTGGGTATGCTGGTGCAGAAGTGGTAAATTATATCAATCGTCATATTTTTGCTAAAATAAAAAAAATTTTTGTTTCAGAAAATAGTTTAAATGTAGGTAAATTATTTTCAGAATTACATCCAGAATATACAAATATTATAGATTTACCATTTGAAGAAATAACTCATTCAACTATAATTGATGAAAATATCGATGCGGTTTTTTTAGCTACAGATCATCATGTTAGTCATAGTTTTGTACCTTTTTTTTTATCTCTTAATTGCGTTGTATTTGATTTATCTGGTGCATATAGAGTTAAAAATGTTGATATTTATTCAAAGTATTATGGATTTTCGCACAAATATAAAAATATTTTAAAGAAATCTGTATATGGATTAGCTGAATGGAATGAAAAAAAAATTAGTAAAGCTCAGTTAATTTCAGTCCCAGGATGTTATGCAACTTGTATACAATTAGCTTTAAAACCTCTTATAGAAGCAAATATTTTATATAAGAAATATATTCCTGTAATTAATGCAGTAAGTGGTGTAAGTGGTGCTGGTAGAAAGGCTAGTATTAATAATAGTTTTTGTGAAGTAAGTTTAAATCCTTATAATATTTTTACTCATCGTCATACTCCTGAAATTATAGAACATTTAGGAATACCAATAATTTTTATTCCAAATTTAGGTTCTTTTGCACGCGGTATTATTGCAACGATTACATGTAAGTTAAAATCTTGTTTAAAAATAGAAGACGTTTATAGTATATATAATCAATTTTATAAAGAAAAACCATTAATTCGAATATATCAGAAAAATTTTCCTAGTATCAAAGCAGTTGTAAAGTTACCTTTTTGTGATATTGCTTTTGTACTTCAAGATTCATATCTTATCATCATTACAGCAGAAGATAATCTATTAAAAGGTGCAGCTACTCAGGCAATACAATGTTTTAATATTCGTTTTGGATTTTCGCAAATTGAATCAATTATTTAATTAATGAGGTATTTTTTTATGATGAATCCCTTAGTTCTTAAATTAGGTGGAGTTCTTTTAGAAAGTCATGATGCAATGAAACGTTTATTTCAAGCACTTCTTAATTATCAAAAATACAATAAACGATATATTTTAATAATTCATGGAGGAGGAAGATTGATAGATGACTTAATGAAAAAGTTATCATTTCCTATTGAAAAAAAAAACGGTTTGCGAGTTACTCGTGCTGAGCACATTAATTTTGTTACAGGAGCATTAGCTGGAACGGCTAATAAAATTTTACTTTCATGGGCATTAAAATATAAAATAAATGCTGTTGGTTTATGTTTATCAGATGGAAAAAGTATAAATGTAGAAAAATTAGGTGAAGATTTAGGACATGTAGGAATAGTTAAACCAGGTTCTCCTATTTTTTTGAGACGATTATGTAAAGAAGGTATTGTGCCCATTATTAGTTCTATTGGTATTACAGAAGATGGACTGTTAATGAATGTTAATGCCGATTTATCAGCAATGGCTTTAGCTGCTACTTTATCAGCTAACTTAATTTTATTATCTGATATTAGTTCAATATTAGATGGTAAAGGTCAAAGGATTGCTGAAATTAATAATGTTCAAGCTAAAAAATTAATTTCTCAGGGTATTATTACTAATGGTATGATTGTTAAAGTAAATGCAGCTTTAGAAGCTTCACGTATTTTAAAGTGTCCTGTGGATATTGCTAGTTGGCAAAATACAGATAAACTAAAATTGTTATTTGATGGTATAAATATTGGAACAAGAGTTATAGCATAGTTTAATTACAATTTATAAGAGAATATATATGAATAATAAAAAAGTTGTTTTGGCATATTCAGGTGGGTTAGATACTTCAGCAATTATTCCATGGTTAAAAGAAAACTATAGTCTTGATGTTATTGCTTTTGTCGCGGATATCGGTCAATCAAAAGAAGATTTATATGGAATAGAAAAAAAAGCATTACAATCTGGTGCAATTCAATGTCATATAATTGATTTAAAAGAGGAATTTATAAAAAATTACGTATATCCAGTGTTAAAAACTGGTGCTTTATATGAAGGTTCTTATTTATTAGGAACGGCAATGGCAAGACCTATTATTGCTAAAATGCAAGTCGAATTTGCTTTAAGCATTGGAGCTGATTTTTTATGTCATGGTGCAACTGGAAAAGGTAATGATCAAGTACGTTTTGAAATAGCTTATGCAGCATTGGCACCTCATATGAAAATCATTGCTCCATGGCGTGAATGGAATCTTAATTCACGAGAATCGTTATTAAAATATTTAAAAAAAAGAAATATTCCAACTTCAGCTAGTTTAAAAAAAATTTATAGTAAAGATGAAAATGCTTGGCATATTTCTACAGAAGGTGGTTTACTTGAAAATCTTTGGAATGCACCAAACAAAGATTGCTGGAATTGGACAGTAGAACCAGAAAAAGCCCCAGAATCGCCAGAATATATTTCTTTAAGAATAATAAAGAGTTCTGTAGTAGCTGTAAACAATGAAAATTTAAGTCCTTTAAAATGTTTAGAAAAATTAAATAAGATAGGTTCTAAACATGCTATTGGAAGAATAGATATTGTTGAAAATAGGTTAATTGGTATTAAATCTAGAGGTTGTTACGAAACGCCCGGAGGTACTATTATGAATGTAGCAATTCGGTCAATCGAACAATTAGTTTTTGATAGAGAAAGTTTTCAATGGAGAGAAAAAATTGGTTTAGAGATGTCTATGGTTGTTTATGATGGTCGTTGGTTTACTCCTATACGTGAATCTTTGCAATCTGCTGCAGATTCTTTATCTTCTGAAGTTAATGGTGAGGTTATTTTAAAACTATATAAAGGCAGTGTAGTTGCAGTACAAAAAAAATCACCAAATTCTTTATATTCTGAAGAATATGCAACTTTTAATGGAGATGAAGTTTATAAACATTCTGATGCCGAGGGTTTTATTCGTCTTTTTTCTCTTTCTTCTAGAATACGTGGAAAAAAAAAGATAAAATAAAAAAATATAAATATTTTTCATATTAATTAATTTTAAATTTTATAGAGAAAAAATATATGTCACTTTGGGGTGGAAGATTCTTGAATGAATCTAATAAAATATTCAAAAAATTCAATTCTTCTTTAACTTTTGATTATCTTTTAGCAGAAGAAGATATATTTGCATCTATTTCTTGGTCTCATGCTCTTGTAGAAGTTGGAGTTCTCACTTTAGAAGAACAAAAAAAAATAGAATCTGCATTAATTTTTTTGAAAAAAGAAATTTTTAATAATCCAAAAAAAATTCTTGAAAGTAATTATGAAGATATTCATAGTTGGATAGAATCTAATCTTATTAAAAAAATAGGAGAATTAGGTAAAAAATTACACACTGGACGTAGTCGAAATGACCAAATTACAACTGATTTAAAATTATGGTGTAAAAGAAAAGTTAATTTTTTATTAGAAAGTATTATTCTTTTACAAAAAACTTTTGTTTTTGTTGCCGAAGAAAATTACGATATTATAATGCCAGGATATACTCATTTACAGCGCGCTCAGCCAATTACATTTGCTTACTGGTGTATGGCTTATATAGAAATGTTAAAACGTGATGAAAGTCGATTAAAAGACATTTTAGTAAGATTAAATATTAGTCCACTGGGATCAGGAGCTTTATCTGGAACAGCATGGAATATTGATCGAACTAAACTTGCTATATCTATGGGGTTTGATTCTGCGACTAATAATGCATTAGATAGCGTTTCTGATAGAGATTATGTAATAGAATTATTATCTGCTTCTTCAATTAGTATGACACATCTATCTCGATTTTCTGAAGATTTAATTTTTTTTAATTCAAGCGAAGCTAATTTTATCGAATTATCTGATTCTATTACATCTGGATCATCTTTAATGCCTCAAAAAAAAAACCCCGATGCATTAGAAATTATACGTTCTAAATGCGGTCGTGTTCATGGAGCTTTGATGTCTATTTTAGTTGTTTTAAAATCTCTTCCTTTATCCTATAATAAAGATATGCAAGAAGATAAAGAAGGTCTGTTTGATTCTTTAAAAACTTGGCATGATTCTTTATCTATAGCAAATTTAGTTTTAAAAAATGTGAAATTAAATCCTGTATCTTGTCGTAAAGCTGCAGAGCAAGGATATGCTAACGCGACAGAAATTGCTGACTATTTAGTAAAAAAAGGTGTTACTTTTCGTGAAGCACATCATATATCTGGTCAATTAGTACTTCGAGCTATTAATGAAAAAAAATCTTTAAATGATTTAGATCTATCTACATTTAAAATGTATAGTGATCTTATTGAAAATGATATATATAAAGAAATAACTTTAGAAGCATGTCTTGAAAAACGTGGATCTCAAGGTGGAGTGTCTTTTCAAGAAGTACGTAAACAAATTAATAAAGAAAAAGAAAGATTGAATATTTTATAAAAAAATTTATTGCTAATCAAAATGCTATTTAATTTTTAAAATTTTAAGAATGTACTAAAATTTTTTAATATTAAAAATAAATTTTTTGAAGCATCTGCAAAAAAATATAGGATATTTATTGTATGCAAGATATATTATTTTTTATTTCTAATCATTTAGTACTTAGTATTATATGGTTATTTTCTCTTTTTTTAATAATTTTTTTTAGTACTAGAAATTTATATTCAAAATCTAAAATCATTAATAACTTTGATGCAATAAAATTAATAAATAAAAAAAAAGCTATTATTATTGATACACGTTCTTTTGAATTATATAGTTCAGGACATATTGTCAATGCAATTAATATTCCTATTAAAGATATTAGTTTAACAAATATAAACAAGTTAAAGTTGTCTAAATCTCTTCCTATTATTCTTATAGTAGATTCATTAACTCATCACAATAAATGTATTAAAGAATTTATTCGAAGTGGATTAGATAAAATTTATCTTTTAAAAGACGGTATGGATTCTTGGGAAAAAGAAAGATTACCTATTATTGTCAATAAAAAAAAATAATATTTTTAAGAAAAATAAAAAAATATTTTTTTAAGATCTAAATTATAAATTTAATTCATTTAAATGGATAATATATGTCAGAAAAAAAATTAAAAGAAAAATCTTTTGAAATTAAAAGAATTTATATAAAAGATGCTTCTTTTGAAGCTCCAAACACTCCTAATATTTTTCATAAAAAATGGGATCCAATTATAAAATTTAATTTAAATATAACTTCTAATAAATTAAAATCAAATATTTTTGAAACTGTTTTACAGGTACGAGTAATAGTTAAAAGTGAAGAAAATTTATTTTTTTTATGTGATGTACATCAAGCAGGTGTTTTTTTGATTTCTTATTTTAATGAAAAAGAATTAAGACATTGTTTGGGTTCTTATTGTCCTAATATTTTATTTCCTTATGCTAGAACATGTATATCAAGTTTAGTATCCTATGGTAGTTTTCCGCAGTTAAATCTTACTCCTATTAATTTTGATGATATTTTTTATAAAAATTTAAAATCTGAAAGTAATATTTTTAATAAAGAAGAAAATTGTTAATAAATATTAGTGTTATACATAAAATAATTTAATTGATATGTTTTTTTAAGGAGGAATTGTGGTTTCTTTAAAAAATTTGAAATTATGGAATAAGATACAAGGCGAAGCTCGACTTTTATTTAAAAAGGAACCAATTCTATCAAAATTATATGAAAAAAGTATATTAAACCATGATAAATTAAGTCATTCTTTAAGTTATATATTATCTACTAAATTATCAACATCAATTATATCTTCAAAAAAATTATTTAATTGTTTTAGTGAAATATATTCAAAAAATATTTTTATAATTAATTCTGTAGTTAAAGATTTAAAAGCAATATTAGAACGTGATCCGGTTGTAAATAATTATATAACTCCGCTTTTGTATTTTAAAGGATTTCATGCTCTAGAATCTCATAGATTAAGTAATTATCTTTGGAAGAAAAAAAAATATGAATTATCTACATATCTCCAAAGTAGAATATCTACTGTATTTTCAGTAGATATTCATCCTCGTGCTTATATTGGTTCTGGAATTGTCTTTGATCATGCACATGGTATTGTTATCGGAGAAGGTGCAATTATAGAAGATGATGTATCAATTTTTCATTCAGTAACATTAGGAGCAACAGGTAAAAATACTAGTATCAATAGACATCCAATAATTAGAAAGCAAGTTGTTATAGGTGCTGGAGCAAAAATATTAGGAAACATTGAAGTTGGTCAAGGAGTTAAAATAGGTGCTGGCTCAATAGTCTTAAAGAATGTTCCTCCATTTGTTACAGTCGCTGGTATTCCTGCGAAAATTATTAAAAATGTAAATATTTGTAAAAATTTTTCCTTTGAAAAAAATAAAAATAATTCAATGCATTATACAAAATTTTTACAATATGGAGACGGTATATAATTTATACAATTAAAACTTCTTTTTTTATTAAAACTGAAATTTATATTTTACGATTTTATCGTGTATAGTACAGAAGTTTTATTTTGTATAAAAATACATTTAATTTTAATTTAATCATCTAAAAAACTACGTAACACTTCTGATCGACTAGGGTGACGAAGTTTTCTTAATGCTTTTGCTTCTATTTGTCTTATTCTTTCACGAGTAACATCAAATTGTTTTCCTACTTCTTCTAAAGTATGATCAGTATTCATATCAATCCCAAAACGCATACGAAGTACTTTTGCTTCACGAGCTGTTAGACCTGATAAAACATTATGTGTAGCTGATCTTAAACTTTCCGATGTAGCTGAGTCTAGTGGCAATTCTAGTGTTGTGTCTTCTATAAAATCACCTAAATGAGAATCATCATCGTCTCCAATGGGTGTTTCCATAGATATTGGTTCCTTTGCTATTTTTAATACTTTTCGAATTTTATCTTCAGGAATCATCATTTTTTCAGAAAGTTCTTCTGGAGTAGGTTCTCGACCTATTTCTTGAAGCATTTGTCTAGAAATTCTATTTAACTTATTAATAGTTTCGATCATATGTACGGGTATTCGAATAGTTCTTGCTTGATCGGCAATAGAACGAGTAATGGCTTGTCTTATCCACCATGTGGCATAAGTTGAAAATTTATAACCTCGACGATATTCAAATTTATCTACTGCTTTCATCAATCCAATGTTACCTTCTTGAATTAAGTCTAAAAATTGTAATCCTCTATTAGTATATTTTTTAGCAATAGAAATAACTAATCTTAAATTAGCTTCCACCATTTCTTTTTTTGCTCTTTTAGCTTTTGCTTCTCCAATAGACATTCGTTTATTAATATCTTTAACTTGTTCAATTGTTAAACCTGTTTCTTTTTCTATTTGAATTAATTTGTCTATACTAAAAAAAACTTCTTCTTTAATATATTCTAATTTATTAGACCACGTTTGATTTGAATCCTGTTCCTTTCTAAACCAATTTTTATCAGTTTCTCTTCCTAGAAAAATTTTGAAAAAATTTTTCTTCGGCATTTTGCATTTTTCAATACATAATTTCATAATAGTTTTTTCTTGTTTTTTAACTCTATTCATCATGTTACGCATATTATTCACTAAATGATCAAATTGTTTTGGGACTAATCTAAATTGTTTAAATATTTCTGAAAGGTGATAAATTTCTAATAGTGAATCTTTATGATTTCTATTCTTTTCTTTAATCGTATTACTTGTACTAGTATACTGTTTTCGTAATTCTTTAAACTTTTCGTTTGCTAATTCTGGATCAATGCTATTTTCATCGTCGTTCTCATCGTCGTTCTCATCGTCGTTCTCATCGTCGTTCTCATCGTCGTTCTCATCGTCGTTCTCATCGTCGTTATTATGAGTGTTGGGAACTTCATCTAAAATTTCAGAATTGATATGAATCGTTGAGGGATGAGAAAAAATTTCTTCATTATTTGGATCGACAAAGCCAGTTATTATATCTGATAATCTTATTTGACCAGTTTTAATTCGATCATATTGCTCAAGAAGATAACTAATAGCTTCTGGATATTCTGATACGGAAGATTGAACTTGATTAATTCCTTCTTCAATGCGTTTAGCTATATCAATTTCACCTTCTCTTGTAAGTAATTCGACAGTTCCCATTTCTCGCATATACATACGAACAGGATCAGTGGTTCTGCCAAATTCAGATTCTACATTAGATAAAACTTGTGTAGCTGCTTCAACTGCATCTTCATCTGTATCTGTATTTATTTCGTTTAAAATTAAATCATCTGCATCAGGTGCTTCTTCTACAACTTGAATTCCCATATCGTTAATCATCTGAATAATGTCATCAATTTGTTCAGAGTCAATAATTTCTTCTGGCAAATGATCATTAATTTCAGAATAGGTTAAATACCCTTGCTCCTTACCATGTGTCACAAGGAGCTTAAGTTGTGACTTTGGGTTTTTCTCCATATGAAAACATCCAAATTTTATTAAAAATAATGAATATTAATTGACTTGTTAGTCAATAATGAATAAAAATTAATTTTTTATATGAAATTATTTTTTTGATAATTTTTTATTAATAGACCAAATTTCTTTTTTTTCATTTTTTGTTAATCCTTTAACTCTTTCTTTCGCAATTAAATTTTCTTGTCTTTTTTCTAAAATTTTACTATATGTGTTTTTTATTAAATCTAAAAACATATTTTCAATTTTTTCTCTAATTATCATGTGATCCCATTTAGATAAAATTTTTAAAATGTTAATTATTTTGCTATTTCTATAAAATTCTAGTAATTGACCTGTATTAATAATAGGATTGTTAGAACATGTTTTTAAAATTTCCAAAAAAATAGGAAGTCCTTTTATTTTTTTATTTTCAAATTTTTCAGTTGAAGATACTAATCTTGATAAATTAGGATTTTGAATTAATAGACTAATTAGTGTTCGCATAGGAGTATATTTAATTTGGAATGATGTATTTTTATTTTTTCTTTCTTGTTCATATAAAAATTTTTTAAATTGATAATCATCTAAAATTCCTATTATTCTAGCTAATTTTTGTCGTAAATAAATTCTTATTATATCGCTAGATATACAATTTATTAAAGGTAAAGCAAGTGAGCTCAAGTAAAACTTATCATTATTAGATGATAAATCAATATCTTTTAAAATGTTTTTAAAAAAAAATTCTGACATTGTGAGAGCATTATCAATTCGCAATTGGAATTTATTTGTCCCTTCTTTTTGAATAATTGTATCTGGATCTTCATTTTTTGGTAAGAGTATAAATTTAATACATTTTTTTTCAGATATATATGGTAATGCAATTTTTAAAGTTCTCCAAGAGGCATTTCGACCCGCATCATCTCCATCATAACAATATATAACTGTATTAGTATAACGAAAAAGTATTTGTACATGTTCTTTTGTAATACATGTACCCAATGATGAAACGACATATTCAATATTATGTTGTGTTAACATGATAACATCTATATAACCTTCTACAACTAATAGATGTTTTGGTTTGAAGTGTTTTTTTGTAACTTGGTATAATCCATAAATTTGTTTTCCCTTTTGAAAAATATCTGTTTCACGAGAATTTAAATATTTTGGAGAAATTTTTTTATTTATTGAACGCCCTCCAAAACTAATAGTTCTTCCATGTTGATCATATATAGGAAAAATTATTCGTCCTTGAATAGGATTATATATATATCCGTAATTATTAGTTGAGATTATTTTTTGAGTTAATAATTCTTTTTCAAGGTGCTTTTTTATATTAAATTTTTTAGAAAATACATTCCATTGATATCCTGAAAATCCAATTGAATATAATTCAATCATCTCTTTGCTAATTCCTCTTTTAATTAAATATTGATAAGCAGAATTAGAAAGGATAATGTTTTTTTGGTAAAAATAAGACATCTTCTCCATTAATAAATATAATCTTTGTTTTTTTAAATAATCATTTTTTTCAATTCTATTTTTTTTTTCAAAGGGTATTTCGACACCATGAATTGTAGCAAGTTCTTCAATGCTTTCTACAAAATTAATATTGTCATATTTTATTAAAAAATCAATTGCATTACCATGTGCGCTACATCCGAAGCAATAATAAAATTGTTTTTCATAATTTACAGTGAAAGATGGAGTTTTATCGTTATGAAAAGGACAATGAGCTTGATAATTTTTACCATTTTTTTTTAATTTTATTCGCGTATTTATAAGTTCAACAATATTAGTGCGAAATAAGAGTTCATTAATAAAATATTTTGGTATTTTTCCAGACATGTATTTTATGTATAGTATAATAAAATTCCGTTCTTGTTAAAGAACGGTTTTTTTATTTTTTTAAAATTTTAGTACATACGAATACGTCTTGCATTTTCTCGAGTTAGTTTTTTTGCAAGACGTTTTACTGCTGAAGCTTTAGCACGTTTTCTTTCAGTAGTTGGTTTTTCATAAAACTCTCTTCTTCTAATTTCAGCTAAAATGCCAGCTTTTTCGCACGATCTTTTAAATCGACGTAGTGCTACATCAAATGGTTCATTTTCGCGAACTTTTATTATTGGCATTTATATTCAACCTCAATTTTTTGTTTTAAAAACATAAGAAATATTATTTCTTTATCTGAAAAGAAATTATATCTTAATTAATATTATTTTTGTAAAATATCATTTTTTTAGAAAAATGCAATTAATAAATTATCTGTGATATTATTGATATCGAATAGTATTAAATATTATTTAATTATTAATTAATTTTATAGGTATGTAAAAAAATGAAGGTATTAGGTATCGAAACATCTTGCGATGATACTGGAATAGCTGTTTATGATGTGTCAAGAGGTTTATTAATTAATGAACTGTATAGTCAAAGAAAAGTACATGCTCATTATGGTGGTATAGTTCCAGAGTTAGCATCACGTGTCCATGCAAAAAAAATAACTATTTTGATTGATAAAGTTTGTAAAAAAATAAATATTTCGAATGAAATTGATCTTATTGCATATACTGCTGGTCCTGGTTTAGTTGGTTCTTTGTTAGTTGGTGCAACATTTGCTTGTTCTTTAGGTTTTTCTTTGAATATTCCAGTTTTACCCGTTAATCATATGGAGGCACACTTATTATCACCAATGTTAAATTATAAGTCAATTAAATTTCCATTTATTGCACTTTTAGTTTCTGGTAAACATACACAAATCATTGCTGCTCATCATTTAGGAAAATATGAAATATTAGGTCAATCTTTAGATGATGCTGCAGGAGAAGCATTTGATAAAGTATCAAAAATGTTAGGTTTAAAATATCCAACTGGACGTATTTTGTCTGATTTAGCTGCTAGAGGTATAAAAGACAATTTGTATTTTCCAAGACCTATGCTAAATCATTCAAATTTAAATTTTAGTTTTTCAGGATTGAAAACTTTTACCTTTAATACTATTAAGAATAGTATTTTAAATATGCAAAAAAAAGCGAATATTGCAAAAGCTTTTGAGGATGCGGTAATTGATATACTGTTAATTAAAACTAAAAAAGCATTACAAAAAACAGGATGGAAACGTTTAGTAATAGCAGGTGGTGTTAGCGCTAATAATGTATTACGAAAAAGATCAAAAATTATGATGAACAAATTTTTTAATGGAAAAGTTTTTTATTCTAAATTAAAGTTATGTACAGACAATGCAGCAATGATTGCTTATCTTGGATCATTGCGTCATAAAGACGTTAATTCTTCACTCGTAGAAATATTTGTTGATCCAAAGTGGTCTATAGACAAATTAAATCTCGTTTAAAAAAAATAACATTATTACGTAAAATCAATATTTATTTATAAAAAATTGGTTTCTTTTGAAGATATAGGATTAAATCTTGGATAGTTAGAATTTTCATATTTTGAGATTTTGAAAATTTTATAATTTCAGGTGCGCGAGACATAGATCCATCTTTATTTGTTAATTCGCAAATCACCCCAGATGGTTTTAGTCCCGCAAGAGATACTATTTCAATGGCTGCTTCTGTATGTCCTGCTCTTGCTAAAACCCCCCCATTATCAGCTCTAAGAGGAAATACATGTCCGGGTCTATTTAAATCGCTAGGCTTAGCGTTATCGGATATAGCTGTTTTTATAGTAGTCAATCGATCTTGTGCTGATACACCAGTAGATATTCCCTTTGATGCTTCTATTGTTACCGTAAATCCGGTACGATAAGTACTTGTATTATTTTGAACCATCATAGGCAAATCTAGTTTTTTTCGTTTGTCTTCTGTTATACATAAACATACAATTCCACTACCATATCGAATTGTTAATGCCATTTGTTCAACTGTCATTTTTTCAGATGAAAAAACGAGATCGCCTTCATTTTCACGTTTTTCATCATCTAATATAATAATACCTTCGCCTGATTGTAAAGCAATTATAGCTTTTTCAACACGATCTATAGGTTTTCCAAATTCAGAAAGTATTTTTTGATTCATTTTAAAAATCTTCTTAAATTATTTAATAAAAAATCTTAAAGAATAAAGAATTGCTGAAAATTAAATAATATATATTTTATAAGTCCATGAATTTTATTATATCGTGAATAAAATACAAGGGCAATCTAGAAATGCATCGTTTTAAGTACATTTAAATATTTTTTTATACCTAAGTATTACAAATAATATTTAGATATAAATTTTTAATTATTTGATAACAGCAATAATAATTTTTTTATTCTATGTTTAATACTGCATTTAATTCATTAATTGTTAACGTTTCAGTCCCCATTTTTTGGACCACTACGCTAGCTCCGACATTAGCATGAAAACAAGCTTCTTCTAATGAATAACCTGTAGCTAGAGAAGAAGCTATTATTGAGATTACTGTGTCTCCTGCTCCTGTTACATCTGATGCTATCTTAGATATAGCTGGAAAGTGTATTGGTTCTTTTTTAGGTTGAAATAAAGTCATGCCATTTTCAGAACGTGTAACTAATAAAGCTGATATATTTAGTTTAGATACTAATTTAATTCCTCTATCTAATATTTCTTTTTCTTCATGACATTTTCCTACTATTTTTTCAAATTCCGAAAGGTTTGGCGTCAACAAAGTCGCACCTGAATATTTTTTAAAATCTGGACCTTTTGGATCTATAAGTATGGGAATAGACATTTTTTTTACCGTATTAATAATTTTTTTTATATCAACTAATGTACCTTTTGCATAGTCTGAAAGCACTAAAACTTTATAATATGTTAATGCACTAATAATTTTTTCATATAATAAATCAAATTTTTTTGGAATGTATTTTTCTTGAAAATCCAGTCGAATTAATTGTTTTTGTTCTGATAAGATTCTAATCTTCGTAATTGTTTTATTTTTTTTTATTCTTATTAAATCAGATTCAATTCTAGTGTGATTAAGAAGTTTTTTTAATATTAAACCTTCGTAATCGATTCCAATAAATCCAATAATTTTTGAATTTCCACCAATTTCTGCAATATTTTTTGCAACATTTGCTGCGCCACCTGGTTGTTTTTGTATTGTATGAATTGGTGCTACTGGTATTAATTCTTCAGATAAAACATAGTAGTTTTTGCTATACCAGTAGCAATCTAATATTAAATCTCCTACAACAAGAACAAGTGCATTTTTAAAATTAATTAATTTTTTTTTCATGATGTTCTCTTTAAAAATTATTTAAAATCATTCATTATGTTTTTAAAATTAAATAATTAGATTTAAATAATTTAATAAAATAGTTAAAATTTCTTAATTATAATTTTTTAAAAATATTAATTTTTTTATATATTATCTTAATATCTTTTACAAGATTTTATTTTTTTTTCTATTATAGAATATAATTTAAATTTTTAGTATGGGAAAATTATTATGAAAATATATTTAGTAGGTGGAGCTATTCGTGATAGTTTGTTAAATTTACCTATTAAAGATAGAGATTGGGTAATAGTAGGAACTACAAGAGAAAAATTATTAAAAAAAAAGTTTCAACAAGTAGGAAAAGATTTTCCAGTATTTTTACATCCAGAAACACATGAAGAATATGCATTAGCAAGAAAAGAACGAAAATCTGGTAGAGGATATACTGGGTTTTATACCGAATTTCATTCTAATGTTACTCTAGAAGAAGATTTAGTAAGACGAGATTTAACAATTAATGCTATTGCTCAAGATAAGTATGGTAATTATATTGATCCTTTTGAGGGAAGAAAAGATTTAAAACGTCGTTTATTACGTCATGTATCGGAATCTTTTATTGAAGATCCATTAAGAGTTTTACGTACAGCAAGATTTGCAGCTAATTTAGTACATTTAGGCTTTCATATTGCTAAAGAAACAATGATTTTAATGTGTAAAATGGTAAATAATAATGAACTTTTATATTTAACAAAAAATAGAATTTGGAATGAAACTGAGAAAGCTTTAAAAACTTCTAATCCTCATGTTTATTTTCAAATTTTATATTCTTGTAGAGCACTAAATTATATTTTCCCAGAAATTTATTTTTTTTATCAAAGAAAAATTTTTTATTCTTCATATTTTTTTAAAAGTTTAAAAAATAATATTTACATATCAATGGGTTTGTCTAAAATATCTAATTTAACTGAAGATATTTCTATACGTTTTGCTTATTTGTGTCAGTTTTTATCTCAAAAAACAGAATATTTTTGTATAAAAAAACCTTATGATGAATATTCTGCTCTTCTTGTAAAGAATTTATGTAAACGTTTTAACATTCCATTAGAAATTAGAGAATTAGCTATTTTAAATAGCGGTTTTTATATATTTTTAAATTCTATTTATTATCAATCTTCTAAAAATATTGTTAACTTGTTTTTAAAAATTGATGCTTGGCGTAAACCAGATCGAGTCAATAAATTATCGTTCTTATGTGATTTTAACTTAATACATCATAGTCAAGATAAAAAATGTAATCTGAAATTCAAAATTAATTTTTTAAAAAAATCTTTCTTTTCCATACAAGATATTTCTGTAAAAAAAATATTAAATCAAGGATTTAAAAGTTATAATATCAGAAATGAATTAAATAAATTAAGAGTTAGAAAACTTGAGCTATGGCGTACAAAAGAAAAAATATATTAAAATAAAAATGATTTTTTTATTTTGTGAAATAAATTAATACTGCTATTAAAAATCGATAAATTCCAAAAAAATTTAAAGATATTTTATTTAGTATATTAATTAATTTCTTAATAGATATAAAAGAAATAAAAAAAGATATAATAAATCCACTAAAATAATATGGCAGATTAAGTTTATTAATATTGTGAAAATTTTTTATTAAATCTAAACATGATGCTCCTATTGTTAATGGAATTGAAATTATGAAAGAAAAATTTATTGCAACTGAACGTTTTAAACCCAATAGCAATCCTGTCGCTATAGTTGCTCCGGACCTTGAAAATCCTGGACATAAACACAATGTTTGAAAACATCCAATAATTAAAGATTGGAAAATATTTATATCATAAATAGTATTTACTGTTAATTTTTTTGGTTTAAAAATTTCTGCAATTATAAGAAAAATTCCGCCTGATATTAATGCATACATAACATTGGTAGGATTAAATAGTAATTTGATTTTATTATAAAAAATTAATCCTAAAAAAATTGTAGGTAAAATTGAAACAATAAGATGTATATTTTTTGTTTTATTATATTTTTTTTTTGTATTTATTATTAATAGTTTTATTATATTTTTATGAAAAAAAAATAAAATTGCCATAGCAGAACCAATTTGAACAAATATTTCTAATATTTTAGTATGTTTGTTTTCTACATTTAACCAATGAATAAAAATAATCATATGTCCTGTAGATGAAATAGGAAAAAATTCTGTTATTCCTTCTATTGTTCCTATAACGATAGAAATAATTAAATTATGAAGATAAAACATGTTTTTTCCTTATCTTATTTTAAAACGGTACTAAATAAAAGTACCGTTTTTATATGATAAATTAATTATATAAAGATATAATAACTGTTTTCCCGGCAATAATTTTACCTGATGCTTTTTCTATTTTTTTAAAATTTTCCATATTAGATATTACGACAGGAGTTATGATAGAATGAGCTTTTTCTCTTAATAGATTTAAATCAAATAGTATTATGACATCTCCTATTTTTACTTTTTGATTATCTTTTGCTATTTTTTTAAAACCTTGACCTTTTAGTTTAACTGTATCAATTCCAAAATGTACAAATAATTCTACTCCATCTTCTGAAACAATTGAAAAAGCATGCATACTATCTAGTATTTTTCCAATTGTACCATTTATTGGTGCAAGAATTTCTTTCCCAGATGGATTAATAGCTATTCCGTCACCTACAATTTTTTTAGAAAAAACTATATCTGGTACATCTTCAATATTTATTATATCACCTGATAAAGGTGCTAAAATGTTTATTTTTTTTGAAAAAATCGATTTTTTTTTGATAAAAAAATCAGATAAAAAATTCATTTTTCCTCCTAAATTCCTTTCTATAATACTAAATTTTTATTTTTAAAAATTTTATTTTTCCCTAAATATTAAATTTGTTTAATATATCTAAAATTTCTTTTCTAGTTGCTACATTTAGTACATTTTTAGCTAATTTTTTGGCTTTTATATAAGATGTTTTTCGAATAATTTCTTTAATTTTAGGAATACTTGATGAACTCATGCTAAATTCATCTAAACCCATACCTAATAAAAGTGTCGTTACGCGTTCATCTCCCGCCAATTCTCCACACATTCCTGTCCATTTTCCATGTAAATGCGATATATCAATAACTTGTTGAATTAATTTTAAAATAGATGGACTTATGGGGTTATAAAGATGTGAAATTAAATCGTTTCCTCTATCAACAGCTAAAGTATATTGTGTTAAATCATTTGTTCCAATGCTAAAAAAATCTACTTCTTTTATTAAATATTCTGCTATTATAGCTGATGCAGGTGTTTCTATCATAATTCCAATTTTAATATTTTTATCAAATTTTATTTTTTCATTTTTTAATTTATTTTGAATTTTTTTAATTTCTTTTTTTAATATTCGAATTTCCTCTACTGATATAATCATAGGAAATAAAATATATATTTTACCAAATGCAGATGCTCGAAGAATAGCTCTCAATTGTGCATATAACATTTCTTTACGATCCATTGAAATACGTATGGCTCTCCATCCTAAAAAAGGATTTTCTTCTTTTGGCAAATCCATATATGGAAGATCTTTATCTCCACCGATATCCATGGTTCTGATAATAACGGATTTATTATTCATTGATTTCGCAATTTCTTTATAAGATTGAAATTGTTCGTCTTCAGTAGGAAATGTATTTCTCCCCATAAATAAAAATTCTGTCCGATAGAGACCAATACATTCGGCACCATATTTTTTTGCTGAATCAATATCTTTGATATTTCCAATATTAGATCCAATCTGAATATTGCGTCCATCAGTAGTAGTAGCAGGTAAATATCTTAATTTTTTTAATTTTTCTTTTTTAAAAAAATATTTTTTTTCTATTTCTTTTTTTTCATTTATTAATTTTATTGATGGATTAATAAAAATTTCGTTATTAATTGAATCTAAAATAATAAAATCATTGTTTTTAACTTTTTTAGTTATGTTTATGGTACCTACAATCGCTGGTATTTCAAGTGATCTCGCTATAATTGATGTGTGTGATGTTGGACCACCTAAATCTGTAATAAATCCTAAAATGTATTTTATATTAATCTGTGCTGTTTCTGAAGGAGTTAAATCTTTTGAAATTAAAATAACTTTATTTTTTATATTATTTAAATCAATAATATCAATATTAAGAATATTTTTTATTAGACGTAAACCAATATCTCTGATATCAATTGCTCTATTTTTTAAATATTCATCTTTTATTTTTTCCAATGCCTTGGCTTGTTCTTCAATAACAAATTCAGTTGCTTCTGCAGCAGATATTTTTTTTTCTTTAATTAATGTAATTATTTCTTTTTCTAATTCTTCATCTTCAAGAAGCATTATATGACCTTCAAAAATGCTTTCTTTTTTCTTACCAAATTTTTCGCCTGTTATTACTTTTATTTCTGTTAGTTGTTTTACTGATTTTTTTCTACCGTTAAAAAACTTATTTATTTCTTTTTTGATATTTTCAGCAGAAATTATTTTCCGGTTAATAACAATTTCTTCATTTTTTAATAGAAGCGCATTGCCAAAAGTTATACCCGGTGATGCTAAAATTCCTGAAATCATAACATTACCTTTAACTATAAATTTTATTTTTGAAGAGGAGAAAAATAGAATGTCAGGCGAACATAGTATTTTATACAAAATAAATCCGGAAGTAATATAAAACCTCCGGTATTTTTTACTAATTTTATAATTTTTTTTAATTATAATCTATTCTAGATCTATCATAATTTCAGATAAATGTTCAATCGCTTTTTTTTCATCTTCACCTTCTGCAGTTAATTTAATAATACTGTCTTTAACTAAACCTAATGTTTGAATTTTAAATAAACTTTTTGCGTTAATAGATTTTCCGTTATAAATAATATTAATATCTGAGGTAAATTTTTTTGCTTCTTTTACAAATTCAGCTGCAGGTCGAGTATGTAAACCATGCAAAGCAGTAATTTTAATTTCTTTTTGAAACATTTTTTTTCCTTAAATGAATTAAGATTGATTATGTATAAATATATTTAATGTACTTTATAGCGAATTGTTTAATTAAAATATAAAATACAACTTTTATAATAAAAAATAACTTTTTTTGTTGTTTTATTACAGAAGTTGTATTTTAATAGTTGTATCCATTTTTAAATGATGTAGAAAAGAGATCTGTACTTAAATATCGTTCTCCAGAAGAAGGTAATATAACTACTATATTTTTATTCGAAAAAATTTTTTGTTTTTGTACTTTTAATGCTGCTGCTATTGCCGCACCAGAAGAAATCCCTGCGAGTATCCCTTCTTTTTTCATAATCATTTGAGCATGAAATATTGCTTCTTCACTTGATATAGTAATTACTTCATCAATTAACGATAGGTCTAAATTATTCGGAATAAATCCTGCCCCTATACCTTGTATCTTGTGTATTCCAGGTTTTATTTCCTTTCCTGATAAAAACTGTGTAATTACAGGTGATTCTACAGGTTCAACAGCAATACTAATTAGCTCTTTTTTTCTTTTTTTAATCTTTATATATCTTGTAGTTCCTGTAATTGTTCCACCTGTTCCAACACCTGCAATTAATATATCTATATTACCTTCGGTGTCCTGCCAAATTTCTGGACCAGTTGTTTTTTCATGTATTTCTGGATTAGCTGGATTATCAAATTGTTTTAATAAAAGATAGTTTTTTTGATTTAAAGATACGATTTCATTAGCCTTAGAAATAGCACCTTGCATACCGTATTTTCCGTCTGTTAATATCAAATTAGCACCTAAAGATTTAAGTAGTTTTCTTCTTTCCATGGACATAGAATCGGGCATTATAAGAGTTAATTTATAATTTCTTGCTGCTGCAACATATGCTAAAGCAATTCCTGTATTGCCACTAGTTGCTTCAAATAATTCTATATTTTTTTTTAAAATTCCTTTTTTTTCTGCATCCCATATCATATTAGCACCAATTCTACATTTGACACTAAAACTTGGATTTCTAGATTCTATTTTTGCTAAAATTTTTCCATTTCCTATTTTATTTAAGCGGACAAGAGGTGTATTACCAATAGTAAAAGAGTTGTCTAGATATATTTTATTCATTTTATTCTCTGATTGATTAATGATTATTTCTATTTTTTAATGAAAAATAAATTTTCCATTTGAAAAAATTTTATCATTTTCAGATATATTTTGTATAAAAATTATATTTTTTTTACATTTTATTTATTTTTAGTCATAATCAGATAAATATATTTTTTTAAATCAGAAAAATATTATTAAAATAATAAATTTTTTTATATTTTTATGTTAATAAATAGTTTTATATTTAAATATATAAAAAATATTTTTTTTTATATTATGATAAAAAATTAAATAAAAAAATATTAATATTATTAATTTAAAAAAAATTGCAATAATTAAATATTTTTTATATCAATATATTACTTAATATGCTTATGAAATCAATAAAAGAGAAAATTGATAAATTACGAGAAAAAATTCTAAGATATAATTATTTTTATCATACTTTAGATCAACCAATTGTTTCTGATTCGGAATATGATTATTTTTTAAATAAATTATATGATCTGGAATCAAAAAATAAAAAATTTATAGATCCTAATTCCCCTACACAAAAAATTGGTGCTAATTTAATTACAAAATTTCAAAAAGTAGTACATTTTTCTCCTATGTTATCTTTGGAAAATACATTTAATTTAAACGGAATTGTAGAATTTGAAAATAGGATTAAAAGAAAAATTGATCAAAATTGCTTAATAAATTTTTGTTGCGAATTAAAGTTTGATGGTGTAGCTGTAAGTTTAATTTATGAGGAAGGGGTTTTAATCTCTGCATCAACTCGTGGTGATGGTTATATAGGAGAAAATATAATAGATAATATACGTACTATAGAATCAGTACCATTAGAATTAAAAGGACTACATATACCTAGAAAATTTGAGGTACGAGGTGAAGTTTTTATGTTAAAATCTGATTTTAAAAACTTAAATCATCAATTTTATATTAATAACAAAAAACTTTTTTCAAATCCTCGAAACGCTGCAGCAGGATCTCTACGTCAACTTGATTCGAAAATTACTTCTGAAAGAAAGTTGAGGTTTGTTTGTCATGGATATACTATTTTTGAAGGAATGGAGGATTTTAAAAATCATTATGAAAGATTAATTTGTTTTTCTAAATGGGGACTACCAGTTAATAAAGAAATGTTGATTTGTTCAAATCAAGAAGAAATATTTGATTTTTATAAAAAAATAGAAAAAAAACGTTATTTTTTTAATTTTGACATCGATGGTATTGTAATAAAAGTAAATTCAATTAAACTACAAAGAAAAATAGGATGTAATAATAAGTTCCCCCGTT
Source organism: Buchnera aphidicola (Hyalopterus amygdali) (assembly GCF_964059015.1). Classification (NCBI taxonomy): domain Bacteria; kingdom Pseudomonadati; phylum Pseudomonadota; class Gammaproteobacteria; order Enterobacterales; family Erwiniaceae; genus Buchnera; species Buchnera aphidicola. Next base: position 72,732 of record NZ_OZ060383.1, read on the forward strand.
GGGCGATTGCATTTAAATTTTCTTCTAAGGAAGAAATTACTAAATTACGTGATGTAAAATTTCAAGTTGGTAGAACTGGTGCCATTACACCAGTAGCTTATTTTAATCCAATTTATATATCAGGAGTAATAATAAAAAAAGCGTCTTTATACAATAAAAATGAAATTAAAAAGTTAGATTTACATATTAATGATTTAATTTTAGTTAGTCGGTCCGGAGACGTTATACCTAAAATTATAGGTGTTATTAAAAATAATCGTATTAATAATTTTCAAAAAATAATTTTTCCTATTTTTTGTCCTGTATGTAATTCCAAATTAATCGAAAATAAAGTGGATAAAATAGTACGTTGTCCTTCTGGTTTGATATGTGAAGCTCAAAAACAAAAATCTATTCATCATTTTTTTTCAAAAAACGCTTTAAATGTAGATGGTTTGGGACCAAAAATAGTTAATTCATTAATAAAAAAAAATGTTGTTACAAACATTATTGATTTTTTTTACCTTACAGAGATACAGTTAAAAAAATTAGACAATATTAAAGAAAAGAAAAGTATTAATATTATTAATGCTATTTTAAAATCAAGAACATGTTCTTTAAATCGTTTTATTTATGCTTTGGGAATACCTTTTGTAGGTATCGTGTCATCGGCGAAAATAGCAAAATATTTTAAGAATATATATAGATTAATAAATGCTACTATATTAGAGTTAAATTCTATAAATGGTATAGGGAAAGTTGTTGGTAATAACATATTTAATTATTTTTCAAATTCTTCAAATCGACAATTAGTTATTAATCTTGCTCAAAAAATGAATTTTTTTGAAATTAAAGAAAAAAAAATAAAAGATAAAACTTTTCTGCATAAGAAAATAGTTTTAACAGGTAAATTTAATTTTCTTTCTCGAAGGAAAATGGTAAAAAAGTTAATTGGATTAGGTGCTGAAGTTAGCAATACTGTCTCTAAGAATACAGACCTTGTAATTTATGGGCAAAAAAAAGGAAAAAATAAGTTTGATAGAGCAAGAGAATTAAAAATAAAAATAATCAGTGAAGAAGAATTTAATCTTTTAATCAGATAGATAAATAATTAAAGGACTTTAATTATTATGCAAATTTACTTATTTATACAAATAAGTAAGGCATTTTTTATGGGTCGTGCAGGATTTGAACCTGCGACCAATTGATTAAAAGTCAACTGCTCTACCAACTGAGCTAACGACCCTGTATTTTTTTGGTAGGTGATGACGGACTCGAACCGCCGACTTCCTCCGTGTAAAGGAGGAGCTCTACCAACTGAGCTAATCACCCTTTTTAATAAAATCTGTATTTTTATTCTACAGATAAGAGAGTTAGAGTCAATCTTTTTTTTGAAAAGATTATTTGTTTGTTGTAATTTTAATCATTATGTTGAGATAATAATCTATATTTTAAAAAAAAATTATAAATATTAAACATTATATAGTTATATTATTTTTCTGAGTTGATTAAGTAATAATTTTTAACTAAGGAACATATGAAAGTAAAAACTCGTTTTGCGCCTAGTCCTACTGGAAACTTACATATTGGTGGTATTCGTACCGCTCTATATTCTTGGTTATTTGCACGCCACTATAATGGAAAATTTATTCTTCGTATAGAAGATACTGATATTGAACGTTTTAATTCAGAATCTGTTAATTCTATTTTAAATGGACTAAAATGGTTAGGTTTAAATTGGGATGAAGGTCCTTATTTTCAAACTAAGAGAATAAAAAGATATAAAGAAGTTATTAATAATATGTTAGACAAGGGTAGTGCTTATAAATGTTTTTGTTCTTCAAAAAAAATAGAGGAAGAAAGGAAAAAACAAATTTCTGAAGGGAAAAAACCACGATATAATAGAATGTGTAGAAATTTAGATAACAGCAATGTTTTCAATAAAAAATATGTAATAAGATTTAAAAATCCTATTTCTGGACGAGTAACATTTGAGGATAAAGTCAGAGGAACAATTACTTTTGACAACACAGAATTAGATGATTTTATAATTCAACGTTCAAATGGGACACCTACATATAATTTTTGTGTTGTAATAGATGATTTAGATATGAATATTACTCATGTTATTCGAGGAGAAGATCATATTAACAATACTCCACGACAAATAAATCTTTTAAATTCTTTAAGTGCTAAAGTACCTATTTATGCTCATGTCTCAATGATTCTTGATGAAGAAGGATGTAAATTTTCTAAAAGAACAAATTCTTTAAGTGTTTTACAATACTATAAAGATGGTTTTTTACCTGAAGCATTGCTTAATTATATTATGCGGTTAGGTTGGTCTCATGGCAATCAAGAAATTTTTAGTATTACAGAAATGAAAAAATTATTTAATTTAAAACATATTACGAAATCTTCTAGTATCTTTAGTATGAAAAAATTATTTTGGTTAAATAAATACTACATTAATAATCTACCATTAAATTACGTATGCAATTATTTAAAAGATTATATAAAAGATGAAAATATTGATATAAAAAATGGACCTAATTTAGAATCTGTTTTCGTTCTTTTAAGAACTCGTCATGATACTTTAAAAGAAATTGTTCAATCTTCTAGATATTTTTATGAAGAATTTGAAATATTTAATCAAAAAATATTTGATCAATATTTTATTACAGGAAATGATTGTATTTTAGAAAAATTATATAATAAAATAAAAAAAATGTCTATATGGAACAAAGAAAAATTGTCTATAATTATTAATGATGTATGTGTTAAACTTAAAATGCAATTAAGAGAAATTAACATGTTACTACGTGTTGTATTAACAGGTAGTACGTGTTCACCTAATATAACTTCAGTAGTTTTTTTGATTGGAAGAGAAAAAACTTTATTAAGGTTAAAACGGGCTATTTCTCTAATTAAAGAAAATACAATTAAAAATAAAATTAAAATAGAAATATAAAATTTTTTTTAACTATTAATAACTTAGTTATAAAATTTTTAATATATGTTATATTCAATACGATTTTATACAAATAAAACTTATTCTAGATCATTATCTTATACATTTACATATAATCTTTTTTACATTATAAGTGACACTATAATTAAATTAATTTTTTATACATGATTTTGATGGAAAAATAAATTGACAGAATTCACGTGTTTTTATATTGTAATATTTTTTGGGGCTATAGCTCAGAGGTAGAGCGCTTGCATGGCATGCAAGATGTCAGCGGTTCGATCCCGCTTAGTTCCAACAGCATTTTTTAAGTATTTATAGATTTTTAAAGAATATATATTTTAATTTTAATTTTTATTTAAAAAAATAATAATAAATAAAAAATTTATATATATTTATATATATTTTAAACTTCTGTGCTAAAAAAAATGTAAGTTTAGCACAGTATCTTAGTTGAAATTTTTTAATGCATAATTAATTCATATTAGATTTGTTGGTTCATAATTTCTTTATATGCCGAGATAATTTTATTTTTTATTTGTATAGCAAGTTCTATAGAAATAGACGATTTTTGTAGGTCCATCATTATGTTATTTAAAGATATTTTGGAATTATTTAACTGAAATTTTTCAATGTTTTTTTTTGAATCATTTTGAATATTACTAATTTCTCCTAATGCTGTTTGAAAATAATTAAAAAAATTATTAGATTCTTTACTTTTTGTTTTTTTTTTATCTAAGAAATCAATTTTTGTGTAAACATCTTGATTTTGAATGTTATTAATAAACATATCTTCCTCTTTTTTATTTGATTAAAATATTATATTTTTTAAATATCAGTGATTTTGGATATAAATATTTTAATTTCTAATTTATCAGGAAATGTTTTTATTTCAAGTAAAATTTATTTATGATTCAATTATATAGTAAGGTTAACTATTAGATTAGGAAGATGTCATGAATTTTAGTGCTGAAGAATCAATTTCAGAAGAGAAAAAAAAATTCAATAATTTTTTATCTTATTTTTTTAAAAATTCGCGTGTTTTAATTATTTTGTTAGTATTAGCTGTAATTACTACTATTTCAATTTCTATATGGCGTAAATCTCCCGATTATCAAATTTTATATAATAATTTGTCTAACGAAGATGGAAAAAAAATTATTGACCAATTAAATCAAATGAAAATTCCTTATAAGTTTTCTGAAGATTCTGGTGAATTGTTAATTGCTAAAAATAACATCTCTGATGTACGTTTGTTTTTATCTGAACACAACTTACCTCATCGAGGTGTTGGTTATGAAATTTTAGACAAAGAAAAATTTGGATTAAGTCAATTTGGTGAACAAATTAATTATCAACGTGCTTTAGAAGGAGAATTGTCTCGTAGTATAGAAAAAATTAACGCTATAAATAACGCAAAAATACATATAGTTTTACCAAAAAGTTCTTTATTTTTAGAAGATAAAAAAAAACCATCAGCGTCTGTTATTTTAAGTCTTAAATATAATCAATCATTAGATCATAATCAAGTGAATGCTATACTACATTTAATTGCTAGTAGTATCTCTGATTTATCTATAGATAATATAACTATTGTAGATCAATTTGGAAAATTATTAAATAATAAATCATTAGGAGTAAATCAAGATAATGATTTAAAATTAAGATATTCTGAAGAAGTAGAATCTCGTTATAGAAATAGAATTAAAAATATTTTAGAACCTCTTTTGGGCCTCGGTAATATTTATGCTCAAGTAACTGCACAAATAGATTTTAATGATAAAGAAAAAACACAAGAAAAATATACACCAAATACAAATCATAAAAAACAAGCAATACGATCTCGACAAAGTGTAATTAATGATAAAATAAAAACTAAACAAGATTCAGACAAATCAGAATTATTTCCTAAAGAGAATCATTTTTTTTCAAATCGTGACTTTATCAGAAAAAAACATGATAAAGATAAAGAAACCAATATTCATAAGAATCTTATTAATTCAAATTCCACTATAAGTCATGATAATACAATTAACTATGAATTAAACCATACAATATCTCATACAAAAATGAATGTAGGAGAAGTTAAAAGATTATCAGCTGCTGTCATAGTTAATTTTGTTAAAAATAAAAATGGAAAATTAATACCTCTAACTATAGAACAGATAAAAAATATTAAAAAATTAGTATGTGAAGCGATAGGATATTCTAAAATTAGAGGAGATACTGTACACATTGTCAATGAATCTTTTTTTAAAAAAGATCAAAATTCTCCTATTCAAGTATTAAATTATTCCGATAAATCTATTTTTTCAAATCCTTTTTTTATTATAACACCATGGTGTCTTTCTTTTGTATTTCTTGTCTTTTTTATAAAAAAAGTTTTTTTCTCTTCTTCCTCTCATAATTCTAAAAATACTATTCAAAATTACGAATTATCTAATCGTGAGAGAAGCGAAGATATAAATAAAACAGAGAACATTCACGATCAATTAAAAGATTCAAAAAACATGAATACAACAGATAAATTAATTCATCAAATTTGTAATATATCTAATCAAAATCCACGTATTATAGCGTCGATTATTCGTCAATGGATGAGTGATAAAAAATGACTTTAAATGGTACTAAGAAAAGTGCACTTTTATTAATGTCAATAGGAGCTGATCAAGCATCAGAGGTATTAAAACATTTAACTCCTTTTGAAGTGCAAGAGTTAGTTACTTCTATGATTAATATTCATCAATTTTCTAATGAAACATTAAATACTGTATTACAGGAGTGTTATAGTATTTTTTTAAAAAAAAATAATTCACTATCTTATAGTGATGAGAATTATATTAGTGATGTTTTAAATAAAACTTTAGGTGAGAAAAAAGGCAGTATATTATTTAATGAAATGTTAGAAATTCGAACTATTAAAAATGGGATTAAAAAATTTAATTCTATGGAACCAAAGAAATTAGTTGATTTATTGAAAAAAGAACATCCTCAGATTTTAACAACAATCCTTATATATTTAAAAAAAAGTCAAGCAGCTAAAGTTCTTTCACTTTTAAATGAAGAAAAACGTGCTGAAATTATTTTGAGAATTACAAAATTTAACGGAATTAAAGAGTCTAATTTGACTGATTTAAAAAAAATAATTAATAATTTATTACAAAGAAAAAATTTACTTTCTTCAGAAGAAGGTGGTATAAAAACTGCTGTTAAAATTTTAAATTATCTGAAAATAGAATATGAAAAAGACATTTTAAAAAAAATTAATATGTCGGATAAAAATTTGAATCGCAAACTTATTAAAGAAATGTTTTTATTTGATAATATAATTAATACAGATGATAAATATATTCAATGTCTTATCAAAAATATAGAAAGAGAAAAATTATACATTGCACTTAAAGGTACTAGTTTATTAGTAAGAAAAAAATTTTTTAAAAATATGAACGAAGAACAAGCAAAAAAATTATCTGCATGTTTAGAAAAAAAATCTTATATTTCCAACATTGCTATAAAAAATGAACAAAAGTTAATTTTAATGATATTGAAAAACATTTTACATCATGGTTTTTTTAAAGAAAAAAATTTAGGAAAATATTATGTCTAATGTAGATATAAAAGAGTCCAATGCAGATATAAAAAAAATTTGGAAATTATGGTATCCAAAAGAAACATTTTTAAAAAAATCAAAAAATAATAAAATTTTTTTTTCGAACTTACATGGTTTAACAGAAAAAGATTTCTGCATAGATCTTAAAGATAAAAAAAATTTTGATCAATTAGAGAAAAAAAATGAAATAAAATCATGTTCTTTTAATAAAGAATCATATAATTTAGGTTTTAGCGACGGTATAAAAAAACAAGAAGAAAAAAATATTATATTAGATCATAAATTGAATGCATTGTTTTTAAAGTTTGATGTTGCTATTTCTTTATTTGATAAAATGTTGTATACCCGTTTATTAAAAACAGTTTTAATTATTTCTTCTTATGTAATTGGTAAAAACATTAAATTTGATAAATCAATTTTATTAAAAAAAATAAAAAACATTATGAATAACGATAATTTCTTTTTGAAAAAAACACAATTAATTATTCATCCTAATAATAAAAAGATACTAAAAAAAATTATAGAGAATTCTGTTCATAGCAATAAATTAGAATTATACTATGATGATAGTATAGATATAAATGGTTGTAAAATTCGTTCAGAAAATGGTGATGTAGATAATACTATTGATGCTAGATGGAAAGAGATATGTCGTCTTGTGTCAGAGGAATCCTAATGGAATCAAGATTTTTTAAATTATTAAATAATGTTTCTTCTTTTGAAAAAAAAATTAACAATTTATCTGATAATATTTTATGTGGTCATCTTGTTGCTATTAATGGTTTTGTTTTAGAAGTAATAGGGTTAAAAGCACCAATTGGTGCTCAATGTTTTATTGAAAGAATAATAGATGGGAAAATATTGAACATCAATGCTGAAGTAGTCAGTTTTAAAAGAGAAAAAACGCTTTTATTTGCTTTTGAGGAAACTTATGGTGTTTTTCCTGGATCACGAGTATTTGTAAAATCTAATAAAAAAGATGTCAATTGTATTGCAAAAAAAATTCCATTAGGAATGGAATTATTAGGAAGAGTTTTAAATGGTAAAGGAATACCTTTAGACGGTTTACCTCATTTAGATCCGAAATGTTTTTCAGTTGTAAAAAATAATATCATTAATCCATTACATAGAAAACCAATTAGTGAAATTTTAGATACTGGAATACGAGCTATTAATGCTCTTATAACTATAGGAAGAGGACAAAGAATAGGAATTTTTTCTGGTTCGGGTATGGGTAAAAGTATTTTATTAGGAATGATGGCGAAATATACAAAGGCTGATATAGTAGTAATCGGTTTAATTGGAGAAAGAGGACGAGAAGTAAAAGATTTTATAGAAAATATATTGGGAAAAAATGGACTGTCTCGTTCTGTTGTTATTGCAGCTCCAGCTGACGTTTCTCCTTTATTACAAGTAGAAGCGGCGTCATATACTACTAGTATCGCCGAATATTTTCGTAATAAATCCAAACATGTTTTATTAATTATGGATTCTCTAACTCGTTATGCAATGGCGCAAAGAGAAGTTGCATTGTCTTTAGGAGAATTACCTGTATCAAAAGGATATCCATCTTCTATTTTTTCAAAAATTCCTATTTTAGTGGAACGTACAGGAAATTCAAATAATCATGGTTCTATTACTGCATTTTATACAGTATTAACTGAGAATGAAGATGATTACCAACAAGATCCTATTTCTCATATTTGTCGTTCTATATTAGATGGTCACATTATATTATCTCGATATTATGCAGATTTAGGACATTATCCAGCAATTGATATTGAATCTTCTATTAGTCGTGTAATGCCTAATATTATTAGTAGTAAACAATATTTACAAGCATGTTATTTTAAAAAGTTAGTATCTTCTTATCAAAGAAATAAAGATTTAATAAATATTGGTGCTTATTTAAAAGGTACCGATTCGGTTTTAGATCATGCGATTAAAATATGGCCTACTTTAGAAACATTTTTACAGCAAAAACAAAATGAAAAAAGTAGTTATTCATCTTCTTATAAAGAATTAAATAAAATATTTGTTTAAACTTGTTTTATTTTACTTTTAATAGGATATTTATTAATGAAATATAAAAAAATTTCATACTCTATATTAGAAGATATAGAAAAAAAAAATATAGAAAAACATAAGATAAATATTAAAATTTTATATCTTCAAAGAGAAAAATATATTCAACAATTAAAATTATTAATAAATTATAGAAGCGAATATGTAAATAGGTTAAAGAATAAAATCAATTCAGGAATATATATATATGAATGGAATAACTATAATGATTTTATTTTTATCTTGTACCTTCTTATTGAAAACAATCAATTAATTATTAAAAAAAATAAAAAACAAGTTAAAGAAAGTTTAAAAAAATGGTCTCAAAATCAAATTAAGTTAAAAACATGGGATTATTTAAATAATAAATATAAAAAACATTTAATCAATAAAAAATTATTGAGAGAGCAATTAACTTTAGATGAATTTTGTATTGCTAAAGATATTTCAAAAAGGAATTTATAACAATGTTAACAAAGCTTAATCATTTATTTTCAGATAAAAGATCATTACCTAATAAGGTTTCTTATTTAACTTCTTCAAATAATTTTTGTAAATCTATATTTGATGAATTAAAAAAACACTTAATTAAAAAAGAAATAGAATTTGATAATACTTCTACTAAAAAAAAAAAGATGATACTGAAAAAATTACCTATAATTTTATTATTGCTAATTTAATACATGTTTTAAGAAAAAAAGATACTATATTAAAATATAATATTAAAAATATTAACAAAAATAAAGTGATGAAAGAAAAAAAGTTCGATAATAATATTGAGTTAAAATTTCATCAATGTAGAAAAATTAAAAAAAATAATAATATTAAAAAAAATAAAACGTATAAAAAAATTTTTATTCATGACATCTTTAAAAAATCAATAGTTATGCAAAGTCAATTAAATAAATTAAAAGAAGTTAAAAAAAATAATATATTTAGTAATTTGAAAAATAATTTTTTATCAAAGATAAATCATATTTATAATAAAAAAAATAATACAAAAATTTTAAAAAATGATGATAACTCATTCTTTTTTAAAGAAACTAAAAATAAAAAATTTAACACTCTTTTATTTAAAAATTTTAATAAAGAAAATAGTTCAATTCAAAATATAAATATTTTTAAAGATATAAATAAAACAAAAAATTTTCAATACGATGTCAATTTTATTGAATTTTCTCATTTAGAAAAAAATGATGAATGGAAAAAAGCAATTAGTCAGCAAGTATTATTATCTATTGCAAATAAAGAAAATAAAGCAGAAATACATTTTAAACCGGAATACCTAAGTCCTATAAATATAAAAATTAAAATAAAAAATGATAAGGCGATGTTGAATTTTATTTCTAATCATAATGAGATTAAAACTTTTTTAAAAGATTCTATTCCATTTTTACAAAGTGAATTAATTAAAAATGGTATTAAATTAGACAAAATTAATATTTGTAAACCTGGTTTTGAAGAAAAAAAAATTTCTGAAAAGAATATAAGTTCAATGAAAAATTATGTTTATGAAAAATGGAAATCAAAAAATATTTTTATATTCCAAAAAAATGATACTGAATGCATTGATCATCAATATATTGATATGTATATTTAAATAGTATAAAAAATTCATTTATTTTTAATAGGACTTTAATTTATTCTTATCCTAAAATATAGGCAATGAAAATAACATTTTGATTACTTTCACCTATGAGGTGATTTATAAATGGACAAAAGTATTAATTCAAATAGTCAATTTAAAAAAAATTTACACAGCTTTTTAAGCAAAAGTGAAATAGAAATATTAGAAAAAATTAATAAAAAATTTATAAAAAAAATTATAATACAATTTTCTAATTTCTTAAAAAAAAATATTAAACTAAACTTTTATACCATCAACAAAGATACTTACACTAATGATGACAGAAATTTAGAATTTTTATATTGTAATTCAATAAAAATACTACCTTTAGAACAGGAATCTTTTATATTTTTTTCATCTAATTTATTATCTGTTTTTATAGATTTTTTATTTGGAGGGAATAGTACTTTTGTCAATAACATTGATATAAAAAGAAATATGACATATACGGAAAATCGCGTTAACAAAAAAATAATAAAATTAATTATAGATGCCTATTGTAGTTCTTGTCGAAGTTTTTTTTCTTTGGATATTGAATTCGTTAAATGTCAAATTATTAATTTAAAAAAACATACTATCTATCCGAATAATTTTTTCATCACTAATTTTTTTAACTTTAGTTGTAATGGAATTAAAATATTTTTAAGCATTTTATTGCCTATTGAAATAATTAAACAAAAAAGTTCAAAAAAAATAAATTCAACAGATAAAAATATATATTCAGAAAAAAAATTTTTAAAAAATAATGTTTCTGTTAAAAATATATATGACGTTAAATTAGACATAGTTGTAGAATTAATTGTATCGCCTATTTTTAGAGATAATTTTAATAAATTATCTGAAGGTGACATTCTTTCCCTAAAAAATCCTAAAAAAATAATAGCATTTATAGAAAAAAAACCTATTTTTTTAGGAGAACATAAAATTTTTAACAACCAATCTATCGTTTTCTTAGAAGAATTTATTATTGATAATTTAAAAAAATAAGTTTAAAGGAAAATTTTCATGAATAAAATAAAAAACAAAGATGTTTCTAATAATTTAGATAATGATTATTCAAAAAAAAATGATGGCAGCACTGTTGATATAAATTCAGCTATCAAAGAAAAAAATGAAACAAAAAAATTAAATAATATGAATGAATCTTTAGATAATAAAAAAACAATTGTTAACGTACCATTAAAGATAAGAGTTGAATTAGGAAAATCTAAAATAAAAATAAAAGATTTATTAAGTTTTTCAAAAGGAAGTGTATTTTTTTTAAATAAAAAAAAAGAAGATCCTTTAAAAATTTTTATAAATAATAAATTAATTGCTTTAGGTGAAATTGTAGTATCTGATAATAAATATGGGATTCGTATTATAAGCATAAATAATTCTTTAAATTCTATTAATATATAAATTTAAATATTATGGAAAATAATCTATCATCACAAATATTATCTAGTTTTTTTAGATCATTTTTTTCTAGTACAAATTTTTTTCATACAGTGAGTGCATTAATTGAAATATTATTATTAATATTAATTTTATTCTGGATTTTAAAAAAAATTTCTTTTTTTAAAATAAATAAAAAATATTCTAATATAAAGATTATTGATAAAATATCTCTTGGAACTAATGAATCAATAGTAATCATTAAAGTAAAAGAAAAAAAATTAGTTTTAGGTGTAACAAAAAATTACATAAATCATTTATATACGTTGTCGTCTAATTTACCAGATGAGTTAGTTGATAAAAAAAAAGAAATAATTTTACCAATACAACAGTACAACGATTCTTTAAAAAACTTTACTAAAATATCTTGGAAAAACACAATGTTGCATCGAATTATTCCATTTTTATTTTTGTTGTTATTTTGTCCATTAGCTTATGCTGATATTCCTGGTTTAACAAGTCATATTTTAAATGATGGCAGCCAAACTTGGTCTTTGCCAGTACAAACTTTAGTTTTTCTTACTTCTTTAACTTTTCTCCCCGCTTTTATTCTCATGATGACTAGTTTTACTAGAATTATTATTGTTTTTGGTTTATTACGAAATGCTATAGGTACACCATATGCACCACCAAATCAAATATTACTTGGTTTATCTCTTTTTTTAACTTTTTTTATTATGTCTCCTACGTTTGATCAGGTTTATAAAAACGCATATCTTCCTTTTAGTCAAGATAAAATAAATATGGATGAAGCTATTATTAAGGGTTCTATTCCCTTTAAAAATTTTATGTTAAATCAAACACGTTCGTCTGATTTAGAGTTATTTTCAAAACTAGCTCATATTTCTTCTTATAAAGACAAAGAAGAAATACCAATGCGGATTTTATTGCCATCGTTTATTACGAGTGAGTTAAAAACAGCTTTTCAAATTGGTTTTACTATTTTTATACCTTTTTTAATTATTGATTTAGTTATTGCCAGTGTTCTAATGGCCTTAGGTATGATGATGGTTCCTCCTTCAACAATATCTTTGCCTTTTAAATTAATGTTATTTGTACTAGTAGACGGATGGCAACTATTAGTAACTTCATTATCGCAAAGCTTTAAAATGTGACTTTTTCCTAGAAAAGGATTTTTTTATGACACCAGAATATGTAATGGAACTTTTTCATGAAGCTATGAAAGTCGGATTAATGATTGCATCGCCTTTATTATTATCAATTTTAATTAGTGGTTTGATCATTAGTATATTACAAGCGGCTACACAAGTGAATGAACAAACATTGTCTTTTATTCCTAAAATTATTTCTATTCTTATAGTAATAGCTATGCTTGGTCCTTGGATGTTGGGTGTTATGTTGGATTATATGCATAACTTATTTAATAATATATCATTGATTATGATGAAATAATGTTAACATTTAATAGTTTAGAATTAGCAATTTTAATAAATAATTTTATTTGGCCGTTAGTTCGTATTCTATCATTTTTTGCAACTGCTCCTTTTTTTAATGATGAGAATATAAATAAAAAAATTAAAATAATTTTTTCTGTTCTAATTACTGTATTAATAGAACCTTTTTTACCTAAAGTTCATATGGAATTATTTTCTATAATGAGTTTATTTGTAATATTACAGCAAATTTTAATTGGTACAGCTTTAGGTTTTACCTGTCAATTTTTATTTGCTGCATTTAATTTTTCTGGAGAGATAATAGGATTGCAAATGGGTTTATCTTTTGCAAATTTTTTTAATGCCAATCGTTATATTGGTACCTCTATAGTGTCACGTTGGATAAATATTTTAATTTTATTTTTATTTTTAACAATTAATGCCCATCTTTATTTAATTGTTATATTAGTAGATAGTTTTTATAGTATGCCTATTAATATGAACTTTATAAGCTCGAGTTTTTTTTGGAGTCTATTGCAATTTTCTAGTAGCATTTTTTTAAATGGTATTATTTTTGCTCTTCCAATTATGATTTTTTTATTACTATCTGCTTTAATAATGAGTATTTTAAATCGATTGTCTCCCCAGATATCTATTTTTTCTATTGGATTTCCACTAAATTTATTAATAGGAATGTTTATAATATATTACTTGATATCAATTATTTTCCCCTTCTTTAAAAATTCGTTAAATCAATTAATTACATTTTTGTCTTAATATATTAAAAATATAGTTTTGTTAAATTACAAATAATAGGTTTAATTTATTTAAATACTTAATCTTAAAAAGAAAAAATTATTTTACTTTAAATAAAGTATAATTTCCTCAAAATTATACTTTAATTATAAAATATAATCTTAATTTTATTAATTTTTATTATTTAATTTTTCCTTCATTGTATAATACATGTTTTCTAATGACAGGATCATATTTTTTTAATTTCAATTTATCAGGAGTATTTCTTTTGTTTTTTGTAGTAGTATAATAATGACCTGTTCCTGCAGAAGAAATCATTTTAATTTTTTCTCGATTTTTTTTAGCCATAAATTCCACCTTTATTTTTTATAATAAATTTTTTTTATTACTGCTTCTATTCCTTTTTTATCAATACAACGCATTCCGTTAATAGATACTCTTAATTTAATAAATCTTTTTTTTTCAGGAATCCAAAATCTATGATATTGAATATTTGGCAAAAATTGTCTTTTTTTTGCATTCATAGCATGTGATCGATTATTACCAATCATTCTCTTTTTTCTTGTAACTTGACATATACGAGACATGTAAAATTTTCCTAATTTTAAAAATTTATTTTTTTTTTTAAATAATATACTAAAATAGTATAAATTACTATAATAGGTATTTGATATTAGTTTGTTTCGCCTATTACATAAGTAAGTATATTATAAATGATAAAGTATATTTTATAAATAATAGGATTGATATTAAATTGGGATAATTGATATGAGTATATATCAGAAATATTTATCTAAATCTTTGATTTTTGTTTTTTCTTTATTTTTTCTGATATTATTCTTTTTAGAAACTAGTATTGGATTTAAATATTTTTTTAATTTTGCTAATTATTTTTTTATGGGACTTAAAGTAGAAAAAATATCAGGAAATTGGCGTAATTTTACGTTAAAAAAAATTAATTATAAAATTTTAGGAGGATCCATTAAAGCTGAAAATATTCATATTATAACAAATCCAGTGTCCTTTTTTAATACCCCTATTATTTTTAAAAATATAGAAACAAAAAAATTAGTAATTTCATTAGAAAAAAATCCAAAATTAATTTTAAAAAATAATTCTTTTGAAAAAATCAAATTAAACAAAAAATTTTTTTTTCAAAATTCTATAATTTTTCGTAATATATATTTTGATAAAATTTCATTAAAAATACAAAAAAAAAATATATTTTTATTTAATGTATTAAGTAGTATAACGTTAAATCGAAATACTTTAACTATATTTCCTACTTCTGTTAATTTAGTTCGCAGTAATTTAATATATAATAAAACAAAGAATGATATAGATAAAAAAAATTTTTTTTATACAAATAAAATAAATAATTTTTTATCTTTTTTTTCGAATTACAAAGAATTTCTTCCCACGTTAGACATAAAATTAATTAATTTAAAATGTAATCAGTTAAAATTTTTTGATCAAAAAAATCTAATTTTTCATAAAATAGAGTTGAGTGCTCGATTTAAAAAAAATATTTTAAAAATTAAAAATATGAAAGCATTTTCAAAATTTATTAAAATAAAGTCTAAGGGTAAAATTTTTTTTAGAGATAATTTTTCTACCTTTTTTATTATTAATAATAAAGTATCAACAAATCTTTATAAAGATAAAGTAATAAAAGTTTTATTTAAAGGTACCTTGAATAAAAAATTTGTATTTACATTAAAATCAAGTAATTTATTAAAATTTAATATCTATGGGAAAATATTATTAGATTATCTAGATTATCCTATGTGTATTAATTTACATATTGATGATCTTTTTTTCCCTATAAATAAAAATTTAATATTAAGTTCGAAAAATTTTAATTTGATATTAAAAGGAAAATTTAATAATTATTTTTTATCTTTGAAAAACATTTTTACTATTTCAGGTATGCCATCTATTTTTATGCATATTTCTGCTATTGGTAATTTGAAAAATATTTTTTTAAAAAAAATTAATTTTTTTCCATTTTTAAAAAATATACAAAAGAAAAAAAATCTACCACAAAAAAAAGTAAAATACAGTGAATATATATCCCAATTAGCAGGTAAAATAAATTTACTTCTTAATTCTAACAAAAAATATAAAAATATTTCTTTCCCTCATTTTTGTTTTAAAGGAGATATAATTAGAAAAAAAATATCTTTATCAGGTTCTTTATATTATCAAAATATAAATGGTATAAAAATACCTAGAATAAATTTTATATTAGGTAAAAATAAAGGATTTCTACTAGGTTCAGTATCAAATAAAGTTAATATCTATTCCTCTTTTAATTTCAATCATTTGGAATATTTTTTACCAAATTTAAAAGGCATAATTAAATCTACTTTAAATGCATATGGTTTTTATCCCTTTCCTTCTATTTCTTCTTCTTTTTTAGGGAAAAAAATAAATTGGAAAGATGTTATATCTTTAAATAGTATAAAAATTTTTACTAATTTAAATATGAAAAAAGATTTTTCCAAAAATATTTTTGTTAGGATTAAAAAAATACGTTTTTTAAACTTTTGTATTGATTCTTTAAATATTAAATTCGATTGGAATAATATAAATCAAAATTTTTATTTTTCTTTAAAAAATAAAAAATTATCTATGAAATTACTTTTTAATGGATATATGAACAAAAAAACAGGAGTATGGAAAGGTATTATAAAACAAATAAATATTAAACATCCTTTTGGAATATGGATGACAGAAAATAATCCCTTAATATTTTATTCTTTTCAAAAAAGTATTAATGATGATAATTTTAAAGAATTAAGAAAAAAAAATTTGTTTTCTTCGATTATATATAATACAAAAATGTTATTTATTAAATTGTTTTTTCAAAAATCTATAAGTATTAAAACTAATGTATTTATTAATACAAAATTTCAATGGCAATTAGGAAAAAAAATTTCTAATATAAAACTTGCTTTGAAAACTCAAAATATAAAATTAGAAAAAAAAATCAAAGATAATGTATTGCATGAGAAGATAGAAAATTTTAATTTATTCGTTAATTTTAAAAAAAATAATTTTATGACGCAATGGATTATAAATCGATCAAAAAATAAATTAAAAATGAATAGAATATCTGGTTTTTTAAATGTTTATGATATTTATCATACACAAAGAATTAAAGGTCAATTTTTTTTATCAAATTTTTCTTTTTCTGTATTAAATATATTTACAAATAATTTAAAAAAATTTCAAGGAAAATTTACAGGAAATATAGAATTATTAGGAAATTTATATCAGCCTAAAATATTGGCTGATATTGATTTTCAAAATATTTATATTAAAAGCGATCATATATTAAAATATATACTTTTATGTTTTCATTTTTTTTCAAAAAAATTAGAAAATGTTAAAATTGATCAAGAAATTATTATAAAAAAAGGAGATATATTATTTGAATTAAATTCAAATATTAAAAATAATATTTCTAATTTTCAATGGAATTTTTTATTTAATAGTAACAATGTTATACTTGTATTTTTACCTGAAATAGAATTTAGTTTTTCTTCTCATTTAAACTTAATTTATTCTTTGTTTAAATACAATTTAATTGGTTATTTAAATTCCTCTTTGTTTTCTTTTAAAATTAATGAAAAAAATTTTTTATTTTAAATATAAATATATTTTTTTATTTATTTTTTTTGGCACGATTATATGAAGTAGAAATTTCTAATTTTGCTGCTTTATGATCTCCCCATTCTATAATTTTTACCCATTTGTCTCTTTCTAATTTTTTGTAATTTTGAAAAAAATGTTCAATTTGTCTTTTTAGTAGTTCGGATATGTCTGATATATTATTTATATTTTCGTATTCTCTGCACACTTTACTGTTTGGTACAGCTAGAATTTTAGCATCATCTCCAGATTCATCATGCATCTTTAATATTCCAATGGGTTTGCAATGAATTACTACATTGGATTGTATTGGATATGGAGAGGCAACCAAAACATCTAATGGATCTCCATCAAGTGATAAAGTTTCGTTAATATAACCATAATTACATGGATAGAACATTGGCGTAGATATAAAACGATCTACAAAAAGAACACCTGATTTTTTGTCTACTTCGTATTTAACAGGCGACGAATTTGATGGTATTTCAATGATAACATATATATCATTTGGTATATTTTTTCCTGCTTTAATAGAATTAAAGTTCATTTTTAATATATTCCTATATTTAGCGTTTTAAAAATTTAATTTTCCACTTAATTAAAGAAAAAATTTTTTAAAAAATCAATTTGTTTGGATAATTAATTTTTTTTTTATATAATTATTTTAACAAAAATGATTTTTAAAATTCATATATAGTATATATATCACCTAAGGAGTTATAAATGCAATCATTCAATCAAATTGAAAAAGAAGAAGATACACTTATAAATACGGTAAAAAATACTCTTTATTTAGCTCGAAAAAAATTTAATTTTTCTGTTGAAGTATTTGTAAAAAAAACAATAGGTATAAATGTTAATATAAGAAATAGCATTATCGAAAATGTAGAGTTTAACAGAGATGGTGGATTATTTATTACAGTTTATAACAAATTTTCTAAAGGTGTTGTATCATCTAGAGATTTTAGTATAAATGGTATTAAAAAAATGTTAGATACGGCAGTTGATATTTCTAAATATTCTTCGTCTGATTTTTTCTCAGGTTTGCCTGATATAAAATTACTTTGCTTTGGATCTAAAGATCTTGATTTATTTCATCCTACTGAGTTTAATCTAAAAAATGCAATTAATTTTACTTCTATATCAGAACAAGAAGCGTTTAAATTTGATAAAAGAATTGTTAATAGTGAAGGAAGTTTTTTTAGCAATCATATTAGTATAAATGTTTTTGGAAATAGTTTAGGCATGTTAGAAAAATATAAATCTACTTATTATAACAATTATAATTGCATGATTGCAAAAGATAAAAATTGTATGCAAAGAAGTTTTAGTTATTCTACTGCAAGAAAACTAGAAGATTTAGAAAAACCAGATATATTAGGACAAAAAACAGCTAAAAATGCTATATCTCGTTTAGGTTCTAAAAAAATCAATACTACGAAATGTCCAATAATTTTTTCAAGAGAAATCTCTCCTACATTTTTTTCTCATTTTATTTCAGCCATTAGTGGTGATAATGTTTATCAAAAATCTACTTGTTTATTATATGATTTAAAAAAAAGAATTTTTCCTGAGTGGTTAAATATTGAAGAAAAACCACATTTGATAGCAGGTCTAGGTAGCAAACCGTTTGACAGTGAAGGTGTTGCAACAAAGAGTAAAAGTATTATTAAAAATGGAATTTTACAAACATGGTTATTAAATACGTATAATGCTCGCAGATTAAATTTATTTAGTACTGGTAATTCTGGAGGTATTACAAATTGGTTTGTTTCGCATAAAAACATCTCTTTTAAAGAAATGTTACATACAATGTATAATGGATTATTGATAACAGAGTTAATGGGACAAGGAGTAGATATTATTAGTGGCAATTATTCACGTGGAGCAATAGGTTTTTGGATTAAAGGTGGGAAGATTCAATATCCAGTTAACGAAATTACTATATCTGGAAATTTAAAAAATATGTGGCATAATATTATTAGTATTAGTAATGACATTAATATATATAGTAAGATTCGATCTGGTTCAATTTTATTATCTGAAATGCAAATTTCTGGAAATTAATTTAATTGAATGGATATTTATTAAAAAAGGTAATAAATTTATTACCTTTTATTTCTTTATATTTATTTTTAAGAAGTTGACCTATAAGCCGGGTTCTGTTTAAACAGTCATTTATCTAGATTAACAATTACTTGCTAATTCAAGCAGCCTACCCAGGTTTTTTAGTACGAGCAATACAGATAACCTATATTTGGCTTTGCTCCAGGTGGAGTTTACCTTGCCATAAATTGTTACCAATTATGCGGTGTGCTTTTACCACACCTTTTCACCCTTTCCCTTTTTATTTTTGATAATTATATATAAAAAAGGCGGTTTTTTTTCTGTTGCACTCGTCATAAGCTCACGCTTTCCAGGTGTTACCTGGCACCTTGCTCTATGGAGCCCGGACTTTCCTCTCTTCAGAAAAATTACTGAACAGCGACTGTTTAGTCAACTTCAAAAAAAAATTATATATTATTTTTATGCAAATGTCACTGATCTTCTTTTTTTATTGCATATTCATATAAATTGTTTTTTTGAATTTTGTGTATTTTAGAAGTAATCAGAACAGATTGTTTTAATGACAAAAAGTTTCTTAACATGATAAATGTATTTTTTATTTCTTCTGAAATATCTTTTTTCTTCAATTCTTTGAAACCATCTATGATAATTATCATTTCTCCTTTATTGTAACGATTTATATCTTTTTTTAACCAAGATAGAATAATATTAGCTTTTGCACCATAAATAGATTCCCATTTTTTTGTAATTTCTCTTGCTATTACTAAGTATCTATTCTGATCTATTTTTTCTATAATATCTTTTATACTTTGAAGTATTCTATGCTTTGATTCATAAAAAATTATTGTTCTTTTTTCTTCTCTTAAGGAATATAGTAAATCTCGTCTTGTTTTTTTTTTAGAGGGAAGAAATCCTTCGTAACAAAAACGATTAGTAGATATTCCAGATGCGCTTAGTGCTGTGATAGCCGAACAAGGTCCCGGAAGAGGAATAATTTGAATATTAAAAATATAACATTGTTTTATTAAAAAATATCCTGGATCATTAATAACTGGCGTTCCTGCATTAGATACTAGAGCGATTTTTTTTCCTTCTTGTAATTTTTTAATTACATAGTGACTTTGTTTTTTTTCATTTTCTTTATTAAAAGATATTAAAATATTTTTAACATTATAATGTTGTAGTAAAATGTTAGTATGATAAATATTTTCTGCTGCTATTAAATTTACACTTTTTAGTGTATCTACTGCACGATAAGTAATATCAGATAGATTGCCAATAGGAGTAGGTACAATATAAAGAACACCACTTTTTTTAAATAAATTCACTTTTTTTCCAGATATTTTTTTAAAAAATAAAAAATAATTTATTATATAAATAATATTAGATTTCATCTTTTTTTTACATATAAATTTAATTAAATTCATCATCATAGGATATTTAAGTGAAGAGAGTTGTTATTACAGGATTTGGGATTATTTCAAGTATTGGAAATAACAAGAAAGAAGTTTTAAATTCTTTATATTATGGTATTTCTGGAATTACTTTTTCTAAAGAAATGAAAGAATTAGGTATGCGTAGTCAAGTTTGGGGAAATATAAAGTTAGAAGATATAAAACATATTAAAAAAAGTAAAATATCTCGTTTCATGAATGATGGGTCTATATATGCTTTTTTATCTATGGAACAAGCAATTAAAGATGCTAATTTAAATATTAAACAATATCAAAAAAATCCCCGCGTTGGACTTATTGCTGGTTCTGGAGGTGGTTCTCCTAAATATCATACAAAAGCTATAGATTCTATTAGAAGCAAGCGTGGTTTAAAAGCTGTTAGTCCTTATATTGCTATCAAAGCTATGACTTCTGCTGTTTCAGCTTGTTTATCGAGCTTATTTAAAATTTACGGTGTAAATTATTCTATAAGTTCGGCTTGTGCTACTTCAGGTCATTGCATTGGAAATGCTTTTGAATTAATTAGATTTGGTAAACAAGATCTTATTTTTGCAGGTGCTGGAGAAGAAATTACTTGGGAATTAGCATGTGAATTTGATGCAATGAAAGCTCTTTCTAGTAAATTTAATAATACTCCTATTACAGCATCACGTGTTTATGATGTACATCGGGATGGTTTCGTTATATCTGGTGGTGGAGGAATACTAGTTATTGAGGAATTAAATTCTGCTTTGTCTCGATCTGCTCATATTTATGCTGAAATTATTGGATATTCTGCAACGTCTGATGGTAAAGATATGATTGTACCTTCAGGAGAAGGGGCAGAACGTTGTATGCGTTTAGCCAAGCAAGAAAACGATTTTTTATCCATTGATTATATAAATGTTCATGGAACTTCAACGAAAATAGGTGATCTAGTTGAATTAGAAGCAATTAAAAAAGTTTTTTTAAATGATAAAAAAAAGCCTTTTATTTCGGCAACAAAGTCAATCACTGGTCATTCTTTAGGAGCATCTAGTGTACATGAAATTATTTATATACTATTAATGTTAGAATATAATTTTATAGCACCTTCAATTAATATTCAAAAATTAGAGCCTTCTGCTAAAAAAATGAATATTATACAAAAAACTTTCAATAAAAAAATTGAAACAGTTATGTCTAACAGTTTTGGTTTTGGTGGAACTAATGTTTCTTTAATATTAAAACGATATTAGTTTTATTGAGAAAAATATTTTTTGTATGTATTTAATAAAAATACATTTTTTGAAATAAAATATTTATTTTATAGATAGTTTTAATTTTAATAATTTTTTTAAAAAAATACAAGGTATAAAAATGAATCAATTAAATGAATTAAGAAAATTTACAACTATTGTTGCAGATACAAGTGATATAGAATCTATTTGTAAATATCGTCCAGAAGATGCTACTACTAATCCTTCTTTAATACTACAAGCTGTAAATTCAAGTATTAATAAAAAATTTATTGACCAAGCTGTAGAATATGCAGTAAAAAAAGGAGGTTCGCGTGAGAATAAGATAATAAATGCTAGTGATAAAATTGTAGTTGATCTTGGAATAGAAATTTTAAAATATATACCAGGTTATATTTCTACTGAAGTTGATGCACGTTTATCTTTTGATAAAGAAAAATGTATTTTAAAAGCAAAAAAAATAATTAATATGTATGAAGAAGAAGGTATTGATCGAAATAGAGTACTTATTAAATTAGCAGCTACATGGGAATCTATAAAAGCTGCAGAAGAACTTAAAAAAAGTAATATTTTTTGTAATCTAACTCTTTTGTTCTCTTTTGCTCAAGCTCGTGCTTGTGCAGAATCGCATGTTTTTTTAATATCACCTTTTGTGGGACGAATTTATGATTGGTATATATCAAAAAATTTAATTTCAAAAAATTCTTTTGATCAAGATCCAGGTGTTTTATCTGTTCGTAAAATATATAATTTTTACAAAAAACATAAATATAAAACTATTATTATGGGAGCAAGTTTTCGGAATATTCATCAAATTTTATCTCTTTCTGGATGTGATCGATTAACTATTTCACCTGTTTTTTTAAAATATTTGGAAAACAGTAATGAAAAATTAAGTAGAAAATTAATTCCTCCTAGTACATATATCACTCCTCCATCTTCGCTTACAGAAGAAGAATTTAGATGGGAACATAATCAAGATGAGATGGCAGTTCAAAAATTATCAGAAGGAATACGAAATTTTGGAAAAGATCAATTATTTTTAGAAGAAATTTTTTCTAAGTTTATATAAATATTTGGTATTTTTTAATACTTAATCTAAGGAAATATTTATGTTTAAAAAAAGAGAATTAGCGAATGCAATTCGAATTTTAAGTATAGATGCTGTACAAAATGCAAAATCAGGACATCCTGGCATGCCTATGGGCATGGCTGATATTGCCGAAGTGTTATGGAGAAACTTTTTGAAACATAGTCCAATGAATCCTAATTGGTGTGATCGTGATCGTTTTGTTCTTTCTAATGGACATGGTTCTATGTTGTTATATAGTTTACTACATCTTACTGGATATGATGTATCTATAGACGATATAAAAAATTTTAGAAAAATAGATTCAAAAACACCAGGACATCCTGAAATAGGAGAAACACCTGGTGTTGAGATTACTACTGGTCCTTTAGGTCAAGGTTTAGCTAATGCAGTTGGAATGGCTATTGCAGAAAGAACATTAAGCTCTTATTTTAATAGACCTAATTACAATATAGTTGACCATTATACCTGGGTTTTTGTAGGAGATGGATGCTTAATGGAAGGTATTTCTCATGAAGTATGCTCTTTAGCAGGAACATTGAAACTAGGTAAATTAATTGTTTTTTATGATAATAATGGTATTTCAATAGATGGTAAAATTTCTAATTGGTTTACAGATGATACAGTTATGCGATTTAAATCTTATAATTGGCATGTAATAGATCAAGTAGATGGTCATGATGCGAATGCTATTCAAAATAGTATTGAAAAAGCAAAATCAATACAAAACCAACCTTCTATTATTATTTGTAATACAATTATTGGTTTTGGTTCTCCGAACAAATCAGGTACAGCTGATTCTCATGGTGCTCCTCTTGGAGACGAGGAAATTAATTTAACAAGAAAGGCACTAAATTGGAAATATTTACCCTTTGAAATACCTGATAAAATTTACCATGCATGGAATTGTGTAAAAAAAGGTTTAGAATTAGAAGAAAATTGGAATAAAAATTTTAATTTATATCAATCTCAATATCCTGAACTGGCAATAGAGTATTTAAGACGGATTAAAAGACAATTGCCTAAAAAATGGACTACAAAGACTCAAGATTATATTCTAAATTTACAAAACAATCCTCAAAATATTGCGAGTCGAAGTGCTTCTCAAAATACAATAGAAAAATTCTCAGAATTTTTACCTGAATTAATAGGAGGATCTGCAGACTTATCACCAAGTAACTTAACTAAGTGCTCACGATCTAGTTCTATAGTAGAAAATTTTTCCGGTAATTATATTCATTATGGTGTTCGTGAATTTGGTATGACTGCTATTGCGAATGGTATTTCTCATCATGGAGGATTTATCCCCTATACTGCAACATTTTTGATGTTTGTTGAATATGCACGCAACGCAGTTCGTATGGCAGCACTAATGAATACTAAACATATTTTTGTGTATACACATGATTCTATTGGATTGGGTGAAGATGGTCCTACTCATCAGCCAATAGAACAATTAGCAAATTTAAGAATGACTCCAAATATAGACGTTTGGCGTCCTAGTGATCAAGTCGAAACTGCTGTAGCATGGAAGCATGCTATTGATAAAAAAAGTGGTCCAACTGCGTTAATTTTATCACGTCAAAATTTATTTCAACTTCCTAGAAATAATGCTCAAGTAAAAAATATATGTTATGGAGCATATATATTATACGATTCTAATCGTCCTATTGATGTTATTTTTATTTCTACAGGTTCTGAATTACAAATAACTTTAATTGCTGCTAAAAAAATTGCTTCTTTAGGTTATTCTGTACGTGTAGTTTCTATGCCATCTAATAATGTTTTTGATCGACAAAATATTCATTATAAAGAATCTATTTTACCTTCTTATGTAACTAAGAGAATTGCAGTAGAAGCAAGTATAAAAGACTTTTGGTATAAATATGTAGGTATGGAGGGGTTAATTATTGGAATGGAAAAATTTGGAAAATCTGCATCAGAAGAAGTATTATTTAAAAAATTTGGTTTTACTGTAGACAATATAGTACATCAATCTAAAATTTTATTGAAATATTAATTGCAAATTTGTATATAAAAAATTATAGGGGCTTTTCTAGCCCTATTTTTTTAAATTTATCTATAAATAAAAATGAGAAAAAAATGATTTCTTCAATTACTAAATTAGCACAAAAATTAATTTCTATTCCCTCTATCAGTCCTCAAGATTTAGGTTGTCAAGATATTATGATTAATTTTTTAAAAAATATTGGATTTAAAATCAAAAAAATTAATATAAATAATACAAAAAATTTTTGGGCTACAAGAGGAATTGGTAAAACTTTAACATTTGCAGGCCATACAGATGTTGTTCCAGCAGGCAATTTTAAAGATTGGAAAAATAATCCTTTTAATCCAGTGATATATAATGATTTTTTATTTGGCCGAGGATCCTCGGATATGAAAGGCGCTTTAGCTTGTATGATGATTGCATCTGAAAATTTTATAAAAAAATTTCCTGATCACAAAGGACGTTTGTCATTTTTAATTACTTCAGACGAAGAGTCAAGTGCTATTGATGGTACAAAAAAAGTAGTGGATTATTTAATATCTAAAAAAGATAAAATTGATTATTGTATTATTGGTGAACCATCTAGCAGCTCTGAAATTGGAGATATAATAAAAAATGGACGAAGAGGTTCTATAACAGCTAATTTAACAATTCATGGTATTCAAGGTCATATTGCATATCCTCATTTAGCAGATAATCCGATACATAAAGGATTACCTATTATTTCACAAATAATGTCTATGAAATTAGATAATGGTAATATTTTTTTTCCCCCTACTAGTTTAAATATAGCTAACATTCATGCAGGAGATGGAAATAATAATATTATTCCTAGTTCTTTGTTTGTTCAGTTTAATTTTCGTTTTAACACAGAAACTTCTGATCAAGAAATTAAATCAAATTTTATAAAAATATTAAATGATAATAATATTAATTATTCTTTAAAATGGTATCTCTCAGGACAACCATTTCTTACAAAAAAAGGATTATTAATAGATACAGTGATGAAATCTATTACAAATTTAAATAAAATTCAACCAATTTTATCAACTGATGGTGGAACTTCAGATGGTCGTTTTATTTCTTTAATGAATTCTGAAATTGTGGAATTGGGTTTAACAAATGAAACAATTCATAAATCCAACGAATGTGTTAGAATATCTCATTTAGAAAAGTTAACTATAATATACGAAGATATTATGAGAATTATTTTAACTTAATATATTCTTTTTTATTATTGATGCAGAGTATCATTTAAGATAATCTGCACCTATTTTTTATAATTATAATAATAAAATTATTTATATCATTTTTAACCTCATTTCTTTATCAAGAATACTTTTTTTATATGGGAGGAAAAATATCATGATTTTTTTTATTTAATTCTTTTTGCGTATAAGGAATCTTATATTCTTGATTTTCTTCAGGCATATTAATTCCTTTTGGTATAATTAACTTTTTAAGTTGATTATCATGCTTTTTATTCAAAAAAAAAGTATCATTTTTTTTTAAGGTGCAAGATGTTATTAAAGAAAAAAATAAAATTTGAAAGACTATTATTGTTTTTGAGATTAATTTATATCTTTTCAAGATTGGCATATTGAAGTGCTTTTTCAATTTTTATACGCGTAGAATTTAAAATCGGTGTCATTGGTAATCTTAATTTGTCACTTTTTATTAAACCTATTTTTTTTGCTAACCATTTTATTGGAATAGGATTAGGTTCAATAAACAAAGCTTCATGTAATAACATTAGCCGTTTATTTATCGATCTTGCATTTTTAAATTTACCTTCAAGTGCATATGAACATATTTGTGTCATTTCTTTTGCCGCAATGTTAGCAGTAACTGATATCACTCCCTGTCCACCTAATTGCATAAAATCTAATGCCGTAGTATCATCTCCACTAATTAGTAAAAAATCATCCTTAACTAACTTTTTTATTTTATGAATTCTTGATAAATCACCTGTTGCCTCTTTAATTCCAATAATATTTTTAAATTTAGATAGTCTAGCTATAGTTGAAGGAAGTAAATCACATCCCGTTCGGCTGGGAACATTATACAAAATTTGTGGTAATTTTGTGCTTTCTGAAATTGCTTTAAAATGTTGATACAATCCTTCTTGCGTCGGCTTGTTATAGTATGGAGTAACGGTAAGACAGGCTGCAATACCTGTCTTTTCAAATCTCTTTGTTAATAATATCGCTTCTGTTGTAGCATTTGATCCTGTACCTGCAATTATAGGAATACGTTTTTTTGCTATTTTTAATGTTAACATTACTATTTCAATATGTTCTTCTTGGCTTAGAGTAGCAGATTCTCCAGTAGTTCCAATTGAAACAATAGCTGTCGTTTTATTTTCAATATGATAATCAATTAGCTTTTTTAAGCTAGAATGACAAATTTTACCTTCTTTATTCATTGGTGTAATTAATGCAACAATACTTCCTTTGAACATTTTTTTTTTCTCCTCCATAAAAAAGATTTTATGGTATCTTTAATACAAAGATAAATTTGAGTAAATAAAAATTTATAAATTTTATATTTTAATAAAATCTAACTTTTTATACAATTATTACTATATAATTTTTGATAAAAGACCAATATGATTTTTTAAAAAATATATTTAAGTTATTTAATATTTATTTAGTTTATAAGATATTATGACTAAATTTTTATTTTTACTGAAACAATACTTTATTTTTTTAAAAAAAATATCATATGATTATTGCTATTAAATATAGAGATATCTTTTTTAAGATTTAAAATAAAAAAATTTTTTTGAAAATGTTAAATTAATTTTTTAACCAATATATCTTATGTGATCAATAAAATACTTGCTAAGTGTAAACACAATAATTATATATAAAATATATAAATATAATTAATCTTATATAAGATATTTTATTTCTAAATATAAACATATTAATTTTTTTATATGCTACTAAATTAATGTAATTTAGTAGCAATCATGTTGAAAAATTTTTTTATATTTTATCCTTTGTACATTGTGCTCTAAATCTTAATAAATGATCCATTAGAACTATAGCTACCATTGCTTCTGATATTGGTATAGCTCGTATTCCTACACATGGATCATGTCTACCTTTGACAGTAATTTTAACATTTTCATTTTTTTTATTTATTGTATTACCTGATTTTCGAATACTTGAAGTAGGTTTAAATGCAACTTTTAATAAGATTTTTTCACCATTGCTGATTCCACCTAAAATCCCTCCACAATGATTACTTGTAAAACCATTAGAGGTCATCTCATCTCGATGTTCGCTTCCTTTTTGATTTATTACTTTAAAGCCATCTCCAATTTCTATTCCTTTGGCCGCGTTTATACTCATTAGGGCATGCGCTAGATCAGCATCTAGCCGATCGAAAACTGGTTCTCCAAAACCTGCTGGTACATTTTCAGCAACAATTGTTACTTCAGCTCCTATTGAATCGCCTGTTTTTTTTAAACTTTTAATTAAATCTTTTAAAGTTGCAATTTGATTTTGATTTGCACAAAAAAAAGAATTTTTTTCTACTTCTTTCCATGATTCAAATGGACATTTTATATCACCCATTGCTGACAAATATGCTCGAATAATTATTCCATGTTGATGGTTTAAATACTTTTTTGCGATAGCACCAGCGGCTACTCGCATTGTTGTTTCTCGAGCTGAAGATCTTCCTCCACCACGATAATCTCTTATCCCATATTTTTTTTCATAAGTATAATCAGCATGTCCGGGTCTAAATAAATCTTTTATTTCGCTGTAATCCTGAGAGCGTTGATCTTGATTATAAATAATTAAGCCAATACTTGTACCTGTAGTTACTCCATTGAATATTCCTGAAAGTATTTTTACTTGATCTAATTCAGATCGTTGTGTAGTATAGCGAGAATTTCCAGGTCTTCTACGATTTAAATCATTTTGTAGATCGTCTGAAGATAATTCTAAACCTGGTGGCATACCGTCAATTATACATCCCAGTGCTATGCCATGAGATTCGCCAAAAGTTGTTACACGAAAAACTTTTCCAATTGTATTTCCAGCCATGTTTTTTTCTTCTATAAACTTTTTATATAAATAATTTCACTATACAGAAAAAATAAGAAAAAATTTTTTTATTTAAAACAATTAAAGCACTCTTTTAAAAATTTTATGATTTATTTTTTTATATTTTTAAAAATAATATCTAATGACAAGTTTTTATTTGTTGTTTTTACAAAAACTAAATTATATAATCAAAAAAATATTAGATCAAATATGTAAATTTATTAATTTTTTTGGTAATGAATAATTATGAATAAGAATCGACAATTTGCTATTGATAATAGCAATATTTTATTTCGTCAATGGTTAAGTGGTACGCGCGAAATAGTACAAGATACTATCTTTCATTCTCGATTGAATAAGGTAAATAAAAATATTAGATTCAAACGTATTCTTTTTGAACAAGATATTCATAGTAATTATTTTTCTTTTTATAAAAGAAAAGATTTTTTCAAAGAAAATCCAGTTTCTTATATTCGGAATAAAAATTCTATTAATGTATTAAAAAAATTAAAAAAAGGACAATACTATCCAGATATTTTTCTTGATTTGCACGGTTTAAATCAATATCAGGCAAGGAAAAAATTAGGTCAGTTAATTGCAATATGTCATAAAGAAAAAATTTTTTGTGCCCATATTATGCATGGATACGGCAAAAACATTTTAAAACAGCAAATACCTTTTTGGTTGTCTCAACATCCCGATATAGTCGCTTTTCATCAAGCACCTAGAACATTTGGAAATGATGCTGCAATTATCGCTATAATTGAAATACATTCTTAATATAATATAGTAAATATTTATATGAAAAAATTATTTTTTCATTTTTAATTATGCACTTATTTTAAATAAATTTTATTTTTTAATATAAATTTAAAAAAATAAATATTCTAAATTTTTTAAATAAAAAATTTTTATTTTCAAAAAAAAGATGTCATATAAAATATATATTGTATTTATTTGAAATAAACAATTTTATTGTTTGAAATAAATATGATGTTTTAAAAAACCCTTTATTTTTGGGTTTTTTTATTTTAAAAGATTTAGAATTATATTTTTTTAAGTATAAAAATTAAATGTAAAATTTTTGAAGGATGTTTAAAGATGTTTAATAATAATCGTGTTCGTATAGCGATGCAAAAAACTGGTCGTTTAAGTAGTGAATCTATTAAACTAATTACATATTGTGGGATAAAAATTAATTTAAAACAACAAAAATTAATAGCTTTTTCTGAAAATATGCCTATTGATGTTATGTTAGTACGCGATGACGACATTCCAGGATTAGTAATGGACGGTGTAGTTGATTTAGGTATTGTTGGAGAAAATGTTCTCGAAGAAGAATTATTACATCGCACATCACAAAATTTAGAAAGTTCTTATATTACGTTAAGACGTCTTGATTTTGGTGTATGTAGGCTCTCTTTAGCTATTCCTATTGATACTCCATATGTTAATATAAAATCTTTAAAAAATTTTAGAATTGCTACTTCTTATCCTCATTTATTAAAAAAATATTTGGATAAAAAAAATGTTATTTTTAAATCCTGTATGTTAAATGGATCTGTAGAAGTTGCACCGAGAGCTGGTTTATCAGATGCAATTTGCGATTTAGTTTCGACAGGTGCTACATTGGAAGCGAATGGTTTGCGTGAAGTACAGGTTGTGTTTCGTTCTCATGCATGCCTGATTTGCAAAACAGGGGATATTAATTCTGCTAAAAAGGAAGTTATTAATAAATTAATGACTCGTATTAAAGGTGTAATTAAAGCACGTGAATCTAAATACATTATGTTACATGCTCCTGTTGATAAATTAGAAGAGGTGATATCTTTATTGCATGGTGCAGAAAAACCTACTGTGTTAAAATTAGCAGGAGATACTAGTCGAGTAGCAATGCATATGGTAAGTAGCGAAACATTATTTTGGGAGACAATGGAAAAATTAAAATCTTTAGGTGCTAGTTCAATTTTAGTGTTACCAATTGAAAAAATGATGGAGTAAAAAATTGATGAAATATTTTGATAAAATTATTAATTGGAATGAATTAAATGATAATAAAAAAAGAAGTATTTTATCAAGACCTATCAAAAAAAATAATGCTTCTATTAAAAAAAAAGTTCATGAGATAATAAGAAATGTTCGAATTTCAGGTGAAAAAGCTTTAAAAGAATATAGTTTTTTATTTGATAAAGTTGATGTTAAAGATTTTGAAATTTCTAAAGAAAAAATTTTATTTTCTTC
This sequence comes from Buchnera aphidicola (Hyalopterus amygdali), assembly GCF_964059015.1. NCBI lineage: Bacteria > Pseudomonadati > Pseudomonadota > Gammaproteobacteria > Enterobacterales > Erwiniaceae > Buchnera > Buchnera aphidicola. The sequence continues at coordinate 104,368 of NZ_OZ060383.1, forward strand.
TTCACGTGTTAATTCTTCATTAAAACACGCCATAGAAGTTGCTAAAAAAAATATTTCTTATTTTCACAAAGCACAAATTTTGTCGCAAGTAGATATTGAAACTCAAGATGGAGTACGTTGTCAGCAAATCCATGTTCCTTTGAATTCTGTTGGAATCTATATTCCTAGCGGAGTAGCACCTTTATTTTCAACTGTTCTAATGCTCTCTATACCTGCTAAAATTGCTGGTTGTAAAGAAATAGTACTCTGTTCCCCTCCACCTATTAGTGAGAAAATACTTTATGCAGCACATATTTGTGGTGTTAATAGAGTATTTCAAATCGGTGGTGCTCAAGCTATAGCAGCAATGGCTTTTGGTACGAAAGCAATTCCTAAGGTAGACAAAATTTTTGGTCCAGGTAACGATTATGTAACAGAGGCAAAATTACAAGTAAGCTCGATTTTTAACGGACCAGCAATAGATATGTTAGCAGGACCTTCAGAATTATTGATTATTTCAGACCAAACATCTAACCCAGATTTTATTGCTGCTGATTTGTTATCTCAAGCTGAACATGGCATATCTTCTCAGGTTATTTTATTAACTTCATGCAGTCAATTAGCTAAAAAAGTAGTTATGTCAGTTAATGAGCAATTAAATAATTTATCTAGGTCAGATGAAATATTAATTGCATTAAAAAATAGTTTTATTATTTTAACAAAAGATATATCTCAATCTATAAAAATATCTAATATTTATGCACCTGAGCATTTAAGTATTCAAATCAAAGAGCCAAGGTCAATATTAAAAAAGATATTAAATGCTAGTTCTATTTTTTTAGGATCTTGGTCACCTGAATCAGCAGGTGATTATGCATCTGGGACAAATCATGTTTTACCTACATATGGAAAATCTATTTCCAGTTCTGCGCTTGGTTTGTGTGATTTTCAAAAGCGTATATTAATTCAAGAATTGTCTTCTCAAGGATTAGTTAATTTATCTAATACGCTCGAAATCTTATCTGATGCTGAAAAGCTTGAAGCACACAAAAATGCTGTGAAGATTAGAGTGGATTTTTTAAGGAGTAAATATGAAGTCTAATTTAAATAATTTAACTAGAATTAATATACAAAATCTATCTCCCTATCAATCTGCTAGACGAATTGGAGGTCATGGTGATACATGGTTAAATGCAAACGAATCGCCTATGTCTGCTCTATTTAAATGTAGAGTAGAATCATTTAATCGTTATCCGGAATGTCAACCTAATAATTTAATTTCTGCTTATGCTGATTATGTTGGTTTGTTTAGAAAAGAAATTCTAGTTACAAGAGGAGCAGATGAAGGAATTGAACTTTTAATCAAAGCTTTTTGCGAACCAAAAAAAGATGCAATAATTTACTGTCCTCCAACTTATGATATGTATGCTATAAATGCAAAAATTGCAAATGTTAAAATAAAAGAAATTCCTATTTTAAAAAATACTTGGAAAATAGATTTATTTAATCTTCAAGCAAGTCTTGATGGAGTAAAATTAATATATATTTGTAATCCAAATAATCCTACTGGCAATATTTTTTCTAAAAAAGATTTAATTATTTTATTACAAGTAACATTTAATCGATGTCTTGTAGTAATAGATGAAGCTTATATTGAATTTTCTTCTAAGGATAGTATGGTAAGTTATTTAAAAGAATTTCCAAATTTAATTATTTTACGAACATTATCTAAAGCATTTGCATTAGCAGGTATAAGATGTGGTTTTACTTTGGCAAATGAAGAGATTATTAATATTTTACATAAAGTTATTAGTCCGTATCCAATATCTACCGTTGTGACCGATATAGCCATTCAAGCTTTAGAAAAAAATGAAATTAAAAATATGCAGAATAGAGTTATAAAATTGAATAAAAATCGTGTTTGGTTAATTAATAAATTAAAAAAAAACAACTTTGTAAAAAAAATTTTTGATAGTCACGCCAATTATATTTTGGTTAAATTTTATATGTTTAAAAGAGTATTTCAGCATTTATGGGAAAAAGGTATAATTATAAGAAATCAAGATCATAAAATAAATTTACAAGGTTGTCTGCGAATATCAATAGGATCAGATAAAGAATGTCTTCGTTTAATTGAAGAATTAAAAAATTTATCTAAAATATAATATTTTTAATGAGGTTTTAATGAAACAAAAAATTTTATTTATTGATCGAGATGGTACTTTAATTCATGAACCAACTAAAGATTTTCAAGTAGATCAAATTGAAAAACTTATGTTTAAAAAATATGTTATTTCTTCGTTGTGTCAATTAATGAAATTTGGTTATAAATTTGTTATTATTACTAATCAAGATGGTCTTGGAACTAAAAACTTTCCCTTAGAAAAATTTAATGCTCCTCATTTTTTTATGTTAAATATTTTTCAATCAGAAGGAATAGTATTTGAAGACGTTTTAATTTGTCCACATTTTTCACATGACAATTGTGAATGTCGTAAACCTAAAATTAATCTTTTAAAAGATTGGTTACAACATAAAAAAATAGATAAAACACGTAGTTATGTTATTGGTGATCGAACAAGTGACATGGAATTAGCAAAAAATATTAAATTAACTGGAATACAATATCAAGAAGATAGTTTTAATTGGATAAATATTACTCAAGAAATTATAAAAAAAAATAGATATGCAGAAGTACTAAGAAAAACAAAAGAAACTGATATAAAAATCAAGGCATGGATAGATTTAGAACATTATAGTAATATTAAAACTGGTATTAACTTTTTTGATCATATGTTGGAACAACTATCAATTCATAGTGGTATTTCTATGCATATTATAGCAAAAGGGGACCTAAGAGTTGATGATCATCATACTATAGAAGACATAGGAATTGTTTTGGGAACAGTTTTATTAAAAACATTAAATAATAAATGTGGTATATCCAGATTTGGTTTTGTTTTACCTATGGATGAGAGTGAAGCAAAATGTATTATTGATTTGTCAAATCGTCCCTATTTATCTTTTAATGCTACGTTTAAACATAAAATGGTTGGTGACCTTAATACTGATATGATTAAACATTTTTTTTATTCTCTTTCTTATTCTATGAAAATAACTTTGCATCTTGATGTGAAGGGAGAAAATGATCATCATTGTGTAGAAAGTTTATTTAAAGCATTTGGACGTGCACTTCGACAAGCAGTAAAAATAGAAGATAATACATTACCAACATCAAAAGGGATTTTATAAGTGGATATTACAATAATTAATACTGGTTGTGCTAATCTAACTTCAATTCAAGTTGCAATTAAAAAATTAGGTTATTCTTCTACAATAACTTCTAATCCTTCAATGATTGTTAATTCTAAAAAAATTTTTTTTCCGGGGGTTGGAACTGCCGCTGCTGCTATGAAAAAAATATATGACAAAAATTTAATTAATATTTTAAAAAAATTAACACAGCCGATTCTTGGTATTTGCTTGGGAATGCAAATTTTTTCTGAATTTAGCGAAGAAGGAGAAGGGACAAAAACTGTTGGAGTATTTGACAATTGTTTTACATATCTTTTAAAAAATAAAAATTTACCTTTACCACATATGGGTTGGAATTATATTACTTTTGATAGTATACATCCATTATTTAAAAATATTAAAAAAAACTCAAGATTTTATTTTGTTCATAGTTATATTATACCAGTCAATACATACACTTTAGCAACAACTAAATACGGTTTTTCTTTTAGTTCTGTTATGCAAAAAAATAATTTTTTTGGAGTTCAGTTTCATCCAGAAAAATCTGGTAATGTAGGATCCCTATTATTAAAAAATTTCTTAGAGATGTAAAATTATATGATAATTCCAGCTTTTGATTTTATTAATGGACAACCAGTGCGTTTGTATCAAGGAAATTATTCTAATCAAACCAAATATAATATAAATTTATATAAACTTTTTCAAATTTACGAAAAAAGTGGAGTTCAAACTATTCATTTAGTTGATTTAGATGCTGCAAAGAATGTTAAAAATAGACAGTTAAATATTTTTAAAAATATTATTTCTTGTACTAATATTCCTATACAAATAGGTGGTGGAATACGAACTGAAGACGATATCAATATTTTTTTAAAATTAGGAGTGAAAAGAGTCGTCATAGGTTCTTCCGCAATAAAAAATAAAAAAGAAGTAAAAAAATGGTTTAAAATATATGGATCAAATACTATTATTTTAGCATTAGATGTTGTAATAAAAGATAATAAAAAAGAAATAGCAATACATGGTTGGCAAGATCAAACAAATTTAACTCTAGAGGAAATTGTCGAATATTTTGAACCAGCAGGATTAAAACATGTATTGTGTACTGACATATGTAAAGATGGAACTTTATCTGGTCCTAATACTATATTATATAAAGAAATTGTTAAAAAATTTAAATATATAAAATTTCAAGCATCTGGAGGAGTGGCAACTTTAAAAGATATTTCATGTTTAAAGAATAGTGGAGTTAGTAGTATTATTGTTGGTCGCAGTTTATTAGAAAAAAAATTTACAATACAAGAGGCACTAAAATGTTGGCAAAACGCATCATTGCATGCTTAGACGTAAATAATGGAGTAGTAGTAAAAGGCGTTCAATTTAAAAATCATAAAATTGTTGGTGATATTCTATCTTTATCTAAAAGATATACTGAGGAGGGTATAGATGAACTAGTTTTTTATGATATAACTGCTTCTACTGAGAATAAGTTAGTTGATAGAAGTTGGATACAGAAAGTTGCTGAAGTAATTAATATTCCATTTTGTGTAGCTGGAGGAATTAAAAGTATAGAAGATGTAAAGAACATTTTATCTTTTGGTGCTGATAAAGTATCAATTAATTCTTCAGCGTTGATTGATCCTGATTTAATTACAAAAATTGCTGATCGATTTGGTGTACAGTGTACAGTTGTAGGTATCGATTCCTGGTTTGATACAGATAAAAAAAAATATATGGTACAACAATATACAGGTGATGTTCGTCGTACTTATCAAACTACTTGGGAAACTTTAGATTGGGTAGAAAAAGTACAAAATAATGGAGCTGGTGAAATTGTTTTAAATATGATGAATCAAGATGGACTACAAAGTGGATATGATTTATTTCAATTATGTCAAATTAGAAAAAAATGTAAAGTTCCATTAATTGCATCAGGTGGAGCAGGACGAATAGAACATTTTTATGAAGCTTTGTATTATGCTAATGTAGATGGTGTTTTAGCCGCTTCTGTATTTCATAAAAAAATAGTAAATATAAAAGAATTAAAAGATTATTTAATTATAAAAGGTATGGAGATCAGAACGTGTTAAATAAAAAAGAAAATTTGTTAAAATTAAATTGGATTAAAACAAATGGCATGATGCCAGTAATTATACAAGATTTTTTATCTAATTCAGTTTTAATGCACGGCTATATGAACCAAGAAGCACTTTTAAAAACTCAAAAAGAAGGTTTTGTTACTTTTTATTCACGTACCAAAAAACGTTTGTGGATGAAAGGGGAAAAATCAGGTAACTTTTTAAAAGTCGTTGATATTACTACCGATTGTGATTATGATACTTTATTAATTTTAGTTGAACCCCTAGGCAAGACATGTCACCTAGAAAAAAAAAGTTGTTTTTTTTTAAAGAAAAAAAATAATTTAGGTTTTCTTCACATATTAGAAGAAACTATAGAAGAAAAAAAGAAATATGGTATAGAAACTAATTCATATACTTCTAATTTGTATCGATCTGGAACAAAACGTATAGCACAAAAAGTTGGTGAAGAAGCTGTAGAAACAATATTAGCAGCGATGCAAAAAGATCCAGATGAACTTATCAATGAATCTTCAGATTTAATTTATCATTTAATAGTTTTATTGCATGATCAGAATTTAAATTTTAATTTAGTTGTGGAAAATTTAAAAGCAAGAAGATCAAAAAAATTATAATATTAATTATATTAAATAGGTATTTAGTTACTATTAATTTTTTTTAGAAAAGATAATTTTTATTATACATAATAATTCATATTACATACATAATATTTCAATTTCAAAAAAATTCAATAAAATTTAACATACGTATTTTTTTTATATACGTATTAATTTTCTTTTATTTGTAATTTAAAAAAATAAAAAACAGTTTTAATCAATATATTAAGAAAATTATTTTTTTAAAAAATATTTTTTTTAAAAAAATGATAAATTGAAAATAGTTGTAATATCATTTATTGTGTAAGTGTATGTGATTTAACTTTATTGGTTTAAAAATATTTTTTATAAGTTATATGAATATAAAACTGGAGAAAACAATGTCAAAGCAAGAAATTGGTGTTATAGGAATGGCAGTTATGGGTAAAAATTTAGCATTAAATCTTGCAAATAAACAATATACTGTTTCTATATTTAATAGAACTCAATCAGTAACGGAAAACATTATAAAATGTAATAAAGAAAAAAAAATTTTCGGATATTTTTCTATTAAAGAATTTGTTTATTCAATAAAAAAACCTAGATGTATTTTACTAATGGTGCAATCAGGTCAAGCTACAGATGAAACTATTCAGTCTATTTTGCCTTATTTAAATCAGGGTGATATATTAATTGATGGTGGGAATACCTTTTATCAAGATACAATTAGAAGAAACAAAGATTTAGTAAAATATGGTATCAATTTCATTGGAATGGGTGTATCTGGAGGGGAATATGGTGCACTCAACGGTCCATCTATTATGCCAGGCGGTTCAAAAAGCGCATATGAACTTATTTCTCCCATTTTAAAAAAAATATCTGCTAAATTTAAAGGTGAGCCATGTGTTAGTTACATTGGTCCAAATGGAGCTGGTCATTATGTTAAAATGATTCACAATGGTATTGAATATGGTGATATGCAGTTGATATCTGAATCATATTTTATATTAAAAAGTTTGTTAAATGTAAATAATAAAGAGTTATCTGATATTTTTGACAATTGGAATCAAGGTGAATTAAATAGTTATTTAATTGAAATAACAAAAAATATTTTTCTTAAAAAAGAAAAAAATAACACGCATTACTTAATAGATTCTATATTAGATGAAGCAGAAGATAAAGGGACAGGCAAATGGATTAGCAAAGATGCCTTAGAATTGCGTGAACCACTCTCATTAATTACAGAATCTGTTTTTGCTCGATATTTATCTTCTCTGAAAGATCAACGTGTTCTTGCTGCAAAGATACTAAAAGGACCTACTTTAAAACCTATATCTTTCGAAAATAAAGAAAATTTTATTGAAGAAGTAAGAAGAGCTTTGTATTTGGGTAAAATTATTTCTTATGCACAGGGTTTTTCGCAATTAAAAAAAGCATCAGAAAAATACTCATGGGATTTAAAATATGGCGAAATTGCTAAGATTTTTAGATCCGGGTGTATTATTAGAGCAAGTTTTTTAGAAAAAATAACAGATGCTTTTCAAGATAATAGCGTAACTAATTTATTATTAACCAATTACTTTTCAGAAATATCTAATCAATATGAAAAATCTTTACGTTGTGTTGCTATACATGCAATAAAACATGGAATTCCAATTCCTGCTTTTTCATCAGCGATAACATATTACGATAGTTATCGAACAGTTTCTTCATCTGCTAATTTAATTCAAGCTCAACGAGACTACTTCGGTGCACACACCTATAAAAGAATTGATAAAAAAGGATATTTTCATACTAATTGGTTTATTAAAAAAGAGCTTTAATTATTAAAATAACATTAAATTTTATTAAAAAAAAAGTAATTATAAATTTTTTTATTTTATTAAAATAGCAGAGGATAATAAAATATGTCTTTCTGCTATTAATAATATAATTTTTTATTTTTTATAACATATACAATATCATTGTAGGAAAAAAAATGCGCTTATGTGATACAGACATTGAAGAATGGTTAAATAAAAAAAAATTAGTTATTACACCCTTACCTAAAAAAGAGTTAATTAATGGAATTACTGTTGACATACATCTTGGTAATAAATTTCGTGTTTTTTATGAGCATAATGCTTCTTGCATTGATTTAAGCAGTTCACATGAAAGAATTGCTGTAGATTTAAATAAAATTATGAGTTACGAAACTATTTTTTCTAAACAAAAACCATTTTTTTTAAAACCAGGATCTTTAGCATTGTTTTTAACTTTAGAAAGTATTAAGTTGCCAAATAATTTAGTTGGTTGGCTAGATGGACGTTCTTCTTTAGCTCGATTAGGTTTGATGATTCATTTAACATCTCACCGCATTGATCCTGGTTGGGATGGAAATATTGTTTTAGAAATTTTTAATGCAGGAAAATTAACATTAGTTTTAACTCCTGGTATAAAAATTGCTGTGCTAAGTTTTGAATTGCTTTCTAAATCAGTTTTACGTCCTTATAATTCTCGGAATGAATCTAAATATAAAAGTCAAAATGGTGTAATACCCAGTCGAATTTACGAAGAATAAAAATTTACATTATAAATAAAACTTATTTTACAGGCAATTATTCAAATCATTAGTTTACGATTATCAATATTTTGTATATTATATTAATTATTTAAAGAATATAAATTTATGCATAGTAAGTATAGAAAGATATTAGTAACTTGTGCCTTGCCATATGCAAATGGACCTATTCATATAGGTCATATGCTTGAGCATATTCAAGCAGATATTTGGGTTCGTTATCAAAGAATGAGAAATCATGAAGTTTGGTTTATTTCTTCTGATGATGCTCACGGTACGGCTATTATGTTAAAATCTGAAAAATTGGGAATAAAACCCGTACAATTAATTAAAAAAATTCGAGAAGAACATATAATAGATTTTTCAAAATTTAATATTTCTCATGATAACTACCATAGCACACATTGTAGAGAAAATTTTTTTTTACTAAGAAAAATTTTTTCATCTTTAGTAAAAAATAAATTGATTGATGAAAAAAAAATTTCTCAATTTTATGATAACGTAAAGAAAATTTTTTTACCAGATAGGTTTATAAAAGGCATTTGTCCATTCTGTTATGCAAAAAATCAAAACGGAGATAATTGTGAAGTATGTGGTTCAATATATGAACCAACAGATTTAATTGATCCTCTTTCAGTGATTTCCAATACAACTCCTATTTTAAAAAATACAACTCATTTATATTTTAATTTACCTGTTTTTACTAAAATGTTAAAGATATGGATAAAATCAGGTGTTTTAGAAAAATCAGTTATAAAAAAAACAGAAGAATGGTTGAAATCAGGACTAAAATCATGGGGGATTTCACGAGACGGTCCATATTTTGGATTTAAAATTCCTAAATTTTTTAATAAGTACTTTTATGTTTGGTTAGATGCTCCAATTGGTTATATAAGTGCATTTAAAAATCTTTGCAACAAAAATAAAAAAATAAATTTTAGTGAATTTTGGAAAAAAGATTCAGAATGTGAATTATATCATTTTATCGGTAAAGATATTATCTATTTTCATACGTTATTTTGGCCTGCAATATTAGAAGCTGCTTCTTTTCGTAAACCTAATGGTATATTTGTACATGGTCATCTTACTATCAATGGATTAAAATTATCAAAATCTCGAGGTATTTTGATTACAGCATCAGATTGGATTAAGAATTTTGATTCAGATAGTTTGCGTTACTATTACGCAAGTAAATTAAACAACAATATTCATGATATTGAAATTAATTTACAAGATTTTATTCAAAAAATTAATACTGATATTGTAAATAAATTAGTAAATCTTGCGTCAAGAAGTAGCAGTTTTATTCATAAATTTTTTGATAGCTATCTCTCTAGTTCATTAGATAATTTAGATTTATATAATCATTTTGTTGATATAAGTACAAAAATTTCTAATTTTTTTGAAAATCGAGAATTTAGCGCAATCATTCGAGAATGCGTAAAATTATTAGATCTTGCAAATCAATATATTAATAAGCAACAACCATGGAAAATAAAAAAAGAAAATTTTAATAAATTACATATGATTTGTACAATGGGTATTAATTTGTTTAGATTAGTTATGATTTTTTTGAAACCAATAATACCAGATTTAGCAAGAAAAACAGAATTTTTTTTGCTTATTAATTTAACGTGGGAGAGTATAAAAAAACCGCTTTTATCTCATAAAATAAAAAAATTTTCAAAATTATACAATAGAATTAATACAGATATAATTGAAAAATTATCTATTTAATACGAGTAAAATAGAATATATCTTTTAAGATATAATTTTAATTTAATGAAATAAAAATAAGTTATTACTATTTATCTCAATATCACTTATCCAAGAAATAATCCATTTTTTTTGAATTTCTGTTTCCCTACTATACATTTCTCTATTTATAACAAATACACCTATAGCAGAAATAAAATGATTATTATAGAATAATAGTGGAATTTGTGTCCTTAACCAAGGAGGTATATTACATTCCTGCCATATTTTTTTAATTTTTCTTCGTTTTTCTCGTCCTATAATAAGAATTTTTCCTTCAAATTGAAAACGAATATTAATTAATTCATTTTTTTTAGGAGCAGGTAGAACAAAACCTTTATTGTTTTGAATTAAATATCCTAAATTATTAGGAAGAAATAATTTTTTATTTTGGTTGTGCCAAAATATTAATCTATTATTAATATTTTTTTGGGTCTTTATAAAATAAAGAGAATTTTTATAGCGTCTAATTTCATTTTTCTTTATAATAATTTTTGGATTAGCATCTGTTTTGCTAAATATTATTTCATTATAAATACATTCAATTAGTTTATATGATGGCATTTTTATATTTTTTAAAGAAATCCAGTATCGAATTAATGCTGTGCATATTTCTTTTTTCATATTTTTGAAGAAAGAAAAATTTAAAGATGTATCACAATTAATAAAATTTTTAATTTTTTCTTTCAATAAAATATTTTTTAACTTAGTTTCTTCACTACATATCATTGCTGTACGAGAACAATTTTTTAAAAAAAAAGGCCAACGTTTTTCTAATATTGGAATAATTTTATGACGTATGAAATTGCGATCATAATTAATATTTAAATTACTAAAATCTTCAATCCATTTTATTTTTTTATGATTAGCCCATTGCTCAAGTTCTTTTTTTTTTATTTTTAAAAATGGACGTACTATTTTTTTTTGACCAAAAAATCTTTCTGAATATATACCAGATAATCCAGTAGGACCACTACCTCTTTTGAGAGATAAAATTAATGTTTCGCATTGATCATTCAAATGATGTCCAGTAAGTAAAATTTCATCAGGCATCAAATGATTAAAAATAATTTTATATCTTTCAATTCTTAATTTTTCTTCAACGTTTTTTTTAAATTTTGTATTAATTTTTTCGAGGATTAATGGTACATGGGAGTGTTGGCAAACTTCTATACAGTGTTCTTCCCATTGATTTGAAGATGATTGGATATTATGATTAATATGGATAGCACGTATTTGTATTTTAGGATAGTTTTTTTTTATTTTGATCATTTTATATAAAAGAACTGTGGAATCTATTCCACCACTATATGCTATTAAAAAAAAGTTCTTTTTATTTTTCAAAATAATTTTTTTAATTAAATACATTTTATTTGCGAAGAAAATATTTTTTTAATACGTTCGAGTGGACTTGAACCACTAACCTTTACTATGTCATAGTATTGCTCTAACCTATTGAGCTACGAACGTAGAATATTGAGTAAATATTATATTTTTTAATTTTTTATAATTATATATTATTATTAATATAATATACAAATTTTTATTTATAAAAAATTATATTTTTAATAAAAGCTAAATTTATTAAATTAATAATATTAATTTTAAGGAAAAAAAATTATGTTCACAGGTATCATACATGGATTAGGACAAGTAATATCTATAGATAAGAAAGAAAAATTTCATACTTATGTTTTAAACTTTCCATATATTTTGTTAAAATATCTAAAGATAGGCGATTCAGTTGCGCATAATGGATGCTGTTTAACTGTAAAAAATATTAATAATTCTTATGTATTTTTTGATGTAATGTATATTACACTTAAAAATACTAATTTAAGAACTTTAAAGATAGGTGATTATGTTAATATTGAAAGATCATTAAAATATGGTGATGAAATGGGAGGTCATATCATTTCTGGTCATATTATGAATACAGTTAAAATTTTTAAAATATTAAAATTAGATAACAATTATATTTTGTGGTGTCAATTACAAGATGATCACTTATCAAAATATATTTTTTATAAAGGTTTTATTTGTCTTGATGGAATTAGTTTAACTGTGAATGATATTTTTAAAAATACATTTTGTGTTAGCATTATACCAGAAACTTTATCTTCGACTACTATAGGAAATAAAAAAATTGGAGATTTAGTTAATATTGAAATTGATTTTTATACTCAAATAATTGTAGATACCACAGAACGTTTAATCAAAAATAATATTTCTACGTTAATTAAATAATTATTTTTTACTGTTATTTATAATATTTTAAGTAATATTATGGAATTTAAAATGAAAAGTTATTTTTTTTTGATTATATCAAATATATTAATTGATAATTTTATTTTAGTAAAATTTCTTGGCTTATGTCCTTTTATAGGTACATCTAACCAAATAGAAAGATCTTTTGGAATGAGTCTGGCGACTACTTTCGTTATTCTAATATCAACAATTTTACTATGGTTTATTAACTTTTTTATTTTGTTGCCACTTAACTTAATTTATTTAAGAATTATAGTATATATGTTAATTATTTCTTTTGGTGTACAATTGTTAGAAATTATTTTACGTGGTATAAGTCCCTTTTTTTATCGTTTGCTTGGTATTTTTATTCCATTAATTACAACTAATTGTGCTGTTTTAGCTATCCCATTATTTAGTCTTTATTTGCATCATACATTCTTAGAATCGATATGCTATGGAGTTAGTGCTTCTTTAGGATTTAGTTTAGTTATGCTAATATTTTCTGGTATTCGCGAGCGTATATTATTATCTGATATTCCTTTAGTATTTCAAGGAGCTCCAATTGTTCTTATTACTGCAAGTTTAATGTCCATTGTTTTTATGGGTTTTAGAGGTTTAATAAAAATATAATTATGTCTATAATAATTGTTTTGGTTTTTTCTTTTTTGTCGTTCTTATTAGGTATAATATTAGGTTATTTTAAATATATTTTTCCAGTGAATAAAAATTCAGTTGTAGTTTTAGTAGATAATTTATTACCTCAAAGTCAATGTGCACAATGTGGTTATTCTGGATGTTTGCCTTACGCAGAAGCAATAGTCAATAAAAATGAAAAAATTAACAAATGTATTCCAGGAGGAAAAGAATTAATATTAAAAATTTCTAATTTGTTGAATATAGAAAAAATAGATAAATATTTAGATAACAATATAAAACTTTATAACGAAAAAAAAAAATATACAACTGTTTTGATTGATGAAAAAAATTGTGTTGGGTGTTCTAAATGTGCGGCTTTTTGTCCAGTAGATGCAATAGTTGGATCCCCTAATTTTATTCATACAGTATTACAAAAATTTTGTACTGGATGTAATATTTGTTTATTACACTGTCCAACAGATTGTATAAAAATAATTTAAGAATTATATCAAATGATAAAAATGCATTTTTTATTCAATATTTTTTTTATAAAATATTATAAAAAAATAAAAAATTTTATAAAAAAAAAAATAAATAAAAAAAAATATAATTTTAGCGGTGGAATAAAATGTGTGAATTTAAAAAATAATCCTGAAGAATATTTTTTAAATTATTTTCCTAATCCTAAAGAATTTTATATTTATATAAAATATGATCATTTTAAAAAAAATAATTTAAGAGTACAAGTCGGTCAAAAAGTGTTGTGTGGACAACCTTTAATTTTTGGTAGCAACAAAACAGTTCCTGTTCATTCACCTACTTCAGGTTGGATAAAAAATATAGATTTTGATTCAAATATATCTAATACTAATCAAAAAAAAATAAAAATTATAATTTTATCTGATTATTTAGATAATTGGATTAGATTAAAAACTATTAAGAATTATACAAAATATAGTCCTACAAAATTAATAAAAATTATTGATCAATCAGGAATTATTGGTCTCGGAGGAGGGGGATTTTCTTCTGCTGAAAAATTAAGATTAAGTCTTAATAAAGTACATACATTAATTGTAAATGCAGTTGAAAGTGATCCATGTATAACTGCTGACTATTGTCTTATAAAAAATTGTATTCACGAAATATTAATAGGATGTAAAATTGTAGCTTGGATATCCAAAGTCAAATGTATTTTAATTGCTATCCAAGAAGATAAATTAGAATTAATTTTAAAAATTCAAAATCTTATTAAAGATATATCATTATTTAAAATTTGTATTTTAAAAAAAAAATATCCTGGTGGAAGTAGCAAAATACTTATTAAATCTTTAATAGGAATAGACATTCCTTCGGGAAAACATTCTTTGGATCTAGGATATCTTATTTTTAATATAACTACTATATATGCTATTAAAAGATCTATTATTAATGGAGAACCATTAATTCATCGTATTATAACTTTTCACAATGAGGATAAAAAAGTTTTTTCCAAAAATTTTTTTATAAAAATAGGAGTTCCTATTGATTTTATTTTAAATTATTTAAAGATTGATATAAAAAATAAAATAATATATTCAGGAGGCGTTTTTATGAAGGATATCATTACTAATTCAGATTATTCAATACAAAAAAATACAAATTGTATTTATATAAAAAAAAAAGACAAAAAAATAATTGAATATCCATGTATTAACTGCGGTTATTGTGTAGAATTATGTCCAGTTAATTTGCTCCCCCAAGAAATTTTTATATATTGTAAAAGTAGTGATTCTCAAAAATTAAAAAAATTACATTTTTTAGATTGTATTGAATGTAAAATATGCGAAAAAGTTTGTCCTAGTAATATCCCGTTGGTTAAGTATTTTATAGATCAAAAAAAAATAGAAAGCAGTATCAATCTAGAGAAGAAACGAAAAGAATTATTTTCATATCTCTTTAAAAAAAGAGAAAAAAGATTATTAAGTGAAAAAAAAATTTTTTCTTCAGAAAATCAATTAATTAATATAAAAAAAACAAATATTTATTCCGAAATTAAAGATTTGTCAAAACAATCTATAATTAATAAAAAAAATATTAGAAAAAAGATGTTAAAAGACGCTATAAAACGTGCAAAAATAAAAAATAAAATTTTAAAATGAAAAAAAAATGAATCTTTATATATCTAATACATATAGCGTTAAAAAAATAATGATTTTAGTAATTTTATCCTGTATTCCAGGAATTTTAACTGAAATTTATTTTTTTGGATATGGGGTATTAATACAAATTTTATCAATTATAATTGTTTCTTTATTTTTTGAAATGATAATTTTAATAATTAGACGTAAAAATATTAAAAATATTTTATTTGATTATTCATCTATTTTAACTGCAGTTTTACTGGGATCTAGTATTCCTTGTGTGCTTCCTTGGTGGATGATAATTTTTGGTTCTTTTTTTTCTATTATTATTTCAAAACATTTATATGGTGGTTTAGGACAAAATATATTTAATCCAGCCATGATTGGTTATGCTATATTATTAATCTCGTTCCCCTTGTATATGTCTTCTTGGAATGAAAAAAAATTGTCTTTATCTTTTTATAACGATATAAAACAATCAATAAATTTAATTTTATATAAAAAAAGTCTGTATGATGTAAATTTAAAATTTCATCCTGATGATTTTACGTCAGCTACACCATTAAGTGTTTTTAAAGTGAATTCTCATTTTAATTATGACGAATCTATAAATAAAAAAATAGTTTTAGAAAAACAAAAATGTATTTCAGTCGCTTGGAATTATATAAATATTAGTTTTTTGCTGGGAGGTTTGTTTCTATTATATAAAAAAATTATTTGTTGGCGTATTCCATTTAGTTTTTTATTTAGTTTGGTATTTTTTTCAAGTTTAAGTTTTTTTTGTTCAAAAAATATTTCTTTTTCTCCCTTATGTCATCTTTTTTCAGGAGGAACAATGATATGTGCTTTTTTTATTGCTACAGATCCTGTTACTACTTCTGCTACGAAAATAGGAAAAATAATTTTTGGTATAATAATTGGTTTCTTAGTATGGATTATTCGAAATTATAGTGATTATCCAGATGGTATTGCATTCTCAGTATTATTTGCGAATATGATAGTTCCATTAATGGATAATTATATTAAAACATCTGGATATGGTCATAAAAATCGATGAAGTTTTTAAAGAAAATAATAATAAATGCATTTTTAATGACTCTTTTTTCTATTTTTTCTCTATCTAGTATAATGTATATTAATAACATCACAAAAAAAAAAATAATAGATCACAAAGAGAAAGAAAAAAATATTCTTTTCAAACAAATTATCCCTTCTAATTTATATTATAATTTTAAAAAAAAACATTTTTTCGTGCGAAATAAATTATTAGGAGACCAAAAAAATCATAATTTGTGGTTATTTTTTAAAAATAAAGTAGCAAAAGCTGCTATTGTTGAAACTGTTGCACCTGATGGATATTCTGGATCTATTTTTATTTTAGTTGCAGCTTATTTCAATGGAAAAATTATTGGTGTACGAGTTTTATCTCACAAAGAAACTCCAGGTATTGGAGATAAAATTGATATTTCTATTTCTAATTGGATTACTAAATTTAATAATATGAATGTAGTTAATTTAAAAGATAAGAGTTTTTTATTAAAAAAATATGGAGGAAAAATTGAACAATTTACAGGAGCCAGTATTACACCTCAATCAGTTGCTAATGCTGTAAATAGAACAGTTTTTTTTATTAAGGAAATACCGTTAATGTTTTCATTAAAAAAATAATAAATATATATATGAAACTAAAAAAATTTTTACAATATAGAATATGGGAAAATAATTCTTCTTTAGTCCAACTTTTAGGTTTATGTCCAGTTTTAGCTATGACCACAAATTCTGTTAATGCTATAGGATTAGGATTAACAACTACCGTTATATTAACTATTACAAATGTTATTATTTCGATTTTTAAACTTTTTATACCTAAAGATATTCGAATTCCTATTTATATGATTGTTATTTCTTCAATGGTAACATGTATAGAAATGTTGTTACATGCTTATCAATTTAGTTTATATCAATCATTAGGTGTTTTTATTCCATTAATAGTAACGAATTGTATTATTGTTGGAAGAGTAGATTTTATTGCTTATAATAGTTCTATTTTTATTTCTTTTTTAGATGGCATATCAATAGGAATAGGATCAACATTGGCAATGTTTGTAGTTGGTTCTATACGTGAAATTTTAGGAAATGGAACTTTTTTGTTTGGTATAAATAAAATTTTTAAATTTTTAAATGATTTATCTTGTTTTACGCTAATAGATAAAAAATATACAATAATTTTAGCAATTTTGCCTCCAGGTGGTTTTTTTATATTAGGTTTTTTAATTGCTTTTAAAAATTATTTAGATTTAAGAAAAAATAAAACAAATAATGAAAATTGTTTACAATCTTGTAAATTAAAAAAATTTTATGAATAAAAAAAAACGTTATGAAATTTTATTTTTATTTTTTAAAAATAATCCTAATCCTAATACAGAATTAATTTTTTCTTCCGCTTTTGAATTATTTATTGCGGTCATTTTATCTGCGCAATCTACTGATATAATGGTTAACAAAGTTACTAGTATTTTATTTAAAGTTGCGAATACTCCTCAAGATATCCTAAATTTAGGATTCGATAAATTAAGACACTATATTAAGAGTATCGGCTTAAATAATAGAAAAGCTTCTTATATTATAAATAGTACATTGTTAATTATAAATAAATATAAAAATCAAATTCCATCAGATCGTTGTGCATTAGAATCTTTGCCTGGAGTAGGTAGAAAAACAGCGAATATTCTCTTAAATATATTATTTCAAAAAAAAACGATCGCAGTGGATACTCATGTATTTAGAGTTGCTAATCGAACTGGATTTGCTAAAGGTAAAAACGTAATTGATGTTGAGAAAAAAATGTTAAAAGTTGTACCATCTCTTTTTAAGAAAAACATTCATTTTTGGTTTGTTTTACATGGTCGATATATTTGTACTGCACGTCAATTAAAATGTAAAATATGTTTAATAAAAAAATTATGTGAATTTAATAAAAAACAATAAATATTAAATTTTTATAGGTACATAAGTGATTATTGTAAAAGTTGTTTTACCTGTTCCAATTAGAGAATGTTTTCAATATTTTATGCCTAAATCTATGATTCCTATTATTGGAGGACGTGTCATTGTTCCATTTCGTTCTAAAGATACAATAGGAATTGTAATGTCGTTTTATAATCAAAAAAATACAAATGAAATAAATTTACAATTTATTAAATCATCTATTGATAAAAAATCAATTTATAATGATGTTTTATTACGTGTTTTAACATGGTTAAGTAAATATTATTATATTCCTATAGGAAATGTTCTTTTTTCAATTTTGCCTAAATATTTAAGAAAAATATTTTTAATAAATAATACAAACTATAATTATTCTATATCGTTAAGTGAAATTAAAAAGAAGAATACCAATAAATTTAATTTAATAAGAATAATAACAAAATTTTGTCCTATATTTTTTCCAAATAAACATGGTATTTACAATCAAGATATAGAACAATTTTATTTGTTTAATTTTTATATAATAGAATCCATTTCTAAGAAGCAATTCAAAAAATTTTTTTGCTATAAAAATGTCTTCTGTATTGGGTTTAATCATATAATCAAAAAAAATTTTTTTTTAAATAAAAAAATTATCACCCCCATTAATAAAATTTTAATTAAAAATTGTTTTTCATCTTGGTTAATAACTAAAACTAGTTTGCTTTTAAAAATAAAATTTTATTTAGGATTAATTAAAGAAATTTTAAAAAAAAATTTACAAATTTTAATTTTGGTCCCCTTTATTAAGGATATATATAAAATATTATTTTTTTTAAAAAAATATTTTAATATACGTATTGATATTATTCATCCTGAATTAAATGATGAAATATATTTAAAAAAATGGTTGCGAACAAAAAATGGTCAAAATAACATTATCATAGGAACAAAAAATAGTATTTTTTTTCCATTTTTAAGATTAGGATTGATTATTATTCATGAAGAACATCACTTAAAGTATAAAAATTTAGATAAATATAAATATAACGTTAGAGATATAGCAGTATTAAGAGCCTATAAAGAAAAAATTCCAATAATTTTAGATTCTAATACCCCCTCTTTAAAAACATTGCATAATATTTTACATAAAAAATGTTCTTATATTAATTTTGTTAACAAGAAAAAATTTATTTTTTTAAAAAATAATATTATTGATTTAAAAAAAGAGAAAATAAAGTTTGGTTTATCTTGGACTTTAATTAACGAAATTTTTAATAATATAAAAAAAAATAATTCAGTATTATTAATTTTTAATAAATTTAGTTTTTTTTTATTTGGTGTAGTATGCAGTAATTGCAAATGGATAGCAAAATGTCATATTTGTAACAACTACCTAGAAACAAAAAAGTATGACAATTTTTTATTTTGTCGAAATTGTATTATTAGTTTAAAAAAACCATATTCTTGTTTTATTTGTGGATTTTTTTCTTTAAAAGTATTTAATTTTGGTCTAAAAACAATAAAAACTAGCTTAAAAAAAATTTTTTATACTATACCATTGTTTTTTTTATTTAATATTAAAAATATTGAAACAAAACAATTAAAAATAAAATTTTTTAAATTTCCTAATTTCTCACCCTGTCTGATTATTACTACTGAGAAAATTGTTTATAATTATTACTTTCCTAATGTAAAATTTATCGCTTTAGTAAATGTTGATCATTATTTGTTCTCATTTCATTTCCGTGCTATAGAATACTTTTTACAGTTTTATTTTAATTTAATTAATTTAATTGGAAAAAATGAAAAACTATTAAAAATATTAATACAAACATCTTTTCCTAATAATAAATATTTATTAGAATTAAATAATATTGATTACTTTTCATTTGCACGTAATCTTTTCTTTGCAAGAAAAAAACATTTTTTACCTCCTTGGAGTATTCAAGCAACTCTTTATTCTGAAAGTAAAATTTTTGAAAAAAGTTTTATTTTTTTAAAATTTATACGTTTTATTTTAAAGAAAAAATCTAAAAAAGATAATGTTTTTTTTTGGTTTTTTGGACCATATCCAAATTTTTTATCAAAAAATAAAAAAAAATATTTTTATCAGTTATCAATACATTGTTCTTCAGGTCTTTATCTGAAAAATGCACTTCAAGAATCACTTGATATTGTTCAAAATTTTGATATATCAAGAAATGTTAAATGGTTTGTAGATATGGATGTGAACTAAATATAGTATATTTTTTATAAATAAAATATTCTTAATTTTCTTTTATACTTTTATATTTTCTTTATTTTCAATAAAAAAGAGGTTAAAATATTTTTATAAAAATTTTTTTAGAACATTTTAGACAAGGATTTAAATGAATAAAATTAATTTAATTGATGAATTACATAAGAGGAAATTAATATTTCATATTACAAATGAAATAAAGTTTAAAGAACTCTTGAATAAAAATGTCGTTTCACTTTATTGCGGATTTGATCCTACTGAAGAAAGTTTACATATAGGACATTTACTTCCCTTGATGATGTTAAAACGATTTCAATTAGCGGGTCATAAGCCTATTGTACTAATAGGAGGGGCAACAAGTCTGATTGGAGATCCTAGCTTTAAAAAAAAGGAACGATTTTTAAGCAAAGAAAGTGTAATTGATAAATGGACTGTAAAAATAACTAAACAAATTTCATTTTTCTTAGATTTTAATTGTGGTACTAATAGTGCACTTATATTGAACAATAATTCATGGTTTAAAAAAATTAATATTTTATCTTTTTTACGTGATATTGGAAAACATTTCTCGATTAATACGATGATTAATCGAGAAGCTATTAAGAAACGTATTCAGAGAGTGGAACAAGGTATTTCTTTTACGGAATTTTCATATAATTTATTACAGGCATATGATTTTTTTATTTTAAATAAAAAACATCAAGTATCTTTGCAGATTGGAGGTTCTGATCAATGGGGAAATATTTCTTCAGGTATGCATTTAATACATCGATTATCTAAAAGAGAGGCTTATGGTTTAACTGTCCCCTTGCTTATGCAAAATAATGGTATGAAATTTGGTAAAACAGAATCAGGAACTATTTGGTTAGATCCTAAAAAAACTTCTCCGTACAAGTTTTATCAATTTTGGATGAATATAGATGATGCTAATGTTTACTATTTTTTAAAATTATTTACTTTTATGGATCTAAAGGAAATAAAGAGAAGAGAACAAAATAAAAATATAAATAACCAAATTATTTATGATAAAGCTTTATTAGCTAAAAAAATTACTTCTTTAGTACATGGAGAAAAAAATTTGTTAGCTGCAGAAAGAATCACAAATGTACTTTTCTTTAAAAATATTGAAGATATAAAAATATCTGATTTACAACAATTAAAAAAAGATGGTATACCCGTACTTGAAGTTTATAAAATGAAAGATTTACAAGAAGCATTGGTATTTTCTTCATTATCTAAATCTCGTACTCAAGCAAAAAATATGATTTTATCACACTCTATTTCAATTAATACTAAAAAAATAACAAATAAAAATCATGTATTTAATGAAAATGATAAATTATTTAATCAATATACTCTAATTTCTAGAGGGAAAAAAAATCATTGTCTTATTTTTTGGAAAAGAATGATTTAAATTAATTTAATATTCTTCAATCAATTGAAAAACTTTCTCCACAACCACAAAACTTTTCTATCCTAGGATTATAATATTTAAAAATTGAGTTAATATTATCTTTTATAAAATCAATTTTAATTCCATCTAAAAATACTATTTCTTGTAAAGAAATATATACTTTAATATTTTTGCACTTAAATAGTATATCAGTACTTTTTTGTTTTTTTATAACTTCTTTATGTTTTACTAATTTCATTGTATAACGAAATCCTGCACATCCAGATTTCTTTATTCCTATTTTTATCCCCTTATTTTCTTTATTTAAGCTAATTAAAAATAAAATTTGTTTTGCTGCATTATCAGTGATATAAATGCCTTTCCATTTATTCTGATTTGGTAAATATGTACTTATTTTTTTTATTTTCATATTTTTTATTTTAAGTATACATAAATATATAGAAATATAATTATATAGAATATTTCTATGTTTTAAGAAAATTATTTTTATTAATTATTTTATAAATTTTAATGTTATAATTATTTAAATTAAAAAGATTATATAGTACAAATTCGTTTTGCAAATTTATTTATAATATAAAAATATTGAGGTGAAACGATTATATGCAAAATCCAAAAGAAACAATGGATTTATCGCAGTTTATTTTATCACTAATATTTATTATTTCTATAAGTATTACAAGTTTTTTAATTGCTCAACCTTTTATACTTGGTTTTTCTTGGGCTAGTATGATTGTCATTGCAACTTGGCCTCTTATGTTAAAAATACAAAAGTTTTTAGGTGGTAAACGACTAATTGCTGTTATTAGTATGATTGTAATTTTATTGCTATTATTTATAATACCGATTGTTTTTTTAGTAAATAGTTTAATTAAAACTAGTATTCCATTAATTCACTGGTTTAGTTCGAATACTTTAGAATTTCCAGAATTAATATGGCTTCAAGACATACCTATTATTGGCAAAAAAATATTTATTAGCTATCAAGAATTATTAGACAGTGATGGAGGCGAATTAATTCGAGAAGTTAAACCATATATGGGACGTACAACTGAATTTTTTATCATTCAAGCTAAGAATTTTGGTTTGTTTATTGTACATTTAACATTAATGCTATTATTTAGTATTTTATTATATTGGAATGGAGAAAAAATTAGCAATTATATTCGTCAATTGGCTTTTCGAATCAATTCTCGAAATGGATATGCTATTGTTGCACTTTCAGTTCAAGCAGTTAGAGCAGTTGCATTAGGTGTAGTTGTTACAGCTTTAATTCAAGCTTTTTTATCTGGTATAGGACTATTAATATCCGGTGTTCCATATTGGACATTATTAATGATTTTAATTGTTTTTTCTTGTTTAATACAATTAGGTCCTTTACCGATTTTAATACCTTCTGTTATATGGCTTTACTGGAACAGTAATACGACTTGGGGTACGGTATTATTAATTTGGAGTTGTTTTGTTTTTATATTAGATAATATATTAAGACCTTTTTTTATACGCATAGGATCAGATTTACCTACTTTTCTTATCTTATTAGGCGTAGTAGGTGGGTTACTTGCATTTGGCATGATTGGATTATTTATCGGTCCTGTTTCGTTGGTAATATTATATCGTTTAATCATATCTTGGCTATATGGTATTTCAATCGCTACTTTTTTAGAAAATAAAAATTTTAAATCTAAATTTAATTAAATTTATGTTAATATCATAATTCTAAAAAATATCACATAATAAAATGATGTAATTTAATCTATGATATTATATAAAGTAAATAGAATAAAAATTTTCGCGTAAGAAATTAATAAATTGTGATATTATATAAAATAATATAATTATTTTCCAGAAATCAATAAATTATATTTATATTTATTTGATAAGTAGGAAATTGATAATTTCGTGCAATTATTTTTTTAAATTTCTATGTTGATTTTATTTCGTATTTAAACTTCTATCATTTTATTTTTAACTATACTATTGAACTAATTTTTCCTAATATTATAATTTATATTATTTCTAAAAAATTATTAGAAATAGCTTTATAACTGGTTAGTTTATCGTGATTTTATCACATCTTGCTATTCTTTTCAGGATAAAAAATTCATTTAGAGAACAAAATGAAAAAAACAGATGAACTACGTACAATACGAATAGATCCATTGATAACCCCATCTGAATTAGCAAAAAAATATGCTATTACTTCAGATATCATGGATAACGTCATTATAACAAGACAAAATATAGCGCGTATTATGACTGGAGAAGATTTGCGTTTACTTGTTGTAATAGGTCCATGTTCTGTTCACGATCCTATAGCTGCAGTGGAATATGCGCATCGATTATGTGAATTACGTAAAAAATATCAAGATCGTCTTGAAATCATCATGCGTACATATTTTGAAAAACCGAGAACAGTGGTCGGTTGGAAAGGATTGATTTCAGATCCAGATTTAAACGGTAGTTTTAGAGTAAATCATGGACTTTCTGTTGCACGTAAATTATTATTAGATATTAATTCATTAGGAATGCCTGCAGCAACAGAATTCTTAGATATGGTAATTGGTCAATTTATTGCAGATTTAATTAGTTGGGGCGCAATTGGAGCTAGAACTACTGAGAGTCAAATTCATAGAGAAATGGCTTCAGCACTTTCTTGTCCAGTAGGATTTAAAAATGGTACAGATGGAAATATACGTATTGCAATTGATGCTATTAGAGCTGTAAAAGCACGTCATTTATTTTTAGCTCCGAATAAAGACGGACAAATGACTATTAATCATACCAGTGGAAATCCCTATGGACATGTTATTATGAGAGGTGGTCGCACTCCCAATTATCATGCTCATGACATTGATTTAGCAATAAAATATTTACGTGAATTTAATTTGTTAGAATATCTAATGATTGATTTTAGTCATGGTAATTGTTTAAAAGAACATATTCGTCAAAAAGATGTGGCTAAATCTATTTCAAAACAAATTTCTCAAGGTTCTAAATTTATATTTGGCGTAATGATTGAAAGCTTTTTAGAAGAAGGATTTCAAACTGTCAAAGAAAATAAACCATTAATATATGGAAAGTCAATTACTGATGCTTGTTTAAATTGGGAAGACAGTGTCTTAATTATAAAGCAATTAGCCGACGCAGTAGATACTCGTTTTTAGTTGACATAAATGCTAGTCAAAGGTTTGACTAGCATATTCTTATTTCTTCTAAAAAAAACTTTTATTAATAATTTATAAAAATATTTTTTTAAATTATATAAAAAAAATAACATTTTTCAGTTAAGGATCTAAAAAATGCCTGTAATAAGATTTTGTGATGGAAGTCAGCAGGTATATAAACATTCAATCTCATTAAGAGAAATTATAGAAAGAAATAAATCTAGTATAATAGAATCTCTTATTGCTATTTCTGTTAATAATAATTTTGCAAATTTAAACACTTTAATCACAGAGGATTCTTCGATATCGTTTTTTACCAAACAAGATTATGAAGCCTTGCATGCGATTCGATATTCATGTATACAACTTTTAAGTTATGCCGCAAAAAAGACTTGGCCATCATGCCAAGTGGGAGAAGGCAACATTACAAAAAATGGTTTTTATTGTGATTTTTATTTTCAGAATAGTATTACAGAAAAAGATCTTTTAATATTACAAAATAATATGCAAGATCTTATAAAACGAGAATATATTATATCTAATAAAGATATTTCCTTTGATCAATTATGTAAAATTTTTAAAAATAAGTCAGAAATATATAAAATTCGCTTGTTAAAAAAATATATAAATAAAAAAAACTGCATATCATTATATTATCATGAAAATCATATTGACATTGATATAGGACTACAAGTTTTTAATATAAAGTTTTGTAAATATTTTAAATTACAAAAAATTAGTGGCGTTTATTGGCAAGGTGATCACAAAAATAAAATTTTTCAGCGCGTTTATGGTACTGCTTGGTCAACTGAACAAGAATTAGATAAATATTTAAATTATGTCCATGAGTTAGAAAAAAGAGATCATAGAAAAATTGGAAAGTTTTTAAATTTATATCATATGCAAAATGAATCACCAGGTATGGTTTTTTGGCATAAAAATGGTTGGATAATTTTTAATGAGTTAGAGAAATTTGTTCAAGAAAAGTTAAGAGAATATAAATATGAGGAAGTAAAAACACCTTTATTAATAGATAAATCAATATGGGAAAAAAGTGGTCACTGGGATAATTATAAAAATGCTATTTTTACTACCCTTTCGGAAAATCGAGAATACTGCATTAAACCCATGAATTGTCCTGGTCATGTTCAAATTTTTAACTATGGATTAAAATCTTATCGAGATTTACCTATTCGTATGGCTGAGTTTGGAAGTTGTCATCGTAATGAACCATCAGGATCATTACATGGTCTTATGAGAGTTCGTAATTTTACTCAAGATGACGCACATATATTTTGTACAAAAGATCAAGTACGTTTTGAAATAAATAATTGTATTAAGATGATATATGATTTATATAATATATTTAATTTTAAAAAAATATTAGTAAAGTTTTCCACTCGACCAAAAAAACGAATTGGAGATGATTGTATTTGGGATCGTGCAGAAAAAGATTTGTCTGATGTATTAATAGAAAATAATTTATCTTTTGAATATCAAAAAGGGGAAGGTGCTTTCTATGGTCCTAAAATTGAATTTATTTTGCAAGATTCTTTAGGCAGAAATTGGCAATGTGGAACGATACAACTTGATTTTTATTTGCCTATGCGTTTAAATGCATTTTATATCAATAAATATAATGATCGAAAACATCCTATAATAATTCATCGAGCTATATTAGGTTCTATAGAAAGATTCATTGGAATATTAATTGAAGAATATTCAGGTCATTTGCCAACATGGCTGTCTCCAGTTCAAGTAGTAATACTCAGTATTACCGATAAACATGTTGAATATGTCAAGAAAATACTTAAAAATTTTTCTAATATTAATATTAGAGTTGAAATAGATTTAAGAAACGAAAAAATAGGTTTTAAAATTCGCGAACACACTTTACGTCGAATTCCATATATATTAATTTGCGGGGATAAAGAAATTCAATCTAAAAAAGTTTCTGTTAGAACTAGAAATAATAATAATTTTGGAACTTTAGACTTGAATATTTTTATTCAGAAATTAAAGAAAGAAATTTTTACTCGTAGTTTTCATCAAATGGAGGGATAAAGTATTAAAGTCGGAAAACGAATTCAATTAACTCGGGCACATCGTATTAATAATGAGATCCGTGCCGTTAAAGTGCGTCTTACAAGTACTGAAGGCAATCAAATTGGGATAGTTAATTTACGTGAAGCGCTCGAAAAAGCTGAGGAATTAGGGTTAGATTTAGTAGAAATTAGTCCAAATGCAGAACCTCCAGTTTGCCGTATTATGGATTATGGAAAATTTCTTTATGAAAAAAGCAAATCTTCTAAAGAACAGAAAAAAAAACAAAAAATAATTCAAGTAAAAGAAATTAAGTTTCGTCCAAGCACAGATGAAGGAGATTATCAAGTTAAGTTACGCAATTTAATTCGTTTTTTAGAAGATGGAGATAAAGTTAAAATTACCTTGCGTTTTAGAGGTAGAGAAATGGCACATCAAAAATTAGGTGTTAAGGTTTTGAATAGAGTAAAAAATGATTTAATCGAGCTAGCTATCGTTGAATCATTTCCATCTAAAATTGAAGGTCGTCAAATGATTATGGTTTTAGCACCAAGGAAGAAATAGTAATTTTTGACTAAACATATTTAGATATAAATATATAACTTCTTTTTCTTTTCATAATTTAATGAAACATTTATGCCAAAAATTAAAACTTTAAAAAGCGCATCAAAGCGATTTAAAAAAACTGCATCTGGTCAATTCAAGCGTAAGCAAGCAAATTTACGTCATATTTTAACAAAGAAAACAACAACTAAAAAAAGACATCTTCGTCCTAAGGTTTTAGTTTCAAAAGGAGATATAAGCAAAGTTAGATCTTTTTTGCCATATGTTTAAATTAATTCTTAATAAAATATACACACAGGAAGTATATCAATGGCTCGTGTAAAACGTGGCGTCACTGCTCATGCTCGCCATAAAAAAGTTTTAAAACAAGCAAAAGGTTACTATGGAGCTCGTTCTCGTATTTATAGAGTTGCATGCCAAGCAGTGATTAAAGCAGGACAATATGCTTATCGCGATAGACGTCAAAGAAAAAGACAATTTCGTCAGTTATGGATCACACGCATTAATGCTGCTGTTCGTCAAAGTGAAATGTCTTATAGTAATTTTATATACGGATTAAAAAAAGCTTCGATTAACATTGATCGGAAAATATTATCTGATATTGCAATATTTGATAGTTTTTCATTCAAGATATTAATTGAAAAAGCAAAATTAGCTTTATCATAAATAGCGTCTTGCTTAATAAATATGATAAAAACACATTTTTTTCTGTATTTTAAATATAAAACACACTAAGCTTCCTTTATGGAAGCTTTTTAATATTTTGACTATATAAGTAGTAAACTAAAAAATATAAAAAGAATACATAATATGTTGACTTTAAAAAAAATATTTAAATCTCTAACAATAGAAATTAAAAAATCGTCTGAAATAAATGAATTAAATGCAATTCGAATTAAATATTTAGGGAAAAAAGGCGTTTTTTCTAATTGCATAAAAAATTTCAAAAGTTTTTCTTTTGAAGAAAAAAAGAAATATATTATCATGTTTAATGATATTAAAAAAAAAGTCATATCTGAAATTAATGAAAAAAGAATAGAACTAGATAATGTTCTTTTATATAAACGTATTAAAAAAGAAAAGATTGATGTATCTTTACCTGGACGTCGTCTAGAACATGGTTCTATCCATCCTATTAATTGTAGTTTAAACAATATAAAAATATTTTTTTCTAAATTAGGATTTGAATCAATTCACGGTCTTGAAATAGAAGATGAATATCATAATTTTGATGCATTAAACATACCTAAAAATCATCCTTCACGTAATCATAATGATACGTTTTGGTTAGATAGTGATCATTTATTAAGAACCCAGACTTCTAGTATGCAAATTAGAATTATGAAAAAAGAAAAACCACCTATTAGGTTTATTTTTCCTGGTAAAGTATATAGAAATGATTATGATTCCACACATACACCTATGTTTCATCAAGTTGAAGGTTTAATAGTTGAAAAAAATATTAATTTTTCTAATTTAAAGTGGATTATATATAATTTTTTGTATGATTTTTTTGATAAGAATATTTCTATTAGATTTCGTCCATCTTATTTTCCATTTACCACTCCTTCAGCGGAAGTGGATATCATTACTAATGATAAAAAATCATTAGAAATATTAGGTTGTGGAATGGTTCACCCTATAGTTTTAAAAAATGTTAATATTGATCCTCATATTTATTCCGCTTGTGCATTTGGTATCGGTGTAGAAAGAATTACTATGTTACGTTATGGTGTTTCTGATCTTCGTTCGTTTTTTGAAAATGATATAAAGTTTATAAAACAATTTAAATATATTTAGTGAGAAAAAATGAAATTCAACGAAAAATGGTTGCGTGAATGGATAAATCCGAAAATAAGTAGTACTACTTTAATAAATCAAATTATTGAGTCTGGAATAGAAGTAGAATCAGTTAATAATTTTAATCCCATATTTAATGGGGTATTAATTGGCGAAATAATTGAATGTATTACCCATCCGAAAAAAAGTGATTTAAAAATAGTAAAAGTAGATATAGGTAATAAAAAATATTTAAAAATTGTATGTGGTGCATTGAATTGTCGTAATAATATTAAAGTAGTTGTCGCAACTATTGGTAGTACTTTACCAAATGGACTAAAAATTAAAATAAAAAAAATACAAGATGAAAAATCTGAAGGTATGTTATGTTCTTTTTTTGAATTAGGCTTATTTAATTTTTCTAAAAGTATTATTGAAATTTCTAAAGATGTTCCTTTAGGAAAAAAAATTAATGATGTTTTTTCATTAAAAGATACATTTATTAAAGTTGCAACTACATCTAATCGTCCAGATGGTTTAAGTATTTTAGGTATAGCTCGTAATTTATCTGCTATAAATAATTTAGCAATTACTTCTTTAAAAAAAACAATTTTTCCAGTAAGTATTACAGACAAATTTTTAATTAATATTGAAATTAAAGAAAAAAACATTAAATTCTTCGGAAGAATTATTAAAGATATTAATATTAATGCTGATACTCCATTTTGGATGAAAAAAAAATTATTTTTTTGTAATGTATTATCAGATAATGTAATTGAAAACATTCTTAATTATGTTTTAATAGAAATTGGTCAACCATTAAATGTATTAAATGCAGATAAAATAAATGATTCAATTTATGTACGTATGGCCAAAAAAAAAGAATTTTTAATTTTAAAAAATAAATCTAAAATAATTTTAGATGAAGATATATTAGTTTTTTCTGATAAAGAAAAAATACTATTTATACCAGGTAACATTAATTCTCATCTTTTAGAATTGAATAAAAATAGTAATAATATATTTTTAAGTTCATATTCAGTTGAAAAAAAATTATTTTTTAATCTTTTAAAGAAAGTTAGTATCAATAGTATTTTAGATTACCATAATCATGGTATTGATCCATCACTTCAAAAATATGCAGTAGAATATGCAACAGATTTAATTATTAAAATCTGTGGTGGTCAAGCAGGGCCTATTACTGAAAAAAAATCTAATTTTAGTTCTTTATCTTGTTTAAAGAAGATAAAATTATATCATAAAAATTTTAATAATCTTATAGGTTTTTTTGTTGATGCTTCTATTATTTTAAATATTTTATCTAAACTTAAATATAAAGTATATTTTCAAGAAAAATACTGGGATGTACTTCCACCTAATTGGCGATTTGATATTTTAATTGAAGAAGATGTAATAGGTGATATATTACGTATATATAATTATAATAATATTCCACTTAATCCTTTAAAAGAAAAATTTTTTATTAAAAATGATAAAAAAAAGAAAATATATTTAAAAGACATTTTATTGGATCAAGCTTCTATGCTACTTGTACATAGAGGTTATTATGAAGCTATAAACTATTCTTTTATTAATCCTACTCTACAGAATGATATTGTTCCAAATCAAAATAAATTATTAATTACCAATCCTATTTCTAAAGATTTTTCATCTATGCGCGCATCGTTATTGCCAGGTCTGCTAAAGACAGTTTCCTACAATAAAAATCGTCAACAAGAAAGTATTAAATTTTTTGAAAGAGGATTTTGTTTCTCAGTTGATAAATCAAAAATACTTGGTATTAAACAAGAGATGTTTTTAGGAGCTGTAATAAGTGGTTTTTCTAATAAAGAAAATTGGTATTCTATTAAAAGAAAAACAGATTTTTATGATTTGAAGGGTGATTTAGAGTCGTTGTTAGAGCTAGTTTGTGGATTAAATAATTTTGAAATTAAACATGAAGAAATATTAGGTTTACATCCAGAACAAAGTGCAAAAATATATATAGATAATAAATATATTGGCAAAATTGGGAAAATTCATCCAAAATCAGAAAAAAAATTAAATGTAGATAGTTCTACATTTTTATTTGAAATATCATTTAGTTGTATTTCAAAATTAAATAGTCTAAATATAAAAGAAGTGCATAAAATAGAAGAAGTTTCTAAATTTCCTACAAGTCGTCGTGATATATCTATATTAGTACCAAATGATGTTTCCTTTATAGATATTATAAAAACGTGTAAAGATTTCTTTTTTAATAAAAAAGTAGAAATTAATTTATTTGACGTATATGTCTCTAAAGAAGAATCTAATCAAGAAAAAAGTTTAGGGATTAGTTTTATATTCCAAGATCACAAAAAAACTCTAAAAGAAGATGAAATTAGCTTCATGCTTAATGCTTGTATAAAAATATTAAAAAATAGATTTCAAATAGATTTAAGAAGGTGAGTTTATGGTGCTTACAAAAAATAAAATTTCAGAAAATTTATTTGAAAAATTACAGTTAACTAAACGTGACTCAAAAGAATTTGTCAATTCCTTTTTTGAGGAAGTTAGAAAATCTTTAGAAAATGGAGAAGATGTTAAGTTATCTGGATTCGGTAATTTTCAATTGAAAAATAAAAAAGAACGTCCTGGTAGAAATCCTAGAACAGGAGAAAAATTTCTTATTACTTCAAGATGTGTAGTAACTTTTAAAGCTGGTCAAAAATTAAAAAATAGAGTTGAAAATTATTCAATAAAAATAAAATCTTAATAAGATTTTTATATTTTATTATATAAAATTTATTTATAATAATAAATATTGTCTTTCTTTAAGAAATTAAATATGCATCTTAGTCATTTTTCTTTTGAAATACCACAATCGCTTATAGCTTTTTATCCTTGTTTAGTTCGTAGAGAATGTCGTTTACTAATGATTAATGGTGAAACAGGAAAAATAAAGCACAAGTTTTTTTTTAATCTTATAAATGAAATTAATCCTGGTGATTTAATTATTTTCAATGATACAAAAGTAATTTCTGCTCGTTTATTTGGTTATAAATCAAGTGGAGGTAAAATTGAAGTTTTATTAGAGAGAATATTAGATAAAAACAGTATTTTAGCTCGAATTAAATCATCAAATCAAATTAAAATTAATTCTTTTTTATTCTTTGGCAAAAAAAATGAAATAAAATCTTTTGTCGTGGATTATCAATCTCCTTTTTATAAAATTAAATTTATTAATATAAAATATTCAATTATGAAGATTTTTACAAATTTAGGTATTATACCCTTGCCTCCTTATATTAAGAGATTGAATAAAAAAATAGATTTAAATCTTTATCAAACTGTTTATAATAAAGAATTTGGTTCTATTGCAGCACCAACTGCCGGTTTACATTTTGATTGGCAATTATTAGAAGAATTTAAGAAAAAAGGAGTTAAAATAGGTTTTTTAACATTACATATTGGAAGTGGAACATTTCAACCTATTAATACTGTACATATAGAAAATCATGTCATGCATTCTGAATTAGCAATAGTGTCTTCAAATTTAATTCAACAAATAAAATTATGTAAGAAAAATGGTGGTCGTGTAATTGCTGTTGGTACTACTACTTTACGTGCCCTAGAAAGCGTATATCATTCAAGTGCATGGAACAATACAGAAGATTATATCGCAGAAACTAATTTATTTATATATCCTGGTTATAAACATAGTGTTGTAGATGGTTTAATCACTAATTTTCATTTTCCTAAATCAACATTAATAATATTAGTATCTTCATTTCTAGGATACAAAAATACTATAAATGCTTATTTTGAAGCAATTAAAAATAATTATCGATTTTTTAGTTATGGAGATGCTATGTATATTACACATAATACATCTGCTCCGTATGAAATATTATCAACCTAGTGTAATCTTATAATTTATTAAAAATTAATTCTTTTAAATTTTTGGGAAGAAAATGAAATTTCAGATTATAAGCGAAGACAAGAAAGCCAGATATGGTATTTTTACATTTAATAAAAATATTATAGAGACTCCTATTTTTATGCCAGTTGGAACTTATGGTACAATAAAAAGTCTTAGTTCAGAAGAAATTAAAAATACTGGTAGTAAAATAATTTTATCTAATGCATTACATCTATATTTGAGACCCGGTTTTGATGTAATAAAACTGCACGGTAGTTTGCATAATTTTATGAATTGGTCTGGTCCAATTTTAACTGATTCTGGTGGGTTTCAAGTTTTTAGTTTATCAAATTTTTGTAAAATTAATGAAGAAGGAGTGATTTTTAAAAATTATAGAAATGGCCAAAAATTTTTTTTGACTCCAGAGTTATCAATGGAAATTCAGTTAAATTTAGGTTCTAATATTATAATGATTTTCGATGAATGCATCGCTTATACCAAGGATTGGGAAAAAACCAAGAATGCCATGGAAAGATCACTAAATTGGTCAAAAAGAAGTCGTATATATTTTGATTTAAAAAAAAGAGATAAAAATCTTTTATTTGGTATTATTCATGGTGGAATATATAAGTCTTTACGTGATATTTCTCTTAAAGAATTAATAAAAATAAATTTTGATGGATATGCATTAGGTGGATTAGCTGTTGGTGAGTCTAAGTTAGAAATGCATCATTTATTAGATCATATTACTCCTCAAATACCTAAAGATAAACCAAGATATTTGATGGGAGTAGGTAAACCTGAAGATTTAATAGAAGGTGTATATCGTGGTATAGATATGTTTGATTGCGTTCTTCCAACACGTAATGCTAGAAATGGACATTTATTTGTAACCAATGGTATAATTAGAATTAGAAATAAAAAATATAAGAAAGATGTATCTGCATTAGATGAAACATGCACTTGTTACACTTGTAAAAATTATAGTAGAGCTTATTTGCATCATCTAGATTCTTGTAATGAAATGTTAGGTGCACGTCTTAATACAATACATAATTTACATTATTATCAAACATTAATGTTTAATATAAGAAATGCAATAAAACAAAAAAGATTTAATGAATTCATGGTAAATTTTTATAATCAAAAAAAATAATTTTATTTTAAAATAAGGAAAATCATTTAATGCTTTCTTTAATTGATAATGCATATGCAGCAGTAACTTCCCCTTTAGAAGGAAACTCTTATTCTTTATTTTTTATGTTGTTAATCTTTATATTAATATTTTATTTTGTTCTGTTTCGTCCTCAACAAAAAAAAGATAAAGAACACAAAAAACTTATGGAGTCTATTTCCCCAGGAGACGAGGTAATGACTAATAGTGGATTTTTAGGACGAGTTAGTAAAATTACAGAAAATGGATATGTTTTACTTCAATTAAACAACAAAACTGAAGTTTTTATAAAAAAAGATTTTATAGTTTCTTCTCTTCCTAAAGGAACTTTAGAAGTTTTATAGTATATTTTAAATTTTTTTATATAATTAAATATCAAACATATTCGTTTAATTAAAACATTAGTTTTTTCTTGTTAATATAAATAAGAAAAATTTGTTATTTGTAAAAATATTTTTCTTAATTTTATTAATAAAATTACTCTATTCTTTTGAATTTCGATATCTTCGTGATTTATTTGTACTTTTTTAAAAAATGTATTTATAGGTTTTATGAGTAATTTTGTTTTTAATAAAATCTCTGTATATTTTTTTTCAATAAATAGTTGTTTGGTTGTATAATTAAAGTCATTAATTATTTCTAATAATTTTCTTTCTTCTATTTGAATTAATAATCTTTCATTAATTTTAGTTGAAATCATTTTTTCATGTTTATCTTTTAAAAAATTAGATATTCTTTTAACTATTAAGATAATTGATTCTATTTTTTTAAAGTTTGATATTGCTTTAATTTTTTCATCAATATCTAATAAATCCATTGATTCATATGCTAGTACAGATTGTACAATATTAATATTGTATTTTTGATTTTCATAAAAGAATATTAGTCGCTTTATAAAAAAATTTTTAATTTTTTCAAAAATTACTGATATATTTGATTTTTCAACATTATGTTTTTCTAAACTAATTTCAATTATTCTTTTTAAATTTATAGGTATTTTTTTTATTATAATAATTCGTATTACTCCTAGAGTAGCACGTTTTAATCCGAATGGGTCTTTTTCTGGACCTGGAATTTCACCAATAGAAAACATACCTGATATAGTATCAATTTTATCAGCAATTGATAGTACAGATCCTATAGGTGTAGAGGGTAATTTATCAGTTGAAAAAGATGGTAAATATTGTTCTTTAATCGCTATAGCTACTTCTTTTTTTTCCTTATTTTCTAAAGCGTAATACATTCCTATCGTACCTTGTAGTTCTGGGAATTCAGATACCATTTCGGTTACCAGATCACATTTTGATAATAATGTTGCTCTTATTAAATTTATTTCGTTAATTTCTTTTGTATAAAAAAATATTTTTTTTACAATAAATACTAAACGTAGTGTTTTTTGATATAATGTACCTAAACCTTTATAAAAAGAAATATTTTTTAAACATTTTAAATAATCTTTTAATTTACTTTTTCTGTCTTTTTTTAAAAAAAATATTGCGTCTGATAAACGTGCATGCATCACTTTTTCATTTCCTAAAATAATATTTTTATTATTTTGAGAATGAATATTAGTTATAAATATAAAATATGGTAAAATGTTTTTTTCTTCATTAATACTATATATAGGAAAACATTTTTGTTGTTTTTTTATAATATACCCAATTATTTCTTGAGGTATCTTATCAGTATAATCTTTTTTTAAATTTGCTAAAAGTACTTTAGGTGACTCCACTAAAGAAGTCACTTCTTCTAAAAGAAGTGAATCTTTTTTTATTGCCCCATTCACTTTTTTTGCTATTTTGTTTATTTCATATTTTATTTGTTCTTTACGATTTTCGTGATGAGCTATTATTTTACTTTTTTTAAAAAGAATACTTGGATATTCTTTTGCATCTGTAATATATATCTTTTCTTCCTTAGAAGAAATATGACTCTGCAGTATGTTATTACAACGTAGGTGAAATATTATTGCTTCTTTAAGAATTATATTATCTAATAACATTACAATGTTTCGAATAGGACGAATAAATTTAATATTTTCTCCTTCCCATCTCATATTACTATTTACATTAATATTTTTTAGTGCTACTTCTGTTATTATTGGAAGTAATAATTCAATTTTTTTTTGTTTTTTTTCAGCATAATGTATAAGCCATTCTCCTTTTTGATTTTTTAATCTCTGGGTTTGATTTAAATTAACTTTATAATTTTTAGCCCAATTTTGTGCGGCTATTGTTGGATTTCCATTTTCATCAAAAGCATTTTTTATAGCTGGACCCTTTTTAATTATCTTTTTTGTTTTTTCTGATGTATTAATTTCTATAATTTGTAATGCTAATCTTCTTGGAGTAGAAAAATAATTAATTTTTTTATATGAGATATTATTTTTTTTGAGTTCATTAATAAAATTTTTATAAAAAATTAAAGAGATATTTTTTAGTTTTTTTGCGGGTAATTCTTCAGTTCCTATTTCTACTAAAAATGTTTTTTTTGTCATTTTTTTCTCTTCTTTTAAATGATTGATCAATTTTTTATTATTTTCTTAAATATAAATATTTTTTTGCTATTTTTTTAGTTAATTTTTGAATTTTTAAAATATAATTTTGACGATCGCT
This sequence comes from Buchnera aphidicola (Hyalopterus amygdali), assembly GCF_964059015.1. Lineage (NCBI taxonomy): Bacteria > Pseudomonadati > Pseudomonadota > Gammaproteobacteria > Enterobacterales > Erwiniaceae > Buchnera > Buchnera aphidicola. The sequence goes on from NZ_OZ060383.1 coordinate 141,466, forward strand.
AGAAGATATTGCTTTTCTTGCATCTAATAAATTAAAAATATGATTTGCTTGTAATACTTTTTCATAAGAAACGAGTAATAATGGTTTTTTTAATTCTATTAAACTTTCTGCTTCAAACATATTTTTTTCAAAATACTCAAATAATATATTAATATTAGAATATTCAAAATTATATGTTGACTGTTCCATTTCATTTCTTTGAAAGATATCTCCATAAGTAATTTTATTAAATTTATTTTCGCTCCAAACAAGATCATATACATTTGATTTATTTTGCATATGCATAGCTATTCTTTCTAATCCATAGGTAATTTCTACAGTGACAGGATTACATTGTATTCCACCTACTTGTTGAAAATAAGTAAATTGAGTGACTTCCATTCCATTTAACCATACTTCCCATCCGACTCCCCAAGCGCCTAATGTAGGATTTTCCCAATTATCTTCTACAAAACGTATATCGTTATTTTTTTCATGTATTTTAAGTAAATTTAATGATGTTAAATAAATATTTTGAATATTTTTTATAGGAGGTTTTATGATTACTTGAAATTGATAGTAATGTTGTAAGCGATTAGGATTTTTTCCGTATCTGCCATCGGTAGGACGTCGGCAAGATTGTACATATGCAGCTTTAATAGGTTCTGTAATAATTGCTCCAAAAAAAGTTGTTTGATGAAATGTACCAGCTCCTATTGGCAAATCTAAAGGTTGAAAAATAGTACATTCTTGTTCTATCCAATATGACTGTAATATTTTAATTATATTACAAAAAGTATTATGATTATTTGTCATGATTTACATCCAAAAGAAATAATAGTAGATATATTTTATATTTATTTATAGTATGAATAATATCTATTTTTTTAGAGAATTTAAGTAAATTAAATATTTAATAAATTTATAATATATACTTTTTAAAGGAAAAATATTGATGGAAATTAGTAAAGAAGCTAGTTTAGTACATAATGTTTTATTGTTAAAGGGATTAGAAAATCCTATTTTAAAAGAATACAATGATATAAAAAAAAAAGAAAGAGAATTATTAATTACAAAATATTTATCTAAGATTATGTCTTTACTTAATTTAGATTTAAAAAATGACAGTTTAAAAAATAGTCCTATAAGAATATCAAAAATGTATATAAATGAGATTTTTTCTGGTTTAGATTATAGAAATTTTCCAAAAATTATGTTAATGGATAATAAAATAAAATTTAATGGAATGATTATGGTACGTGATATTTTACTGATTAGTACCTGCGAACATCATTTCATTACTATTAACGGAAAAGCTACTATTGCATATATTCCTGAAGATAAAATAATTGGTTTGTCTAAAATAAATAGAATTGCACAATTTTATGCCAAGCGGCCTCAAATTCAAGAACGCTTAACAAAACAATTAATATTAGTTCTTCAGGTTTTATTGCAAACTAAAAGTGTTGCAGTTGTTATTAAAATGGATCATTTTTGTGTTAAAGCTCGTGGAATTTGTGATAATAATAGTAATGTAGTTACTTCTTGTATAGATGGTTTATTTAAGTCTAATAAAAATATTCGAAATGACTTTTTTTTAAAATTATAATGTAAAAAAACATATTATGTTTAGTTTATTTTATTGATTAAAATAAATTTTCTAAGTATGATATAAGCTATAAATTAATATATTTTTTAATAAATTAGAATTTAAAAATTTTTTGTTCAATAAATAAAAATAAAAATTTTTATGAAAAAAAAAACAAACTATATTGGTGCACATGTTAGTTCTTCTGGTGGACTAGAAAAAGCAGTTTTTCGGGCTTTTCAAATAAAAGCAACAACTTTTTCTTTTTTTACAAAAAACCAGTTAAGATGGTCCTCTTCGCCTTTACAACAAAAAAATATAGATAATTTTAAAAAAAGTTGTGTGAAGTATAATTTTTTTCCTGAAAAAATTTTACCTCATAGCAGTTATTTAATTAATTTAGGTCATCCAGATAACGAACTCTTAAAAAAATCACGTATTGCTTTTATTGATGAAATGACACGTTGTAATCAACTTGGTCTATTTTTTTTAAATTTTCATCCTGGTAGTCATTTAAATAAAATTTCTACAACTTTTTGTTTATCAAGAATTGCTGAATCCATTAATATAGCTTTAGAAAAAACTAAGAATGTTACTGCTGTTATAGAAAATACAGCCGGACAAGGTACAAATGTTGGTTATAGATTTGAACATTTATCTGAAATTATTAATCAAGTTCATGATAAGTCTAGAATTGGTGTTTGTATTGATACTTGTCATTTATTTGCATCAGGATATGATTTAAGAACAAAAAAAGATTATGAAAGTACATTTAATCAATTTTTTAATATAATAGGATTGCAGTATTTAAAAGGTTTTCATTTAAATGATTCTAAAAAAACTTTAAATAGTCGTGTTGATCGACATGAAAGTTTGGGTGTGGGTAAAATAGGCACATCTATTTTTTCATATATTATGAAAAATCAAGATTTTAATAATATTCCTATGATATTAGAAACAGTTAATCCAAAAATATGGGAAAAAGAAATTTCTTGGTTAAGATCGTTAAATCAGAAATCTATTTAATCTGATTAAATGAATTTATATTTTGACTATGATCAAAATGAGAGAGAATAAGTTATGCTAACAGTTCATGCAGAAATAAGAGATAAAAAAGGAAAAAGTTTTAGTCGAAAATTACGTATAAAAAACAAATTTCCAGGGGTTATATATGGTCGGAATAAAATGCCCATATCAATTATATTAGATCATAATCTTATTTTTAATTTACAAAAAAAACCGGAATTTTATAAAGAAAATTTATGCTTATCAATTATAGATGACAAATATATAGTTAAAGTTCAAGAAATACAACGTCACGCATTTAAAATGAAAATATTACATATTGATTTTATTTATATAGATATCTAATATCTTTTTTATTTATATATTGATATCAATTGTATTGATACCAATACATACTATAATATCGTGGATAAAACTTTTCTAAAAATTAACATTGTAGGATGAAATTGAATTAGTATCAATCCAATTAAACCTGTTGAGAGTATAATAAACGCTATCCATCCAATTTTTCTTTTAAAAAAATTCATATTGTTTTTATTTTTTATTTTTTTAATTTTCCACCATTTTGATATTAGCCATATTCCAAGCCATATTAAAATTGAAATGATTAATAAAAACCATTTAAAATTATCATTTTTTGTATTTGTAGGTATATTTATAGTTATACCTGTAATAATACCTGGAAAAAAATATATTGGAGGCCATAGAATACATCCTAAAATACTAGGAAAAAAAAATTTTTTTAAAGGTAATTTTAGCATACCGGCAACCATAGGGATAAGAGGTCTAGTAGGTCCTATAAATCGACCAATTAGTATTGTTAAAATACTATGTTTATGTAATAAAGATTTTGTTTTATCAAGTAAGTTTAAATGTTTTTTTAAAAAATTTAAATTATGCAACCAATTTTTAAAATATAAGCCAATATAGTATGAACACCAGTCGCCTAATAAGCATCCAAGTATTCCTGCTATCCAAGAGGGATACAAAGGTAGTATGCCGTTACCTATAAAAGTTCCTAATGTTGCCATTAAAACTATTCCAGGTAAAAGTAGACCAACCAAAGCCAATGATTCCAAAAAGGATACTATTCCTACTATAAATATTGCATATGCTAAAGATTGTGTAATTAAAGATGTTAACCAAGATTCCATAAATACTCATTAATTTTTTAAGTTTTTTATTATAAAAAATATCAAAAAAATTATAAAATGTTTTAAAAACCACCTGAATATTTTTTTGATTTTTTTGTGAGTTAATTTAATTATTTTCCTTTGATAGAGATTAAATATTACGTTTTTATATATATTTTTTTTATATCTAGTATCTCCAAAAAAATTTTAAAGAAAATATAAATTTTTAAAAATAGTAAAAAGAAATTAAAATATCAAGAGAATGCTTAAAAAAGAAGAATAATGATGAAAGTATATTTTTTTTTAATTCTATGTTTTTTTTCGAATATTTTTTCTTTTGCTTATGGTAAAGAATGTGAAATTGACAAAATTGTTGCTATTGTTAATCATCAAATTATATTAAATAGTGACGTAAATCAAGTTCTTTTTTCTCTAAAAAAAGAAGATCAAGAAATCAAGATACCTTTTAAAATTAATTTAATAAGAGATAAAATAATTGAAAAACTAATTATTGATACTTTAATTTTAGAAGAAGCAAGAAAATTTAATGTTACAGTATCTGATGATCAAGTAAATACAATACTAAAAAGATATGCTTTAAAGCAGAATATTACATTTAATCAGCTAAAAAATAATATTATTATGAGTAATATAAACGATTGGTTTAGCTATAATGATTATATTCAAAATATCAAAAAATCATTAAAGATTAAAATAATACAAGATTATGTATTAAATAGACGTATTAATATTTCAGAAAAAGAAGTGTATTTTTTTCTAAATAAAAAAAATATTGATAAAAATAAATTTAAAAAAATAGATTTAAATTATATTTTATTACCTTTTTTAAAAGAAAAAAATAAAATTTTAATGAGTAATACAAAAAATTTAGCTGATCAATTTATGCAAAAAATTAAAAGTAATTCATCGTTTGATTATTATCATGAATATTTTAAAAAAAATGATAAGATTTTTTTATCAAAAAAAATAAGATTAAATTCTTTGACAAATCTAAAAAAAATACTATTGAATGAAGTAAATATTATAAAAAAAGGTCAAATTTTAGGCCCTATATTAGGAAAAGATGGATTTTATATTTTTAAAGTAGATAACATTGTAGAAAATACTAAAAATAATCTTATTAATGAATTTCATATACAACATTGTTTAATACGTCCTTCTGTAATTTTAACGAATAAAAAAGCAAAAGAAGATATTTTTTATATATATAAAAATATAAAAAATAGAACGTATAGTTTTGATTATGCTGTTGAAAATTTATCTCATGATGTTTATTCATCGCATAAAAAAGGTGATTTAGGATGGATTTCAAGTAATTTTTTTAATAGTGATGTCAATAAAATTTTAAAAAATTTAAAAATAAATGATATTACTCATCCAATTCAATCTCGTTTTGGATGGCATATAATAAAATTATTAGAAATACGAGAAAGAAACAAACAAGATACTTTAGATAGAGATTCAGCTTATCAAATTTTGTTAAAAGATAAAATAAAAATAGAAAAAGATAAGTGGATAGAAGAACTTAAAAATTCGTCTTATATTAAAATTTTATAGTTTATTGAAAATCATTGAAAATTTTTTAAAGTCTTCCGTTTTATATTAAATATTCGATACCCAATAATGAATAAAAAAATAAAAAAATATTTTCCTCTTAAAAAATATAGTCAGAATTTTCTTATAAATCAAAAATTAATTGAAGAGATAGTAAATTTTATAAATCCTAAAGTAGAACAAACATTGGTTGAAATTGGACCAGGACTAGGTGCGTTAACGAAACCTATATGTAATATAGTAGATGAGTTAATTGTTATTGAAATTGATCCTGTTGTATTAAGTTGTTTAAAACAATTTTCTTTTTATTCACAATTAAGAGTTTTTTGTCAAGATGCTTTGAATTTTAATTATTTGAATTTATTTTATAATAAAAACAAATTAATTCGTATTTTTGGAAACTTGCCATATAATATTGCTACATCTTTACTGTTTTGTTTTTTTAAAAAAAATAACATCATTTATGATATGAATTTTATGCTACAAAAAGAGGTTGCAAAACGCTTAGTTGCATCTCCAGGAAGGAAATCATATGGTAGATTAAGCATTATATCTCAATATTACTATAATATTAAAATAATATTTGATGCTTTATCTGTAAATTTTCGGCCTATACCTAAAGTTGATTCTGCTTTTGTTCATTTTCAGCCTTACAAAAAACGGCCTTATTTTACTTATAATGTAAATGTTCTTAGTTATATAACAAACTTAGCTTTTCAAAAAAGGAGAAAAATATTGCGACATAGCTTAAAAAGTATTGTTTCGGAAAAAGTTTTATTAAAATTAGATATTGATCCAAAGTTAAGAGCGGAAAACGTTTCTGTATTACAGTATTGTCAGTTATCTAATTATATTATTAACAACAATATTCTTAAAAAATAAACGTTTGTTTCTAAAATGTTTTATTAGGAGTACATTTAAAAAAATGAGTACCTATTTTATTAGTGATATTCATGGTTGTTACAAAGAATTGAAATTAATCTTAAAAAAAGTTTTATTTAATGTAAAAAAAGATTATTTATGGATTGCAGGTGATTTAGTATCCAGAGGACCTCATTCTTTAAAAGTTATTAGATATATTTTTTCTCTGAAGGAAAGAGTTCAAATTGTGCTTGGAAATCATGATTTAAATTTAATTGCAGTACATTCTGGTATTAAAGAACGGAAAAAAACCGATTTTTTTGATGAATTTTTATCAGCACAAGATAGTTCAGAATTAATTAATTGGTTACGATCTCAATCAGTTCTAAAAATTGATGAAAAAAGAAAAATTATTATGGTACATGCTGGTATAAGTCCACAGTGGGATATAAAAACAGCAAAAAAATGTGCATTAGAAATTGAAAGATGTTTGTCAAGTAAAAATTACTCTTTATTTTTAAAATCTATTTATAAAAATGAAATAAATTATTGGACTAACAATTTAAAAAAGTTAGATCGTTTGCGATATAGTATAAATGCTTTCACACGTATGAGATATTGCTATACTGATAGTCGATTAAATCTTTTTTGCAAAAAATCTCCTAATTTAGTTAAATATCCTCTTGTTCCCTGGTATAAATTATTATGCAATTTTGAAAAAGAATATTCGGTCTTTTTTGGACATTGGTCTTCTTTAAGAGGCATTAAGGTACCTCAACCATTTTTTCCATTAGATAATGGTTGTTGTTGGGGAGGGGAATTAACTATATTTCGATGGGAAGATAAAAAATATTTTTTTCAGCCTCTTGAAAAAAATATTTAAATTGAATAAAAAATATTTTTTAATTCTTATATTATTTATCTTGATAGAATTTCAAAACAGAAATTGTAAGGATTTATTTTATCTTTAAAATATTTTTTTCTGAATATTATTTTCCAACTTTTATATAATTTATATTGAGGAAAATAAGTATCACCAACTCCATTAAAATCTACGTGTGTTAAATATAATTTATTTGCATAAAACAACATTTGTTGATATATTTTCTCTCCTCCAATTACCATAATTTCTTTATCATGTTGTGTATAAATTAAAGCCTCTGCAATTGATTGAACTGATATAACATTTTCTTGTATAATTTTTTTATGACTAATAACAATATTATTACGCATGGGCAAAGGACGACTTAGAATAGATTCCCATGTTAAACGTCCCATAATAACATTTTTATATATTGTATTTTTTTTAAACCATTTTAAATCTTTTGGAAGATGCCAGGGTATTTGCTTATTGTGTCCAATAACTAAATTATTTGAAATGGCTGCAATTAGGCTAACTTTCATAGTTATATTTAACTTTTTATAGTTATAAATATGTTTTACAACATATTTATAAAAATTTATTTTTTAATTAATTAAATTTATTTTTTTATGCATATCTTGTAAAGATATAATATTTTTTGTTGGTTTTTCATTTAGTGCCATAATTGTTGCAAAAGCCCCATTGATAGTAGTATCATAATGTACTTTATATTGTAAAGCACTACGGCATATTAATTTAGAATCTTTTATTCCCTGATGACAAGATGTGGTGTTGACTATATATGAATATTCTCCATTTTTTAAACGATCTTGTATATGAGGTCTTCCTTCATGAACTTTATTTACTAATCGAGATATAATTCCAGATTTTTTTAATGCTATAGCTGTACCTTTTGTAGCATCTATTATAAATCCTAATTTTTGAAGTTTTACTGCTAAGTTTACAATATTTTTTTTATCGTCATTTCTAACTGAAAGAAGAACACGACCTGATTTTTTCATATTTGTATGTGCACCTAGCATTGCTTTTGAAAATGCTTCTGAAAAGTTTTTTCCAATGCCCATTACTTCTCCTGTAGAACGCATTTCAGGACCTAATATGGGATCTACACCTTGAAATTTATCAAAAGGAAGGACTGCTTCTTTTACTGAAAAATATGATGGTATGACTTCTTTATCAAATCCCTGTTCTGATAATTTTTGACCGCACATTACACGAACAGAAATTTTTGCGAGTGCTAATCCTGTTGCTTTTGAAACAAATGGAACTGTACGAGATGCTCTTGGATTAACTTCAATAATGTATATATCATTGTTTTTTATAGCAAATTGAACATTCATAAGACCTTTTACAGATAATTCAAAAGCTAATTTTTTAACTTGATTTCTAATTTTATCTTGAATTTTATTTTTTAAAGTATATGCAGGAAGAGAACATGCAGAATCTCCAGAATGTATCCCGGCTTGTTCAATATGTTCCATGATACCTCCAATTAAAACTTTTTCTCCATCACAGATTGCATCTACATCTACTTCTATAGCATAGTTGAGATATTGATCTAGCAAAATTGGAGTGGTATTGTCTTTTTTTAAAATTATTTTAAAATAATTGTCTAGATCGTTTGGTTCATATACAATTTCCATTGCTCTACCACCTAATACATAGGATGGTCGAACCATAATAGGATAACCAATTTCTATAGCTTTTTTATGAGCCTCTTCTATACTAAATACAGTCGCATTTAGAGGTTGTTTCAACTTTAATTTACTTACAATTTTTTGAAAACGATTACGATCTTCTGCTTTATCAATAGCGTCAGGATTTGTTCCAATAATAGGTATTCCTTCTTTTTCAAATTGACGTGCTAGTTTTAATGGTGTTTGACCTCCATACTGTATAATAACACCTTGTGGTTTTTCAATTTTAACTATTTCTAGAACATTTTCTAATGTAATAGGTTCGAAATATAGTCTATCAGAAATATCATAATCTGTAGATACAGTTTCTGGATTACAATTTATCATAATTGCTTCGAAACCATCTTCTCTTAAAGCTTGAGCTGCATGTACACAACAATAATCAAATTCTATACCTTGTCCAATTCTATTAGGTCCTCCTCCTATAACAATAATTTTTCTTTTATTTTTTGTAGGATGTGATTCACATTCATCTTCCCATGTTGAATACATATATGCTGTTTCAGTTGAAAATTCAGCAGAACATGTATCAATTCTTTTATAGACAGGATGTAAATTCAGTTTGTTTCTAAGATTACGTATTTCTTCTTCTTTTTTTCCAGTTAAAATAGATATACGTAAGTCTGAAAAACCTTTTCTTTTTATAAAGTATAAAAATTTATATTTTAGTCCAATAAATCCCTTTTCTATAATTTTTTTTTCTAATAAAATAATTTCTTGAATTTGAATAAGAAACCAAGGATCAATTGATGTCAATTCAAATACTTCATTTACAGACATGCCAAAACGGAAAGCATCACCTATATACCAAAGACGATCTGCTCCAGCATCTTTTAATTCATGTCTAATTTTTATTAAGTTTAAACACGAAACTTTAGAATCGAAACCACTAGCTCCTATTTCCAATCCACAAATAGCTTTTTGTATAGATTCTTGAAAAGTACGTCCTATTGCCATTACTTCGCCAACAGACTTCATTTGAGTTGTAAGTCTATCATTACATCCTAAAAATTTTTCGAAATTAAATCTAGGAATTTTAGTTACTATATAGTCTATTGATGGTTCAAAGGATGCTGTAGTATTTGTTCCTGTTATATCGTTTGCCAGTTCATCTAAGGTATATCCTATAGCTAATTTAGCTGCTATTTTTGCAATTGGGAAGCCAGTAGCTTTAGAAGCTAAAGCAGAAGAACGAGAAACTCGAGGATTCATTTCAATAACTATCATCCGACCATTTTTTGGATTAATTGCAAACTGTACATTAGAACCTCCTGTTTCTACACCAATTTCTCTTAAAATTGACATAGAAGCATTTCTCATAATTTGATATTCTTTATCAGTTAAAGTTTGTGCTGGCGCTATAGTTATCGAATCACCTGTATGTATACCCATAGGATCTAAATTTTCAATTGAACATACAATAATACAATTGTTATTTTTATCTCTTACTACTTCCATTTCATATTCTTTCCAACCAATAAGCGATTCGTCAATTAATAGTTCAGTAGTAGGAGATAATTTTAAACCTCTTTCACAAATTTCTTCAAATTCTTCTTGATTATAAGCTATTCCTCCACCATTTCCTCCCATAGTAAAAGAAGGTCTGATAATACATGGAAAACCTACATTTTTTAAAACGTATAATGCTTCTTTAATATTATGTGCTATACCACATTTTGCCGTCTTAAGATTAAGTTTTTGCATGGATTTTTCGAATAATTTTCTATCTTCTGCTTTGTTAATAGCATCAATAGTGGCACCTATTATTTTTACATTAAATTTTTTTAATATTCCTCTTCGATCTAGCTCTAAGGCGCAATTTAGTGCAGTTTGACCACCCATAGTAGGTAACAATGCATCGGGTTGTTCTTTTTTTATGATTTTTTTAACTATTTTCCAATGAATAGGTTCAATATATGTAGAATCCGCCATGCAAGGATCAGTCATAATAGTTGCTGGATTTGAATTTACAAGAATTATTTTATAACCTTCTTCTTTTAATGCTTTGCACGCTTGTGCACCTGAATAATCAAACTCGCATGCTTGCCCAATGACTATTGGACCAGCACCAAGAATTAAAATCGACTTTATATCAGTAGATTTAGGCATTTTTTTTCTCTAATTAATTACTAAATTTTACTTGATTAAGTAATTTAATAAAATGGTCAAATAAAGATGAAGCATCGTGTGGTCCAGGACTAGATTCCGGATGTCCTTGAAAACTAAAAGCTAATTTGTTTGTTAAACGTAGTCCTTGTAAGGTCCCATCGAAAAGAGAACTGTGTGTTATAGCTACATTATTTGGCATGTTTTTTTCATCGACAGTAAAACTATGATTTTGTGATGTTATAATTACTCGATTTGTTTGTATTTCTTTTACCGGATGGTTTGCACCATGATGACCAAATTTCATTTTAACAATATTAGCTCCGCTAGCTAATGCAAGCAGTTGATGGCCTAAACAAATTCCAAAAATAGGAATATTTATTTTTAAAAAATATTGAATTGCATGAATTGCATAATCGCACGGTCTAGGGTCGCCAGGACCATTAGACAAAAAAATTCCATCAGGATGAAAATTTAAAGCTTTTTCAGGATCAGTTTCAGCTGGAACAACAGTTAAATAACATCCTCTATCTACAAGCATACGTAATATATTTCTTTTTACGCCAAAATCATACACAACAATATGAAAAAGAAATTTTTTTTCTTTTTTAGGAGTACTTTTTTTTAAATTAATTGAAAGACTATTTTCTTCCCAATTGTAAATTACTTTAGTACTAATTTTTTTCGCCAGATCTAGTCCTTGTAAACTTAAAAAATTTTTTGCTTTTTGCTGTGCTATTGTATAATTTTCCTCTTTGTCTTCTATAATGCATCCGTTTTGAGAGCCTTTAGTACGCAGAATGCGTGTTAATTTTCTTGTATCAATATCAGATATGGCAACAATATTATTTTCTTTTAAGTAAGAAGAAAGATCTTTTACGCTTCTATAATTACTTGATATAGGTGATATATCACGAATAATTAATCCTCTTATATGAATTTTAGATGATTCTTCATCACTAGGATTAGTACCAATATTTCCAATGTGGGGGTGAGTTAATGTTACAATTTGATGTGAATAAGAAGGATCGGTGATTATTTCTTGATATCCAGTGATTGATGTATTAAAAACAACTTCGCCTACAGTTGTGCCCTTAGCTCCAATGGAACGTCCATGAAATCTAGTTCCATCTTCTAAAACTAGTACTGCTGATTGTCCCAAAGCATCCTCCACTAAATTGTTTTTTTAATGTTAATTAAATATTGAATATAAGTAGAATTTTAAAAAAATTGTATTATATTTTAACTAAAATTAACGTTTTTGTCTATTATACTAAATATATTTACATTATTGACATTTGATTGAAAATTTTTTAAATGTTTTTAAATTTATCTTTAAGTATATCGTTCATATTAAATAGTCCTGTATTTTTTTTATGAATCCATATTGCTGCCTCAATAGCACCTTTGGCAAAGGATTTGCGATTGAAAGCACTGTGATTAATTTGAATTTCTTCATCTTTATTAGAAAATATAATAGTATGTTTTCCAATAATATTGCCTGATCTGATACTAGAAAATCCAATTTTTTTTGTTTCTCTTATTTTTTTTGTGATACCTTTTTTATAATATAATGTATGTTGATTTAATTTCCAATTCATAACTTTTGCTATTTTTTCCCCAATAGTTAGTGCTGTTCCTGAAGGGATATCTACTTTATCTCGATGATGAAATTCTATGATATCAATATCTGAATCATTTCCTAAAATTTTAGTTGTTTTTTGAACTAATTCATGAATTAAATTAATTCCAATGCTAAAATTAGAGGAAAGTATTAAAGCAATTTTTTTAGAATACGAATTAATAATTGAAATTTCTTCATCTAAAAAACCGGTTGTACCAATAATAATATTTTTTCTAAAATCATAACATTGTTTTATAAAAGATAGAGTACTACTTGGCTTCGTAAAATCAATCAAAACATCAAAGTTATTTTTTTCTATGTTTAAAGCATCTTCTATATATACACCTATTTTACCTATTCCAATCATTTCTCCTATATCATGATTAATTAATGGATGATTTTTTTTTACTATTGCACAGGCTAAAATAGCATTTTTATTTTTTTGTATTTCTTTAATTAATATTTTTCCCATGCGACCCATAGGACCAGTGATCGCAATGCGAGTTATTTTTTTATTCATAATTTTTTCTAATTTTATGTGTATATTAAATTTTTAGGAATTTTAAATATTTTTTTTTCTTTATCGTTTAAAATTTCTTGTGGTGGATTATTAAATCCAATTTTTTTTAAATATTTTATAACTTCTTGTACCAGTATATCTGGTGCGGAAGCACCAGCTGTAATACCAATATTTTTTGTTTTTTTTAGCCATTCCTCTTTGATATCTAAAAACGATTCAATTTGTTTTGTAAATATTCCTGTTTCTTTTCCTAATTCTGTAAGACGATTTGAGTTAGAAGAATTTTTAGAGCCAATTACAAGAATTGTATCAGTTATTTTCGATAATTTAAGGAGTGCATTTTGTCTATTTGTGGTGGCATAACATATATCTTCTTTTTTAGGTCCAGATATATTAGGAAATTTATTTTTTAAAGCTAAAATAATAAATTGGGTATTTTTGATAGATAAAGTTGTTTGTGTAAAAAAATTTAATTTTTGATTACTTTTGATATTTAATTTATTTATATCTTGTACTGATTCAATAAGATGTATTTTTCTTTTTTTGTTTTCATAGTGTCCTATTGTACCAATAACTTCAGGATGTCCTTTATGCCCAATGAAAATTGTTTCTATGTTGTTTTTGCTTGACTTTTCAACTTCTAAGTGTACTTTTTCAACTAATGGACATGTTGCATTTAAAATAGTTAAATTTTTTTTTATAGCTTTCTTTTTTGTTGCTTTTGATACTCCGTGTGCTGAAAAAACAACTATGGAATTGTTTGGAATATCTTTAATTTCTTCAACGAAAATTACTCCTTTTTTACGAAATGTTTCTATGACATATTGATTATGTACTAGTTCATGTTTAACATAAATAGTTTTTTTATAAATTTTTAAAGCATTTTCAACCATTAATATAGCTCTTTTAACACCTGCACAAAAACCTCTTGGATTAGCTAATATAATATTCATTATCATTTTTCTCGAAATACATTTATATTGAATTAGATAAAAATTGACAATTTATTTTTTTAAAACTAATTTTAAATTAATTAGAATAACTATTTTTTATAAGAATAATCATACCAAAAAAAATACTACAATCAGCTATATTAAATGTTGGAAAGTGATAATGTTTAATATGTAAATCGATGAAATCTATTACAAAACCGTAATAAATACGATCGATTAAATTACCTATTGCTCCAGCAAGAATCATTGAATAAGAATAAATTTTATTTTTATCTATTTTTTTTAATTTTATTATTTTTGAACATATTATTAATATAATAACTATACTAAATATTGAGAGAAAATATTTTTGCCATCCTCCTTGATCTGATAGTATGTTAAATGCAGCTCCAAAATTATGTACATGAAATATATTTAATATTAGAAAGATTTTTTGTTTTTCATATATATTCAAATTATTTAAAATCCATTTTTTACTATAAAAATCTATTGTTATAATAAAAATTATTATAGTTATATAAATCCAATAATTTTTCTGAAAATAGTATTTTTTTTTATATAAAAACACGTTTTTCTCCGTTTCCTATTGTATTTTCAATACAACGTGAACAAATTTTTTGATCATTTTCATTTTTTTTTAAAATACTATAATGCCAACATCTTGGACATTTTTCTTCTGTCATTTTTTTTATAAATATTTTAAAATTTGATATTTTTTTACTTTTTTTTGAATTTTTTGGTGCTTGATTATATAATTTTATTTGAACTTGAGATGTTAAAAAAATAAATTTTAATTCATCTCCTAAATTTTTTAGTTTTTCATTTAATTCTGGCATTACGTATAACGTTAAATGTGCTTCTAATGAATGGCTGATATTTTTATTATGTATTTCTTCTTCTAAAAATTTGTTTATTTCATTTTTTATTTCTATTATATAATCCCAAAATTGATAATTAAATATATTGTTTTCATCTAAATAAAATAGTTTATCAAACCATTCTTCTGTAAATACATATTTAGAATTGTTTCCAGGTAAATGAGTCCAAATTTCGTTAGCTGTAAAAGATAATATTGGTGCTATCCATCTCACTAATGCATGAATTATATAATACATAGCGGTTTGGGAACTACGTCTTTCTTGACTATTTTGTTTGAGAGTATATTGTCTATCTTTTATGATATCAAGATAGAAAGAACCCATTTCAACTGAACAAAAATACATTAAACGTTTAATTACCGCATGAAAGTTATATTTTTTATAAAATTCAATGATTTCATCTTGAGCTTTTTTTGTTTGACCTATAGCCCATTGATCTAATAAAACCATTTTTTCTTTAAAAATAGTATTTTTTTTTGGATCAAAATCACTTATATTTCCTAAAATAAAACGTGCTGTATTTCTTATTCTTCGATAAATATCTGAAGAACGTTTTAAAATTTCATCAGAAATAGAAATGTCATTAGTATAATTCGAAGATGCCACCCAAAGTCTTAAAATATCTGCACCTAATGTTTTTACTATCTCATTAGGACTAAGTGTATTACCTATAGATTTAGACATTTTTTGACCATTTTTATCTATTACGAAACCATGAGTTATAACTTCAGAATATGGTGGTTTATTTTTTTTTAACATAGAGATAATTAATGACGACATAAACCATCCTCTATGTTGATCTGAACCTTCTAAAAACATATCTGCAGAATTTTTTTGGTATTTTTTATTTTCATAGTTTATTAAAGTATGCGTACTACCTGATTCAAACCATACGTCTAAGATATCGAATATCTTACAATACATATTGTGTGTTTTACCTAATATTTCTTTTTTATCAATTTTCCACCAGGCTTTTATCCCTTCTAATTGAACTTTTTTTATTATTTTTTTCATTAATAGATAAGTTTTAGGATGTATATCTCCTGTTTCTTTATGTACGAAAAAACACATTGGAACACCCCATTTTCTTTGTCTTGAAATGCACCAATCAGGTCTTTTTTTAATCATCTCCCTTATTCTTATTTCTCCCCATTTTGGTATCCATGAAACTTTTCTAATTTCTTCGAGGGTTTTACAACGTAGTTTATTTTGATCAATCTTTATAAACCATTGCTGAGTAGCTCGGAAGATCACAGGAGTTTTATGTCTCCAACAATGTGGATAACTATGTTTTAAAAATTCATGATGTAGTAAACAATCTTTTTTAATTAGAATATCTATAATAATTTTATTTGCTTTAAAAATATTTATACCATCTAATTCAGGATGTACGTTATTTATATAATCACCTTTAAAATCTACTAAATTAATTGTTTTTATATTGTATTTTTGACTTACAATATAATCTTCTTCTCCATGATCAGGAGCTGTATGAACAGATCCTGTTCCTGAATCAAGAGTGACATGTTTGCCTAATATTACAGGTAAGGAAACATTTTCCAAAAATGGATGCAAAAATTCCTTTCCTTCTAGATCTTTTCCTTGAAAAGAAGATAAAATGTTCCATTTTTCTATCTTTAAAATTTTCATTACATTAGAAACTAATGCTTTTGCTAAAATTAAATTTAACTTTTTAGTTTTTACTAATTGATATTCAATTTTTGGGTGTACTGTAATAGCTTGACTCGATGGAAGAGTCCATGGTGTAGTTGTCCAAATAGGCAAATGTATATCTTTGTTGTTTAATGTATCAATATTAAATATTTCTTTAAACATTTTATTATTTTTATTTTTCATTGAAACGAATATTGAATCAGATTTTTTATAGAAATATTCAATTTCTGCATCAGATAAAGATGAATGACATTTTAAACACCAATGTATAGGTTTAAATGCTTTATATAAGTATTTTTTTTTAATTATTTTAGATAATGTTTTAATTATATTAGCTTCGTTTTGAAAGTCCATTGTAAGATGTGCATTTTCCCAATCTCCAATTATACCTAATCTAATAAAATCTTCTTTTTGTTTTTTTACTTGTTTTTTTGCATATTTTCTGCATTTATCCTGAAATATTTGAGTGTCTATTTGTTTGCTGATCAAACCAATTTCTTCTTCTACTTTTTGTTCAATAGGTAAGCCATGACAATCCCAAGAAGGTATATATGGAGCATCAAAACCCGACATATTTTTAGATTTTATAATAATATCTTTTAAAATTTTATTTACTGCATGACCAATATGAATGTTTCCATTAGCATATGGCGGTCCATCATGAAGATAAAATATTTCCTTTCCTTCTTTTTTTTGTCGTATTAATTGATAAAGATTATTTAGATACCAATTTTTTAATATTTCTGGTTCTTTTTGAGAAAGATTAGCGCGCATAGAGAAAGAGGTTTGAGGTAAATTTAAAGTATTTTTGTAATCATTCATAATGTTCTCTTTTTTTATTTATACTTAAATATGAAAATATTTTTTAGTAATATTAATATCTTTAGAAATCTGTTCTTTTAGCTTTTCTATCGAGGAAAAAAAAATCTCATCTCGTATTTTTTTATATATAGAAACTTCTATTTTTTTTTTATATAAATCTAAGTTTACATCGAATAAGTAAACTTCAAGAAGCCTATTTTCTTCTAAATAATTATGGTTAGGCTGAACTTTAATATTGCATATTCCTAAAATATTTTTTTTTGAGATACAGGATACTTTTACTGCATATACTCCATTATTTATTGGAATATTATTATTTAATAGTATATTTGCTGTTGGATATCCTAATTTTCGTCCTATTTTTTTTCCATGGATTACTCTACCTATGATACTAAATGGGCGACCGAGTAATTCAGTTGCCATTTTGAATTTATTCTCTAATAAATATTTTCTAATAATAGTACTACTTACTTTAATATTATATTTTTTATATAAAAACGACTTAATTTCTATAACATTAAAATTATGTTGTTTTCCGATTTTTTTTAATAAAGATATATTGCCTTCTCTTTTTGATCCAAATCTAAAATTTTCTCCGACTATGATAAATTTTACATTTAATTTTTTTATTAAAAATTTTTTGATAAATTTCTCTGAACTTAAAGATGAAAAATTTTTGTTAAATTTAATACACAAAATGATATCAATTTTATGTAATTGGATGTACTTAATTTTATTTTGTAATGTTGTTATTCTTTTAGGAGGGTCTTGATTATTTAAAAATTCTAAAGGTTGTGGTTCAAATAATATTACTATAGTTTGTATGTTATTTTTTTTTCCTATTTTATATAAATTTGAAAGTAATATTTGATGACCTAAATGTATTCCATCAAAATTTCCAATGCTAATAGCAGAATTCGAGTCTATTTTTTTTAAATTATGTATGCCTCGTATAAGTTTCATTATTAATCGACCTCATGAAAAATGAAGTAATCTTTATATTAAAATTTTTTACTTATTTTATAAATAACTTTAATGTATCGTCCTTATAATATATAATATTATCCTCACATATATAAAAAGTTTTATTAGATTTAAATTATTTTTTATAATAGGAGTTGAAATTGGCAAATATTAAATCTGCTAAAAAAGATGCTATAACTTCAGAAGAACGTCGTAAAAAAAATGCTAGTAATCGTTCAAGGATTCGCACTTTAATAAAAAAAGTCCGCCTTTCTATTGCTTCTGGAGATAAAGAAAAATCATATGATGCTTTTAAAAGAATGCAACCTATTATTGATAAGTATGCAACTAAAGGTTTGATACACAAAAATAAAGCTGCAAGATATAAATCTATTTTATCTTTAAAGATCATGAAATTACAAAAAAATTAATTATTGAAGATAGTATTGCCTCTAATTTTATTAAGAAGCAATACTGTATAATTTTTTTATTTGGTTAAATCATCAAAAAATCTTTTTACACCATCAAAAAATCTTTTCGAACGTGGACTGTTTTTGTCTCCTCGAAAACTATTAAAACTATTTCCTAATTCATGTAAGAGGCGTTTTTGTTCTTCATTCAGATTTACTGGTGTTTCTACAACTACACGACATAATAAATCACCTTGACTTCTACCTTGTATTGATTTTACACCTCTTCCTCGAATTCGAAATAGTTTTCCTGATTGAGTTTCAGATGGTATTTTTAATTTAACTCTGCCATCTAATGTAGGTACTTCTATTTCTCCACCTAATGCAGCCATAGTAAAATTAATTGGTACTTCACAGTACAGATTGTTTTCTTCTCGTTCAAAAATAGAATGTTTATTTACTGTTATTTGAACATATAGATCACCTGATTGTGCACCATTTGTTCCCGCTTCACCTTCGTTGTTTAATCGTATTCTATCATTAGTATCAATACCAGGTGGGATTTTTACTGATAATGTTTTATGTGTTTTTGTTCTTCCTTGTCCACGACATATATGACATGGATTTTTAATTACTGAACCTCTTCCATTACATGTAGGACATGATTGTTGGACAGTAAAAAATCCCTTTCTGATATGAACTTGACCCTTTCCATGACATGTAGCACAACCTTGAGGTGTAGTTCCATGACGTGCTCCGCTACCGTAACAACTTTGACATTTTTGAAGTGTAGGAATTCGTATTTCTTTTATAATACCTTTTACTGCTTCTTCTAAAGAAATTTCCATATTGTAGCACAAGTCAGCTCCTTTTTTTACTCTTTGATTTCTAGCATTACCAAAAATATCTCCGAATACATCACCAAAAATATCTCCAAAATCTGTATCGCTAGTAAAAGTACTATATGTATTATTTTGATTATAACCATTTTCAAAAGCAGCATGTCCATATTGATCATATGCACTTCTTTTCTCTGTATTTATTAGAATTTCATATGCTTCTTTTATTTCTTTAAATTTGTTTTCAGCATTTTTGTCTTTTTGATTACGATCAGGATGATATTTCATTGCTAATCTTTTATAAGCTTTTTTTATTTCTCGTTCTTCAGCTGATTTAGGAATTCCTAAAATTTGATAATAGTCTTTTTTTGACATGTGATAACTCTCTTTTCTTTTAAAACAAGTACACGGGCGTAGATTTTTTCTACGCCCGTGTTATTTAAAAGATAATTCTAAATTTTTGTGTTTTTTGAGTAAATTTTATTTTTTAGGATCTTTTATTTCTTCAAATTCTGCATCCACAACATTTTCATTTTTGTCTGACGCAGATGAATGTGTTGTATTTTTTTTGTTTTCTTCTGATTTATTTTGATGTATTTCTGTTAGTTTAGATGAAATTTTTAAGAGATTTTGTATATTTTTTTCAATTTCATTTTTGTTTTCTCCCTTTAATGATTTTTCTAATTCATCTAAAGCAGATCTAATTTTATCTAAATCTGTTTTTTCTATTTTGTTTTTATTTTCATCTAGTTGTTTTTTTGTGCTATGAATCAGTTGATCACCTTGATTTCTTATTTGAATTAATTCTTCAAATTTTTTATCTGCTTCAGAATTTGCCTCAGCATCATTAATCATTTTTTTTATTTCTTCTTCGTTCAGTCCAGAAGATGCCTTAATAGTAATTTTTTGTTCTTTTCCAGTTTTTTTATCTTTTGCAGATACATGTAATATACCATCAGAATCAATGTCAAATGTTACTTCAATTTGAGCTGTTCCTCTTGGTGCAGGTTCAATTCCATCTAAATTAAATTGTCCCAAAGATTTGTTATCTAATGCTCTTTTTCTTTCACCTTGAAGTACATGTATTGTTACTGCTGATTGGTTATCTTCTGCTGTTGAAAAAACTTGGCTGTGTTTAGTAGGAATAGTAGTATTTTTATTAATGAGTGAAGTCATAATACCACCCATTGTTTCAATTCCTAATGATAGTGGAGTAACATCAAGTAATAAAACATCTTTCACATCGCCTGAAAGTACTCCTCCTTGAACTGCTGCTCCAACTGCTACAGCTTCATCTGGATTGACATCTTTTCTAGGTTCTTTTCCGAAAAATTCCGCTACTTTAGATTGCACCATAGGCATACGTGTTTGACCGCCTACTAAGATTACATCATTAATATCTGAAACAGATAGATTTGCATCTTTTAATGCCACTTTAAGTGGTTCAATTGATCGTAGTACTAGATCTTCTACTAAAGATTCTAATTTTGAACGAGTAACCTTTATATTTAAATGTTTAGGACCATTAGAATCTGCTGTGATATATGGCAAATTAACATCAGTTTGTTGTGCTGATGATAATTCTATTTTTGCTTTTTCTGCAGATTCTTTTAATCTTTGCATAGCCAATGGATCTTTTCTTAAATCTATACCTTGCTCTTTTTTAAATTCTTGTACTAGATAGTTAATTAGTCTGCTATCAAAATCTTCTCCACCAAGATGGGTATCTCCATTAGTAGATAATACTTCAAATGTTTTTTCTTTATCAACATCGTCAATTTCAATAATTGATATGTCAAAAGTTCCTCCACCTAAATCATAAACTGCTATAGTTCTATTACCCTCTCCTTTATCTAAACCGTAAGCAAGTGCGGCGGCTGTAGGTTCGTTAATTATTCTTTTAACTTCTAGTCCTGCTATTTTTCCAGCATCTTTTGTTGCCTGTCTCTGAGCATCATTAAAATAAGCAGGAACTGTAATAACAGCTTCTTTTATGGATTCCCCTAAATAGTCTTCTGCTGTTTTTTTCATTTTTTTTAATACTTCAGCGGAAATTTGAGGAGGTGCCATTTTTTGTTTTTTTACATCAATCCAAGCATCACCATTTTCAGAATTTACAATGGCATATGGCATAATTTTTATATCGCGCTGAACTTCGTCATCTTTAAATTTTCTACCAATTAAACGTTTTATAGCAAATAATGTATTTTTGGGATTAGTAATAGCTTGACGTTTAGCAGGTTGTCCTACTAAGACTTCTCCTTCTTGAGTATACGCAATAATTGAAGGTGTAGTACGATCACCTTCTGAATTTTCTAAAACACGTGGTTTATTGCCATCCATAATGGCAACACAAGAGTTGGTTGTTCCCAAGTCAATACCAATAATTTTACCCATTAACATTCTCCTATTTATAATATCTTGATAAATTGGGTTTGCAACCTTTATGCGGCCATTTTTTTTGGCTTGATAATTAGCTACATAGGATTGTTTTTTAATATTTTGATATATTGTTGAATGATTATTAGATGGGGTCTTTTTTCAAGTCATCAAGGTCTGAGTATAAAAAAAATACTTTTTTTAAACCAATTTCTTTTAATTAATAATTAATGTAATTTATTATTACATATTTTTCATGTATATTTTATTAATATTTATTTAAATTAATTCAATCAGAATAATTTACATTTTTTATATGAAATACAATACACTATTCAAGTGTACTTCTTATAAATTTTGATGTATTTTATGCATGGGAAATAATTATGTCAAAAAATATTTCAGATTTTAATCAATATTTATCATTTTTCTGGTTTATATTTTTTTCTTTGTTTTTTTGTTCTTTTATGTTATTTGCAAGTTTTTTTTTAGGAGGAAAATCAGTATCAAGATATAAAAATACTCCTTTTGAATCTGGTATTGTTGCAGTAGGTGATACATGTCTTCGTTTTTCTATAAAGTTTTATTTAATTGCTATGTTTTTTGTCATTTTTGATGTTGAAGCACTTTATTTATATGCATGGTCTGTAACTATTGTAGAATCTGGATGGACCGGCTTTATAGAAGCAACTTTTTTTATATTTTTTATTTTTTTATCATTATTTTATTTAATTCGCGTTAAAGCTTTAAATTGGGTATCATCATAAAATATATATGATAGCATATATTATTGATATCAAATATATTATAGGATGTGTTCAGATGAAAAATAAAATGAATTATACCTTAACTAGAGCAGAGACAAGAGATCATAAAATCTATCCGAATCAAAGTATTACATCTGTTTCCGATCCGATGGAAAAATACTTAGAAAAAAATATTTTTATTGGTAAATTAAGCAAATTAATACATAAAGTAGTAAATTGGGGTCGAAAAAATTCTCTATGGCCTTATAATTTTGGATTATCTTGTTGTTATGTCGAAATGGTAACAGCATTTACTTCGGTGCATGATGTTGCACGTTTTGGATCTGAAGTTTTAAGAGCTTCTCCAAGACAAGCAGACGTAATGGTAATTGCTGGAACACCATTTATTAAAATGGCTCCTGTTATTCAGAGATTGTATGATCAAATGTTAGACCCTAAATGGGTTATTTCAATGGGTTCGTGCTCTAATTCTGGTGGTATGTATGATATTTATTCTGTTGTTCAAGGAGTAGATAAATTTTTACCGGTAGATATTTATATACCTGGTTGTCCACCTAGACCTGAAGCATATATACATGCTTTAACATTACTTCAAAAATCAATTAGCGAAGAAAGAAGACCTTTATCTTGGATTATTGGAGAACAGGGTATATATCGTAAAAATATGTCATCAGAAAAAATACAAAAAAGAAAAAAAAGAATATCTATTGTTAATCTGCGAACTTCAGAAAAGATTTAATTTACTTCAAAAAAACAAATTTTTTCATTCTTATAAAATTAATATTTTTAAAAAATTATTGATATCAAAAATTTTTGAATTTCATCAAAAAAAATGAGAAGTCTATGGTAGATAAAAATAAAAAAAAAAATACTTTTTTAGATAAAGATAAATATAAAGAAAATTCAATCATAAAAGAATTATTTGATTTTTTTGGTGAAAGTTTTTTTATTCCCCAGGATACCAAGGTAGGGTTTCCGATAATTTGGATAAATAAAGATTTTTTATTAAAAGTTGGTAGTTTTTTATTAAATTTATCTAAACCGTATAATATGCTTTTTGATTTACATGGTATAGATGAACGTTTTCGATTAAATCGAAGAAATTTTCCTAAAGTGGATTTTTCAGTTTTTTATCATTTAGTTTCTATTGAGCGTAATAGTGATATTTTAATTAAAGTTCCTTTGTTGATAAATGATTTAACTTTGCCAACTTTTACTAATTTATTTCCCAATGCTAATTGGTATGAACGCGAAACTTGGGAAATGTTCGGTATTGTTTTTGAACAACATCCCAATTTAACACATATTATTATGCCTAATTCATGGAAAGGATATCCATTAAGAAAAGATTATCCAGCTCGTGCAACAGAGCATGAATCTTTTTTTTTAGATAAGCAGAAAGAAGATTTAGAAATGGAAAATCTTAGATTTAAACCTGAATTATGGGGAATGCAGCGTAAAAATGATCATGTAGATTTTATGTTTTTAAATTTAGGACCTAATCATCCCTCCGCTCATGGTGCTTTTAGAATTGTTTTACAATTAGATGGTGAAAATATTATCGATTGTGTACCTGATATTGGTTATCACCATCGTGGTGCAGAAAAAATGGCAGAAAGACAGTCATGGCATAGTTATATTCCCTATACAGATCGCATTGAATATCTTGGTGGATGTGTGAATGAAATGCCTTATATCTTGGCAGTGGAGAAATTAGCAAATATTTCGGTCCCTGAAAAAGCAGAAGTAATAAGGGTAATGTTATCTGAATTATTTCGAATAAATAGTCATTTATTATATATTTCAACTTTTATTCAAGATGTAGGATGTATGACTCCTGTTTTTTTTGCATTTACTGATCGTCAAAAAATTTATGATGTAATTGAATCGATTACTGGTGCTCGCATGCATCCTGCTTGGTTTCGTATTGGTGGTGTAGCACATGATCTTCCTAATGGATGGGATGTTTTATTAAAAGAATTTATTGAATGGATGCCTAAAAGATTACATTATTACGTAAAATTATCTTTAAAAAATCCCATTTTAATAAATCGTTCTAAAGGTATTGCTGAATATAATAAAAAAGAAGCGTTAAAATGGGGTGTTACAGGAGCAGGTTTACGTGCTACAGGATTAGATTTAGATATAAGAAAGTGGCGTCCTTATTCTGGATATCAAAATTATGTTTTTGAAATTCCTATAGGAAATGGTATAAGTGATTGTTATTCAAGAGTAATGATTAAAGTAGAAGAAATATATCAGAGTTTAAATATTCTAAAGCAGTGTTTAAAAAATATGCCGAAAGGTCCTTTTAAATCTGATCATCCTCTTACTACTCCTCCTCCTAAAGAACGTGTTTTACAAGATATAGAAACTATGATTACTCATTTTTTGCAGGTTTCTTGGGGTCCTGTTATTCCAGCAAATGAAAGCTTTCAAATGATTGAGGCAACTAAAGGTATTAATAGTTATTATTTAATAAGTGATGGTGGTACGATGAGTTACAGAACAAGAATACGAACACCGAGTTTTCCACATTTACAGCAAATACCTTCAGTTATTCGTGGAAGTTTAATATCAGATTTAATTGTATATTTAGGTAGTATCGACTTTGTTATGTCAGACGTGGATAGATAATTATGTGTAAAAAAAAAGACAATTACGAGAAATTTGTACAAGTTTTGCTTTAACTTCTTTTGAAATTAATGAAATAGAAAAACGAAAAAAACATTATGAAAATTCTAGGTCAGTTTCAATAGAAGCATTAAAAATTGTTCAACAAAAAAGAGGATGGATTTCTGATCAATCTATTATTGAAATTGCAAAAATACTTAATCTTCATCCAAGTGAAATAGAAAGTGTAGCTACTTTTTATAGTCAAATTTATCGTCAACCTGTAGGACGAAATATTATTCGATATTGTGATAGTGTAGTTTGTTATTTAACTGGATATGAAAAAATAAAACAAGCTTTAGAGGATTATCTGTTAATTAAAATAGGAAGTACCACTAAAGATGGAAAATTTACTTTATTACCAGTTTGTTGTCTAGGAAATTGTGATAAAAGTCCTACAATCATGATAAATGACGATTTACATTCCAATTTAAATCCAGATTTAATACCTAAATTGCTGAAATTATATATATGAAGAATATTATACGCACCAATGAAACTCATCCATTAACTTGGAGGTTAAGAAAAGATCAAGAAACCGTTTGGATTGAAGAATATTGCAAAAAAAATGGTTATTCTGCTCTAAAAAAAACGTTAAAAAGCATGTCTTCAGAAGATGTTATTCAATTGATTAAAGATTCTGGTTTAAAAGGAAGAGGGGGAGCTGGATTTCCTACAGGAACAAAATGGAGTTTAATGCCTAAAAATAAAAATTATAGAGTTCGTTATTTATTATGTAATGCCGACGAAATGGAACCAGGAACCTATAAAGATAGATTTTTAATGGAACGCATGCCTCATCAATTAATTGAAGGAATGGTTTTATCAGCATTTGCTTTAAAGGCATCTCGAGGTTATATTTTTTTACGAGGAGAATATATTAATGCCGAACATATTTTAAAAAAATCTATCAAAGAAGCGACAAATTTTGGTTATGTTGGTTTTAATATTTTAAATAGCGGATTTAATTTTGAATTATTTCTACATACTGGTGCTGGTCGTTATATTTGTGGTGAAGAAACAGCATTAATTAATTCATTAGAAGGACGAAGAGCTAATCCAAGGTTTAAGCCCCCTTTTCCTGCGCTATTCGGATTATGGGGTAAACCCACTTGTGTTAATAATGTTGAAACATTATCCAATGTTCCATCTATTATATTAAATGGTATTGATTGGTACAACAATTTATCTAAAAGTATCGATGCTACTGGTACTAAGTTAATGGGATTTTCAGGAAGAGTAAATAATCCTGGTCTTTGGGAACTGCCGTTTGGAATAACTGCACGCGAAATTTTAGAGGATTATGCATGTGGAATGAAATCAGGTTTGTCTTTAAAATCTTGGCAACCTGGGGGAGCAGGGACAGATTTTCTTCTCGAAAAACATTTAGATTTACCAATGGATTTTTCAAGTATTTCTAAAGCAGGGAGTCGTTTAGGAACAGGTATTGCTATGGCTGTTGATAATCAAACCAATATGGTTTCTCTTGTGTGTAATATAGAAAAGTTTTTTTCTCGTGAATCATGTGGTTTATGTACACCTTGTAGAGAAGGACTACCTTGGATTGTAAAAACATTAGAAAGTTTAGAAAAAAAAGAAGGCCAGAAAAATGATATAGTAAATTTAGAACGACTATGTATGCAT
This sequence comes from Buchnera aphidicola (Hyalopterus amygdali), assembly GCF_964059015.1. Classification (NCBI taxonomy): domain Bacteria; kingdom Pseudomonadati; phylum Pseudomonadota; class Gammaproteobacteria; order Enterobacterales; family Erwiniaceae; genus Buchnera; species Buchnera aphidicola. The sequence goes on from NZ_OZ060383.1 coordinate 168,460, forward strand.
TTAGGACCAGGAAAAACATTTTGTGCTCATGCACCTGGTGCAATAGAACCTTTACAAAGTGCAATAAAATATTTTCGTTCCGAATTTGAAGCGGGCATTAGTACAAATACATCAAATATACGTTTAAATATTCTTGGAATACAAGAAAATCAATTTATTTCAAAAATATAATTTTTTTAATTTAACTATTCTTAATAGAATAAGAAATATTTATATAAATAAAAGTTTTTTTGGAACTCTTCTATGATATCTATAATTTATGTAGATGGTAAAAAATATTCTGTAAGTGCATTAGACAACTTATTACAAGCATGTTTATCAGTTGGTTTAGATGTACCTTATTTTTGCTGGCATCCTATGTTGGGTAGTTTAGGAGCATGTCGACAATGTGCGGTTACACAGTATAATAGTCTTACAGATAATCACGGAAAGTTGATTATGTCGTGTATGACACCTGCAAAAAATGGCACTATAATTTCTATTAATGATTCATCATCGAAAGAATTTAGAAGGAGCATTGTTGAGCTTCTATTAACTAATCATCCACATGATTGCCCAGTATGCGAAGAAGGTGGCCATTGTCATTTACAAGATATGACTGTGATGACTAATCATAATTCAAGAAGTTATAGGTTCTCTAAAAGAACACATAAAAATCAATATTTAGGATCCTTTATTAAACATGAAATGAATCGATGTATTGGATGTTATCGTTGTGTGAGATATTATAAAGATTATGCGGATGGTGTTGATTTAGATGTTTATGGAACACATGACAATATTTATTTTGGTCGTATAGAAGATGGTGCATTAGAAAATGAACATTCTGGTAATTTAATAGAAATATGCCCTACTGGAGTATTTACAGATAAACTGCATTCTAAAAAATATAATCGTAAATGGGATATGCAGTATGCTCCAGGAATATGTCAAAATTGTAGTATTGGTTGTAATATTAGTATTGGAGAACGTTACGGAGAAATACGTCGTATAGAAAATAGATATCATCAAAATATAAATCATTATTTGATTTGTGATCTTGGTCGTTTTGGATATTCTCATACTGATTTAAAAAAACGTCCTAAACAACCTTTCATATATATGAATACAAATAATGTAAGTATATTAAATTTTTCTGAATCAATAGAAACTGCAGTAAATTTTTTTCAACGTTATAAACGAGTAATTGGTGTTGGTTCAATTCGTTCTAGTATAGAAAATAATTTTGCTTTGCAAGAATTAGTGGGTCAAGAAAATTTTTCCCATGGTATGTCCAAAAAAGAAATATCCTGTGTTAAATTAATTTTAAACGTATTTAAAAATAATCAATTGTATATTCCGTCTTTAAAAGAAATTGAAAGTTATGATACAATTTTGATTATTGGTGAAGATTTAACACAAACGTCTCCTCGAGTTGCATTAGCGGTACGTCAAGCTATGAAAAAAAGAGCAAAAAAATTAGCTCAACTCAACGGAATTCCAGAATGGAATGCCTCTTTTGTATCGCATATAGCAGAAAATCATAAAAATTCTCTTTATATCATTCATACACATGAAACTAAATTAGATGACATTGCTGAATGGTGTTATGTTTCTTCTATTAATGAACAAATAAATTTTTTATCTTCTATTTCTTATCAGATAGATAAAACTTGTCCAAATATTTCAAATTTAAGTTCTTACTTAATAAGTAAAGCTCATCTCATTTCTAAAAAAATCATGCTTTCTAAAAAAGTTCTAATTATTTGCGGTTCTCATTCTTTTAGTCAGTCTCTTATTAAATCTGCTATAAACATAGCTATGTCAATTAATAAAAAAAATATTAATCATGTTGGATTGACTTGTTTAACATCTTCTTCTAATACATTAGGATTAGGATTAATTGGTGGTTTTAGCATAGAGACAGCATTGCAAAAATTAAAGCAAAAAGAAGCAGATGCGATAATATTTATGGAATACGATATATATCGTTATATTTCTGAAAATGAATGTAATGATATATTAAGAAACAGACGTAATATTATTACAATAGATCATCAATATAGTAGAACATATCAACAATCTGGATTAGGTTTACCAGCTGCTAATTTTACTGAAAGCTCTGGTACGATAGTCAATTTTGAAGGAAGAGCACAGAGATTTTTTCAGGTTTATGATCCTATATTTTATGATAAAAAAAATTGTCTTTATGTTAGTTGGAAATGGCTTCATTTGATTAAGAGTAAAATTGAAAAAAAAGAAGTATATTGGATTAATTTAGATGATGTTATTTCTGCATTTTGTAATAAATATCCAATTTTTAAAAAAGTAAAAGAAGCAGGTCCTCATTCTAATTTTCGTATACATGGTCAAAAAATTGCTCGTTCTCCACATCGATATAGCGGTAGAACTGCTATTCTATCTCATCTTAACGTACATGAACCGTCTCAACCAAAAGATGTAAATACTATGTTTTCATTTTCTATGGAAGGTTATAATCAACCAAATAAATTTCTATCTCATGTTCCATTTGCTTGGTTTCCTGGATGGAATTCGCCGCAATCCTGGAATAAATTCCAGAAAGAAGTAGGAAAGAGTTTAATATCAGGTGATTCTGGAGTTCATTTATTTAAGGATAATAAAAAAGTTTTAGATACTTATTTTAATTTTTTTTCTAAAAATATTATTAAAGAAAAATATTGGTCAATTGTTCCATATTATCATATTTTTGGAAATGAAGAACTAACTCAGTATTCACCTATTATTAAAAAAAATATACCTTTAGAATATATTTTAATCAATGAAATCGAAGCGCTTGAATTAGGTTTCAAAAAAGATTCTGTATTAGAATTTAATTGTTTAAATCAAGATTTTCGTTTACCAATACGATTATCGAAATATATAAGTCAGAAACAAATAGGTTTACCTATTGGAAGGAAGGGATTCCCTATCTCTCTTGCGGGTAAAAAAATTAAATATTTACGGGAATTTATTACATGAACTTTTTCGGAATAAATTTTTATGAAATATTATTTCAAATCATAAAAGTTACATTAATAGTAATTTTTATTATTTTTTTTGCAGCAACTTTAAGTATTTTTGAACGTAAGTTTTTAGCATTTTTTCAGAATAGACATGGTCCTAATCGAGTTGGTTGGTTTGGAAGTCTACAATTATGTGCAGATATGATAAAAATTTTTTTTAAAGAAGATTGGATACCACCATTTAGTCAAAAATCAATTTTTGTTCTGTCTCCAATTATAGCTTTTGTTTCTTTGTTTTTTGTTCTTCCAATCATTCCGATAACACCTAATTTTGTAATATTTAATTTAAATATAGGTATTTTATTTTTTTTAATGATGGCAGGTTTATCTGTTTATGCAGTTTTATTTGCTGGTTGGTCAAGTAAGAATAAATATGCATTGTTAGGAGCCATTCGTGCAATTACTCAGACTTTGAGTTATGAAGTTTTTTTAGGTTTATCACTAATGGGTGTAGTAGCGCAATCTAGATCTTTCAGAATAGTGGATATTATAAATAGTCAAAAAGAAATGTGGAATTGTATACCACAATTTTTTGGTTTTTTGTGCTTTTTTATAGCAGGTATAGCTATTTGTCATAGACATCCTTTTGATCAGCCAGAATCAGAACAAGAATTAGCTGATGGTTATCATATTGAATATTCTGGTATGAAGTTTGGATTATTTTTTATTGGAGAATATATTTCTATTATTACTATTTCATCATTAATATCAGCAATTTTTTTTGGAGGATATTTTGGATTTTGGGGACCTAGTTTTTTTTGGTTTTTTTTTAAAACTATTTTTTTTATTTTGATTTTTATTTTAATTCGAGCCGCTTTACCAAGGCCTAGATATGATCAAATATTGTCATTTGGATGGAAGATTTGTTTACCATTAACATTATTAAATTTAATTTTGACAGCTTTTTTTATATTAATATAAGTTGTATTAAGAGATTTTTTTATGAATTTAAAAAGAATTATTATTGGATTTTTAGTTCAAATAAGAAGTATTTCAATGGTGTTTAGAAATTTATTTTCTAAGTCTGAAACTAAAATGTATCCAGAAGAAAAGTTATATTTATCTCCGCGATATCGAGGACGTGTTATTTTAACTCGTAATTTAAATGGAGAAGAAAGATGTGTTGCTTGTAATTTGTGTGCGGCAGCATGTCCAGTGGATTGTATTGCTTTACAAAAATCTGAAAAAAAAGGTGGCCGCTGGTATCCAAAGTTTTTTAGAATTAACTTTTCTCGGTGTATTTTTTGTGGTTTATGTGAAGAAGCTTGTCCAACAGCAGCAATTCAACTTATCCCTGATTTTGAATTGTCAGATTTTAAAAGACATAATTTAGTGTATGAGAAAGAAGACCTATTAATTTCAGGTCCAGGAAAATATCCCGATTATGATTTTTATCGTTTTTCTGGTGTAGAAATTAAGGATAAAAAAACAGGTGAATTAAAAAATGAATTAAAACCTGTTAATGTAAAAGATTTATTGCCATGAGGAGATTTATTTAATGGAATCAGTATTTTACATATGTTCTTTTGTAGCAGTTATTTCGACTTTTTTAGTCATTATTCAAAATAATGCTGTTTTTTCTTTAATATATTTAATTATTTCTCTTTTATCAATATCTAGTATTTTTTTTATATTGGGTGCTTTCTTTGCTGGTGCTTTAGAAGTAATTATTTATGCTGGAGCAATCATTGTTTTATTTGTTTTTGTAATTATGATGCTTAATCTTGGTCAGGAATATGATTTTCAGGAAAAAAAATATTTAAAATCTATAGTTTGGATTGGTCCTAGTATTTTATCATTAATATTATTTTTTTCTATGACATACGCAGTTTTCTTTGTTAAGAATAAAGAAATTAATTTTTCCACTATTGATATAAAAGATGTAGGTATTAATTTATTTGGTCCATACTTGTTGTTAGTTGAACTTGCTTCCTTACTTTTATTATCTGCTTTAATTGTAGTTTTTCATATTGGAAAAGAAAAGAAATGAATTTAAAATAATATTATAATTATTTTAATTATTAAAAGGATAATAATTTGTGATTTCTTTATTTCATGGTTTGTTTTTATCATTATTACTTTTTACTTTAGGTTTAATATCTCTTATAGTTCGTAGAAATATTTTATTTATATTAATTAGTTTAGAAATAATGATTAATGCTGCTGCATTATCTGTAGTTATAGCAGGAACTTATTGGAAACAATCTGATGGGCAAATAATGTATATTTTAGCAATTACTTTAGCTGCATCTGAAGCTAGTATAGCGTTGGCTTTGTTATGGCAACTTTATAGACGTAAAAAAACATTGAACATTAATATTTTAAGTGAGATGAGTGGATGAATATTATTTTTTTAATAATTTTGTTTCCATTAATTAGTTTTTTGTTTCTGTCTCTTATTCAAGGAACGATTTCTAAAAAGAATACTATTCTTATAGGTATATCTTCAATATTTTTTTCTTTTTTAGTTGTTTGTTTTTATGCTGTAAATTTTATACATTATTCATCTCGAGTTTTTATACAAAATTTATGGCATTGGATTGCCGTTAATGAATTAAATATAGATTGTAGTTTAGTATTAGATGGATTATCTATAAGTATGTTAGCGATGATTGTTGGCGTAGGGTTGTTAATACATGTTTTTTCTATTTGGTATATGAATAATAAAGAAGGTTATTCACGATTCTTTGCATATACTAATTTATTTATAGCTAGTATGTCTCTTTTAGTATTAGCAGATAATTTTATTTTTATGTTTTTAGGATGGGAATTAGTTAGTTTGTGTTCTTATTTATTAATTGGTTTTTATTACAATAACTCTAATAATATTTTTTATGCGCTTAAAGCTTTTATCTTAACTCGTATTTCAGACCTATTTTTAATAATTTCAATTTTTTTAATATATAAAAAATTTGGAACTTTTAATTTTCAAGAAATTAAATTTTTATCAAATATTTTAATCACAGAAAATTCTTTTGATTTAAATTTTATAACTTTTTTTTTATTAATAGGAGTTATTGGAAAGTCAGCTCAATTACCTTTACATACTTGGTTATCTGATGCTATGGTTGGTCCTACTCCAGTTTCAGCATTAATACATGCAGCTACTATGGTAACAGCTGGAGTTTATTTAATAGCACGAACTCATTTTTTATTTTTGTTGGCTCCTAATGTATTATATATAATAAGTTTTATTGCTATAACAACAATGTTGTTTTCTAGTCTTTGCGCTTTAGTTCAAACAGATATTAAGCGTATTCTTGCATATTCTACTATGAGTCAAATAGGATATATGTTTTTAGCTTTAAGTGTAAAAGCATGGTCTGCAGCAATTACGCATTTAATTTTTCATGCTATTTTTAAAGCACTATTGTTCTTATCTGCTGGGTCTTTAATTTTATCTTGCAATAATGAAAAAAATATATTTAAAATGTCTAATTTAGAAAAAAAATGTCCTTTTTTATATTCTTGTTTTTTAATTGGCGGTGGATCTTTAGTATCTTTTCCTTTAATTACATCTGGTTTTTATAGTAAAGGAAACATTTTGTTTAATGTTTTACAAAATGGTTATTTCAGTTTTTTTTTCATTGGTTTATTTTGTTCTTTATTAACATCTATTTATACATTTAGAATGATTTTTGTTGTTTTTCACAATAGTTCTATTGATTCTGTTATTTCTAATAAAAAATTAGTACATATTTTCCCATTATTAATTTTATTATTTTTTTCTACTGTATTTGGTTATTTTATAATAAAACCTCCATTATTTTATATTTTTCCATTGTCTAAAGATACAACAAATAGTAAGTTTTTATATGAAATAATCTCTAGTTTAATTGTTTTCTTTGGTATATTTTCTGCTTATTATATTTGGGTAAAAAAATTAAATTGTATTGATAAATTGATGAATTTAAAAGTAATGCGATTAGTTCATCATTTTTTATTAAATGGATTTTATTTTGATGTTCTTTACAAAAATTTATTTTTTAATTCTTATTTATATATATCTAAAGTTTTATCTTATGAAATATTTGATATATTCCCTAAATTTTTGGTTAAATTTACTAAAAATATTAATTTAATTTTATTATATACCGTTAATGGTAAACTAGAACGTTATATAACAACAATGTTAATTGGTATTAATTTTCTTTTTATTTTAATTTTATGTTCATTTTTATAATAAAAAATATTCATTTCTTGATTTTTTAATTTTAAAAGTCTTTATATTTTTAAATAAATATAGTAAATAATAGGAATATATATCTGATGTTGCTTTCTTTATTAGTTATCATTCCATTTTTAAGTGGTGTTTTTTCTTTTTTTTCATTTAAATATCAAAAAAAAATTTCGCGTTGGATTGCATTAATAGGAATAGGATTAACACTATTAATTGTTATTAAAATATGGTTGTCTGAAAATTATTGTATCCATCAGATAAAAGATTTTCCTTATCTAGAATATCAATTAATATTACCTTGGATACCAAGCCTTGGTGTTAATTTTCACCTTTCTATTGATGGTTTTTCAATCATCATGCTTTTTTTAACTTCTTTTTTAGGAATAATAGCTATTTTATGTTCTTGGAATGAAATTAAAGAAAATGAAGGTTTTTTTTATTTTAATATAATGTTAGTTTTAACTGGTATAATCGGAATTTTTATCGCATTTGATTTATTTTTATTTTTCTTTTTTTGGGAATTGACACTAATTCCTATTTATTTTTTAATTTCATTGTGGGGTCAAAAACAAGAAGAAGGAAAAAAATATATAAAAATTGCTAATAAATTTTTTATATATACTCAAATATCTGGTTTAATCATGTTGGCATCTATTTTATTATTAGTTTTAAATTTTTATCAAAACAATAATATTTTAACTTTTAATTATAATTTATTACTTACAACACCAATTGATAAAAATATAGAATATGTTGTTATGTTAGGATTTTTTTTAGCATTTATTATCAAAATGCCAATATTTCCTTTCCATGGATGGTTGCCAGATTTTTATGAAAAATCACCATATTGTGGAGCTATTGATATAATTGGCACCTTATTAAAAACTGCTCCATATGGTCTTTTACGTTATAATAAAGTTTTTTTTCCTCATGCAACAGAACATTTTTTACCGATAGTAATTTTTCTAGGTTTTTTTAGCATGTTTTATGGGGCTTGGATGGCTTTTTCTCAAATTAATATCAAACGTTTAATTGCTTATTCATCTATTTCCCATATGGGATTGATTTTAATTTCTATTTATGCTGGCAATGAAATTGCACTGCAAGGTACAATTATTCAAATTTTATCTAATAGTATATCTACTTCTGCTTTATGTATTTTGTCCGGTCAAATGTATAAATATTTAAAAACACAGGATATAAGAAAAATGGGAGGATTATGGAAAAATATTTATTGGATTCCAGGTTTTTCTTTATTTTTTGCTTTATCAAATTTAGGTATTCCAGGAAGTGGAAATTTTATTGGCGAATTTTTAATTTTATTTGGTATATTTAGTATACATCCATTTATATCTAGTTTTGCAACAATAGGTATTATTTTTACATGTATTTATTCTTTAAATATGATTCAAAAAATGTATTATGGTTCTTCTAAAGAAGATTTTCCGATGTTTTTTTTGAATATAAAAGAGTTTTTAATATCAATAGTATTAATTTTTGCATTAATTTTATTAGGATTTATGCCTCAAAAAATATTAAATACTTCATTTGATACAGTTCATTTTATATATAATTTTTCAAAAAAAACCTACTGATTCTATTTTAAAGATAAGGTTATGATTAATAATGATATTTAATCTACAAGAATTAATAGCACTTTCTCCTTTTTTTATTTTAATATTAGCTGTAATAATAGTTATTTTATCTATTGCTTATAATCGAAATCATTTTTCTATTGCTGTTTTTACTGTTCTCAGTTTAAGTTTAACTATTTTTTCATTATTTTTTTTAATTTTAATTGTTCCTATTAATATAACTAGTTTAGTTTATATTACTAAGCGTTCTATTTTATATATTAGTATGATCATTGTTTCTAGTCTTTCTAGCTGCATTTTTGCTTATCGGTGGTTATCAAGATATTCTTCTAATAAAGAAGAATTTTATTTATTAATGTTACTTTCAACATTGGGTGCTATTTCTTTAACTATTTCTAATCATATGTCATCTGTATTTATTAGTATTGAATTAATGTCTTTACCAATTTTTGGTTTAATTGCTTATTCTCAGTCTTACAAACACGCTTTAGAAGCATCATTTAAATATCTTATTTTATCTGGTGTAACTTCTTCTTTTTTATTGCTTGGTATTTCATGGATATATGCTATTTTTGGTAATCTTAATTTTTTATCTATAAATCAATTTTTTTCTTCTTTATTAGATGGTGAGAAAATAATAGTATTATTTGGCGTTATTATGATGTTAATGGCTTTTCTCTTTAAATTATCTGTAGTTCCTTTCCATTTATGGGTGGGTGATATTTATCAAGGTTCTCCTTCATCTGTTTTGTCTTTTTTTTCCGTTTCTGGAAAAATTGCTATTTTTAGTTTATTATTTTATTTTTTTTCGAATTTTTATATTTTTAATAATAAAATCATATTTTTAATATTGTCATTAATTAGTTTTTTTTCAATTTTGATTGGTAATTTAATGGCTATATTTCAAAAAAACATTAAAAGATTTTTTGGGTATTCATCTATATCACAAATAGGTTATTTATTAACAATATTACTTGTATCAAAAAATCAGAATTTTTTTTCTTTTCAGACAAGTAGTATTTTTCTATTGAATTATTTGTTTGCCAATATAGCATATTTTGGTTTTATTAGTTTATTTTCTTATTCATCTGATCATGATATAGATGTGATTGATTCATATAGGGGTTTGTTTTGGTCTCAACCTCTTTTATCTACCATGATAACTATTGTTTTACTTTCTTTAGCCGGATTTCCTATAACTTTAGGATTTATTGCTAAGTTTTCTATTTTTTCTATTATTTTAAAAAATCATTTATGGGCACTTGGCTTTTCATTTTTAATTGGTACAATATTGGGATTTTATGGATATTTAAGATTAATTATTAATATGTATTTAAGTGTATGTAATTCGTCATTTCATAATGTCAAACTCTCTCGTTCGTGGTTATATACTCCTTCTGGAATGTTAATATTTTTTTTTAGCACAATGTTATTGTTATTCGGATTATATCCTAATCCATTAATACATTTGATAAAATTAGCTCAATAAATATTATTAATTAATATAATCATTTAATAATTATTTTTTATTTACTATTTTTTTGGTTTTAATTATATTAATGTACAAAAAATATTTTAATATAAAAAAAATAAGTTTCTTTAAAAGTTATTTTTTTTGTTATATCTATATATTTTTACTATTTATTTTAATATTTTGGTATTTTGTTTATTGCCATCAAGGTATGCAAATAGCCAATGAAAATATTATTTGTTTTTTAACTAGCTATTTGTTGGAAATTTTACTTTCAATTGATAATGTTTTTGCATGGTTTCTTATTTTTAAATTTTTTAAAATACCTCTTATTTATCAAAAAAAAGTTTTATTATATGGTTTATGGGGGGCTTTAATTTTCCGTTCTATTTTTTCTTTCTTTGGATTTTTTTTATTTATTAAGTGGAGTTGGATTTTATATTTTTTTGGCATATTTTTTATATATACTAGTGTAAAAATTATTTTTTGCCGCCATGAAGAACTTAATAATAAAGAAGATAATATAAAATTTCTATGGATTTATAAATTTTTTCGGGTAACTAGAAATATTGATAACGAAAAATTTTTTGTAAAAATAGAAAAAAAATTATTTGTTACACCTTTGTTTATATCTTTAATTCTTATAGAGTTTAGTGATATTATTTTTTCAGTAGATAGTATTCCTGCTATTTTCTCTATTACTCATAATTTTTTCATTATTTTTTTTGCAAATTTTTTTGCAGCTATATGTTTAAGATCTATGTATTTATTTACATCAAATTTAATAAAAAATTTTCCTTTAATACAATATGCTTTACCAACTATTTTAGTTTTTCTTGGATTTAAAATACTAATAGAAAAATTTTTTAGTATTTCAATTTTTCTGACTTTAAGTGTTATAATAACAATATTAATTGCTGCATTTTTATTAAATATAATTTTTAATTATAAAAATTTTAATAACATATATAAAAAATAATAAAATATTAGATATTAATATCTAAATAAATTCTTTATTTGATTTAAATAAGTAAAAAGATATGCATAAAAAAAATTACACATTTTCTCAATGGATGAAGTATTTAGAAAACTTTGATACAAAGAAGAGAGAAAATCTTTTCCAACTGAAAATTATTGCAAAAAAATTAAATTTACTATCTTCAAAAGCGTTTTTTTTCATTGTCGGAGGAACTAATGGAAAAGGAACAACTTGTTCAATGCTGGAAACAGTATTATTAGATTCGGGATATAAAGTAGGATTATATAGTTCTCCACATCTTATACATTATAAAGAACGCATTAGAATTAATGGATTATATCTAAATAAGAATGAGCATATTTTTTCATTTTTAACAATAGAATCTATGAGAAATAATATTTCCCTAACTTATTTTGAATTTGTTACACTTTCAGCATTATTTTTATTTAATCAATATTCTCTAGATATTATAATACTAGAAGTAGGTTTAGGTGGACGATTAGATGCGACTAATATTATAGATGCAGATTTATCTATTATTACTAACATAGGAATTGATCATACTTCTTTTTTAGGTAGTAATCGCTATAGTATTGGTCGTGAAAAATCAGGTATTTTTAGGAAAGGAAAAATTGCAGTTATTGGAGAGAAAGACATCCCCTACTCTGTTGAAGAGGTAGCTAAAGAAAAAAAAACAATATTAAAAAAAATTCATGTAGATTGGTTTTGGAAAAAAAAAATATTAATTCATGGGAATTCATTCATTCAAATATTCAATTATATAAATTGCCTATTCCGAAAATACCATTATCTAATGTAGCAATTGCCTTATCTGCTTTGTTTTATTCAGGTTTAAAAATTAAATTACATAAATTAAACAATGCTATTTCTAATATTCAATTAGCTGGTAGATTTCAAATAATTTCTAGTTCTCCTTTTATAATTCTTGATGTTGCACATAATGTTCATGCTGCATTATATCTTGCAAAAAAAATTGATGAAATAAATAGCAAGAAAAAAAAAATATATGCAATTTTTGGAATCTCGAAAGACAAAGATATTTTAGGTATTTTTAGAGTCTTAAATAAAAAAATTTATTATTGGTATGTTGCGGGTTTAAAAACAAATCGTGCTGCCGATATTGAGGATTTAAAAAAAATTTTGATTTTTAATAATATATTATTCTTTAAAAATATTTATGATGCTTGGAAATCTATTCAAAAAGTGGTTACTAAAAATGATATTATTTTGATTTTTGGTTCTTTTTTTACTGTTTCTGAATTTATGTCTATAAAAGAATAGTACATTATTTTTTTAAAATAGTTTTGGAAAATTTATGTGTTTAATAGATTATTTTTTTTTTCTATTATTTTTATTTCTTTTTGTTTTGGATTATTTCGTGGTTGCATAAAAGAATTAATTTCTTGTTTTTTTTATTTTTTTATTATTTATTTCTTTATTAATTATTTCTATTTTAGTTCTTTTTATTTTAAAATATCAAAAAATTTTATTGAAAAAAAATTTTTTTTGATGATTTTAATTTATTTTTTTTTATTTATTTTAAAGTTTTTTTTAAATTATTTTTTTAAAAATTTTTTTATCATAATTGGGCTATCATATTTAAATATTTTTTTAGGAGGTATATTTGGTTTATTTCGTGGTGTTTTATTGATTTTTTTTCTTTACTTTTTTATTTTTTATTTTGATTGTTTATTTCATTTAAGTTATTTAAAAAATTCTTTATTTACTAATTTTTTTTTAAATATCAAAGATCATTTATTATTAAATATATAATAATTAAATAATTTTTTCTAAATGCTAAGCACATTAATATAGATATAGTGTGCTTAGGATTATTATAATTAATGTAAATAAAGTTAATGTTCAAACATAGCTGAAATAGATTCTTCATTGCTAATACGTCTTATAGCTTCTGCTAGCATACCTGCTAATGTTAAACTTCTTACATTTGGTAATAGTCTAATTTTTTCTTGTAATGGAATCGTATCACATACAACAACTTCATCAATTACGGATTTTTTTAAATTTTCAAATGCTTTTCCAGAAAAAATAGGGTGTGTAGCATATGCAAAAACTCTTTTGGCCCCTCTTTCTTTTAAAGCCTCTGCTGCTTTACATAATGTCCCACCTGTATCGATGATATCGTCAACTAAAATACAATCTCTATTTGCTACATCACCAATAATATGCATGATTTGGGAAATATTAGGACGAGGTCTTCTTTTATCGATAATTGCCATATCAGTATCATAAAGAAGTTTAGCAATAGCTCGAGCTCTTACTACTCCACCTATATCTGGTGATACAACAATTGGATTTTTTAGTTCTCTTTGCAACATATCTTCTAAAAGAATCAAACTACCGAATACATTATCTACAGGTACATCAAAAAATCCTTGTATTTGTTCTGCATGAAGATCAACTGTTAAAACACGATCTACTCCAATACTAGATAAAAAATCAGCTACTACTTTAGCAGTAATTGGAACACGTGCTGATCTTACGCGTCGATCTTGACGAGAATATCCAAAATAAGGAATTACTGCTGTAATTCTTCCGGCTGACGCTCTTCTTAATGCGTCTACCATGACAACTAATTCCATAATATTATCATTAGTAGGTGAACACGTAGATTGAATTATAAAAACATCGCTACCTCTAACATTTTCATTTATTTGAACACTAATTTCACCATCACTAAATCGACCCACATTAGCTTTTCCTAAGTTTATATAAAGTCGATGTGCAATAAATTTTGCTAATTTGGGAATAGAATTTCCAGCAAATAATTTCATGTCTGGCATAAACAACCTTGTTTTTTTATTTTTTTAAATTATTAACATAATTTATGTAAAGTAAAATACTTTTAATAATCAACAAACTGTATTTTTTTTTCGTGTAAAATACGATGTAATGGAGAAATATTAACACTTTTTGCAATAAAACCTTGTACATTTTTCGGAAGTAAAGAATATATTTTTTGTGCAGATATTTTATCATTAAATTCTGAAAATACGCATGATCCTGTTCCAGTAATACGAGAAGGTGCATAAGTAGATAATATAGAAAGTAATTTTTTTATTTTTTTAATTTTTGTTTTAGCAATACTTTCAAAATCATTACGAAATGGTGATGTTAATAAATCTTTAATGGTTTTTTTTTGTGTACCTTGTTTTAAAGAATAGCTAGAAAACATATTTTTTGTTAATATTGGAATATTAGGATAAACAATTAAATACCATTTTTCCTTTGTATGTATTGGATGTAGAATTTCTCCTATTCCTTCAACAATTGTAGTTTTTCCCATAATAAAAGCTGGTATGTCTGCACCTATTTTTAGGCTTAATAATGCTAATTCTTTTAATGTAAATTTTATATCCCATAAATTATTTAATACAATTAGTGCTGTTGCGGCATTAGATGAACCACCACCTAATCCACTACCTATAGGTATTTTTTTATTTAAAAATATTTTTGCTCCAAAATTAGAAGATTTTTTTTTTCTACAGTATAATGCTTGTTCTTTTAACAATTTAGCTGCGGTAATTATGCTATTTTCTTTGTTTAAAAGAGAATTATGTTCATTAAATAATTCAATAGTTCCTTTTTTGTTTGGAATTATTTTTAATGTATCACCATAATTAATAAATTGAAATAAACTTTGTATATAGTGATATTTATCTGAACGCATACCAGTTACATAAAGAAACAAATTAATTTTTGCAGGAGATGGCCATGTATATATCATTTATAATGTTTTTTTTATATTAATATTAGTTAAAATTATACTGAAAAATGTTAAAAATGATATAATCATTTTATTTAAAAAAATCTGTTTTTTAAAAGTAAATAAAAAAATATCTTCTTAATTATATTAAAATATATTGTATTTTTTATAGATAAAATCTATTTTTTTTAAAAATATGAAATATTTAGTACAAGTATTTTTTTAATGAAATTATTCGTATGATATAATTTTTACTTTTTTTAAGTAACAGAAATAATTTTAAGATAGATTGTGAATAGGATAATATTTTATGAATTCATCTATTTTTAATAAATTAAAAAATTTAAAGCATCGTTATGAAGAACTTGAAATAATGCTTTCTCAGAAAGATATTATATTAAATCAAGAAAAATTTAAAAAATTATCTCAAGAATATTTAAAAATTTCTGAAATTGTAAAAAATTTCATTGAATGGGAAAAATTGCAAATTGATATTGAAAATATTAGTTCTTTGTTTAATGATGCAGAAATGCATGATATAGCCCAGGAAGAGTTAGATATAGTAAAAAATAAAAAAAAAAATTTGGAAGAAAATATAAAAATATTATTGATTCCTATAGATCCTAGTGATCAACATAGTTGCTTTATTGAAATTAGAGCAGCAACAGGTGGAGATGAATCCTCAATTTTTGCCAGCGAATTATTTAGAATGTATATGCGTTATGCTGAAAATTGCATGTGGAAAACAGAAATAATGAGTTTAAGTGAGAATGAACGAGGTGGTTTTAAAGAAATAATAGCTAAAATTACAGGAAAGGGTGCTTGTGGTCGATTAAAATTTGAATCTGGAGGACATCGTGTTCAAAGAGTGCCTGAAACGGAATCTCAAGGTAGAATTCATACATCAACTTGTACTGTAGCTATTATGCCAGTTAGACCTATAACTGAAAAAGAAGAAATTAAAAATTCTGATTTAAAAATTGATACTTTTCGTTCTTCTGGAGCTGGCGGTCAACACGTAAATACTACTGATTCTGCAATTCGTATCACGCATATTCCGACTGGTAATGTAGTAGAATGCCAAGATGAAAGATCACAACATAAAAATAAAGCTAAAGCTTTATCTATTTTATCTGCTCGTGTATATGCTAATCAATTAGCTAAAAATAAACAAGAAAATTGCTTTATAAGACGAAATTTATTAGGGAGTGGTGAAAGATCAGATAGAAATAGAACATATAATTTTCCTCAGAATAGAATTACAGATCATAGGATTAATTATACTATATATAAATTAGATGAAGTTTTACAAGGTAAATTAGACTTACTTATTAAACCAATAATGCGAGAATATCACGCAGACATGCTGTCTTCTTTATCTAAATTTAAACTATGAATATAAATCTGTGGTTGGATAAATCTACTAAAATATTAGCTCATCTTGATAATCCTCGGTATGAAGCAGAATTATTATTAAGTCATTTTTTAAAATGTACACGTATTACAATCATGACTTCTGATAAAATTATTTTAAGCAAAAAACAATGTCAAAATTTAAATACTCTTGTTTATCGCCGATCTATAGGAGAACCTCTAGCTTATATTACTGGTCAAAAAGAGTTTTGGTCTTTACCTTTATGTGTTTCATACCAAACTCTTATTCCTAGACCGGATAGTGAAATTTTAATAGAAAAAATTTTATCTAGAATAGATAAAAATTTTAGATGTATTCTTGATTTAGGAACCGGTTGTGGTGCAATTGCTTTATCTTTAGCGAGTATTTGTTCTAGATGGAATATTGTTGGTGTTGATAATTCTAACGAAGCTCTTAAAATAGCGAAGATTAATCAATTAAAATTCAATTTTAAAAATGTTAATTTTTTTTATAGTAATTGGTTTTCAAATATAAACAAGAAGTTTCATGTTATTGTAAGCAATCCTCCATACGTTGATATCAAAGAATTAGGTATGCTTAAAAAAGATCTTTTTTTTGAGCCATTTAATGCGTTGATTTCTAAAAAAAATGGACTATTAGATATTAATTGGATTATACAAAAATCAAGTCAATATTTATTTCATGGAGGTTGGTTATTTATTGAGCACGGATGGAAACAAAAATTGCAGGTGCAGTATTTATTTAAAAAATATAATTTTTTCTACATAGAATCTTATAAAGATTATGGAGGTAATGATCGTATTACTATTGGTAAAAAAAAATAGTATATTTATTGATTATTTTTTTAAAATATTCAATATATTTTTTATTTTAAAAAAAAATAAATTTTACATTATTATAAAATATATATTAATATGTACACTTATCTAATTTTAATTTTTTGCTATCTAAAAATATTACTATAAAAAAATATGAAATATTCTCCAAAAATTGATTTTTCTAAGTTATCTCTTCTTGAGTCCGTAATTGCTACTTCTCAAGTTATTCGAGATGATTTTCCTACAAATTCTGTAGTTTCTGATTTAGATAATAAAATTAAAGAAGCAAAATCCTATATTGCATCTGAAAGTCAACCAAATTTACAACTAAAAAAGTTATTAACGCTATTTTATGAGAATTGGAATTTTGGTGCTGCAAGTGGTATTTACAAACTTTCAGACGTATTATGGATTGATAATGTTTTAAGAACTCGAAAAGGGACTGCAGTTTCTTTAGGTATTATTTTTTTGCATATTGCTAAAGAATTGCAATTACCATTAAATCCTGTAGTCTTTCCGACGCAATTAATCCTAAGGGCAGATTGGGTTAATCAAAAAAAATGGTTAATTAATCCGTTTAATGGTGATATTTTGGATCAACATACTCTAGAAGTCTGGTTAAAGGGAAACATTAGTCCTACTGCAGAATTATATGAAAATGATTTATATAAGTCCGAATCTATTACTGTTTTGCGTAAAATGTTGGATACATTAAAATTAGCCCTAATGGAAGAAAAAAAAATGGAACTAGCATTAAATGTTAGCAACTTACTTCTACAAATTAATCCAAATGATCCATATGAAATTCGTGATAGAGGACTAATATATTCGCATTTAGAATGTAATCATGTTGCTTTAACAGATTTAATTTATTTTGTAGAACATTGTCCAGAAGATCCAATTAGCGAAATTATTAAGGTACAAATTCATTCTATTGAACAAAAAAAAACAATTTTACATTAGATAATGATATTTATATTTTATCCTAAATTAATTTTTTTATGTTTATGTTGTCTTTCTAAAAATAATGTTTCAATTTTTTTTTGAATCGAAATATCTATTTTTTTTCCTTCTAAATAATCGTCAATTTCATTATATTTTATACCTAAAACATATTCGTCTTCTTGTTGTGGTTTTTTATCTTCAAGATCAGCTGTTGGTTTTTTTAGGTATAAATGTTTAGGACAATTTAGTTTTTTTAACAACAATCTTCCCTGTCTTTTATTTAATTTAGAAATTAAATTAACATCTGTCGCATTATCTCCGTGTTTAGTAAAAAATCCTGTAATAATTTCTGATGCATTGCTTGTTCCTATAACTAATCCATTTTTAACAGCAGCAACACTATATTGTACTTTCATTCTTTCTCTTGCTTTTTCATTTCCTTTAATATAATCTGAAATTTCTATTCCTCCTTTCTTTAAAGATATTTCGCTGCTTAAAACTGAATTTTTAATATTGATAAAAAAAACTTGATCTGGATTTATAAAGTTAATTGCATCTTGACAATCTTTTTCATCTAATTGTTTGCCATATGGTAATCGTAATGCAATACATTGATAAAAATTTTTTTTTGTTTCTTGTCGTAGTTCATTGATTGATAATTGACATATTTTTCCAGTTAAAGTAGAGTCTTGTCCTCCACTAATGCCAACTATTAATGATTTTATATGAATATTTTGAATTAAATATTTTTTTAAAGATTGAATACGATGAGATATTTCTTTTTCTGGTACAATTATTGATTGTACGCCTAATAATTCAATAATTTTTTTTTGTAAGTTCATTTGGATTTATATATTCTTTATTTTTAATATTATCTTTTTTTATTAAGTAATGTATTATATATTAAAAAGAAAAAATTCAAAAGATTGCATTAAAATATAATTTTTTTAAAAAAATAATAAATGGTAAAAATATTGAATAATTTAATTTTTGTTTTAAATTGTGGTAGCTCTTCTATAAAATTTGCAATATTAAATCCTAAAAGTAAAAAAAAATATTTATCTGGTATAGTAGAATATTTATTTTTATCTAAAACGTATATTAAATGGAAATATTTAGGGACAAAAAATAAAAAATGTATAGGTTTTTACATATCTCATAAAGATGCTTTAAATTTTATTTTTAATAATGTTCTTTTAGAATGTCAAGACGTATTTAAACATATAATAGGTATCGGTCATAGAGTGGTACATGGAGGTCATAAAATAAAATATTCTACTTTAATAAATAATAGTATTATTCAATTAATTGAGGATGCAGCTATATTTGCACCATTACATAATCCAGCAAATTTAATTGGTATAAAAGAAATTGTAAAGAAGTATCCTATTTTCTCAAAAAAGAACGTAGCAGTATTCGACACATCTTTTTATCAAAACATGCCAAAAACTTCATTTTTATATGCTATTCCTTATTTTTTTTATAAAAGACATAATATTAGACGATACGGAGCGCATGGTATTAGTCATCGTTATGTAGCTTCTGAAGCAGCTCTAATTTTAAATAAAAGTTTTAATTCGATTAATCTTATTACGTGTCATTTAGGTAATGGAGCTTCTGTTTCTGCAATTTGTAATGGAGTATGTGTAGATACTTCTATGGGATTAACACCATTAGAAGGATTGGTTATGGGAACGCGTAGTGGTGATATAGATCCTTCAATTATTTTTTTTATGCATAAAAAACTTGGTATTAGTATTAAAGATATTAATAATATTCTTACAAAAGAATCTGGTTTGTTGGGTTTAAGTGGTGTAAGTAGTGATTTTCGTTATTTTGAAAAAAATTATTTTTTAAAAAATCATGCAAAATTATCCGTAGATATTTTTTGTCATCGTTTAGCTAAATATATAGCTTCTTATATGTCTTTGATGACGAATTCTTTAGATGCTATTGTGTTTACAGGAGGGATTGGTGAAAATGTACCGTTAGTTAGACAAATTACTTTATTAAAATTATCTTTGATTGGATTTCAAATAGATATTCATCGTAATTCATTGATAAAAAATGGGAAACTAGGATTAATTAGTAAAGATAAGTCTCATCCAGTTCTAGTTATTCCAACTAATGAAGAGTTAGCAATAGCTGAAGAAACCATCAAGATAATTAGTTAGAATAATAATTATTATATCGTATTTTTATGTTAAATTTAAATAATAAAAAATTATGTCGCGTATTATAATGTTAGTACCTTTAAATAAAAATGTTGGTTTAAAAACAATTAGTTTAAGTTTACTTTATTATTTTTATATAAAAGAAAAAAATAATCATTTGAAATCTTTTTCTTATTTTCCTCTTATAGATAATTCGTCATTTGATAAAAATTTTATTAAAGAGCATTTTTTAAGATATATTGATGTATTAGATAATATAAATTTTTCTAAAAAAAACTTTAATTCTGATGAATATTTAGTTCTTGTTAATAGAATAATTAAAGAATGCTATAATAAAAAAAAATTAAACGAATTTATTTTAATTCAAGGTATTAATAAAAGAGAACATTTTGATGCAGATCAAATTAATTTTGATATTGCTCAAAATACCAATGCAGAAGTAATACTTTTAGAGAATCTAGAACAATATTCATTGTGTTCTTTTAAAGAAAAAGAAAAACAAATAAAAGGTTTTTTAGAAAATAAAAAATATAAAAATATTTTAGGTGTGATTTATAACAATATAAATTCTCCTTTTATTAAAAGAGAATATACCTTTTTTGATAAATTAACATTGTTAAATGATATTAAAAAAACAAAAAATTTCAATGAAATTAAAAAGAAAATTTTTTTTAATAGTTTTTTTTCTGTGATTGCTTTGATCCCTTGGAATAAGAATTTTTTTCAATTGTCTTCCATAAATATTTCTAATTTTTTAAATGCACATCTTATTAATGAAAAAAATTTAAAAAATTACATTATAAAAAATATAATGATCTTTGAAGAAGAGTATTTAGAGAATTTAAAAAAAATATCTTTTACCACCTTAGTCATCGTTTCTTCAAGTCGAATAGACTTTTTTTTAGAAAAAATATATTTACGATCAATATATAAAAAAATAGGTGGAATTTTATTTACAGGATTGCTAAATTTAAAGAAAAATTTTATTAATAAATTAAATTTTTTAATAAATCAAGGTATTCCCATATTTTTTGTAAAATATAATATAATAGAAACTCTATCTAGATTAGAACAATTTAATTTTAATATTCAAATAAAAAGTAAAAATTGCATTAAAAATATGTTACAATATTTTTCTAAATTTTTTAAAAAATCATTTTTTCTTAACTCAAAAGATAAAGTTATTACTTTTCAAAAGACATTATATTCTCCTAAAGAATTTTGTTATCGATTAACGTTGCTTTCTAAAAAAAAATATAAACGTATTATTTTCCCAGAATCATATGAAACACGTATCTTAAAAGCTGTTTCTATATCTCACCATTTAGGTATTGCGGAATGCGTGCTATTAGGCAATCCAAAAAAAATTTATAGTATAGCAGATGAAAATAATATTTATTTAAGTAAAAAAATTGAAATAATTGATCCATTCTTAATAAGAAAAAAATATATTTCTCGTTTAATAGAAATTAGAAAAAATAAAGGAATGGATGAAATTTCTGCACAAAAAGAATTAAAAGATAATATTGTTTTAGCTACGTTAATTTTAGAATCTGATCAAGTTGATGGGATGGTATCTGGTGCAGTAAATACTACTGCTAACACTATACGTCCAGCATTGCAAATTATTAAGACTAACCCTATGTACACTTTAGTGTCATCTATATTTTTTATGCTTTTTCCAGATCAAGTTTTAGTTTATGGAGACTGTGCGATTAATATAGAGCCGAATGCACAAGAATTAGCTGATATTGCAATTCAATCTGCAGATTCAGCAAAAAATTTTAGTATTAAATCACCACGTATAGCAATGTTATCGTATTCTACTGGTTATTCAGGAATGGGACAGAAAGTTGAAAAAATTAGATGTGCAACTAAAATTGTTCAAAAAAGAAGGCCCGATTTAATTATTGATGGTCCAATTCAGTATGATGCAGCTATTTCAAAAGAAGTCGCACAATTAAAAGCGCCATTGTCAACTATTTTAGGAAATGCTAATGTTTTTATATTTCCTGATCTAAATTCCGGTAATATCGCTTATAAGGCTGTGCAACGTTCGGCAAACTTAATTTGTATTGGTCCAATGTTACAAGGATTAAGAAAACCAGTTAATGACTTATCAAGAGGTGCATCCGTTCAGGATATAATTTATACAATTGCGTTGACTTCAATTCAATCTTCATAATTTTTTATATTTTAATGATAATATTCCCCTCTGGTTCGCAACAGCATGGAAATATTTCTTTTCTTTTGAATAAAGCAGCTATTGGTTTTTTTATCGAATAAGATATATTACCTTTTAATATTTGAATTCGACATGTTCCACAATAACCAGATCTACATTGATATTCAATTTTAATATTATTATATTCTAAAATTTTCAATAAAGATGTTTTTTTTTATATTTTATTTTTTTTTGATTTAATATTTCAATCGTAAAGTTTTTCATTTTATAATTTAAATTTTCTAAATTCTTGATTAGAAACTTCTGATTCAATTTGTCCTACAAGATAAGAACTAATTTCTGTTTCTTGAGGAGCCACTTGTATATAATCAGAATTTAACCAAGAATTGATCCAAGGAATTGGGTTAGATGTTTTCTCAAAAAGCATGTTAAAGCCTATTGCATTCATGCGGATATTGGTAATATATTCTATATACTGACATAATATATCTTTATTTAATCCTAGCATGGAACCATCTTGGAATAAATATTCAGCCCATTTTTTTTCTTGTTCTGCAGCAGACATAAATATTTTTATTGCTTCATCTTTACATTCTAAAACAATATCTTTCATGTCTTCATTATTTTTTTTATTACTTAAAATATTTAAAATATGTTGAGTGCCAGTTAAGTGTAATGCTTCATCTCTTGCTATTAATCTGATAATTTTTGCATTTCCTTCCATTATCTCTCTTTCTGCGAATGCAAATGAACAAGCGAAACTAACATAGAATCTAATAGCTTCTAATACATTTACACTAATTAAGCACAGATATAATCTTTTTTTTAATAAATTTAGTTTAATTTTAATTTTTTTTTCATTAATTTTATGTTTTCCTACTCCTAGTAAATGCCAATAACTTGTTATTTTTATTAGTTCATCATAATAAAAAGAAATATCTTGTGCTCGAGCATTAATATTTTTATTAGAAATAATATCGTCAAATATAATCGATGGTTGATTAATAATATTTCTAATAATATGAGTGTATGAACGTGAGTGAATTGTTTCTGAAAAAGACCATGTTTCAATCCATGTTTCTAATTCAGGTATGGAGACTATAGGTAAGAATGCAATATTAGGACTTCTTCCTTGAATAGAATCTAGTAACGTTTGATATTTTAAATTACTTATAAAAATATGTTTTTCATTAGAGGGTAGATTTTGAAAATCTATTCTATCTTTAGATAAATCTATTTCTTCTGGTCTCCAAAAAAACGAAAGTTGTTTCTCAATTAATTTTTCAAAAATATTGTATTTTTGTTGGTCATATCGAGCTATATTTACAGATTGTCCAAAAAACATAGGTTCTATGAGTTGATTATTTTTTTCTTTTGAAAAAGTTGTATAAGACACTTGATTATACCTATAAGGGTTTTATTTTTTTATTTTTAAAAAATAGATAATTTATTTATTATATCGTACAAGAACCACTTGTACAATTGTCTTCTTTTGTTTTTTCAGAGTATTTATTAAGATTTTGATTATCTTCAGCTCCATCACGAGTATTTTGATAATATAGTGTTTTTATGCCTAGTTTATATGCTGTAAGTAAATCATATAAAAGTTGTTTCATAGGTATTTTTTCATTTAAAAAACGTTTTGGATCATAATTAGTATTTACTGAAATAGATTGATCAATAAATTTTTGCATAATGGCTACAAGTTCTAAATATCCTGTATTGTTTGGTATTTCCCAAAGTAGTTCATATTCTGATTTAAATTTTTTATATTCTGGAACAACTTGTTTTAGCATTCCGTCTTTTGAAGCTTTTATACTAATAAATCCTCTTGGAGGTTCTATTCCATTAGTGGCATTAGAGATTTGAGAAGATGTTTCTGATGGCATTAAAGCTGATAAGGTAGAATTTCTTAATCCATATTTTTTAATTTTTTTACGTAGTCTATCCCAATTAAAATGTAATGGTTCGTTGCATATTGAGTCTACTTCTTTTTTGTAGGTATCTATAGGAAGTTTTCCTAAATAGTAATTAGTTTCATGAAACAATTTACAAGATCCTTTTTCTTTAGCTAGTTCACAAGATGCCTGTAACAGATAATATTGTATTGCTTCGAAAGTTTTATGGGTTAAATTTTTTGCACTGCCATCTGAATATCGAACTTTATTTTTAGCTAAGTAATATGCAAAATTAATTACACCAATTCCTAAAGAACGTCTTGAAATAGAAGATGTTTTTGCACATAAAATTGGATAATTTTGATAATCTAATATTTCGTCTAGTGCTCGTACTGATAATGTAGACAGCTCTTGTAGGTCTTTTAAATTATTGATTATTCCTAAGTTAAGAGCAGATAAAGTACAAAGTGCAATTTCTCCGTTTTTGTCATCGATGTTATTCAATGGTTTTGTAGGAAGTGTAATCTCTAGACATAAGTTGGATTGTCTTATTGTTGCGACATTCGGATTAAATGGACTATGTGAATTACAATGATCGACATTTTGTATATAAATTCTTCCTGTTGATGTTCTTTCTCGCATAATTAAGCAGAACAAATCAATTGCATTAATTCTTTTTTTTCTTATATTATTATTATTTTCATATTTAGTGTATATCTCTTTAAATTTTTTTTGATCTGAAAAAAAATATTCATATAATTTTGGAACATCAGAGGGGCTAAATAATGTAATTTTTTTTCCTAATAGCATTCTTTGATACATTAATTTATTAATTTGTACAGCATAATCTAGATGACGCACTCTATTTTCTTCAATTCCTCTATTATTTTTTAAAACCAATAAATTTTCAATTTCCAGGTGCCATATTGGATAAAAAACAGTTGCGGCTCCACCTCGTACACCACCCTGAGAACACGATTTTACAGCGCTTTGAAAAAGTTTATAAAAAGGAATACATCCTGTATGAAATGCTTCTCCATTTCTAATAGGACTTCCTAAGGCTCTGATTTGACCTGCATTTATGCCGATTCCTGCTCTTTGAGAAACATATTTTACGATGGAACTAGTTGTAGCATTAATAGAGTTTAAATTATCTGCACATTCAATTAATACACAAGAACTAAATTGACGTGTAGGTGTTCTTACACCAGACATAATAGGTGTAGGTAGGGAGATTTTAAAAGTAGAAATTGCATCGTAAAATCGTTTAATATAATTCATACGAATATTTTTTTGATACTTAGAAAATAGGCATGCAGATATTAAAATATATAAAAATTGTGCACTTTCATATATTTCTCCAGTGACACGATCTTGTAATAAATATTTTGATTCTAGTTGTTTTACTGCTGCATAAGAAAAATTCATATCACGTAAATGATTAATAAAAGAATTCATTTTTTTATATTCTTCGAAAGAATAGTTTTTTAATAAACTTGCATCATATTTGCCTAATTTTACCATTTTTTTTACATGATAATAAAGAATTGGTGGTTCAAATTGACCATAAGCTTTTTTTCTAAGATGAAAAATAGCAAGTCTTGCAGCCATATATTGATAGTCTGGTGTATCCTGAGAAATTAAATCTGCTGCAGATTTTATAATTGTTTCATGTATATTGATGGTACTTATATTATTATATAATTGAATTCGTGAACGAAGTTCTACTTGAGAAACAGATACATTTTCCAATCCTTTAGCTGCCCAATTTAAAACTTTATGAATTTTATCTAAATTAATTTTTTCTTTTTTTCCGTTTCTTTTGGTAACAAAAAGATTTATTTTCATATTTATTTAACCTATTTTAAAAAAATATAATAAATATTATTTTTTAAATTGCATTGAAATGATTTTTTTTATATAGGTTCTACGATTCTTTGTAATGCAACAACTTTTTCATTTTTTGATGTCCTTATTAATATCACACCTTGCGTATTTCTTTTTAAAACACCAATTTCAGATGCTCTTATTCTTACTAGTGTTCCTGCATTAGTAATCATCATTATTTGATCTTTTTCTACTACTTGTATTGCACCGACTATTTTTCCATTTTTCTTAGTTATTTTAATTGAAATTACACCCTGTGTTGCACGTGATTTTATTGGGAAATCTTTTATTTCAGTACGTTTTCCATAACCATTTTGTGTTGCTATTAAGATACTTTCTTTTTTATGTGGGACAATCAGAGATACTACTTTGTCATTTTTAGAAATTTTAATACCTCTTACTCCAGATGCTGTTCTTCCCATTGTTCTTACACTATTTTCTACAAATTGAACTACTTTTCCATTTTGTGTAAATAACATGATATTATTATTTCCACTTGTTAATGCTACTCCTATAAGTTCATCATTATTATGTAAATTAATTGCTATAATCCCAGCGATTCGAGGTTTTTTAAATACTTTTAGAGAACTTTTTTTAACTATACCATTTGCAGTTGCCATAAAAATATTAAGATTATCTTTAAACTCATGCATAGGTAATATTGCTGTAATTCTTTCTTTATTACTTAATGGTAGCAGATTTACTATAGGCCTACCTCTTGCATGTCTACTTGATTCCGGTAATTGATAAACTTTCATCCAATATAAAAGACCTCGACTAGAAAAGCATAGTATTGTATCATGTGTATTTGCTACAACTAAACTTTCTATAAAATCTTCTTCTTTTATTTTTGCAGCTGATTTTCCTTTTCCGCCTCTTTTTTGAGCATTATAATCAGAAAGAGGTTGATATTTAACATATCCAGAATGAGATAGTGTTACTACTACATCTTCTTGATTAATTAAATCTGCTACAGTAATATCTGCTTGATTTTCTGTAATTTCTGTTTTTCTTTTGTCTCCGAAATTATTTTTTATTGATATTAATTCATCTTTAATAACTTGACGTAGACAATCAGGATTATCTAAAATTTTTTTTAATTCTTTACTTTTTTGAATTAGATTATTTTTTTCTAAAAAAATTTTATTTTTTTCTAAAGTAGTTAGTTTGTGCAAACGCAAGTCTAAAATAGCTTGCACTTGTTTTTTCGTAAAATAATAATTATAAATTTTTTGGTTTATTTCTTTTTTTTGTTTTTCTAATTTTCTATCTATATATTCAATATTATTATGAATCCATTTTTTTTGTATTAACAGCTTTCTTGCTTCATTTAAGTTTTTTGATTTTTTTATTAAATCAATGATATATTGAATATTTTCTAAGGCAATACTTAATCCTTCAAGGATGTGAATACGTTTAGATGTTTTATCTAGTTCAAAAATACTACGACGTGTAATTATTTCTTCTCTATGTGATAAAAAATATTTTAATATTTCTTTTAAAGGTAATATTTTTGGTTGTCCTTGACATAATGCAACCATATTTATACCAAAAGAGATTTGTAGTTGAGTAAGAGAATATAACTGATTTAAAATTATTTCTGATATAGACTCTTTTTTAATTTCCACTACAATTCTCATTCCATCTTTGTCAGATTCATCACGTAAAGCAGTAATTCCATCAATTCTTTTGTCTTTTACTAATTCTGCTATTTTTTCAATTATGCGTGATTTATTAACTTGATAGGGAATTTCATAAAAAATAATAGATTCTTTTTTACTTTTTTTGTTTTTTTCAATTTTATTGCGAGCGCGAATATAAATTTTTCCTTTTCCTGTTCGGTACGCTTCTTCAATTCCATTTTTTCCATAAATAATTCCGGCAGTAGGAAAGTCTGGACCAGGGATGTATTTAATCAATTCTTCTAATGTAATATCATTATTTTCAATATATGCTAAGCATCCATTAATTATTTCATTTAAGTTATGAGGCGGAATATTTGTTGCCATACCAACAGCAATTCCGGATGATCCATTAATTAATAGATTGGGTATTTTAGATGGTAATATTTCTGGAATATGTTCTGTTCCGTCATAATTTGGAATAAATTCTACAGTATTTTTTTCTAAATCAGTTAATAATTCATGAGAAATTTTAGACATACGAATTTCTGTATATCGCATAGCCGCTGCTGCATCTCCATCAATTGAACCAAAATTTCCCTGACCATCTATTAAAACATAGCGTAATGAAAAATTTTGTGCCATTCGAACAATAGAGTCATATACTGCAGAATCGCCATGAGGATGATATTTACCTATAACATCTCCTACTACTCTAGCAGATTTTTTATATGTTTTATTCCAATTATTATTCAATATATACATTGCAAAAAGTATTCTTCTATGAACAGGTTTTAGACCATCTCGAACATCTGGTAATGCTCGTCCTACTATTACAGACATAGCATAATCTAAATAAGAGCTTTTTAATTCTTTTTCGATATCGACTTGTGCTATTTTTTGATTAAAGTCTTTCATGTTAACTATTTTCTCTTTTTTTTAATTAATCAAATTAAATTAAGTTTAAAATTATAACATAATTAAACTATTAGATGCATGGAAAGAAGTTTATCTACATGATAAAATCATTGTTTTTAGTTTAAATTATAAAGAATTAAAAAATATTTTTTATATTGTTTATTTTAATTGAAAGTATTAATATAACGAATAGATTAATTTTTATAGATAATTATTGAATGATAGAAATAATAACTTTTCTAAATCCAATGAAAAAGAGATAATTTATGAAAGATGAAGAAAAAAAATTAATAGAAAATTTATTTCATCGTTTAAAAAATACTGAATTAAAATCTTCTGAACGCGATGATCAAGCAGATGTTTTAATCCAAAGTTTAGTAAAAAAAAATCCTCATTCTTCTTACTATATGGTACAAACAATGTTAATTCAAGAAACAGCCATAAAAAAGATGAGTTTACAAATCGAAGAATTAAAAAATAAAATATCAATTCTTAATTCAGAAAAATTAAAGAAAAAAACTAGTTTCTTATCAAATTTTTTAAAAAAAGATTCAGTTTTACCAAGTTCGTCTTATGATAATACGAATGTATGGAATAACAATCAGAAGCCTCTACAATCTGCTAATACTAATTTTCCAACATCTTCTACGATGAATACGACGAGTAATAATGGATTTCTTAAAAATGCCTTACAAACAGCGACAGGTGTAGCAGGAGGCATGATTTTAGGTAATATGTTGATGAATATATTTCATCATACGACACCAGAAGAAGAAATATTTGATAATATTCACGAATCTTCTGTATCTCATATAAATGAACATAAAGATATTATAGAAGAAAATGAAAATGATAATGATCATCTAATTAATTATGTTGATAGTGAATATGAATTTAATTCTTCTAACAATAATATTTCAGATGTTGATGAAATAGAAAATTTTGATGAGAGTGGGATCAATGATGATAATTTTATTTGATAATTTTAATCAATAAAATTTTAATTACTAATAATTTGTGTTTTAAGTAGAAATAAAGCCAGCATATTTTTTTGCTGACTTTAAATTTTTTATTAATAATATTTTTTTAAGTATGAAGAAATTCCTTGTTGAGAAGCTTCTATTCCTTCTTCACCATGTTTCCAATTAGCAGGACATACTTCTCCATATTGATTGTGAAAATTTAGAGCGTCTATCATGCGTATCATTTCGTTAATATTGCGTCCGAATGGAAGATCGTTAACAACTTGATGACGTACAATCCAATTTTTATCAATTAAAAATGAAGCTCTTAGAGCTATATTTAATTCTGGATGTTCAATGCCATAAGATTTTTGAATTTCATGTTTTATATCAGAAACCATCGGAAATTGAATTTTTCCAATCCCACCATTTTTCGGGAGAGTGTTTTGCCATGCTTGGTGCACAAAAATACTATCAATAGAAACACCAACAACTTTTACGTTTCTTTTTTTAAATTCTTCATAGATTTTATTAAATTCTATAATTTCAGAAGGACAGACGAAGGTAAAATCCATTGGCCAAAAGAATAATACAACTTTTTTTCCTTTAGAATATTTTTTTAAATCAAAATTATTAATAATTTCGCTATTTTTTAATATTGCTGGCGCTATAAAGTTTGGAGCCTTTCGCGTTACTAAAATCATTTTTTTTCCTTTAATTTGAAAAAATATAATAAGATATATGCTTTTTACAAAATAAGAATTTTTTATTAAAATATGGAGGCACTATGAGTAATATTTTAACTTGGAAAGATATTTTATCTCAAGAAAAAAAAAAATATTTTTTGAAAATTATTCATTATATAAAAAAAGAGCGCCTAAAGAAGACTATATACCCTGTTTCAAAAGATGTTTTTAATGCTTTTTTATTAACTGATTTTAGTAAAATAAAAGTTGTTATTATTGGACAAGATCCTTATTTTTCTAAAAATCAAGCTCATGGATTAGCTTTTTCAGTTCCTAAAAATCAAACTATACCACCTTCTTTAAAAAATATATATAAAGAATTAAATAGTGATTTTAAAAAAAATCATATTTTTCATCATGGTTGCCTTAAAAATTGGGCTGAGCAAGGAGTATTTTTATTGAATACCACCTTAACTGTTGAGTCAGGAAGACCAAAATCTCATTCTAATATAGGATGGAATATTTTTACTAATCAAGTTATTTCTTTAATTAGTCAACATAAAAAATTTATTGTTTTTTTAATGTGGGGGAATGATGCTCAAAAAAAGTCTTATTTAATTGATGTTGAAAAACACTACATTTTACAAGCATCTCATCCTTCTCCTTTGTCTGCACATCGTGGTTTTTTTGGATGCAAACATTTTTCTAAAACTAATAATATTTTATTTAAACATAAGATTAATATAATTGATTGGTTTAAAATTTAAAAATAGAAAAAATATCACAATTTTTTCTATTTTTATGCTGAATTTAAATAAATTTAAAAATAATTTTTTAATTTTTGGAAAGTATAACAATTGCTTTACGGAGTATTTTTTTATTAAAACTAAAACCCTGTCTTTCTACAGATACAATATGATTTACTTTTTCTTTATGTGATGATTGAATGAGAATAGCATCATGAAATTTTGGATTAAAAATTTCATTTTTTTCTCCTTCTTTTTTTACTCCAAATTTTAATAGTATATTTATTAAAGATTTTAATGTTAAATTTATTCCTTGTATTGATGATTCATCATGAATTTTTAATTCCTTAGATTTTTTTAATATGTCTTCAAGAACATTTATTATGGGCATAATTTGTTGAAAAAAATTTTCTATTTCTATATTTTTTATTTTTTTTATTTTTTGTTCTGCATTTTTTTTAATATTTTCTATATGAGCTAAATGTCTTAATTTGATTTCATGTATTGTTTTTTGTTTCTTTAGTATTTTTGTTTTTAAATTGTTAGTTTTTTCATTTTGATTTATCAAATTATCATTTATTTTTTTTGTATTTTTTTTTTCAATTTTTTTATTATTTATTTCTTTTTCTGTATTATCCATAATATCACCACTTTAAATATTACTAATTAATTAATTATAGAGTCGTTAATATGCTTTTAAGACAATTGTTTGTTAAAAAATATATTTTTTTATTAGGAAAACTAATGCAATGAAGAAATATTTTAATTGTATTGGCATTATTGGATATCCTCGTCATCAAAGTGCATTAACAATACATGAAATACTTTATAAATGGTTAATTAAAAAAGGTTATAAAGTTTTTATAGAGCATAATATTTCTAAAAAATTAAATTTAAAAAAACCTAAAACTGCAACATTAATAGAAATTGGTCAATTATGTGACTTGGCAGTAGTCATCGGTGGAGATGGAAATTTATTATTTACGGCTCGAATTTTAGCATATTTTAATATTAAAATCATTGGTATTAATCGAGGAAATTTAGGTTTTCTTGCAGATTTACATCCAGATAATAGTTTTAAAAAACTAGAAGAAGTATTGTCTGGGGAATTTTTAATAGAAAATCGTTTATTATTAGATGTAAAAATTTATAAGAAAGAAAAAATTTCTAAATCTAGTATAGCTATTAATGAAGTTGTTTTACATCCAAAATATGTATCTCATATGATAGAATTTGAGGTTTATATTGACGAAAAATTTGCTTTTTCTCAACGTTCAGATGGATTGATTATTTCAACTCCAACAGGTTCAACGGGATATTCTCTTTCAGCTGGAGGGCCGATTATACAAACTTCTTTAGAAGCTATTTTATTGGTTCCAATGTTTCCTCATACTTTATCTGCACGGCCTCTTGTTATTCGCAGTGATAGTGTTATATGTTTAAGATTTTTAGATATAACAACTGATTTAAAAATTAGTTGCGATAATCAAATAGTTTTACCTGTAAATAAAAATGAATATATATTTATTCGTCGCAGTAATTATCATTTAAATTTAATACATCCTCAAAGTTATAATTATTTTAATAATTTAACTTCTAAGTTAAATTGGTCTAAAAAATTTTTTTAAAAAATAAAATGTTATGATAGCATTTTTTATTATATTAAAAATTAATATCTTAAATTTTGACAGTTAAATATTGTTATTCAGCACATTTCATATAAAATATTATAGGTAGTAAATTATTGATGACAAAAAAATTTTTTTTAAAAATATTATTAATAACCTTTTTATTTCCTAGTTGTTCATTTTTAGAGAAGAAAAGCACTATAAATAGTTTACACGAGTTGCATTTTGATCTAAATAAGTTAAAAAAAAATTATAAAGGTATGACAAAAGAACAAATAATTTATATTTTTGGAAATCCTATAATTTCTGATTCATTTAGTGATGTTTATCATTATGTTTTTTGTGAAAAAGAAAGCAAAAATAATGGATGTTATCAAAGAACACTTAGTGTCTTTTTTAAAGATAACACAGTATTAAAATTAAATATTGAATAATTGATAAAAATAGTTTTTTTTGGAGCTGGCGGGATTTGAACCCGCGTCCAAAATTTCTATAAATAAAGATGCTACATGCTTAGTTTTTCTTTTTTTTCTTCGTTTAATTTGGAAAAACTCATTTTAAACGTATAGCTTGAAAATTAATCTCGTATTGCTTCCAAGCTAAGCAATGACGTTTTCTCTTTAAATTTTGACCTTTCTTAGTTTCTCTTTCTCAAGAGATAAGTCAGAGAAGAAAGGGCTTTAAGACAGTTTTTTAAGCTGCTAAAGCGTAGTTTTGTTTGTTATTTGCAGTTATTTTTTTACGGTTTTTTATCGAGGCAAACCGTTCCTCGACATGCACTTTACTTTTTCGACAATTTTGTCGAATCCAGAATCAGCCCCATATTTTTAATGCCAAATTTTTAATATTATTTAGTATTACAAAAAAAAATAAAATTGTCCATACAATATTTAAAAGTATTATTTATAATAATTGAGGAAAAATATGAATACAATTGAAAAAATTAAACGTCAAATTCACGATAATATAATTTTAATTTATATGAAGGGTACGCCTCAGTTTCCCAGTTGTGGTTTTTCTGCTCAAGCAGTACAAGCTTTATCTTCTTGTGGTGAAAAATTTGCATATGTCGATGTTTTAGAAAATACGGATATTAGAGAAGAATTGCCAAAATATGCCAATTGGCCAACTTTCCCCCAATTGTGGATAAATGGAGAATTAATTGGTGGATGTAGCATTATACTTGAAATGCTTCAAAATGGAGAATTACAAAAAAAAATATCTGATGCAGTATCAGAAAATAAAAAAAAATAAAAAAATTGATTTTTTAAATAAGATATGACATTACTTATAAAAAAACATTTTTATCGTCAATGTCATATCTTTTTTTTATATAAAATTAAAAAAAAATCATTTTTGGTATTTAACATAATTTTCTTCATTTTTTTTAATATTTATAGGCCATCCACCTAGACGTTTCCAACGATTTACTATTTCGCAAAAAAGATTAGCTGTTTGGAGAGTATCGTATAGTGCTGAAT
Organism: Buchnera aphidicola (Hyalopterus amygdali); assembly: GCF_964059015.1. Taxonomy (NCBI): domain Bacteria; kingdom Pseudomonadati; phylum Pseudomonadota; class Gammaproteobacteria; order Enterobacterales; family Erwiniaceae; genus Buchnera; species Buchnera aphidicola. Next base: position 202,802 of record NZ_OZ060383.1, read on the forward strand.
GAGCTTGTTGGTTGTCAAAAGATAAACCCATAGCTTTGCACGCTTTTGCTAATACTGTTTGACCGACAGCTAATCCACTTAATACAGCTGTATCGAATGTAACAAATGGATGAAAAGGATTGTTTTTAGTTTGTACACGTTTAATAGCTGCCATTAAAAAATTATGATCAAAATTTGCGTTATGTGCAACTACAATTCCACGAGTGCAACCTTGTAGTTCTATACCCTTACGAACTTTTTCTATTATTAATTCAATTGCTGATTTTTCGCTAATAGCTCCACGTAAGGGATTAAATGGGTCAATTTTATTAAAAGCAATTGCATCAGAATTAATAATAGAACCTTTAAATGGTTTTACATGAAAGTGAAGTGTATCTTCTTTGTGTAACCAGCCTAGTTTATCCATTGTTAATGTTATTAATGCAATTTCTAAAACTGCATCAGTTTTGGCGTTAAATCCTGCTGTTTCAATGTCAATGACAACAGGATAAAAAGTACGAAATCGATTACTTAATAAATTCAATTCTTCATTTGTAGACATCAAAATCTCATCGTTCAAAAAACTTAGTGTGTAATATAGTTGACTTAAAATTTATTTTTATTACTTGTTTCTTGTAAAAATAAAAAATATTAAAAATAAAATAAATAAATTTTAAAAAATATTTTGTACAAGAGTTACATTTAAAAAAAATGAATATTTTACAAATTGATATTTTTAACATTTTTTAATTTGGATATTGACTAAATATTTATTATGATTATTGTGTATAACTTAATAATTGTACTATAATTTAGTATAATATTTAAGATTAAATTATTAATTTAATTTTCAAATTATTACTTTATTTTATTTATTTTTTAATTTAGGAAAAAAAATGAGTTATTCCCTACCAGATTTATCTTATGCATATAATGCTTTAGAACCTTTTTTTGATGAAGAAACAATGAGAATTCATCATACAAAACATCATCAAAATTATATTAATAATGCCAACACTATTTTAGAAAAAACAAGTTTTTCTTCTCTTTCGGTAGAAGAATTAATGTCTATTTTTAATGAAATAAGTTTAGAAAATAAAATAGAACTAAAAAATAATGCAGGAGGACATATAAATCATACTTTGTTTTGGAAAAATTTAAAAATTGGGACAATATTGCAGGGTGATTTAAAATCAGAGATTGATAAGCAATTTGGTTGTATTGAAAATTTTAAGAATAAGTTTGAGAATGTTGCTTTAAAACATTTTGGTTCAGGTTGGGCATGGTTAGTGAATCAAAATGGTTTATTGCGTATTGTATCTACACAAAATCAAGATAACCCATTAATGGGAAAATTGATATCTAATACTCATGGTAATCCTATTATTGGATTAGATCTTTGGGAACATGCTTATTATTTAAAATATCAAAATAGACGATTAGATTATATTAAAGCTTTTTGGAACGTAGTGAACTGGGATGAAGCATCCAATCGTTTATTAACGTAACTTTTTTAAATAAATACTACTTACAAAAAATAATTTTTAATTTAATATAAAACATATAATTTAAAAAATTATATGTTTTTCATTTTTTATATATACCTTAAAATATTAAAGGATTGTTTTTTTGAATAAAATAAAAATGATAGTAGGATTATCTAATCCTAAAGAAAATTATCATAAAACACGTCATAACGTTGGATCGTGGTTTGTTTATTCTCTAGTAGAAAAACATTCTAGTATTCTACAAAAAGAAAAAAAATTTTTTGGTTTTACTACTTACATGAATATAAAATCAAATATTATTCGTGTACTTGTTCCTAATATTTTTATGAATATAAATGGTTGCGCAATATATAAAATGGCTTCGTTTTATAGTATCAATTTAAATCAAATATTAATAGTACATGATGATTTAGATCTAGAACCGGGTATTGCAAAACTTAAATATAGTTATGGACATAGCGGTCATAATGGATTAAGAAATATTATTAAAGTATTTAATAAAACAGAAAGTTTTTATCGATTCAGAATAGGGATTGGTCGTCCAAAAGATAAGAATCAAATATCATCTTTTGTGCTGTCAGAACCTAGTGCCAGAGAAATAAATTTAATTAAAAATTCTATTTTGTACGCAATAAACGAAACTTCTATATTATTAGATTCTATATTCTAGTCAGATAAACAATCATTTTTACTCAATTATTAAAATAATTTATTTTTTAAGGTATATACAATATGAGTTTTAAATGTGGAATTATAGGTTTACCTAATGTTGGTAAATCTACTTTATTTAATACGTTAACTAAAAGTAGTGCAGCAATAGCTAATTTTCCATTTTGTACTATTAAGCCGAATATAGGAATTGTTTCAGTCCCCGATATTCGTATTAGTCAATTAGCTGAAATTATTTCGCCAAAAAAAATAGTAAATGCATTTATAGAGTTTGTAGATATTGCTGGTTTGGTTAAAGGAGCATCTAAAGGAGAGGGATTAGGTAATCAATTTTTAAGTAATATACGAGATACTCACGCTATTGCACATGTTGTTCGGTGTTTTAAAGATGATAATATTAGTCATATATACAACTGTATACAACCTAAAGTAGATATTGACATAATTAATTCCGAGCTTATTTTAGCGGATTTTGATACTTGTGAAAAAGCGATATTAAAACTTGAAAAAAAAATAAAATTTAATAAAAAAGAGACAGAAGAAAAATTATTTGTTTTAAATAAATGCCTTCATCATCTTAAAGGTTTTTTAATGTTAAAAACACTTAAATTAGATGATATTGAAAAAAATATCATTGGTTGTTTTCGTTTTCTAACCTTAAAACCAACGTTTTATATTGCTAATATTAATGAAGGAAAAGAATCATTATCTTTTCTAAATGAATTAAATGAAATAGCTAAAAAAGAAAATTCCTTAGTAATTCCAATTAATTCACATTTAGAATTAGATTTAGTAAAAATGAATCAGGATGAAAAAAAATATTTTATGAAATCTTTTAATATAAAAAGTTTAGGATTAAATAAAATTATTAAATCTGGATATAAAATGCTTAATTTAATAACATTTTTTACTGCAGGAGAAAAAGAAGTTCGTGCATGGTCTATACCCGATGGAAGTACAAGTTTGCAAGCTGCTAATAAAATACATAGTGATTTTAGCAGAGGTTTTATTCGCGCACAAATTATTAAATATTCAGATTTTATCAAATATAAAAGTGAAATTAAAGTAAAAGAATTAGGTAAATGTAAAAGCGAAGGAAAGTTTTATCGAATTGAAGATGGTGATATTATTAATTTTTTGTTTAATATATAAAAACTAATTTTTTAATATATATTGATAATATGAATTAGAGAGGACAATAAAATTTATCCTCTCTATTTTTCTTATTTTTCTAATAAAAATTCTTTCAATTTATTAAAATCAGGATTTATGTTATATGATAATAATGGTAGACTGTTCCATTTTTTTAATTCTGGTGGTAAAGAAATTTCCTTCTTTAAAATTTTTTCTACAGTATTTTTAAATTTAGATGGGTGTGCAGTTCCTAAAAATAAGCCAAATTCATCTTTTTTTAATTGATCATATAATAATCTATATGCAATTGCAGCATGAGGTTCTGATACATAATTTAATTGAAATAATTCTTTTATACTTTCTTTTGTAATATCATCTGATACACTTCCAAATCTTAATTTTTTTAAATTCCATTTTTTTCGACGGAATAATTCTTTAATTCGTGTCCAATTATTAGGACGACTAATATCCATAGCATTAGATATTGTTGATACAGTTTTTTGAGGATCCCATTTTCCATTATTTAAAAATCTTGGAACTGTATCATTTGCATTTGTACATGCAATAAATGATTTAATCGGCAAACCAAGAGATTTAGCTAATAGGCCGGCGGTGAGATTACCAAAATTACCGCATGGTACAGCAATAACTAATTTTTTTCTTTGTTCTTCTGAAAGCAATGAAAAAGCTTCAAAATAATAGCATATTTGAGCTAACAATCGACTAATATTAATAGAATTGGCAGAGTTTAGTCCTATTAATTCTTTTAATTTCTTATCATCGAATGCTTTTTTTACTAATTTTTGACAATCATCAAAACTACCATTAATTGATATAGTCTTTATATTTTTTCCTAAAGTGCAAAATAATTGTTCCTGCAATGTACTAATTTTTCCCTTTGGATAAAGAATAATAACGCGAATATTTTTCATTCCATAAAACGCATGTGCTACTGCGGCACCAGTATCACCTGACGTTGCAGTTAAAATAGTAAAAGATTCATTTTCTTTGCTAAAAGCTAGTATCATTTGTGCCATAAAACGTGCACCAAAATCTTTAAATGCCAATGTTGGACCATGAAATAGTTCAAAACAACTTATTTTTTTATTAATATCAACTTTTAATGGTTTGGCAAACGAAAATGCCTTTTTAACATGTTTATGTAGTACTTCTTTAGATATTTCATTGCTAATAAATTTAGAAAGTATTTCAGTACTTCGTGTAATAAAATCCATTTTTAATATTTTTGACAATTCAGAAGGTGGAATAATGGGTAAATCTACTGGGAAAAATAAACCTTGTTGCTGTCCTAATCCAAGTTTTACAGCAGTTTCAAAATTTACTTTTTCACTATTATTTTTTAAGTTATAAAGTTTCATTTTTCATCCTATTTTACGAACACCTTTTAAATCGATATAACAAATATGAACAAATCCTGTTTCATTTTGCAAATAATTATTTTTTAACCATAAAGATATTTTTTCAGCTATTTTTATGTTATCAGAAATAGCAAAAATTGTAGGACCTGAACCTGATATTCCACAGCTAATTGCTCCAATTTCTTTCATTTTTTCCTTGGTATTTATAAAATTAGGAAGTAATTTACTGCGGTATGGCTCCGCTATAAAATCTTGCATACATCTAGCTGCTAAATGAGATTGTTGAGTATATGATGCATGAATAAAACCTGCTAAATAACGACTATTTTTAATGCAAACATCTTTTTTATATTTTTTGGGTAAGATTTTTCTTGCTTCTGCAGTAGAAACTTTTATTCCTGGCCAAGCAATAACCCAAAACCAATTTTTAAAATTTGGTAAACTGTGACTAATAATATCAGAATCTTCTAATATTAGTTGAAGACCTCCTAAGTAAGATGGTGCAACATTGTCATAATGTACGCTTCCTGATATTTCTCCTTCTATTTCTCCCATGAGTAAAAGCAGTTCTTTTGAACTTAAAGGGTTGTTAAAAACGTAATTTATTGCGACTAAGGTAGCCACTATTGAACAAGCACTAGAACCTAGTCCTGATCCGATTGGCATGTTTTTTTCAAGAAGAATAGAAATTGGAATATTTTTTTTTACTGCTTGACAAAATTTAAACCAACATTTCCAAACAATATTATGTTCTTTGTTTGTAGGTAATTTATTAGAAAAAACTCCTTTGTTAATTAATTCAAATTTTTTTGATAACTTTACTGTTACACAATCACCTAATAAAGTTCCATTGATTGGTATAATAGCTGCACCTAAAATATCAAATCCAACTCCAACATTGGCAATAGAAGCTGGTGCATAAATTTTAATCATTACTGTACTCCGCTGATGTTTATAATATTATACGTAGTAAATCAGAAAACACCCCAGAGGCAGTAACATCGTTGCCCGCACCATATCCTCTTAATACGAGAGGAATTGGTTGATAATATTTTGTGTAAAACGTTAATGCATTTTCGCCATTTTTTACTTTATATAATGGATTTTTTTTATTTATTTCTTCAATTTTTACTGAACATTTGCCTTCTTTTTCTATAGTTCCAACGAAACGTAAAACATTCCCTAAATTACGTGCTTTATTAATACGATTCGAAAAAGACAGATCTAATTCTTTTAATTTTAAGAAAAATTCTTCAGTATTTTGATATTTTTTAAATTTTTCAGGTAATATAGATTCAATTTCTATATCCTTTAATTCTATTTTATATCCAATTTCTCGAGCTAAAATTAATATTTTTCTAGCAACATCAATACCAGATAGATCATCAGATGGATTTGGTTCGGTAAAACCTAGTTTTTTTGCTTCTTTAGTGGCTTCTGATAATGAAATCCCTTCTTCTAATTTTCCAAAAATAAAAGATAATGAACCTGATAATACACCTTTAAAACGTATTAGACTATCACCTGTATTCAATAAATTTTGCAATGTGCTAATAACAGGTAGTCCTGCTCCAACGTTAGTTTCATATAAAAATTTTTTATTTTTTTGTAATGCAGTATTCTTAATTTCATTATAATATTTTAATGAATCAGTATTAGCTTTTTTGTTTGATGTAATTACATGAAATCCATGTGAAATAAAATTAATATATTGTTTAGATAATAGTTCATCAGATGTACAATCAAGTATCACTGAATTTTCATGATAATTGCGTTGTAATAATTTGTTTAATATTTTTAAATTAAATTTTTCTTTTGAGATTTTAAAATCATCTTCCCAATTATTTAGATTGCTTGGATTTTTTAAAAATAGTAATTTTTGAGAATTTGCAATAATACGAAATTTTATTTTAATATTTTTTTGATCTAAAAATTTTTTTTGTTTTAATATTTGTTTTAATAGTGCTTTTCCTACTCCTCCTATTCCAATTAAAAAAGCATTAATGATTTTTTTCTTAATAAAAAGTGTATTATGAACATTTTTTATCGCTTGTAAAATATTTTCTTTTTTAATTACTATAGAGATAGTGTGTTCTGAAGATCCTTGTGCAATTGCAATTATATTAATTTTTGAACAACCTAAAGAAGAAAAAATTTTTGATGCAATATTATTTTTATAAATAATATTAGAACCTATGACGGATAAAATAGATAAATTTTTTACTATATTTAAATGATTTAGTAATCCTTCTTTCATTTCTAATAAAAATTCTTTTTTTAATATGAGCAAAATAACATCAATACTTTTTTCTAAAGTACAAAAGTTTATTTTATTTTCTGAAGATGATTGAGTTATTAGAATAACTTTAATTCTTTCTCTTGAAAGAACAGTAAATATACGCGAAATTATTCTACCTGAGTCTTTTAGACACGATCCAGACATAGTAAACATGGCAATATTTTCTAAATATGTCACGCCTTTTAAAAAATTTTCCTCGGAACTATTTTTTTGACATATCAAGGTACCTTTAGAATTAATATTATTTGTATTTTTAATGATGCATGGTATTTGGAAGTGAGCAATAGGTTCAATAGTTCGTGGATGAAGCACCTTAGCACCAAAATAGGATAATTCCATTGCTTCTTGATATGATATTGATTCTAATAAACAAGCATTAGAAACTATTCTTGGATCTGATGTAAAAACACCATCAACATCAGTCCAAATTTCGCAAGAATTAGCATTTAAACAACAAGCTAATACCGCTGCAGAGTAATCGGAACCATTACGTCCTAATACAACAAGTTCTTCTTTTTTGTTTCCTGCAATAAAACCTGCCATTAAAATAATATTTTTTTGATTTATTTTAATTTTTTTGATTCTATTTTTTGATTCATGTATATCGACAGTAGAATCTAAATAACTTCCTGTAGATAAAAGATTTTTAACTGGATTTAATATAGTAACGTCATAACTTTTAGACTTTAATATATTTTTCATAATAACAACTGAAAGTATTTCACCACGAGATATTATGATTGGCTGAATACTTTCTGGACATTGTTTAATTAATACAATACCATTTACAATTTTTTTTAATTTATTAAATTCTTTTTCAATTACTTCCTTTGTCTTTTTATATAAAAAGCATGGTTCTATTTTTTTTATATCTTTTATTAATTTAATGAAAATATTTTCTGCTAGATCAATTTTTTCCAGCATTTCATCATTATTAATATCATTTTCAATAATTGTAACTAAGTAATTAGTTATTTTAGCTGGCGCTGAAAGGACAACTGCAATTTGATCACTTTTAGCTTTTTTTTCTATAATATCAGCTACACATAAAAATTTTTTTGCATTAGCTAATGAAGTTCCGCCAAATTTTAATAATTTCATTTTTTATATCCTTAAATTCATATCATAAAAAACCCGCATTATCTATGAGCGGGTTTTTGTTAAGCATGCACATTATCCCATAGCACGTATAATTAGTTTTAATAAATAAAAAAGTGATTCTATGCCAAAGAAACTATAAGTGCTAGATGTTAATATTATTAAATAATACTTTTAGATATACATTGATAAATATTTTAATTAAATTGATTTCTTAAATTGTTTTATTTAATAATATTTAAAGCTGTAATTGTAAAAATTTTTATTTTTTTAGTATAACGTATATTTTAAATATTATTAATTTTACCATAAATTTAGTCTATGAATATTGTAAAAAAATGTTGTTAATAGAAGATGAATAAAGTGTTGTAAATAATTTTTTTTATTTTTACATGATTTTTTAAAATGATATTTTTTATTTATATATAAATAACAATATTTAATATATTCTTGTATTTTTAAATATATTAACAATTATTTTATAAAATAAATATTTAGTAGTGATTTGAAAGTAAAATATTTTAAATTAAATTTTTATTAAATTGATGCTGTTTCTTTATTAGTAGTTTAATTTTTATAACATAATGATTATTATTAGTGCAATAGTTAAAAATAAATATTTTTTCAATTTTATGTTGAAATTTTTATTTTTAAATATAATCAATTTATTTTTATAAATACAAATTAATTATTTTATTATAATAAATATAAAATATACATTACATACTTAGTTAATATTATGAAGCATACTATTAAAGTTATTATTTCCAAAAAAGAATTAGATGTTCGTGTTCGTGAGCTAGGTGAAGAAATCACTAAAAAATACAAAAGTAGAAAAAATAAAATAATATTAATTGCTTTATTACGTGGTTCATTTGTATTTATAGCAGATTTATGTCGTAGAATTAAAATTGAACATGAAGTCGATTTTATGACAACTTCAAGTTATGGAAGAGGTATGACATCTACCGGAGATGTGAAAATTATCAAAGATTTAGATGAAGATATTTATAATAAAAATGTTTTGATTGTTGAGGATATTATTGATTCTGGAAAAACTTTAAGCAAAGTATTAGGTATTTTAAAATTAAGAAATCCGAAATCAATATCGATTTGTACCCTTTTAGATAAACCAGAATGTCGAGAAGTTAACATTAATGTTGAATTTATAGGTTTTTCTATACCTGATGAATTTATTGTTGGATATGGTATAGATTACGCTCAATCTTATCGATATTTACCTTATATAGGGAAGGTTGTTTTTAATAAATAAAATAATAGATGTTCAATCTTTTAATGTAATTTTTTTATTATCAATTAGTCGAATTTTACCTAACCAAACTGATGCCAGAATGATGAGTTTTTTGTTTTTTTGAGTTATAGGATCTAGTGTATTTGAATCGTATATATTAAATACATCAATATTAAAACCTTTTTCAATAAGATATTTTTTTGATTTATTAATGGTTTTTTGAATGTTTTTTCCTTTATTTTTGATAATTGTATTATGTGTTTTTTTTATTATTCTATACAAATAAGGTGCTATTTCTTTTTCTGAAGAATTTAAATTGTTATTTCTCGAGCTATAAGCCAATCCATTATGCAATCGTACTGTAGGCAAACTAATAATTTTTATAGGATAGTTTAATTCTTGAACTAATTTTTTTACAACTAATAATTGTTGATAATCTTTTTCTCCAAAAAATGAAAAGTTTGGTTGTATTAAATTAAATAATTTACAGAGTATTGTTGTTACGCCTATGAAATGACCAGGACGTGATTTTCCTTCTATAATTTTAGATAGTTTAGGTATGTCGATATATGTATGATTTTTTAGTCCATTAGGATACATAATATGATTATCTGGGTAAAAAAGAATTTTAATTTTTTCCCTGTTTAAAATATCATAATCTTGATTAAAAGTTTGAGGGTATTTTTTTAGGTCTAATAAGTCGTCAAACTGCATGGGATTAACAAAAATACTTACTACAACAATGTCTACATATTTTTTTGCTAAGGAAATTAGTTTAATATGACCTTTATGTAAGTTTCCCATCGTAGGAATTAATCCAATTATTTTTTTTGTTTTTTTGATTTTTTTAATTTTTTTTTCTAATATATTTATATTTTTTATAACTTCCATTTTTCTTCCAAAATTTTAAAAACTATATTTTTCATTAGGAAAAATACCTTTTTTTACTTCACTTATGTATTTCTTAATAGCATCTTGAATGCTCCCATTTTTATGTAAAAAATTTTTTGCAAATTTAGGTTTTTTCCCTTCATTCATTCCTAATAAATCTTGCATAACAAGTATTTGACCATCAGTATATTTCCCTGATCCGATACCAATAACAGGAATAGATAAGTTTTTACTTATTTTTTTAGCTAATAATGCAGGAATACATTCTACAACTAACATTTTAATTCCTGCTTCTTCCAGTAAGAATGCTTCTTCTATTATTCTTTTTTCATCGTTTTTTTCGTTTCCTTGGATTTTGTATCCGCTTAAATAATGCACAGATTGTGGTGTTAATCCTATATGTCCACAAACTAATATTGATCTATTTGAGAGCTCTTTTACAGTTTCAATCAACCATTTTCCGCCTTCTATTTTTATCATATTAGCGCCAGCTTGTATAACTTTAGCTGTGTTTTTTAATGTTTGTTTTATTTCATAATATGACATAAATGGTAAATCGGATAATAAAAAAGTTTTAGGTGCACCTTTTCTTACTAATTTTGTATGATATTCCATATCTTTTATTTTTACAGATAATGTAGATGTATGACCTTGAATAGTCATACCAAGAGAATCACCAATAAGAATTATTGGTACACCTGCATTTTCAAATAGTTTAGCAAAGCTAAAATCATAAGCTGTGATGGCTGAAAATTTTTTTTTATTTCTTTTCCAGTTTTGTATTTTTTCAATAGTAATAGATTCCATTTTTCCTGCTATTTAAAATTAATTTTTTTAAAAATAATTATTTAATAATAATTAGGAAAGGATACTCGATATAATTTAATATATCAATCGAATATCCTAATCTATACGTTTTATTTTTTTAACCAGCCATTTGTTTTTCTCGAATTTCTGCTAATGTTTTACAGTCAATACAAAGATTTGCAGTGGGTCTAGCTTCTAAACGACGAATTCCAATTTCAACACCGCAAGAATCGCAATAACCGAAGTCTTTGTCTTTTATTTTTTTTAAAGTTTCTTGTATTTTTTTTATTAATTTACGACTTCTATCTCGATTTCTTAATTCTAAACTAAATTCTTCTTCTTGTGCAGCTCGATCAATAGGATCAGGAAAATTAGTTGATTTGTCTTGTATGTAAAGCAAAGTATGATTGATTTCAATTTTTAATTGGTTTTTCCATGTTTTAAGAATTTTTTTAAAATGCCACATTTGATTTTCATTCATATATTCTTCATCTATTTTTTTTTGGTATGGTGTTAATCCCGCAATAGAAAGAACGTTTAAAGATGATGTTTTTTTGTTTTTTTCTTTTCCCATAGTTTTTTCCTAATATAGTGTGCATAAAAAAATAAAATAAAAGATATATATCAATTAGTTAATAATATAAATTATGAATCATTGATATTATTTAATGTAATTAATATTTAAAAAATATAAAAAATAGTTATAGGTTTTTTTTATTTTTTAATTTAATCAAATTAATATATTAAATAGTATTTTAAATAATAGTAACATAAACTTTAATAATACAAGAACATCAATTAAAAAATGATTTTTTTGATTAAATAAGTAATAGTGTTTATCTATTAATGGAAATATTTAGAATGAAAGAAAAAAAATTTAAAAAATTTGCTCTTGGAATTGAATATAATGGAAGTTCTTATCATGGCTGGCAACGTCAAAAAATAATTCCTACAATTCAAAAAGAAATTGAAGAATCTTTGTCTAAAATTGCAAATCATAAAATTGATATTACATGTGCAGGTCGAACTGATACTGGTGTACATGCTTTAGGTCAAGTAATACACTTTACAACAGATTCTATTAGGAGTAATTTTGCTTGGTCAGTCGGAGTAAATAGTTACTTATCTAAAAACATTTCTATAAAGTGGGTTAAAGAAGTTTCAAAAAATTTTGATGCTCGATATAGTGCTATTTCGCGTTCTTATCGTTACATAATATATAATCATACTTCTCGTTCTCCGGTTTTTTATAATAAATCAAATCATATTTATAGATATTTAGATGTTGATAAGATGCATATTGAAGCACAATCCTTATTAGGAAAACATGATTTTTCCTCTTTTCGTGCTACAGGTTGTCAATCAAACTCGCCAAGAAGAGAAATTATTGATTTAAATATTTGGCGTTTAAATAATTGGGTAATTATTGATATTACTGCGAATTCTTTTTTATATCGTATGGTTCGAAATATTGTTGGTTCGTTAATTCAAATTAATGACTCTACAAAATCTGACTATATAAAAAAATTGTTAGAAAAAAAAAATAGAAACTATGCAGGTCCTACTGCTCCAGCTTGCGGTTTATATTTTTTATTTGCAAAGTATCCTGATGATTTTTGTTTACCTATATTTAAAAATGATTTTATTTTTTTTTAAATAAAAATTAATTTTATTTTTTTTAAAAATTTTTTAACTAATATTTTTTCAATAATTAAAAAAATTAATAAAATATATATATGGTTATAATTTTAAATTATTTTCATTAACCAAATTGAATTGTAAAACAATATTCAAATTAAGTTTATTTATAAAAAATAGTAATCAGAAATAGATTCTAGCTATTTTTTTTATTTAAATAAATTTTCTTTTATTTTCGTTTTATAAAAAACAATATATTAAAGAAAAAACTATTCTAAACTAAGATAAGAATCTTTTATAAATTAGATCAGAAAAGTTCTTGTATTTCTTCTTGTTCTATTTTTTTAGATATTGTTCTAATAAAAATAAATAAAAAAGAGTAAAAATTTGTCACGTATAATACTTTTTATAACGCTATATATTTTTTTTTAAATAGCATTGAAAAAGATGCTAATATAGCTAAGTTCAAGGCTAAAATAGATTAAATATTTATAAGTAAATATGTCTATGATAAATTGTTTTTATAAATGATTTAATTTTTAATAAAAGGTTTTAATTGAAATTTTTATAGATATTTGTGTATTTGATGTACTAGTTTTGCTATTTATTTTTTAATTTAACTAATTATTTTTTTTAATTATTTTTATCTGACCCTAAAAAAACTAGTTTTAATAATTAAATTTTTAGATCCTTCTCTTTCTATTAGATAATAGAAATATTTATAATCTAAAAAGCAATAATTATTTTTTTAAAAAAAAAGTAGTATTAATATCTATTTTGAATTATCCAATAAATATTATTAGAGTGAAATTTTATTATTGATATAAGTTAATAAAACATTAATTTAACATCTATTAAAATAGATCGATTTTTTTCAAATAATAATAAGTGCAGATACTAAAAATTTTTCTCTTAACTGAGATTGATTATTTATAAAAATAGTAGAGAATGATGCTAAAATTAATTTTTAATTTAAAATATAAATTCTATTCAATCAACTTATTTAATATGTAACAAGTAATTATTTCTAGAACAGAAAAATTGCTAAGGATGCAAATTAAAAAGTTTTCTAGGTAAGCAAATAATTTAATGAATAATTTTTTATCGGTATTAATAGGAAAATATTATTCCTATTTGTATAGAAAAATACAATAGTTCACTAATTATATTATATGCTTTTTTTAATTCTATGAAAATTGTTACAAATATCTTGAATGTCAATCTCTTGTACTATTAACAAGAAATTCTTCTGAAGGAATAATTTTTTTATTTAAACAAATAGAAGAATTATTTTTTTTTATAAAAGTCATCAATGCAATACATATTTATCAATATGGCTATTGAATAATAAAAATTTATACTATAAAAATATTTTTTATAAATAAAATTGATTTTTTTAGATGAAAAAATTTACTGCATTATTTAATATTCTAGTTATTTTATTTTAAATAAGTATTTAAAAAATTTTGCATTATAAAAAAATATTTTTTAATTGGTTGTTAACTATATTTAAATATATTTAATTAAAATAATTTATTATTAGATAATAATGAAATTTTTATTACATAATCATTAATTAAAAATTATAACTTGAGAAGTCTAATATGTTAATTAAATTTTTAAAAAAAATATTCAGTAATCGTAACGATCGAATTTTAAAAAAATTCAACAAGATAGTGTCTTCAATTAATCAATTAGAAGAAAAATTTAAAAAGTTATCAGATAAAAATTTAAAAGAAAATACACAATTATTTCGGTTTAGGTTAAAAAAAGGTGAAAGTTTAGAAGAATTATTACCAGAGTCTTTTGCAACAGTAAGAGAAGCTAGTCGACGAGTTTTTAATATGCGTCATTTTGATGTTCAAATTCTTGGTGGTATCGTGTTAAACCAACGATGTATCGCAGAAATGCGTACAGGAGAGGGAAAAACATTAACTTCTACTTTACCAGCTTATTTAAATGCATTAACAGATCGAGGTGTTCATATAGTTACTATGAATGATTATTTAGCAGAGCGAGACGCAAAAAAAAACACCCCATTATTTAAATTCTTAGGTTTAACTGTAGGTTTAAATTTATCTGATATGTCTTTTCCTGATAAAAAAAATGCTTATTTATGCGATATTACCTATGGTACTAATAATGAATATGGATTTGATTATTTACGTGATAATATGATTTTTTCTCCTGAAGAAAGAGTTCAACGTGAATTACATTATGCTTTAGTAGATGAGGTTGATTCGATTTTAATAGATGAGGCTAGAACACCTTTAATTATTTCTGGACCTTCTGAAGATAGTTCTTTTTTATATCAAGAAGTCAATAAAATTGTACCATATTTAATTTCTCAAAAACAGGAAGATTCTGATTATTTTCATGGACAAGGCGATTTTTATATTGATGAAAAGTCCAAACAAATATCTTTAACTGAAAGAGGTTTAATTAAGATTGAAAAAATTTTACTTAAACAAAAATTAATGAAAAAAGGAGAATCTTTATATTCTTCTAATAATATTATATTAATGCATCATGTAATATCTGCTTTACGTGCGCATAAATTGTTTATTCGTAATGTAGATTATATTATAAAAAACAATGATATCATCATTGTAGATGAACATACTGGTCGTGCAATGCCTGGCCGAAGATGGTCTGATGGATTACATCAAGCAATAGAAGCAAAAGAAAATGTTCCAATAAAAAATGAAAATCAAACTTTAGCATCTATTACATTGCAAAATTATTTTCGTTTATATAAAAAAATAGCAGGAATGACAGGTACTGCTGCTACTGAATCTTTTGAATTTAATTCAATATATGATCTTGATACTATCACTATTCCAACAAACAAACCAATGATAAGAAAAGATATGGCTGATTTAGTTTATATGACAGAAAAAGAAAAAATAAATGCTATATTAAAAGATATTCAAAATTGTGTAAAAAAAAATCAACCTGTATTAGTTGGTACAATTTCAATTGAAAAATCGGAAATTTTATCAAATAAATTAAAAAAAATAAATGTTAAACATAATGTTTTAAATGCTAAATTTCATGCTAGAGAAGCAGAAATCATATCCCAAGCTGGTATACCTGGATCAGTGACTATTGCTACTAATATGGCTGGTAGGGGAACAGATATTGTATTAGGAGGAAGTTTAGAAACCCAATTAGAAAAAGGCATGTCTTTAGATGAAACAAATAAAATTAAAAAAAATTGGAAAAGACAACATGATTTAGTTGTTTTATCTGGAGGTTTGCATATTATTGGTACTGAACGACATGAATCGCGTCGTATTGATAATCAATTAAGAGGACGTTCTGGTCGTCAAGGTGATAGCGGTTCTTCACGTTTTTATATTTCCATGGAAGATTCACTAATGAGAATTTTTGCATCTAATAAAATTATTAGTATGATGAGGAAATTAGGACTTTCGCTGAATGAAGCCATTGAGCATCCATGGGTTACAAAAGCTATAGAAAATGCTCAAAAAAAAGTAGAAAATCATAATTTTGAAATTAGAAAACAGTTATTAGAATATGATGATGTATGTAATGAACAACGTTATGTAATTTATGCTCAACGTAATAAATTAATTAATTCTAAAAATATTCAAAAAACTATTTTTGATATTTTGAAAGACGTTTTACAAACTACAATTAGCATATATATAAATTACGAGACTCCAAGAAATAAGTGGGCAATTTTAGATTTAGAAAAAAAATTGCGTTTTGATTTTAATTTAAATATATCTATTCAAAATTACTTAAAAGACAATCCTTATGTAAAAAAAGAAAAGATTATAGAACAAGTTTTTACTTTAGCAAAAAAGAATTATATGGAAAAAGAAAGAGAAATAGGTGTAGAAAATATTAGAATAATAGAAAAATCTATTATGTTGCAAACATTAGATTCTCTTTGGAAAGAACATTTATCTGCTATGGATTATTTAAGACAAGGAATTCATTTGCGTGGTTATGCTCAAAAAGATCCTAAACAAGAGTATAAGCGTGAATCTTTTAATATGTTTTCTAACATGCTAGAATTATTAAAATATGAAGTTATATCTTTTCTTAGTAAATTAAACTTATCTTATATAAAAAATAATTTTAATACACATATTAATAAAAATTCTAATTTTTTAGAATATGATATAAAAATAGGAAGAAATAAACTTTGTTTTTGTGGTTCTCAAAAAAAATTTAAGTATTGTCATGGTAGTTTTTAATTTGGATTTCATTTTATGAAATATAAAAAAATAGTAATTGGGATTATTATCAAAAAAAATAAAATCTATATTACTAAAGCAAAAAAAAAAATATAATTTCTGTTTTTGGGAATTTCCAGGAGGAAAAGTAGAAGAAAATGAATATTTGATCTTTTCTTTAAAACGAGAACTTTTAGAAGAAGTTGGAATTCGAATATTAGATTTTCAAACTTTTGAATCTACCACATTTTTTTATAAAAAAATGAAATTGTACTTTTTTTTGATCAAAAAATGGAAGGGCTATGCATATAGCAGGGAAGGATATTTATATCGCT
Organism: Buchnera aphidicola (Hyalopterus amygdali); assembly: GCF_964059015.1. Lineage (NCBI taxonomy): Bacteria > Pseudomonadati > Pseudomonadota > Gammaproteobacteria > Enterobacterales > Erwiniaceae > Buchnera > Buchnera aphidicola. The sequence goes on from NZ_OZ060383.1 coordinate 219,999, forward strand.
GGGTATCTCATGATCATTTAAAATATTTTAATTTTCCTGCTGCAAATTATAATGTTATTAATCTTTTAGAAAAAATAAAATTTATATAAGAAAATATAGATTGTTTAATAAAATTTAGTTAAGTTATTTTCTTTATCATTTTTTTTATTAATTTTTTTTGATAAATGAATATAAAAATTATTAAGATAATTAACATATAAATCTAATTTTTGAAGGTTTTTTTTATTGACAATAATATCATCTGATAAAGCTATTCTCTGCTTTCTACTAGCTTGATTAGAAATAATTTTTTCAGCTTCATCGTAAGTTATTTTATCTCGTTTTATTATACGTTGTATTTGTATTTTTACTGGGGTGTCAATTAAAAGTATTCGATTTGCTTTTTTTTCTAGTTTCTTTTCTATGAGCAATGGGACAACCCAAAGACACCATCTTGATTTTATTGATTTTATTATTTTTTTACTTTCTTTTAAAATTTCTGGTTGAAGTGTATTTTCTAGCCAAAATCGACTGTTTTTATTATTAAAAATATGTTTTCGAAGTAAAATACGGTTGATTGAATCATCTGTATTTAATATTTTTTTTCCAAATTTTTTTTTAATAACATTAGATATATTTGCATTTTTTTCTATTATTTTCCTTGCAAGAATATCGGTATCAATAATATTTATACCTATTTTTTTAAATCTATCAGAAACGGCAGTTTTTCCGCTACCAATGCCTCCAGTAAGTGCTACAATATAGGTCATAATTTTTTTAAAATTTTATATATTGAAAAAACTTTTCAGTGATATTTTTTATTATATTTTAATATTTAGTATAGGATTTTATTTTATGCGTATTGAAGAAGATATTAAATTAGGTTTTAAAGATGTTTTAATAAGACCAAAAAGATCTATTTTAAAAAGTCGTTCTGAAGTTAATCTTATTCGTTCTTTTTCTTTTAAATATTCTACCATAAAATGGTGTGGAATTCCAATTATTGCTGCTAATATGGATACCATAGGTACTTTTTGTATGGCTAAATCTTTGTCTCAATTTAATATATTAACCGCGGTACACAAATATTATTCTTTTAATGAATGGAGAGAATTTATTAATATTGCCTCCGAAAATACATTAAATCATGTGATCATTACCATTGGTACATCTGATTTAGATTTTTTAAAAATAAAAAAAATTTTTTCATTATCTTCTAAATTGAAATATATTTGTATTGATGTTGCTAATGGTTATTCTGAAAATTTTGTTGATTTTTTAAAAAAAGTACGAGAATTTTATCCAGATAAAATTATTTGTGCCGGAAATGTTGTTACTGGTGAAATGGTTGAAGAGTTAATATTATCTGGAGCAGATTTAGTAAAGGTAGGAATTGGATCTGGTTCTGTATGTACTACAAGGGTTAAAACAGGAATAGGTTATCCTCAGTTATCAGCTATTATAGAATGTGCAGATGCTGCACATGGATTAAGTGGTCACATTATTAGCGATGGTGGTTGCACTGTTTCAGGAGATATTGCAAAAGCTTTTGGAGGTGGGGCAGATTTTGTCATGTTAGGTGGTATTTTTGCAGGTCATAGCGAATGCTTAGGAGATGTAATTAAAGAAAAATCTAAAAAATTTATGTTATTTTATGGTATGAGTTCTACTTCTGCAATGAAACGTCATACAGGAAAAGTTCCTGGATATCGTGCATCTGAAGGGAAAATAGTTAAAATACCTTTTCGTGGAAAAGTTGATGCAACTGTACGTGATATTTTAGGCGGACTCCGTTCTGCTTGTACTTATGTAGGTGCACAAAAATTAAAAGAATTAACTAAAAGAACAACTTTTATACGAGTGAGTGAACAAGAAAACTGTGTCTTTAATCATTTTAAGAATTAAAATACATTTTATTTTAAAAAATAAAATCAATAAAATTAATTATATTTATAGTTAGTTTTGTTGATTTTTTTTAAAGTTTAATAACTATTTTAAATAGAAAATATAATTTTTAAAATTAATTATAGTCTTAATAATATTTTATATTAAATATAAATTTTTTTTTATAAAAAATATATAAGGAATTTATACCATGTCAGAAAATGTATATGATGACGTGGATCCAGTCGAAACTCATGATTGGGTGCAATCAATTGAATCTGTCATTCGTGAAGAAGGAATTGAAAGAGCTAGTTTTTTGATTGAGAAGGTTTTAAAGGCATCTAAAATAACTAGGTCCAGTTTTTTTAAGTGTTTTTTTACTAGCGACTATGTTAATACAATTAGCAGCGAAGATGAAGTAGAATATCCTGGCAACTTAGATATAGAAAAGCGTATTCGTTCGGCCATTCGTTGGAACGCTATAATGATGGTTTTACGGGCTTCAAAAAAAAATTTAGAATTAGGAGGACATTTATCTTCTTTTCAATCTTCTGCAACAATATATGAAGTATGCTTTAATCATTTTTTTCGATCTAGTAATAACGAAGATGGAGGTGATTTAGTATATTTTCAAGGTCATATTTCTCCAGGTATTTATGCTCGATCTTTTTTAGAAGGCCGTTTGTCAAAAAAACAAATTGATAATTTTAGACAAGAAGTCGATGGTAAGGGGTTATCTTCTTATCCTCATCCTAAATTAATGCCAAATTTTTGGCAATTTCCGACTGTTTCCATGGGATTAGGTCCAATTTGTGCTATTTATCAAGCCAAGTTTTTAAAATATTTACAAAATCGTGAACTAAAAAATACCTCTAAACAAACAGTTTATGCATTTTTAGGTGATGGTGAAATGGATGAACCAGAATCTAAAGGGGCAATTTCTATTGCTGTTCGTGAAAAACTAGATAATTTAATTTTTATTGTTAATTGTAATTTACAACGATTAGATGGTCCTGTAGTTGGTAATAGTAAAATTATAAATGAATTAGAGAGTTTTTTTTATGGAGCAGGATGGAAAGTAATAAAAGTTATATGGGGAGGAAAATGGGATCATTTATTAAAAAAAGACAAAACTGGAAAATTAGTTCAATTAATGAATGAAACAATAGATGGTGAATATCAAACATTAAAATCTAAAAATGGAGCATATGTTCGAGAATATTTTTTTGGAAAATATAAAGAAACATTAGAATTAGTGAAAGATATGACAGATGAGGAAATATGGGATTTAAATAGAGGAGGACATGATCCTAAAAAGATATTTAATGCTCTAAAACAAGCTAAAGAAGTTATAGGTAAGCCGACTGTTATTTTAGCTCATACAGTGAAGGGTTACGGTATGGGTGTAATCGCTGAAGGAAAAAATATAGCACATCAAATTAAGAAAATTAATATTAATGGAATTATTTATATTAGAGATCGTTTTCATGTTCCTATATCAAATGAAGATATTAAAGATTTACCATACTGGATTTTTAAAAAAAATTCTCCAGAAGATTTATATATACATAAACAAAGACGAAAACTAGGTGGTTATATTCCATTTCGTTTATCTAAATTTACAAATATATTAAACATTCCAGATTTAACATATTTTCAATCTTTATTAAAGGAACAAAATAAAAAAATTTCTACTACTATTGCTTTTGTTCGCGTTTTAAATTTAATTTTAAAAAATGATTGTATTAAAAATTTAATAGTTCCAATAATTGTAGATGAAGCTCGTACTTTTGGAATGGAAGGTTTGTTTAGGATGATTGGTATTTACAGTTCTATTGGACAAAAATATATTCCTCAAGATAGAGAACAATTATCTTATTATAAAGAAGAAAGAAAAGGACAAATATTACAAGAAGGAATTAATGAATTAGGTGCGGCTTCATCTTGGCTAGCTGCAGCCACTTCCTATAGTACCAACAATTTTCCAATGATTCCTTTTTATATTTATTACTCAATATTTGGTTTTCAAAGAATAGGTGATCTTTTTTGGGCAGCTGGTGATCAACAAGCAAGGGGTTTTCTCATTGGAGGGACTTCTGGAAGAACGACTTTAAATGGAGAAGGTTTACAACATGAAGATGGTCATAGTCATATTCAATCTTTAACGATTCCCAATTGTATTTCTTATGATCCAGCATTTGCTTATGAAGTCGCTGTTATCATACAAGACGGATTAAGAAGAATGTATGGTCCTCTTCAAGAAAATATATATTATTATATTACTACTATTAATGAAAATTATTATATGCCGGCTATGCCAAAAGGAATAGAAAAAAATATTTGTAGAGGAATGTATAAGTTAAAAACTTTTTATGCGAGTGAATTAAAAATTCAATTAATGGGGTCTGGTGCTATTTTGCGTTGTATTTGCGAAGCTGGCGAAATTTTGTTTAATGACTATCAAATTACTGTAGATATTTATAGTGTTACTTCGTTTACAGAATTAGCTAGAGATGGTGAAGACTGCGAGAGATGGAACATGTTACATCCTTTAAAAAAGAAAAAAATTGCTTATATTAAAACGATAATGAATTCTTCTCCTGCTGTTGCTGCAACTGATTATATGAAATTATTTGCTGAACAAATTCGACATTATGTTCCATCAAACGAATACCATGTATTAGGTACAGACGGTTTTGGTCGTTCAGATAGTCGTGATAAGCTACGTAATCATTTTGAAGTTAGTGCTCATTATATTGTGATAGCTGCCTTGAGTTTATTAGCTAAATTAAATACCATTAATAAAAAGGTAGTAGAAGACGCAATTATAAAATTTAACATTAATGCAGACAAAGTGCATCCGCGTTTAGCTTAAGAGGTATAAAAAAAGTGCATATTGAAGTTAAAATGCCTGATATTGGTGTAGATGAAGTAGAAATAATAGAAATATTAGTAAAAATTCATGACGAAATAAAATTAGATCAAGCATTAGTAATTGTAGAAGGAGATAAGGTTTCTATGGAAATTCCTTCACCAATATGTGGATTTGTAAAAGATATTTGTGTAAAAGTTGGTCAAAAAGTAACTACTTCTTCTATTATCATGATTTTTGATGTAAATGATATTAATTCTAATACAAGTGAAAAAAAATTTGAAAAAATTAAATTAGATAAATTAAAAAACAAAAATTCTAAAAAAAATAATATTAAAAAACATTTTTTTTCTCATGCTACACCAGTTATACGACGTTTAGCTCGTGATTTAAATATTAATTTAGATAATGTTATTGCTTCTGGTCCTAAAAATCGTATCTTGAAAGAAGATATTGAATCATATATAAAAAAAAGTATCACTAAAAAAGATTTATTTTGTCAAAATAGTACTGTAATTAAAAATTTTAATGAAACTAAATCAGAAGAAGTGTTAATTAATAATCTTCAAAGAGTTATTGGTAAGAATTTGCATAAAAATTGGATGAATATACCTCATGTAACACAATTTGATGAGGTTAATATAACTATATTGGAAGAATTTCGTCAAAAATATAATTTTGAAGAAAAACAAAAAAATAATACATATTTGAATATTACTATATTACCTTTTGTTATTAAAGCTGTAGCACATGCATTGTTAAAATTCAGAGTTTTTAATAGTTCTTTATCTACAGATAAAAAATCGATAATTTTTAAAAAATATATTAATATTGGCATTGCTATTGATGTTAAAAATAGTTTATTTGTTCCTACATTAAAAAATGTTGATAAAAAAAATATAACAAATTTATCTTCTGAATTAAGTTTTCTTGCAGAAAAAGCACATAATAATAAGTTGAATCCATCTGATATGCAAAATGGTACTTTTACAATTTCAAATTTAGGAGGTATTGGAGGAACCTGTTTTACTCCTATAATTAATTCAAATGAAGTTGCAATTCTCGGTATTTCAAAATCTATTATAAAACCATTATGGGATGGTAAAAAATTTTCTCCATCTTTAATGTTACCTTTATCTTTGTCCTATGATCATCGTGTTATTAACGGTGCAGAAGCAGCTCGTTTTATAACTTTTATTGGAAAATTATTATCTGATATACGTTTTTTAATTATGTAACTTTTTTGTTTTTAACGGAGTTTATTAATATGAATAAAGAAATTCAATCTGAAGTAGTTGTTATAGGATCAGGACCTGCTGGTTATTCTGCTGCTTTTCGATGTGCTGATTTAGGGTTAGATACTGTTTTAATAGAACAGTATGAACAATTAGGTGGAGTGTGTTTAAATGTTGGTTGCATTCCTTCAAAAGCACTATTGCATATAGCTAAAGTTATAAAAGATGCAAATGAACTTTCTAAAGCCGGTGTAGTTTTCAATCAACCAACTATTGATATTAAAAAAATAAATGATTGGAAAGAAAGTATTGTCAAAAAGCTTACTAGTGGCTTGTTTAGTATGGGAGAAAAAAGAAAAATAAGAATTATTCAAGGAAAAGCATCTTTCAATACTAATAATAGTATTTTTGTAGAAAATAAAAAAATTAATTATATGGTATTTTTTAAAAATGCTATTATTGCAACTGGATCAAAACCTATTAATATATCTTCTTTTCCTAATGAAGATCATAGAATTTGGAATTCTACAGATGCTTTGTCATTAAAAACTATACCTAAACGTTTTTTAATTATAGGCGGCGGAATAATTGGTCTAGAAATGGCAACAATATATAGTGCATTAGGATCAAAAGTAGATATTGTTGATCGATTTAGTGTTTTTCTCCCGGCAGTAGATAAAGATATTACTGATATATATAAAAAATCAATTGAAAAAAGATTTAATTTATTATTAAATACTCATGTCAAAAATGTTATTACGTCAAATAATGATAGTGTAATTGTAACGTTTTCAAAAGAAAATAATCATGAAAATACCGTGCATTATGACAATGTACTTGTTGCAATAGGTAGAAGTCCCAATATTAATTGTTTAAGAATAAATAGAATTGGATTACAATTAAATGAATCTGGATTTATTCAAACAGATATGCAACTAAAAACAAATATATCACATATTTATGCTATTGGAGATGTAACAGGTTTTCCTATGCTGGCTCACAAAGCAATACAACAGGCTCATATTGCAGCTGAAGTGATTTTTGGTAAAAAACATTATTTTGAACCTAAAGTTATTCCGTCAGTGGCTTATACAGAACCTGAAATTGCTTGGATCGGATTAAGCGAACAAGAAGCTAAAGATAAAAAAATAGATTATGAAATATCTGTTTTTCCTTGGAGTGCTTTAGGTAGGGCTAATGCATCAAATTGTACTATAGGGATGACAAAATTAATTTTTGATAAAAGTACAAATAAAATTATTGGTGGATCTATATTAGGTACAAATGCTGGTGAATTAATTGCTGAAATTGGACTTGCAATTGAAATGGGATGTGAAGCAGAAGATATTTCGCTTACTGTTCATCCGCATCCTACTCTAAGTGAGTCAATCTGTTCTGCGTCAGAGGTATATCAGGGGACAATAACAGATTTAATAAATTTAAAAAAAGTATCATTATTAAATTAATAATTCATACTATTCTTTTAGAACAAGAAAAGATTATAGAATTGAAATTTCTATAATCTTTTCTTGTTCTAAAAGAATAGTATGAATTATTTGAACTCTTTTTAATCAAGATAAGTTTATAGCTATAAAAAATTATTTTTTTATTTTTTTGATTATAGGAATATTTCTGCCATAAAATATCTCTCTCATTTCCTTCCATAGTAAATCTATAATATAAGAACGTTCAACTATTGATAGATCTTCTATATTAATGTTAAATAAATAATTTTTTAAATTAAATTCTTTTAATAACATCCGTGTATGAAAAATATTTTCTTGATATATATTAACATCAATCATTTCATACATTGATTTTATATCATCAGACATAAAATTTTGTATGGAATTAATTTTGTGATCAATAAAATGCTTGATGCCATGAATATCTCTTGTAAAACCTCGTATACGATATTCAATTGTTACAATATCTGATTCTAATTGATGGATAAGATAATTTAACGCATTAAGTGGTGAAATTATGCCACATGTCGAAACTTCTATATCTGCACGAAAAGTGCAAATTCCGTTTTGAGGATGACTTTCAGGATATGTATGAACACAAATGTGACTTTTGTCTAAATGGGCTAGTACAGAAGATGAGACAATATTATTATTTTTATTTATAATTTTTACTGTTTCTAGATTAATTGGATCTTCACATACTAAAATAGTTACGCTAGCACCCTGAGGTTCATAATCTTGATGAAAAACATTCAGGACATTAGCTCCAATAATTGAACAAGTTTTTTTTAAAATTTTTGTTAATCGAATAGCGTTATATTGTTCGTCAATATAAGAAATATAACTATTTCTTGAATCGTTGTTATTGGCATAACAAATATCGTAAATACAAAAACTTAGGCTTTTAGTTAAATTATTAAAGCCATGCAATTTTAGTTTTTGCAATTTAATTACTCTCCTATAAAAGGATTTTAACTTTTATCTAAAGTATTAATTATATATTCAGGCAAATAAAAACTACTTATATGAATTTTAAAATTATAGTAATTAAAATTTAATTTTGTATTTTTTATACGCAATTCTAAATCTTTTATATTTATTTGACGGTAATATGGGTCATCAGTCGCCCAAGAAAACATCATTACTCCTCCATAATAAGTAGGAATAGTAGCCTGATAAAAACTTACATCATTAAAAATTTTTTTTAACTTATTATAAGTTTGCCGAACATTATTTTTTTGTAGGAAAAAAACACCATTTTGTCCTACAAATATGCCGTTTTTATGAAGGCAGTTTTTACAATAGGAATAAAATTCTGGTAAAAATAAATCTTTCCCACATCCTACCGGATCAGTAGAATCTGATATGATTAGATCAAATTTTTCTTTTGAATTTTTTACGAAGTTTAATCCATTATCTATAATTAATTTTAGACGAGAATCATTGTATCCATTATTAGAGTGTTTTGGGAAATATTCTTTGCATAAATTAATAACGTTTTGATCAATTTCAATCATAGTAATACTATCAATACTATCATGTCGACATATTTCTCTTAATATTCCTCCATCTCCACCACCAATGATTAATACATTTTTTATTGATCCATGAGAAAATATAGGAACATGAGTTAACATTTCGTGATATATAAATTCATCTTTTTCTGTTGTTTGGACAATTCCATCTATTGTCATTACTCGTCCCATAATTGAGTTTTGAAAAATGATAATTTCATGGAATTTGTTTTTTTTTTGATACAATATCTTATCAATCGAAAAATACTGTCCAATATCGTAATGAAGATTTTCATACCATATTTTTTTTTTAATCATATTTTTATCCTATAAAAAATAAATGAATAAATTATTTAAGATTAATAACTTATTACAAATATAGTGAAAATATAGAATTTTTTTATATTTTTTTTTAAAAAAAGAAAATTTTTTATGAAAAAAATTTTTAAAGTTTATTTTTTGTTATAAATAATATGTTTTTCCTATCATCTAAAAAAAATAATATTTTGATATATTGAATATTTTTTATTTTAAGGAAAATAAACTTTGCGTAAATATTATAAAAATATTTTTTTATTCAAGTTTTTGTAAAAGTAGTTTAACTAATTTTGAAGATTGTAAAGACGCAATAGAAATGTTATTTTTAAATTTCAATGTGGCATTGCTATCAGATAAATCAGATATTGATTTTATTATAATAAATGGCATATTAAATTGATAACATGTTTGACCTATTGCAGTAGATTCCATATCTACTGCTATTGCAGAAGAAAATTGATTTTTTATTTTTTTAATCACATTACTACCTCTAACAAATGAATCTCCAGTAATGAGAAGTCCAGTTGAAAATAAAAAATTAGATTTAAGAATAATATTTTTTAAAATTTCATGTAAATTTTTGTTTGTTGCAAATGTTGTAGGATAGTTGGGTATTTGTCCTCTAGCATATCCAAAGTTGATCAAATTTACATCATAGTAGCATACCTGTTTTGGAATAATGATATCTCCTATATTGAGAAGAGACTTTAAACTTCCTGCGGAACCACTATTAATAATAAAATTTGGTTGATATAACTCAATAAGAATCATTGTAGCTATACTAGCTGCAACTTTTCCAATGCCCGACTTAATTAAAAAAATATTTATTTTGTTGAACTTGCCTATATAAATTTTAATTTTTCCGTGTTTTTTTATGATTAGATTGTCTATAATATTTTTAATTTCTTGAATTTCTTGTTCTATGGCGCCGATTATTCCAATTTTCATAAATAAGATTTAACTATTTTATTATTTTTAATAGTGTAAAATTGATGATATTTTTTTAAATATTAAATGAGGAACCACATCCACATGTATTTTTTGCATTTGGATTAGATACAATAAATTTTGATCCTTCTAAATTTTCTAAGTAGTCTATTGTGCCGCCATATAAATATTGTAGACTAATTGGATCCACTACTAGAAATATATTTGATTTTTTAATTAAAATATCATCTTTATCTATGTTTTCATCAAAAATAAATTGATATTGAAATCCACTACATCCTCCTCCAATAATATAGATTCTTAGTTTTAAATTTTTATTTTTTTTTTCTTGGATAAGTTTACTTATCTTCTTAGTGGCATTTGTAGTAAGTTTAATATATTTTATAGGATTGTTTTCCATTTTTAATATATTCTCAAAATGTTTACAAATATTTTATAAAAAAATGTTTTATTTAATTTTATCATAAAAAAAAAATTAAACATATTTTTAATATAAAAAAATATTAATTTAATTAAATTAATATATGAGTCCTTGCGCCGATAGATATTTTCTTTATTATTGGCGCAGGCTATGGAAGATTATTTTTTATTTTGATATAAAATAATATTAAAAAGAATATTTTTTAATATATAAAACATTGATTCCTAATATTTAAAAATTTAATCGGATCGTTTTCGAAGAAATGCCGGAATGTCTAAATATTCTGGTTCTTTTCTTCTTTTTTGCGCATCTACTTCTTTTATTTCCTTTATTATATTTTTTTTATCATTTTTTGTATTCGAAACATTTGAATATTGATAACGATAATCCATTAATATTTCTTTAGAAGATTTATTTTTTATTTGATTTATGTCTGAATACTTTTCCATACCAATACCTGTTGCAACTACCGTTACTCTAAGTGTATCATTCATATCTGGATCTAAAGAGGTTCCTATGACTACTGTAGCATTATCTGAAGCAAAAGATCTAATAGTATTTCCTACTGTTTCAAATTCATCTAATTTTAAATCAAAACCAGCAGTAATATTAACTAAAACACCCCGCGCTCCTGATAAATCTATATCTTCTAAAAGAGGACTAGATATGGCAATTTCAGATGCTTCTTCAGCACGATTTTCTCCAGAAGAAACGCCAGTTCCCATCATAGCGTATCCCATTTCTAGCATAACAGTCCTTACATCAGCAAAATCTACATTCATTAATCCAGGTCGAGTAATTAATTCTGCAATTCCTTGTACAGCTCCTTTTAAAACATTATTAGCAGCACCAAAAGCATCTAATAAAGAAATACCTCGATTTAATACTTTAAGTAACTTATCATTAGGTATAGTAATTAAAGAATCTACATGTTTTGATAGTTCTATTACTCCCTGATCCGCGACAATCATTCTTTTTTTACCTTCAAAGTTAAAAGGTTTTGTTACTACAGCGACAGTTAAAATACCTAATTCTTTTGCTATTTCTGCTACAACAGGTGCTGCACCGGTTCCAGTACCACCGCCCATACCTGCGGCTATAAAAACCATATCTGAACCATCTAGAGCAGTTTTTAATAATTCTTTATCTTCTTCTGCTGAAGTACGTCCAATTTCTGGATTTGCACCAGCTCCTAATCCCTTAGTAACATTATTGCCTATTTGTATAGTTTGACTGACTTCGACTTTTTTTAAAGCCTGTGCATCAGTATTAATAACAAAAAATTCAACCCCCTCAATATGTTCTCGTACCATATGTTCCACTGCATTACCACCACCACCACCAACACCTACTACCTTAATTACTGCATTATTGCTTAATTCTACAGGTTCAAACATAATTTAATTCCATTATATATCTTTAATATTAGAAGGTTTTAGTTTTTTTAAAATTCTTTTTTAAACCAATGATGAATTTTTTTAAAGCATCTTTCAATAAAAGAATTTTCTTCCTTTTTGTTTTCACAATTAAAATAGAATTCTTTTCCATAGTGTAACAAGCCTACTGCTGTTGAATAATTTGGTTCAGCTATATTATCTATTAATCCTGAAATATTTAAAGGTTTAGCAATTCTAATTTTTTTTTGAAAAATTTTTTCTGCACATTCAGTTAAAAATAAAATTGTTGAAGCACCTCCAGTAAGTACTATACCACTTGATAATTGATATTTTTTCCCATCTTTATAAAGTTTTTTTTGTACTTGAAGAATTCTATTATTAATTAAGCATAATAGTTCGGTATATCTCGATTCAATTACTTCGATGACTGTATCTTGTGGTAGATTTTTTTGAAAATTTCCATATTTTTTTGGTAGATCAATAATTTTTGATGTACCTGGAGGTAGTTTCAATGCAGAACCATATTTAATTTTTATATTTTCTGAATCAAAATAAGATGTGCTAAAAGCATACGAAATATCTTTAGTTACAATATTTCCTGCATATGGAATAACTTGGCTATCTTCTATAGATCCATCAATATAAGTAGTAAAATCTATCGTTCCCCCTCCTATATCAATCATACAAACGCCAAGTTTACATTCATCTTCTGTTAAAACAGCTTTGCTTGAAGCAAGACCAGAAAAAATTACTTGATCAACTTTAATATCACATTTTTCGACTGCTTTGATAATATTTTTAGTTATATTTTGATGGCAAGTAATTAAATGTACTCTTACTTGCATTCTTGTTCCAGATAGTCCTATTGGATTTTTTATTCCAGATTGTTGATCAATTGAATATTCTTGTGGAATTACATGTAATATGTGATGTTCATTAAGAATTTTTACAGATTTTGCAGTATGTATTACATTTTCTATATCTTCTTTTGTTACTTCATCTTCAGCAATAGGAACAATACCAATTTCATTTTGACAATTAATATATTTATTAGACAAAGACAAACACACAGAGGTGATTTGACAATTAGCCATAGTTTCAGCTTGATGAATAGATTCTTTTATGCATTTAATTACTGCATCTAAATTATTTATTCTACCTTTGTCTATTCCTTTTGATTTACATATTCCAGTTCCAATGACTTTTATTTGAAGATCTGTTGAAACTTCTCCTACCAAAGTTATAACTTTAGTAGTACCAATTTCCAGTCCGACTACTAATTTTCTATTTTTTGAGATAATCATTATTCTTTAGCCTGTACTATATTTTTTTAAATATTACCTTTATAATAAAATTCGATTTCTACTTTTTATAATGCCATTATTGTAAATAAATAATATTCACTTATTTTTTTATGGAAAAACTAATCCTTTATAAATGAATTTAATTTTTTTTATTTATAGCAAGATTGTTTTATTTTAAAAAAAGTAATGTTATGGGATATAGTTCTTTTATTAAAATGAAATTTGCAATTGTTTTAATATTTTCACTAATATAGTATATTGTTTTGCAATTTTTATTGAAGAAAATTTTGATTTAAATAATTTTATCAATCAAAAAAAATTAAAAATTAGTAATAATTATCAAGAACGTCAAAAAATATTTGTTTTCTTATTTATATTTAAAATTTTTAATACTAGTTCGTCAAAAGATATTCCTATGCTTTTAGCGGCAATTGGTAGTAAACTTCGATTAGTCATTCCTGGTATAGTATTTATTTCTAGTAGCCAAAAATTATTGTTTTTATCTAATATTGCATCAATTCTTCCACATCCCTTACATCCTAATATATTCCAAGCGCTTTCTGTAATTTTTTTTAATTCCTTTTCTTTTTTATGGTTTAATTCGCTTGGACATAAATATTTAGTAGAAGACGCCATATATTTAGCTGTATAGTCATAAAAATTATTTTTTGTAATAATTTTTATGGAAGGTAATATTCTTTTGTCAAGAATTGATACTGTATATTCTATTCCTTCTAAAAACGGTTCGATTAGTATATCATGACTATATTTAAATGCGATTTCAATAGATTGAATTAATTGACTTATATGATGTACTAATGTTATTCCTATACTAGAACCTGAATTATTTGGTTTTATTATAATAGGAAATTTTAATTTTAAAATTTCTTTTAATATTAAAGGGTACGTATTTTTTGAAAAATCCTTTTTTTTCAAAAAAATATCAGGTAATACAGGAATAGAGCAAGCTTTCCATAATAATTTTGTTCTCCATTTGTCTAAAGAAATTGCAGAAGACATGATACCACTTCCTGTATACGGAATATTTAAATATTCTAGAATACCTTGTATAGTACCATCCTCTCCACCTTTTCCATGAAGTGCAATATATGCACTTTCAAAACCTTGTTTTTTTAATTGTATAATAGGAAAATCACGAGTATCTATTGGATAGGCATTCATTCCTGATTTTAATAAACTTTTAAGAATTGCATATCCAGATTTAATTGAAATATATCGTTCAGCAGAATTACCTCCTAATAATACTGCTATTTTTTTTTTCATATTACCACCTTTTTATTTTTTAAAATAAAAGTTTTATTCATTATAGTATCAATATTTCCAGCACCCTGTATTAAGATAATATCATTTCCATTTAAATAAGGAATAAGAAATTTTAATATTAATTTATTGTTATTTACTAAACTTATATTCATTTTTTTTATTTTTTTTATATCATTATATAATGCTAAGCTGTCATATCCCGTAATATATTTTTCATTTGCAGAATATACTTTTAATATTAATAAGGAATCAACTTGAGATAAAACTTTAATAAAATCGTAATATAAATGATATGTTCTTGTATAGCGATGCGGTTGAAAGATCATTATTAAATTTTTTTTAGGCCAACTTGTACGTATTGTTTTAATATTTTCAAATAATTCAGTTGGATGATGTCCATAATCGTCTATCAAAATAGCACTTTTATTTGTAATAGAATTGCTTTTTTTTATAAATAAATTTCCAACATATTCAAATCTTCTAACAGTTCCTTGAAATTTTTTTAATGATTGATAAATTTTTTCGTCAGGTATTTTTTGATACATTGCAAAAGAAATTGCAGCTGCAGCATTTAAAGCGTTGTGTTTTCCGGGTATATTTAAGGTGATATTTAAATTATTTAATTGTTTTTTTCTGATCAATTTAAAATAACTTATAAAACCTTCTTGTTTGTAACATGTTATTCGTATGTCTGCATTTTTATTAAATCCATATGTAATTATTTGACATTTTATTTTAGGTAAAATATCACGAATAGAACTGTTGTCTGTACATACTATTGCTATCCCATTAGATGGGATTTGATTTAAGAATTTTAAAAATGTTTTTTTTAATAGCGTAAAATTACCATTATAATAATCTATATGATCAGATTCAATATTAGTTGTAATAGCTATTTTAGGATTTAAATAAAGAAACGAACTATCGCTTTCATCCGCTTCTACAAGAAAGTAATTAGAAGATCCAAGTTTTGCACAAGAATTAATAGATTTTATTAATCCGCCGTTAATAACTGTAGGATCTAACGCATTATTTTTTAATATATCGAAAATCATAGCAGTGGTTGTTGTTTTACCATGTGTTCCTGACACTGCTATTCCAAACTTATATTGCATTAATATTTGAAGCATTTCTGCTCTTAAAAATATAGGAATATTTTTTTTTTTTCCTTCTATAAGTTCTGGATTATCAGGAGCAATAGCACTTGATTTAACAATAAAATCAATGTTTTTGATATTATCTTTAGAATGTTGAAAAAAAATATTTGCTCCCATTTTTTTTAATTTTTTTGTCATCAAATTTTTTAACAAATCTGAACCGCTAACTACATATCCTAATTTTAATAGTATAAAAGCAATACCACTCATTCCTGATCCAGCAATTCCGATTAAATGAATTTTTTTATATTTTTTTTCTTCAAAAAAATTATTTTTTTTTATGTTGTTTATTTTCATTTTATTTTATGAAATATATTTCCTTTAAATTATAAAAAATATTTTATTTTTGATGAGTAATATGATGAATAATTTTATATATTTTTGACATAGAATTTCGTTGTCCTAAAGAATAAGCTTGTTCTGCCATTAGAAGAAGCTTTTCCCTATTTAGTAAATTTAATATTTTTATAATTATTTTTTCATTAAATTCTGACTGTTCTATGATTTTAGCAGAACCATTTTTTTCTAAATATTTTGCATTTAAATACTGTTGTTTATCTTTATGTGGATAAGGTATAAATATTGCGCCTAAACCTACTGCAGCAATTTCGCTTACTGTTAAAGCGCCAGATCGAGATATAATTATATCTGCCCAGGAATAAGCATCTGATATATTTTCGATAAAACGATCTACCACATGTTTATATGAGCTATATTTTTTGTATTTTTTTTTAGTTTTTTCGTAATCAAGATTACCTGTTTGATGCCAAATAACAATTTTTTCGTGTAATACTAAAGATATCTTTGGAAGAATATGATTAAAAATTGAAGCTCCTTGACTTCCTCCTATAATTAAAATTCTTAAAGGTCCTGTCCTGTTTTTAAAACGTTTTGCAGGTTTTGGTATATTGATAATATCTTCTCGAATTGGATTTCCTACTACTTCTGCATTTGACAAAGTATTTGGAAATGCTTGCATATTTTTTTTTGAAATTTTAGATAGTATTTTATTTGTAATCCCTGCAATTTTATTTTGTTCATGTAAAATAAAAGGAATTCTAGAATTCCACGCTGCTAATCCACCAGGACCTGATACGTATCCTCCCATGCCTAATACGATATTTGGCATCCAAGTTTTTATTATTTTTTTTATTTGAATAAAAGCATTGAATATATGTATTGGAGAACAAACTAAATTTTTTAAGTTAGTATTACGTAGTCCATTAATTTTTATAAAGTGAATTTTAATATTATGTTTCGGAATAATTTTAGACTCTATTTTATTTTTTGTCCCTATCCAATTAATTTTCCATCCTTTTTTAATTAAATATTTTGCAATAACAAGACCTGGAAAGACATGTCCACCGCTACCGCCTGCTATTATAATAATTTTTTTTGAATGCATTTATTTTCCTTTAGGAAAAGCTTGATTTTCGCTTAATCGTATTTCAAAATCAATTCTTAATAATATACAAATAGCCATTAAATTTATAATTAAACTCGATCCTCCATAGCTAATCAATGGTAAAGTTAAACCTTTTGTAGGTAATATACCTGTAACAGTGCCAATATTAATTAATGTTTGAAAACTAAACCATAAACCAATTGAACAGGCTAAAAAACCTGAAAAGACCTCTTTTTTAGATAAAGATTTTTTTCCAATGTACATAGCTCGAAATGAAATAATAAAAATAGTTAATAAGATTAAAAAACAGCCTACATAACCTAGTTCTTCACCTATAATAGAAAAAATAAAATCACTATGCGCTTCTGGTAAATAATTTAATTTTTGTATTGAGTTACCCAAACCTTCTCCAAAAAAATGACCACGTCCTAAAGCTATTAGTGATTGTATTAATTGATAACCATTTCCAAAAGGGTCCTGCCAAGGATTCCAAAAAGATAGTATTCTTTTAAGACGATATGGTTCAACTAAAATTAAACAAGTCAAAGTTAGAAAAACTATAAAAATAATTGTAAAAAATTGTTTTATTTTTACTCCAGAGAGAAATAACATTGATAATGTTGTCAGAAATAAAACAATAACTGTACCTAGGTCAGGTTCTGCTAATAAAAGAATAGATTGTATAGATATAATTGTTAATGGTTTTAAAAAATCCCAAAAATTATTACGCACTTCATTCGTTTTTCTTGATAAATAGTTGGATATATAAAAAAAAGAAGATATTTTACATATTTCTGCAGGTTGTACATTTAAAAAACCGAAATTTATCCATCTATAGGATCCGTGTACTGATTTTCCTATTAATAATACAATCGAGAGTAGAAAAATAGAAATAATTAATATTAAATTGCTATTTCTTTCCCAAAAGATTATAGGTGTACGTAAAAAAATACAAGATAGTAAAAATACTAAAAAAAAATAAAAAATTTCTCTTTTTACAAAAAAAAAGGGATCATGGTATAAATTTTGTCCTATGGGGATAGATGAAGAAGTTACCATGATTAATCCTGTAGCACACAAACCTAAAGTTAACCATACTAAGAATCGATCATATAATATAGTATTATCGTTTTTTTTTTTTAAAAAAAACATTAATTTATTTCCTTAGATAATTTTATAAAAAGTTTGCCTCTTTCTTCAAAGTTAGAAAATTGATCTTTACTGCTGCATGCAGGAGATAAAAGAACAATGTCACCAGGTTGAACTTGTTTAGAAATTAAAATCATTGCTTTTTTTAAATTTTCAACATAAATAGATTTTTTTTGACATATTTTTGACAAATTAAAACCATCTTTTCCAAAACAATATATTTTTATATTTAGTTTTTCAAAACAATTTTTTAAACTTTCAAAATTAGCAGATTTACTATCTCCACCTAACAACAACCATATTCTACCTTTTGTATTTAAGTTTTCTAAAGCTGTTTTGGTACTATTAACGTTAGTAGATTTAGAATCATTAATCCAAGATACGTTATTCTTTACATGTATTGTTTGAAATCGATGTGGTAAACCTGAAAATTTTCTAATTATTTCTATGGTTTTTTTTTGATTAAATTTCATAGCATCAGAAATTGCTAAGGATACTAGTGCATTTTCATAATTATGATATCCATTTAATAGCATTTCGCTAGTATCGAGTATATTTTTTTTTTTATAACATAAAAAATATTTTTCTTTTTGATAAGAAATATTATAGTCGCTGTCCTTTGTACCAAAAAAAATATATTTTTGATGGTTGTTATTCCATATATTTTTTTTAGTATTATTTTTTTTGATTAAACAAATGTCAGCATAATTATATATAGATAGTTTAGTTTTTTTATATTGTTCGAAACCCATTGGATATCTATCAATATGATCTTCGGTAATATTAAGAACTACAGCTATTTTTGATTTTAGAGAAAATGTATTTTCTAGTTGAAAGCTAGATAGTTCTAGTATATATAATGTCGCTTTTTTTTTTAACATATCTAAGGCTGGAAATCCAATATTTCCTCCTAAAATTGATTGATGTCCTGATTTTTCTGCAATTCTTTGGACTATTGTTGCTACTGTACTTTTTCCATTAGTACCAGTAATAGAGATAATAGGATGTTTCGCTTCTCTGCAAAATAATTCAATGTCGCTAATAATATTAATTCCTAATAATCTAGCTTTGACTAAAATAGATTTAAAAGAAGATATACCTGGACTAATAATAATTAAATCAGATTCAAAAATCCATTTTTCGTCTAATTCTCCCAGCTTATATTGAACTTTTTTAGGAATTTTATTTAAAAATTTAGGTATTTTAGATTCATCCATCGCTTTAACTTGGATCCCTTTATTAAAAAAAAAATTAATACATGATATCCCAGTCAATCCTAATCCTAAAATTAATATTTTTTTTCCGAAATAATTATCTGACATTAATTTACCTTTAAGGATGCGATGCCAATTAATAAACATATAAAGGAGAGGATCCAAAATCTTACAATAATTAGAGATTCAGATATACCTTTTATTTCATAATGATGATGAATCGGCGCCATTTTAAAAATTCTTTTTTTTCTTATTTTAAAATATATAACTTGCAATATTACTGATATAGCTTCAAGTACAAAAATACCGCCTAAAATTAATAATAACAATTCCTGGTGTAATAATATTGATATCATTCCTAGTGCACCACCCAAAGATAGTGATCCTACATCGCCCATAAATATTTTAGCTGGATAAGCATTAAACCATAAAAATCCCAGTCCTGATCCAGTTATTGCTGCACATAAAATACTTAGTTCATTTGCTTTTTTTAAATAAGGAATATTCATATAATGAGCAAAAAAAACATTTGAACTACACAGTGAAATAATTCCTAAACCAACAGACAAGAATATTATTGGCATGATCGCTAATCCATCTAATCCATCTGTTAAATTTACTGCATTACTGGTTCCAACAATAACAAAATAACATAAAAACATATATAAATAATTGATTTTAAAAAATATTTTAGTATAAAATGGAATAACTAATTCGATGTTTATTGAATTATTTGAATTAACATATATCATACTGATCATTATTATCGCAACTATTGATAACCAAAAAAATTTTGATAGGATTTTTAATCCTTGAGTATTTTTAAAATTTATTTTTTTGTAGTCATCTAAAAAACCAATTATGCCACATCCTATTAGTACACCTATAACACACCAAATATAAAAATTACATAAATCACAATAAAGAAAAACACCAATTAATATTGAAATTAATATAATTAACCCTCCCATAGTTGGTGTATTTTTTTTACAGGAATGTGTTTTTGGTCCATCCATACGTATTATTTGATATTTTTTTAAATTTTTAAAATAAGCTATAATATATGGAATAAAATATAGATTAATAAAAAAACTTGTTAATATACTAAGAATTATTCGAAATGTAATACAAGAAAATATCTTAAAATTTAAATATTGATTAATCAATATTATCATTTTTTTTACACTCCCTGATTAAGTATGTTACTGTTTTTTCCATTTTCGTGCTACGAGAACCCTTAATTAACACGGTAATTGTCTCTTTTTTTAAGATAATTTTTTTTAGTTTTTTATTTAATTTTATTTTATCTAAAAAATGTACTCCATTTTCAGACATTTTTGTAATTTCATGACTGTTTTCTCCAATACTAAATATAATGTCAATTTTAGATATATTAGCAATATTCCCGATCATTCTATGATATAGAATGCTATTTTTTCCTAATTCTGCCATATCTGCTACTACTAGTATTTTGTAACCTGGCATTTTTTCTAATATTTTAATTGCTGCAATCATTGATGCTACATTAGAATTATATGTATCATTAATTAAAATCTTATTGGGACTTAATTTAATTGATTCTAATCGACCAGACAAGGTAGGTGTTTTTGATAGACCATTTTGAATTTCTTTTAAAGGTATATTAATAGAGTATGCTAAAGCAGTTGCTGCTAGTGCATTGGATATATTTTGATAACCTAAACAAGGCAATGAAATGTTTACTTTTCCAGAAGGTGTGTACATGGTGAAACATGTTTTATCCGTATATATTTTAATATTTTTAGAAAAGAAATGACTTTCTTTTTTTTTTCTATAGAAAAATATACAACTTTTTTATTTTTTATCTTTTTTTTCCATTGGGAAATATGATGACTATCTAAATTAATGATAACTGTTCCTTGAGATTGTAGTCCAGATAATATTTCTGATTTTGCTTTTGATACTCCCAACAATGATTTAAAACCTTCTAAATGAGAATAATAAATATTATTGATTAATACAATATTTGGTTGTGCAATATTAGAAGTATAATGAATTTCGCCAGGATTGCTTCCACCTAATTCAATTATTCCGTATTTATGTTTTTCTTCTAATCGTATTAAAGTTATAGGAACACCTATATGATTATTTAAATTATCAAATGTAGATATTGTATTTTTATATTTTTTTAATATAGATTTAGTCATTTCTTTTACTGATGTTTTCCCACAAGAACCAGTAATTGATAATATTTGTGGATTGATTTTTTTACGAAGCCAATTAGCTATTTTTCCTAAAGCGATAGTTGTATTTTCTACAATAATATAATTAGTTTTAAATGCTATTTTTTTTTGTGTAATAATTGCAGAACAACCTTTATGTAAAACTTCTTCAATAAAATTATGTGCATCAAATTTTTTACCTTGTAAAGCGATAAAAAGAGAACCTGGGGTAATTTTTTTACTATCTATAATGACATTGTGTATTATTAAACTTTTGCCATATAATTTACCATTCGTGATATTAGCAATTTTTTTTAATGACAAAGGAATCATGGTTTTTTTCCAATAAATTTTGTACTACTTTTTGATCTGAATAATTAATTTTTTGATTGCCAATTATTTGTTGTGTTTCATGACCTTTCCCAGATATAAAAATTATATCGTCTACTTTTGCTTGAAAAAAAATAGTCGATATTGCTTTTTTTCTATTAGGAATAATTATTATTTCTTTCTTTTTTGTACATCCTTCTAAAATTTCTTGAATAATTTTTTCTTGGTTTTCGTTTCTAGGATTATCATTAGTAAGAACTACTTTATACGCTATTTTTTCTGAAATAGTTCCCATTAGTGGACGTTTTTTTCGGTCTCTTTCTCCTCCACATCCAAATATACACCATATCTTTTTTTTTGAAAAATGTAATTGAATTGCATTCAATGCTTTTTCTAATGCATCAGGCGTATGTGCATAATCTATAATAATTGTAGGTTTGTCAGCTGAACTGAATATTTGCATTCGACCATGTATAGGTTGAATTTTTATAGATGTATTAAGAAGATCTGATAATTTATAATTCATTTCCAACATACAAGCTAATGCTAATAATAGATTATTTATATTAAAATCACCAATTAGAGAAGTTGATAATAAACCGTTTCCCCAACTAGATTCAAATTTAACATCGGTAAAATTATTATTAATTTTAATGCAAATAGCGTTAATCCATTTTTTAGAGTATTTTTTTTGATATGAATCTTTTATAGTCACAGCAGTTGTATATTTGTTTGATAGTTTTTTTAACCATTTTTTTCCGTATTCATCATTGGCATTTAATATTATTTTTTGTATTCTATGTTGGCTTAAAAAAGACCATTTTGATAATTCATATTGCTTCATATTTTTATGATAATCTAAATGATCTTGTGTTAGATTTGTAAATATTCCAATATAGAATGGAATATTTTTTACACGATTTTGTATTAGCCCATGTGATGATACTTCCATAGTTACTAGCTGAATTTTTTTTTTACAGCCATATCTAAAAATGATTGAATTTCAATAGCTGAAGAAGTTGTGTTTTTTGTTTTTTTTAAAATGTTATTAAAACCATTTCCCAAAGTTCCCATAGTGCCAAATTGTTTTTTTAATAGTTTACTCCATTGATTAATTAGTTGTGTTACGGTTGTTTTTCCATTAGTTCCAGTTACGCCAATTACTTTGAGTTTATTCCCTGGTTGTTTATAAAATCTTCCTGCTAAATTTGAAACATTTTGAGATAATTGAAAAAAATGTAATACTGGAATACTATTGATATAGTTTATATGTCCGTGTTTAAGTTTATTTTGAGTGTCTGATATAATCGCAGCTGCTTTTTTTTTAATTGCTTCAGAAATAAAATTATTTCCATCTTTTTTTGTTCCCTTAATAGCTACAAAAACATCCTTTTCATTTATTTTACGACTATCTAAAACTAATTTTGCAATTTCTTTTTTAGGAAGATTCATAATCCATGGTGATAAGAGATTTTTTAAGTTCTTTTTTTTCATTAATGTTCCTTAATATGTTTTTTAATTTAATTATCTGGTGCAATATTCATTTCTTTTAATACTGATTTCATTATTCTTCCAAATACTGGTGCAGCAATGGCCCCTCCATAATATTTTTTTCCTTTAGGGTTATCAATTATAATTATTAATGAAAACTTTGGATTACTGGACGGCGCAATTCCTGCAGTATAAGCAATGTATTTATTTACATAATGACCTTGGCTTCCTAATTTTTTTGCTGTTCCAGTTTTAATTGAAACACGGTATCCTTGGACTGCTGCTTCAGAACTATTTTCGCCATATTTTTTGGTAACTTCCATCATATGAATGACTTTTTTTACATATTTTTCAGGAAAAATTCTTTTTTCATATAATGGATGATCAATTTTAACAATAGAAAGTGGATGAGAGACGCCGTAATTTCCAATTATCATGTATAATCTTGCTAATTGTAACGGAGTTACCATAAGTCCATATCCAAATGAAAAAGTGGCTTTTTCTAAAGTAGATAAATTTTTCTTTTTAGGAAGGAAACCTTTCTGTTCTCCAATTAATCCTAGATTAGTTGGTTGTCCTAATCCAAATTTGATATAACTATTTACTAATTGTGGAGTCGTCATAGATAGTGCAATTTTTGATACGCCAATATTGCTAGATTTTTTTAAAATTCCCTTTATATTTAATTGGTGATTTTGTGACACATCTTTTATTTGATGTTTTCTTATAAAGTAAGGTCGAGTATTAATTATTGAGTTTTCTTGAACTATTCCAGATTTTAATGCTTCCATAATGACAATTGGTTTAACTGTAGATCCTGGTTCAAAAGAATCTGTAATAGCTCTATTACGGAGGTTTTGCTTAATAACGTATTGTGTATCATTTGGATTGTATGAAGGATTATTTACCATAGATAATATTTCTCCGGTTTTGATATCAATTAAAATAGCAACACCGAAGTCTGCTTCATTTTCATTTATTGCTCGATTAAGTTCTTGATATACGATGGTTTGTAATTTTTTATCGATACTTAATATTAAGTTATTAGCATCATATTTTTTAATTAAAGATTCGTTTTCTATTACTTTTCCCTGATTGTCTTGTCTTATTTTTCTTTTTCCTGGTTTTCCTGTTAAAAATAAGTTAAAACTTTTTTCTATACCTTCAATACCTTCTCCATCTATATTATTAATACCAATTAATTGAGCTGCAATTTTACCTGAAGGATAATATCGTTTCGATTCTTCTATAAGAAAAACTCCTGGTAATTTTAATTCTTTAATATAATTTGCAATTTCTGGATTTATTTGACGTGCTAGATATATAAATTTAATATTTTTATGAGTACTAATGCGAGATATTATTTTTTTTAATGGAATTGACAATATTTCTGATAAAGCTTTCCAGCGTATATTATTTTGAATATCATTCATATTTATAATTAAAGTTGGATCGATAAATACCGCATTTACTGGAACAGAAACAGCTAAGGGATATCCTGATCTATCATTAATAATTCCTCTTGCGTTAATTACTGGTTGTATTCTAAGTGTTCGACGATCTCCTTCATAAGTTAGTTTTTTAGAGTTAATAACTTGCAGAAATATTATTCGCAACGTTAAAATTAATAAAAAGAGAAATACAATACTGCATAATGTAATAAAACGCCAGTTTATATAATTAATCTTTTTTTTTTTAAATAATCATATTTTTTTTTTGTATGCATGTGTTTAAATATCTATTATGTTTTAAATGTATTTTGGTATTTTTTTAGTTAAAAATTCCGTGCTAATTAAAATGTAATTGAAGAAAGAGTATTTTTTTCAATTATCAAATTTCTCCATTCATCATATTTTTTTTTTTTTTTTATATTCAAAATTTCTTCCTCAGTAATCAATAAACGAGTGTTATAAACTACAATAATAACAGCATTGGCAGAGAGAATTATTGCTAATAATAAAATCAAATGAACTTTTCCATATAATAAGAAATCATTTTTGATGATTTGTGGTAAATTATAACGTTTTTTTTTCATATATTCTCTTTTATTTCAGCTATTCGTAGTACAGAACTACGAGATCGAGGATTTTTTTCAATTTCTTTTTGATTTGGTAAAATCCTATTAATAATTTTTAATTTAGATATTTTTAGTTGATTTAACTTTTTTTCTGTAATAGGTAAACCATAAGGAACAATTTCTTTTTTGCTATTTTTCATCATGAAATTTTTTACTATTCTATCTTCTAAAGAATGGAAGCTAATAACTGAAATACGACCCCCTGGTTTTAATATTTTTAATGTATTTTCTAAACCTTTTTGAATTTCTTTAAATTCTTGATTGATGTAGATTCTAATTGCTTGAAAGCTTCTTTTAGCAGGATGTTTAAATTTATTTTTAGTAGGTATTGCTTTTTTTATAATTTCTACTAATTCGAAAGTAGTTTTTATTTTTTTCTTTTTACAATAATTTTTTATAGCATATGCAATTCTTTTTGAGAATCTCTCTTCTCCAAAATTTTTTAAAACAAAAGAAATTGTTTTCATATCACTTTTGAATAGCCAATCTGAAGCAGAAATACCGATATTTGGATTCATTCTCATATCTAAAGGACCATTTCTTTTGAATGAAAATCCTCTTTTTTCATCTTCTATTTGTAGTGATGATGTTCCTAAATCAAATAAAATTCCATTTACTTTTCCAATAATATTTTTAAATTTTATATGATTTAAAATTTTTGAAAAGTTTTCATGTACTATATGAAATCGTTTATCTTTAATTTGATTCCCTATAAAGACTGCCATTGGGTCTTTATCAATAGAATATAATTCTCCCTTTTCCCCTATTTCTTTTAAAATTGCAAGAGAATGTCCACCCATACCAAAAGTACTATCGATATAAATACCATTTTTTTCTATTTTTAACGATTTTATTACTTCTTTTTTCATTACAGAAATATGTTTTATTTTTTGGTTCATAGTGGAATATGTAGATATTAAAAAAGAAGTTACATGGTCATTTTTAAAATGAAATGACCATGTTTAATATAAAAATTTAGTTGATTATTTTTTAATCAAACTTTTAAAATTTATTTATAAAAAAAAGTTAGCCTCGAGAAATTCCGATTATTCCAGAACGAGTCATTTCAATAATTTCTGATATATTTCGAATTATTTTAAGAAAAGAATCTAATTTTTTTGTAGTACCAGCAAGTTGTATAACGTATGTTGTAGATGTAATATCCACAATTTGACCGCGAAATACTTCAGTAGTATGTTTTACATCGTCTTTTGTACAATTATTTTTTTGTATTTTTAGTAACATTATTTCGCGTTCTATATGCGAATTTTGTCCGATCTTAATTACTCTTAACACATCAATTAATTTATGCAGTTGTTTTTCAATTTGTTCAATAGATTTTTCATTGCCAATTGTTTGTATAGTCATTTTAGATAAACTAGGATCTTCTGTTGGTGCAACTGTAATAGTTTCTATGTTATAACCTCTTTGTGAAAAGAGTCCTATCACACGTGATAATGCACCTGATTCATTCTCTAAGAGAATTGACAAAATTCTTCGCATATTTTAGGAAACCTCTTTTTTCCTTAACCACATTTCATTCATACCGCCACCTTGAATTTGCATGGGATAAACATGCTCAGAATGATCTATGTTAATATCTACAAAAACTAAATTTCCTTCGGATAATTTTTTAAATGCAAAAGTTAATTTTTCTTCTAGTTCTTCATTTTTATTTACTTTTACACCAATATGTCCATATGATTCAACTAAATTCACGAAATTTGGAAGTGAATCCATATAGGAATGTGAATGTCTACCAGAATAAATCATATCTTGCCATTGTTTAACCATACCTAAAGATGAATTATTTAAATTAACTATTAGAATAGAAAGATTATACTGTCGTGCTGTGGATAATTCTTGAATATTCATTTGAATACTGCCATCTCCAGTAATACAAATTACAGTAGCTTTTGGTAAAGCTAATTTTACTCCTAAAGCAGCAGGTAAACCAAAACCCATTGTTCCTAATCCGCCTGAATTTATCCAACGTCTAGGTTTATTAAATTGATAATATAGTGCAGTAAACATTTGATGTTGACCTACATCAGAAGTGATATAGGAATCACCTTTTGTTAACTTAAAAAGAGTTTTAATAATTGTTTGTGGTTTGATTTTATTACTTTTTGTATTATATTTTAAACTTTTAATTTTTTTCCATTCTTCTATAGAATGCCACCACTCTTCTAAAGAGTTTGTTTGTTTTTCTTTTTGTATTAATTCTATCATTTCCTTTAAAACTTGTTTTGCATCGCCGACAATAGGGATATCTGCTGTAACAGTTTTAGAAATTGAGGTAGGATCAATATCAATATGTAAAATAGTAGCATTTGGACAGTATTTTTTTAAGTTGTTTGTTGTTCTATCGTCAAATCGTACACCAATTGCAAAAATTACATCGGCATGATGCATTGTCATATTGGCTTCATAAGTGCCATGCATGCCAAGCATAGAAATACTTTGAGTATGATTTCCTGGAAATGCACCTAATCCCATCAAGGAAGTCGTCACAGGGCAATGAATTTTTTCTGCAAATATACGTAATTCTTCGCTACTATTAGAAGTAATTATTCCACCGCCTGCGTAAATTACAGGTTTTTTCGCTTTTAATAATGTACGTAATGCTTTTTTAATTTGTCCTTGATGCCCTTTCGTATTTGGATTATAAGAACGTATATGTATGCTTTTTGGCCATGAAAAATTATATTTATTTCTTTTTTTTAAAATATCTTTTGGCAAATCAATAACTACTGGTCCAGGTCGTCCAGTAGATGCTAACCAAAAAGCTTTTTTAAAAACAGTAGGTATATCTTCAGTTTTTTTTACTAAAAAACTATGTTTTACTATGGGACGAGAAATACCAATCATATCACATTCTTGAAATGCGTCGTACCCAATTAATGATGATGCTACTTGACCAGAAATCACTATCATTGGAATAGAGTCCATGTAAGCTGTAGCAATACCAGTAATAGCGTTAGTGGCACCTGGACCAGAAGTCACCAGTACAACACCTATTTTTCCAGTAGATCTTGCGTATCCATCCGCCATATGGGTTGCAGCTTGTTCGTGTCGTACTAAAATGTGTTCAATCCCCCCAACAGTTTTAAGGGCATCATAAATATCTAGTACGGCACCACCAGGATAACCAAATATATGCTGTATTCCCTGATTAACTAATGATCTAATGACCATTTCGGCTCCTGATAATATTTCCAACTTTTCCTCCAGGATGCTAATTTATTAGGTTTTATTTTCTAGTTTTCTATTTGTAGTTTATCCTGATAGTTTATTTAGATAAAATCAGATTTGTTTAATATATAAAATTCTTTGTATTGTTTATTTAATATAATAATAAATTTAAAATGTCTAGAAAACTAATTTTTTTAATTAGGATAATTTATATTATTACAAATATAATAAATATTATCAATCTATTGAAATAAATTTAAATATATTAAAAGTAATTTTTTAATTTAATAAACATTTTTCGTTCTTAGTATAAATTTTTTAAATTCAGGTGATGTCCATGTAAAAAGAGAGTTATTTTTTTGATTAATTAAACAAACGGCTAGCTTTTCTTTTAATGCTAGTGTTTTTGCTTTTTTAAAACCTAAAAGAAGCAATCCTGTATCCCAACCATCAGCCTCTAAAGCAGTTGATGAAATAACACTCACAGAAACTAAATCACTTTTTGTGGGCATGCCAGTCGTAGGGTCAATAAGATGTGAAATTTTTTTTTCTTTTAAATAGTAGTAGTTACGATAAGTACCGGCTGTACTAATTGATTGATTTCTTAAATGAATTAGTAAGTGAATTGATTTTTTTTTATCAGTAGGTTTTTGAATTGCGATAATTTTATCCTGATCTTCTTTTTTTATATAAACTTTTATTGCTCCACCAACTGAGACAATGTAGTCTTTTATTTTTTTTTTTTAAGTATTGAAGCTATATGATCTACAGCAAATCCTTCTCCTAAGGTAGATAGGTTAATTTCTATTCCATTTATATCTTTTTGAATATAATTTCCCATAGAATTACTAGTTATTTTTAAGTGCTGGATTCCTGTAAGGGAAATATTTTTTTGAATTTTTTTGATAGAAGGATAATTATAAGGTTTTTTTTTATTACCGAATCCCCACATATTAATTAATTTTCCAATTGTGATATCTAATTTTCCATATGTTTTTTTATTTATTTTTAAACTAATTAAAATAATTTTTAATAAATTTTTATTAATATTTAATATTTTGTTTTTCTTGAGTTGATTGAATTGATATATTATCGAATTTTTTTTCCATGAAGATAACATTTCTTCATCTTTATCTAAAGTTTTTTGTATTAAATTTTTTAAATAAAATTTATTGTCTACATGCGGTATTTTAATTTGCCAATATGTACCCATAGTTTTTCCTTGTAATATTATTTTTTTTTTCTTTTCATGATTAAAATATTGTTGATTTAAGATATTGAAAGATATTAAAAAAAAGAGAAATATCATGAATATAAAATTTAAAATTATCATTTAACTTTATCCATTAATAAAAAGAGTTGTTTTAATATAATTTTTTAGCAAAATTTTCAACGAAAATTTTTTACTAATGTTTTATTTTAATAAATTTATTTTTTTATTTTCCAATAACTCTCGATGGAGTTAATTAAAGATGGAGTGTATACTAAAAATTTATATTGATTCAATAATAGTTTTTTTTATTTGTTTTATCTATAAGATCAGATTGTAATTTATGAGAAAGAAATAATGAAAAGAATAAATATAGTATTAAGCGGTGTAATATTTTTTTTAACGCTACTACTAAGTTTTGGAATGTCTTGGGGGAATAATTTTTCAACTTCAACTTCTACTCAAAATATTCCCTCTAAACAGCCCATTCCTAGCTTAGCTCCTATGCTAGAAAAAGTAATGCCTTCAGTAATTAGTATTAATATTGAAGGTAGTACCGTAGTTCATAGTTCTCGTATACCTCATCAATTTGAACCGTTTTTTGGTCATAATTCTCCTTTTTGTCAAGGTGATTCACCATTTCGGGATTCCCCTTTTTGTCATACTCATCCAAATTCTAATAGTACACATGAAAAATTTCATGCTTTAGGTTCTGGTGTAATTATTAATGCTGATAAAGCATATGCTGTAACAAATAATCACGTTGTAGAAAACGCAAATAAAATTCATGTTCAATTAAGTGATGGACGTCGTTATGACGCTCGTATAATTGGAAAAGATGCACGTTCTGATATTGCTTTAATACAATTAAAAAATGCAGATAATTTAAGTGCAATAAAAATTGCTGATTCTGATACCCTCCGAGTAGGAGACTATACTGTGGCCATTGGTAATCCATATGGTCTCGGCGAAACTGTTACTTCTGGTATTATTTCTGCTTTAGGACGAAGTGGTCTAAATATTGAACAGTACGAAAATTTTATTCAGACTGATGCAGCCATTAATAGAGGTAATTCTGGAGGAGCCTTAGTTAATTTAAATGGTGAACTAATTGGTATTAATACCGCAATACTAGCACCAGATGGAGGTAATATTGGAATTGGTTTTGCAATTCCTGGTAATATGGTTAAAAATCTTACTGCGCAAATGGTTAAATTTGGACAAGTAAAACGTGGCGAATTAGGTATTATAGGTATGGAGTTAAATTCAGAACTAGCGAAAATAATGAAAATAAATTCTCAAAAAGGTGCTTTTGTAAGTCAAGTTTTACCTGATTCTGCAGCTTTTTATGCAGGTATTAAAGCGGGAGATATTATTGTATCTTTAAATAAAAAACCTATTTTTAGTTTTGCTGCGTTACGTGCTCAAGTTGGATCTTTTCCAGTATCTACTAAAATGGAATTAGGTATTTTCCGAAATGGTATTATTCAAAGTGTAATTGTTGAATTACAACCATCTTCAAAAAATACTGTTCATTCAAAGGATATTTATATAGGTCTGGAAGGTGTTGATTTAAGTAACTATTTATCAAATGGAGAAAAAGGTGTAAAAGTAGAACATGTAAAAGTTAATACTAAAGCCGCAAAAGTTGGTTTTAAAAAAGATGATATTATTATAGAAGTCAATCAAAAGTTAATAAATAATTTAGATGATCTAAAAAGTGCTTTAGATCTAAAACCGAATATATTAGTTTTTACTGTAAAAAGAGGAAATAGTAAAATTTACTTGGTGAGTGAGTAATTTCTTTATTTTCCGCCCGACATATTAACGGGCGGTTTCTATCTTTTTATTTTTTATTACGCAAAATTTGGTTGATTTCAACTTTATTGAGTGTTTTATGATCTACTTTTTTTACAATAATTGCAGCATATAAGTTATATTTTCCATCTTTTGATGGCAAACTTCCAGATACTACTACGGAATTAGATGGAACTTTTCCATATAAAATTTCTCCTGTTTCTCTATTATATATTTTTGTACTTTTTCCTATAAAGACACCCATAGAAATTACTGAACCTTTTTCTACAATAACTCCTTCTACTATTTCTGATCTTGCACCAATAAAGCAGTTATCTTCTATAATAGTGGGATTATTTTGGAGTGGTTCTAAAACTCCTCCGATACCTGCTCCGCCAGATAAATGAACGTTTTTCCCAATTTGAGCACATGAACCAACAGTTGCCCAGGTATCTATCATAGTTCCTTCATCTATGTATGCACCGATATTGACATATGATGGCATGATAATAGTATTACTGTTAATAAATGAACCATATCGAATTGTAGCTGTTGGTACTATCCTAATATTTTCTTTTTCAAATTTTTTTTTATTATATTTTTTATATTTAAGAGGAATTTTATCATAATAATTACTTATTTTACCTTCAAATATTTTATTTTCATTCAAATGAATATACAATAAAATTGTTTTCTTTAACCATTGATGAGTTATCCATACATTATTTTTTTTTTCTGAAATTCTAATTTTTCCATCATTTAATAAGCCAATAATGTAATGAATTGTTTCTATAGTTTTAGCATCGATGTTATTTATGTTGATTTCATTTTTTTTTGTATAAGTATTTTCAATTATTTCTTTAAATTTTTGCATTATTTAAATCAACCTGTTTAATTATTTTTATAATTTTAATATAAAATTATTAATATACAGTAAATTTTTATTTATTAATAAAATTTGATGGTATTTTTTCATTTTTTTGCCATGTTAAAATATCACATCCGTTTTTTGTGATTAATATAGTATGTTCATATTGTGCTGATAAAGAATGATCTTTAGTTTTAACGGTCCAGCCATCATTCATACATTTTACTTCATGATGACCAGCATTAATCATTGGTTCAATAGTAAAAATCATACCTTTTTTTAAAAAAATATTGCTTTTATTCTTATAGTGTAATACGTGTGGTTCTTCGTGGAATGAACGTCCGATACCATGTCCACAATATTCTCTTACAACTGAAAAATTGTGTTTTTCAACATAATTTTGAATGGTTGTTCCAATTTCATATAAAGGTAGACCTGGTTTTAATATATTAAAACACTCGTATAAACTTTCTTGAGCAATTTTACATAATCGTTGAGATAAAAAATTAGTTTTACCTACGAGGAACATTTTTGAAGTATCAGCATAATATTTTTTTTTTAAAACTGTTACATCAACATTAACTATATCTCCAGATTTTAAAATTTGATTCTTATTTGGTATTCCATGACAAACTACATCATTAACAGATATACAAATAGATTTTGGAAAACCATGATATCCCAAACATGCTGAAACAGCATTTTTTTTAATGATAAAATCATGACAAATATTATTGATTTCTTCTGTGCTAATATTAGGTTTAATGTATTTTTCAATCATTTCTAATACTTCTGCAGCTATTTTTCCAGCTGTTTTAATTTTTTCAATTTCTGATTTTGTTTTAATTATACAATTCATTATATTGACCAATTTTTATATTTAATCAAATTTAAAATATTTAAATTATACGTTTTAAATTCTAATTAGAATATTTTTTATGTAATTATTTGATTTATCCTTTAAAAAATAAAACTAAAAGATGTAAATAATTGTTATTATTCTTAATATTGAATATGATATATTTATAATTAAATTTGTTTGAATAAATTCATAGAAAATATTTAATATATTAGTTTTTTTAAAAAAATAGATATTTAATTAGATTTATCTTTTTAAACGTTACTTTTATGATTTTATCAAAATTATAATTAAACTTTAAATTTTTATTTTTTATTAAGAGGTAGTCATGGAAGTAGTATCAATGCGCGATATGTTAAAAGCAGGGGTTCATTTTGGACATCAAACACGTTATTGGAATCCAAAAATGAAACCGTTTATTTTTGGTTCTCGAAATAAAGTTCATATTATTAATTTAGAAAAAACTCTACCGATGTTTAATTTTGCATTATCTGAATTAAAAAAAATTTCTTTAAAAAAAGGGAAAATACTTTTTGTAGGTACTAAAAGAGCTGCAAGTAAAAAAATAAAAGAAACAGCTATAAATTGCAATCAATTTTATGTTAATCATCGTTGGTTAGGAGGAATGTTAACTAATTGGAAAACTGTTCGTCAATCTATAAAACGTTTAAAAGATTTAGAAATAGAGTCTCAAGATGGCACTTTTTCAAAACTTACTAAGAAAGAAGCATTGATTAGAACACGAGAATTATTCAAATTAGAAAATAGTTTAGGCGGCATTAAAAATATGGGAGGATTGCCCGATTGTTTGTTCGTGATTGATGCTGCTCATGAAAATATTGCAATTAAAGAAGCAAATAATTTAGGTATTTCTGTATTTTCTATAGTTGATACGAATTCTAATCCTGACGGTGTAGATTATGTAATACCTGGAAATGACGATGCTATTAGATCAGTAACATTATATTTAAAAGCTGTATCAATTAGTATTTCTAAAAATAAAAATAATAACTTATTTCATAAAACGTCATTAGATTCAGAAAAAAATATTCATTTTTAATTATAATATAAATAATTTTTTTTAGTTAAAACTTCAAAAGGACATAATATTTATGACTAATATTACCTCTTCTTTAATTAAACAGTTGAGATTGCGTACAGGGGCTGGTTTTATGGAGTGTAAACGAGCACTTATAGAAGAACATGGAGATATTGAATTATCAATTGATAATTTAAGAAAATCCGGACAAGCACAAGCTGAAAAAAAAATTCATAACGTTACAAATCAAGGATTGATATTTGTTGAAATTCAAAATAAAATTGGTGCTATGCTCGAATTAAATTGTCAAACAGACTTTGTTGCAAAAGATAATTTGTTTTCTTCATTAGGAAAAGAAATAGTTTTAACAGCGTTATTAAAAAATATAAGGAACATTGATGATATAAAAAGTGTTTTTGAAACGAAAAAAAAAGAATTAATTTCAAAAGTAGGTGAAAATATTAATATTAAAAGATTTATTTTTATTGAAGGTGATAATATAGTTTCTTATTTACATAGTGGTCGAATTGGTGTATTGATTAGCGCAATTAATCTAAATAAAAAAATTTTAAAAAATATTGCGATGCATATTGCTGCAAGTAAACCTGAATATTTATCTCCAAATGATATATCTGATTCCGTTTTTCAACGTGAGTATAAAATTCAGTTGGAATTAGCAAAAAAACATAATAAATCCCCTAGTATATTACAAAAAATAGTTCAAGGGCGAATGAATAAATTTGTTAACAATATTTCGCTAACTGGTCAATTGTTTATTATGGATCCTAAAAAAACAGTCGGATCAATTCTCGATGAAAATAATTCTCGAATTATATCTTTTACAAGATTTGAAGTTGGATTGAGTGATGTGAATTAATTTTAAGTAATAATTACTTATGGCACAAAAATAATATTCTAGTTAATCTTAAAAAAATAAAAAATTTATCTAGGTTAAAAAATATGTCGACCAATACAAAATTTATATATCACCGTGTTTTACTCAAAATAAGTGGTGAAGTTTTACAGGGATCAAATAAATTTGGTATTGATATAAAATCTTTAGAAAAAATAACAAAAGAAATTAAATTAACATTAAATACAGGCATTCAGTTAGGACTGGTAATAGGAAGTGGAAATTTATTTCGTGGTTCAACTTTATCTCAATTAGGAATAAACCGAATAGCAGCAGACCATATAGGTATTTTATCAACTGTTATTAATAGTTTAGCCATGAGAGACATTATGAATTCTTATTCTATTCCAACTTATATTATGTCATCTATGCCGATAGATGGTATATGTGTTGGATATAATTATGAACAAGCAATAAATTTATTATCTAAAAATTATGTGGTGATTTTTTCTGCTGGTACTGGAAATCCTCTTTTTACAACTGATTCTGCTGCATGTTTACGCGGTATTGAAACACATGCAGATATTATTTTAAAAGGAACACAAGTTGATGGGGTTTATTCACAGGATCCGAAAAAATATCCTCAAGCAACTCTGTATAAAAAATTAACTTATCAAGATGTTCTTCAAAAAGAATTAAAAGTTATGGATTTATCAGCTTTTTCTTTAGCTAGAGATCATAAAATACCAATTCGAGTTTTTAATATTAATAAGCCTAGATCTTTATATCAAATTATGAAAGGATATGATGAAGGTACTCTTATTGAGTAATTTTTGTGAGTAAAGTCAATGTTTAAAAAGTTATAAATATTAAAAATACATTGTATAGGTAAGCGTGTGATTAATGAAATTTATATTCAAAGTAATAAACAAATGAAATCATGTATTAAAAATTTTAAAATTCAGGTAAGTAATGTTCGAACTGGACGAGCATCTCCAGAATTACTGAAAAATATTTACGTTGACTATTTTGGTTCTAAGGTTCCTTTATATCAAATATCCAACATAGTAGTTCAGGATCATCATACTCTAAAAATTAATGTTTTTGATAATTGTAGTACATCTTTAATTCGAAAAACTATTTTAAATTCAAATCTTGATTTAAATCCAGTAATTAATGGAAAAGATATTATTGTGCCCATACCTGGCTTAACAGAAGAGCGAAGAAAAAATTTAATTAAATTAGTACGTAATAATGCAGAAACTGCACGAATTTATATACGAAATATTCGAAGAGATTCTAATATTAAAATAAAAAATCAAGTAAAGAGTAAAACCATTAGTGAGGATAATGAGCATATTGCTCAAAATAAAATACAAATGATGACAGATGATTATATTAAAAAAATAGATTTGATATTATTAGACAAGGAAAAAGAATTGATGAATTTTTAAATTTATAAAATTTTTTTATACCTTTAAATTTTCTTATACACTATTATTTTTTATAATTTAATATTCTAAATATTAAAAATTTTTATGAAAAAAATAACTATATTAGGATCTACAGGATCTATTGGTAGAAGTGCATTGTCTGTTATTCAAAAAAATCCTTCTCTATTTAAAGTAGTGGCTTTAGTAGCAAATAATAATGTTTCTTTAATGAGAAAACAATGCGAGCTTTTTTCTCCTGATTTGGTAGTTATGAAAGATAAAAAATCTGCTAATATTTTAAGAAAACAAATAAAAGATAGAAAAATAAAAACACATGTTTTATCTGGTAAGAAAGCTATTTGCGAATTGGCATCTTTAAAAGAGATTGATTTAGTTATATCTGCTATTGTTGGTATAGCAGGATTATTGCCAACTCTTTCTGCAATAAAAGCTGGAAAAACAATTTTATTGGCTAATAAAGAATCTTTAGTTACGTGTGGTTTAATTTTTATGCAAGCTTTATCTTCTAGTAAAGCTAAGATTATTCCTATTGATAGTGAACATAATGCCATTTTTCAAGTTTTACCTGAATATGTACAAAAAAATTTAGGTATTGCTAATTTAAATAAAAATGGCATTAAATCAATTATATTAACTGCTTCTGGTGGACCATTTTATGAAGATAAGAAAAAAAATTTATCTTTTGTTACACCTTCAGAAGTATGTTCGCATCCAAATTGGTCAATGGGAAAAAAAATATCAGTAGATTCAGCGACTATGATAAACAAAGGTTTTGAATATGTTGAAGCAAAGTGGCTATTCAATGCATCTTGTTCAGAAATCAACATTTTAATCCATCCTGAGTCAATTATTCATTCTATGGTTGAATATATTGATGGAGCAATTTTAGCACAACTTTCAGTTCCTGATATGAAAGTGGCTATTTCGTACGCCATGTCTTGGCCAAATCGAATATCTTCTGGAGCTAGTTTTCTAAACTTTAAAAAATTAAATAGTTTAACTTTTTTTGAACCGAATTTTAAACAATTTCCATGTTTAAAATTAGTTCTCGATGCTTTTTCTGAAGGTCAAGCTGCAATGACTGTTTTAAATGCTGTGAATGAAGTTACTGTATCAGCTTTTTTAAATTCAAAAATTAGTTTTAATAAGATTGCTGAAATTAATACTGATA
Source organism: Buchnera aphidicola (Hyalopterus amygdali) (assembly GCF_964059015.1). Lineage (NCBI taxonomy): Bacteria > Pseudomonadati > Pseudomonadota > Gammaproteobacteria > Enterobacterales > Erwiniaceae > Buchnera > Buchnera aphidicola. The sequence continues at coordinate 258,091 of NZ_OZ060383.1, forward strand.
TTTTAATGTCATCTTCTTTTTTAGAGCCATATTCAATTGAAGAAATCATAGAAATTGATATGAGAACAAGAATAAAATCTGAAAAAAAAATACAATCTTTAATTTCATAACGAGATTTTAAAAAAATATATGAATATTTTATTTAAATATTAAAAAAATTTTTCAAGAGTAATTTATATAAATTATGTTACATAAATCTTTATTAAAAAATAAAAAAATTCAAGAAGAAAATCTTCGTCACATAGCAATTATTATGGATGGTAACGGACGATGGTCTGAAAGAAAAGGGAAAATACGTACTTTAGGTCACAAAGAAGGTTTTAAAACAGCAAAAAAAATAGTTAAATTTGCAGTGAAAAGAAATATAAAAATACTTACTTTATATGCTTTTAGTAAAGAGAATTGGAAACGTCCAAAAATAGAGATCATGGGATTAATGGAATTATTTTTTTTTGCTTTAAAGAATGAAATAAATAATTTAAATAAATATAATATTCGTTTGAAAATTATTGGAGAAAAAAGTTTTTTTAATAAAAAATTACAAAATTATATTTATAAAGCAGAAAAAAAAACCTTAAAAAATAGTGGTTTAATTTTAAATATCGCTGCAAATTATAGTGGACGATGGGATATTATACAAGCAACAAAAAGAATTATTCAAGCAGTTCAAAAAGGTATTTTAGATATTAAAAAAATTCAAGAACAAAATTTTTCTCAATATTTATCTACCAGTGAATTATCACCAGTGGATTTAGTAATTAGAACAGGTGGAGAAAAAAGAATTAGTAATTTTTTATTATGGCAAATAGCTTATTCTGAATTATATTTTACTGATATTTTATGGCCTGATTTTAATCAATCTACTTTTCAGGAGGCAATTGATTATTTTTTTACTCGTGAACGTCGTTTCGGAAGGATAAAAAAATAACTAAACAAATTTTAAAAAACATTTTTTTTAAATAAAAAATTTTCGTAAATAATTATTTTAATAGATATTTTTTTAAACTCATCCTTTTTAATTCGTAATATTTCTTATATTAGAGATCATAAATGTAACACTATAAAATGTAAGAAATATATTGCAGGAAAAAATGTAATAATAATGTTAATTAGATCTTTTTTGATAATTTTTATCATTTTTTTTAGTACTCATGTTTTTTCAAAAAATATATGGAGTATAGAAAATATTCAATTTGAAGGATTAAAATATTTTTCGAAAAGTGAGGTGTTAAAAGATATTTTTTTAAATACTGGAAACAGAATATCTAAAAATGATGTCAAACGTAGTATCAAATCTTTATTCCAAACTGGAAAATTTTCAGATATTAAAGTTTATTATTTAAATAAAAAGATTATTTTTAAAATTAAAGAACAACCTATTATTTCTAATGTTGTATTATTAGGAAATAAAATAATTAAATGTTCTTTTCTTAAAGAATATCTGAATAAACTAGGAATTCAAGAAGGTAATTTATTTAATCCTATTTTAAATACTATTTTTATAAAGAACATAAAAGAATTTTATAATAAAAATGGAAGATATAATGCTAATATAAAGATATTTAAAAAAACTAACTTAAATAATAAAGTAAATATAATAGTATTAATTCAAGAAAATGAAGTATCAGAAATAAATAATATTAAAATTATTGGAAATAAGAATTTTTCTCAAAAAAAATTAATTTCATTATTTAATCTAAAAAATAAAAAATATTGGTGGAGTTTTTTAGAAAAACCTATTTATTCTTCTCAAAAATTAGAAGAAGATTTAAAAAATTTAACTAATTTTTATTTAAATTCAGGATATTATTATTTTAATATAAATAAAAAAATAGTCAGTTTTTTTAAAAATAAAAATAAAGTCAATATCACAATTTATATTTCTGAAGGTAAAAAATATAGAATTTCCCATTTTTTTCTTAATGGAAACTTATTGCATTTTTATCAAAAGATTAAAAATATTATTAATATTCGAAAAAATGAATTATATAATGAAAAAAAAATTACCTTAATTGTTGAAAAAATATATAGATTTTTATCTGAAAATGGATATATCAATCCTAAAATTATTATTCATCCAGAAATTGATTTTCAAGAAAACAAAATTATTTTGAATTTCAATATAGATATTGAAAAACGCTATTTTGTTAATAAGATAAATTTCCAAGGAAATCAACTAACTAAAGATATAGTTTTACGTCGTGAAATAAAACAAATAGAAGGTGAATGGTTTGATTTAAAATTAATAGAATTAGGCAAACAATCATTAGAAAAAATAAAATTTTTGCGTAATATAAATATAGAAAAAAAAATCTTATCTAATAAAGAAAATGCAGTTGATATTGTTTATAAAGTTGCAGAACAACCTACTGGTTCTTTGAATTTTGGTTTAGGTTATGGTCGAGATAGCGGATTGAGTTTTAATGCATCTCTTTCTCAAGATAATTTATTTGGTTCTGGTAACGCATTAAAATTTAGCGTAATAAAAAATGATAATCAAAAGTATGCCGATTTATCAATGATATATCCATATTTTATTAATACTAGTACTCATGTAAGTACTAGAATATTTTATAATGATTTTAAATATAATATACATAGTGCTTCTACTTTAATAAAAAGTACTGCTGGATTTGAAAGTGATGTAGGTTTCCTAATTAATCCATTTAATAGAGTAAATATTGGTTTTGGATATACCCATAATGGTTTATTGAATAAAAAAGAAAAAATGAAATTAGACTTTAAAAATATATCTCATGATAAATTTTTAAAAAATAGTTTAGTAGATGATTTTACTTTAAATTATTCATTAGTACATGATACCTTAAAACATTTTTATTTTCCTATGTCTGGAAATCAAACTTATATTAGTGCAAAGAATACTATTCCTGGTTCTGATAATAATTTCTATAAATTATTATTTGATGGAGAACAATATATACCATTAGATAAAGAAAAAAAATTTATATTTTTAACTCATCTTCGAGCTGGTATGGGAAATAGTTTTAACAAAGAAAAATTACCTTTTTATGAAAACTTTCATTCCATTGATGAAAATAATATTCGTGGATTTCGTGCAAATACTATTGGTCCTAAAAAATTTTTTACCATGTCTGAATTAGAAGAATGCACCGAATATAATACAAATAAAAATTTATGTGAATCAACTGATTCAATTGGCGGAAATGCTATGATGATTGCTAATTTAGAATTAATTACTCCCATTCCATTTATTAAAGATGAATATAACAAGTTTCTTAGATCTTCATTTTTTTTCGATGTAGGAAATATTTGGGATACTAAATTAGAAAAAAAAGAAAATTTTCATTCCCTTAATTCAATAGATTATAATAATTTTAATAGTATCTATTCATCAGTTGGCATTTCTTTACAGTGGATTTCTCCTGTTGGGCCAATATCTTTTTCGTATTCATATCCTATTCATAAACATAAAAATAGCCAATTAGAAGCATTTCAATTTAATATTGGAAAACATTGGTGATATAACAGAAATTAATTGTATTTAATAAATGTAAATATTTTGTGTATTCGTTTTTTTATTTTAAATAGGTCATTATTTTGAATTTCAATAATAATATTTTAGATATTCAAGATATTCTACAAGTTTTGCCACATCGCTATCCTTTTTTACTTGTTGATCGTGTTTTACATTTTAAGAAGTTTCAATATTTAAAAGCAATTAAAAATTGTACTATAAACGAACCTTGTTTTCGAGGTCATTTTTTAGAAGAACCAATTTTTCCTGGTGTTTTAATTATTGAAGCCATGACACAAGCAGCAGCTATTTTAATATACAAAAGTACAGGTGAATTAAATATAAATAAATTATATTATTTTGTAGGTATTGATAACACACGATTTAAAAAAATTGTTATCCCTGGTGATCAGATTGTTATTACAGTAATCTTTTTAAAATCTAAAAAAAATTTTCTTAAATTTAAAATTTTTGCGATGGTTGAGAACAAAAATGTTTGTAAATCTACTATAATTTTTGCTAAAAAACAATTCTTAGATAAGTAATATATTTTATTTGAAATTTAGGCAAAATAGATGAACTTAGAAAAATTTGTACATCTTCATGTGCATAGTGATTATTCAATTGTTAATGGTTTATCAAAACCAGAAGAACTAGTAAAAAAAGCGGTATCTTTAAAAATGATGGCTATGGCAATTACAGATTTTAATAATTTATATGGTGTAATAAAATTTTATAAATTAGCTCATCAGTATGGTTTAAAACCTATTATTGGAGCTACAGTAAACTTTTTTTCTGAATTAATAAAAAATGAATTAATGGAATTAACTATATTAGCTGCGACTAAAGAAGGATATAAAAATTTAATTTTATTAATTTCTCGTGCTTGTAAAAAAGGATATTTTTATGAAAAAAATGTGACAATAAAAAAAGAGTGGTTATCAGAATTAAATAATGGATTGATATTACTATCTGGAGGTTGTCAAGGTGAAATGGGTAAAGTTTTATTACGTGGTAACTCTTCATTGATATCTACTTGTTTAAATTTTTATAAAAAATATTTTTCTGGTTCCTATTATTTAGAGTTAATGCGTACTAATAGAGAAAATGAAGAAAAATATTTAAATCTCGCTATAGATTTATCTTATTCTCAAGATATCCCCGTTGTTGCGACTAATGATGTATGCTTTTTAAAAAAAGAAGATTTTAAAATTCACAAAATCAGAATTGCGATTAATGAAGGCATGATATTAAAAGAATCAAAGATTCAAAATAATTATAGTAAACACCAATTTTTAAAAACTCAAGAAGAAATGTCTTCTCTTTTTTCAGATGTCCCAGAAGCAATTGTTAATAGTATAGAAATTTCAAAGCGCTGTAATGTTTTTATCAAATCTGGTCAATATTTTTTACCTAAATTTCCTACAGGACAAGAAAGTATTGAAAATTATTTAGTTAAAATTTCTAAGCAAGGGTTAAAAAAACGTTTAACATCAAATTTTTTAAAAGTAAATAAAGAAATTTATATTAAGTATAAAAATCGTTTAAATGAAGAACTAAGAATAATTAATAATATGGGTTTTCCTAGTTATTTTTTAATTGTTATGGAGTTTATAAAATGGGCAAAAGATCATAATATTCCTGTTGGTCCTGGCAGAGGTTCAGGTGCAGGTTCTTTGGTAGCATATGTATTAGAGATCACTGAAGTAGATCCATTATTTTTTGATTTATTATTTGAACGATTTTTGAATCCTGAACGTATTTCATTGCCTGATTTTGATGTTGATTTTTGTATGGAAAAACGAGATCAAGTAATTGATCATGTAATAAAAATATATGGTAGAGATGCAGTATCTCAAATTATTACTTTTGGTACAATGACAGCTAAGGCTGTAATTAGAGATGTTGGAAGAGTTTTAGGATACCCTTATGGTTTTATTAATAATTTATCTAAATTAGTTCCTTCAGATCCTGGTATCAGATTAAAAGATGCTTTTTCTAAAGGTTCAGAATTATATAATCTCTATAAAAATGATGAAGATATAAAAAAATTGATAGATATATCAAAAAAATTAGAAGGTATAAATCGTAATGTTGGAAAACATGCAGGAGGTGTAGTTATTTCTCCTACTACAATTACTGATTTTTGCCCAGTATATTGTGATGAAAAAGGCAATAATCCTATAACTCAATTTGACAAAAATGATATAGAATATGTCGGATTATTAAAATTTGATTTTCTTGGTTTACGTACGTTAACCACTATTAGTTATACAGTAGATATGATTAATACAAATAAATTGTTGAATAATAAAAGAAAATTAAATATTAATAACATTCCAATCAATGATAAAAAATGTTTTAATTTATTAAAAAAATGTGAGACGACTGCTATTTTTCAATTAGAGTCATATGGGATGAAAGATTTAATTAAACGATTACAACCAGATTGTTTCGACGATATAGTCGCATTAATTGCTCTTTTTAGACCTGGACCTCTTCAATCGGGAATGGTAGATAATTTTATTAATCGTAAACATGGATATGAAGATATTGCATATCCTGATCATAAGTGGCAACATTTGTCATTAAAACCAATATTATATTCTACATACGGTATTATTCTATATCAAGAACAAGTAATGCAAATTGCTCAGGTTTTATCAGGTTATACTTTAGGAAAAGCGGATATTTTAAGAAGAGCTATGAGCAAAAAAAATGCAAAAGATATGGCTCAACAAAGATCTATTTTTATAGAAGGAGCTAAAAAAAATGGAATTGATATACAGTTAGCTGTAAAAATATTTGATTTATTAGAAAAATTTTCAGGATATGGATTTAATAAATCTCATTCTGTGGCTTATGCAATGGTATCGTATCAAACATTATGGTTGAAATCGCATTATCCTGCTGAATTTATGGCTTCTACTATGACATCTGATATAGATAATACAGAAAAAATTGTAGTTTTAATTAATGAATCTATTAAAATGGGGATAAAAATCGTTCCCCCAAATATTAATTTAAGTAAATATAAATTTTATGTTAATGATGAACAAAGTATAATTTATGGACTAGGAGCTATTAAAGGAATAGGAGAAAATTCAATATGTAATCTGATCGAAGAAAGAGAAAAAAACGGTATTTTTTGTGATTTATTTGATCTTTGTATTCGTACGGATCATAATAAAATTACTCGTACAGTGTTAGAAAAATTAATTATGTCTGGTAGTTGTGATTGTTTTAAAGAAAATAGAAGTTATTTACTATCTTTAATTCAAGATGCCATTCAAGTAGCAAAAGAACATGATAAAATAAAAAAGTTTAAACAAGAAAGTTTATTTGGTTCATTTAAAGAAGAATTAAATATTTTAAAAAATAACAATACTCTATTAAATTCTTCTTTTAATGAAAAAAATAAGTTAGAAAATGAATATAAAGTATTAGGTTTGTATCTTACAGAACATCCTATCGATAAGCATTCAGAAGAACTAAAATACTATATTAAGAATTTAACTCTCTCTAGGAGAAAAGCTATTAATAGCAGTAAAAAACAAATAATTATTGCTGGAGTAGTTGTCTCTATTAAAATCAAAGTAACAAAAAATAAACATCGTATTGCTATTTTAATTTTAGATGATAAAGTGCGTCGTTTAGAAGTAGTAGTTTTTAAAGATTTATTAAATACATGTGAAAATTTATTAAAATTAAATGAAATATTAATTATTACAGGTATTATAGATTATAATTTAATGAAAAATAAGATTTTAAAAATGACAGCATATGCGATTATGAATTTAAATTTGGCAAGAAAAAATATGTTAGTAAACTAATAATTATGTTAAATAAAAATAAAATAGATAAATGTTTTTTAAAAGAGATTTATTATTTTTTTCAAAAACAGTCTATAGGAAAAATTCCTGTTCATGTTTTCTTAAAAACAGAGAATATAGATTCTGAATTAAAATTAGTAAAAATATGGTTAATTGTTATAAACAATAAATTTTTAGTCAAACTTAATTCATTAATTGAAAAATATAAGATGTGTGTTGAGTATTTTTAAAAAAAAATTTTATATATTTAAATCTATTTTTTTTCTTAAAAAGAAATAAATATCTTTTATGTTAATAAATATACTTTTTTTATTTCGTCTTGCTCGATATTCAACATTATCTTTTTGAACATGACGTGGACTAATTATAATTTGATGAGGAATTCCAATTAAATCAATTTGATTAAACATCACTCCTGGTCTTTCATTACGATCATATAACATAACGTCTATTTTCTCCTTTTTAAATTTTTTATACAAATTTTCTGCAATAGTTTTAATATGTATATATCGATTAAAACCTAAAGGTAGAATAACAACTTCAAAAGGAGAGATTGAATTAGGCCAAATAATTCCATTTTGATCGTAATTTTGTTCTATGATAGCAGCGATCATACGTGTTATCCCAATGCCATAACATCCCATGTGCACGTTTCTTTTTTTGTTATTTTTTTCTTGTATCATTATATTCATTTTTTTAGAATATTCTGTTCCTAATTGGAAAATATGTCCAATTTCAATGCTTTTTTTAATTTCTAAACATGTTGATCCATCTGGACTTGTATCTCTTTTTGTTATTTTTCTAATATCTTTGATAGTTGGAATGGGTATATCTACGTTCCAATTGACATTAACAAAAAAATTTCCATTAATATTTGCTCCAATAGTAAAATTTTTCATATAATAAACAGAAACATCGGCAAATATAGGAATATTTAATCCAAAAGGGCCTAAAAATTTTGATTCTACTCCCATTAGTTGAACAATTTCTTCTTCATTAATGAAGGATAATGGTTTTTCAACAATATCAATTTCTTCTATTTTAAATAAGTTTAATTGATGTTCTTCTCGAATTAGTAAAGCAGCTATAGAAGAATTATTTTTAATTTTAGTGCGAATTAAAATTGTTTTTATAAGATTTTTAATTGGTTTTTTAAATTCATTAATATTTTTTATAGATTTCTTACTTTTTATATTGCTATTATGAATATTTGGTTTTTTTTCTTTAGTAAAATTAACACTTTCTATTGATTCTGCTGTATTAATATTTGAGGCATATGAAGTATTTTTTGAAAAAACAATTTCATCTTCACCATTTTCAGATAAAGCTTGAAATTCGTGTGAAATATTGCCTCCCATAGACTTTGAATCTCCACTTACCACACGAAATTTAAGATTCACTTGATTCAGTATATTGATATAACTTTGATGAAAAATATTATATGTTTTTTCTAAACATTTTGAATTAGAATGAAAAGAGTATGCGTCTTTCATAATAAATTCTCGTGATCGAATAACACCAAATCTTGGTCGTATTTCATCTCTAAATTTTGTTTGAATTTGATATATAATTAATGGAAGTTCTGTATATGAATAAATTTCATCTCCAATAAACTTGGTTATAACTTCTTCATTAGTAGGACCAAGTATAAATTTTTGATTTCGTCGATCGTAAAATTTTAGAAGTTCTTGTCCGTATATATTTAATCGTCCACTATTTTCCCATAATTTTTCAGGTTGTATAATTGGTGTTAAAATTTCACAAGCATTTATTTTTTCCATTTCATTTTGAATAATTTTTTTTATTTTATTTAATATTTTTATACCTGTTGGTAGCCAAATATATAAGCCTGAAGATAGTTTTCTAATCATTCCACTTTTTAGCATAAGTTGATGACTAATAATTTTTGCACTATTGGGTATTTCTTTTAGAGTAAAGAATAAATATTGACTCGCACGCATATGAAAAAATCTCGATAAAAAATAAGTACGATTTATTAAAAAACATTCATTTTATAGTTTTTAAAATGTTTATTTTAAATTATTAATAATTCTATTATATAATAAAATCTTATTTAAGATATTTTTTTTTAAAAATAGTTTTATTTAATTTTTTAAAATAACAATTTTCATGGGTAAAATATTTAAAATGAATCATGATATGAATGAAGAAAAAACTGAGCAACCAACAGAACATCGAATTAAAAAATTTAAGAAAAAAGGAACAACAAGATATTCTCGTGAGTTAAATTCTTTGTTAATTTTAATATTTGGTTTATTAATACTATGGTTTTCTAAATATTCAATTTTTTTAGAATTAAAAAAAATTATGATTAATAGTTTTTGTTTTGGTAATGATATATTTTTAGATAGACAAAATATTTTTCTTATTATAAAAGAAATATTGATTATTTTTTTTCCGTTTTCATTGTGTTTAATGTGTATAATTATAATACCCTCTATTTTATTCAGTGGTATTCAATTTAATTGCACATCATTAAAAGTAAATTTTTCAAAATTGAATCCATTAAATGGTTTTAAAAGAATTTTTTCGTTTCAAATATTTATTGAAATTTTTAAAATAATCCTGAAATTACTTATAATTGGCAGTATATCAATTTTTTATTTATGGGTTTGTTTTTTTAAAATCTTTTCAATAAATATTTATAATTCTGCATCTTATTTATATAATACATTTAATTTAATTGCTTATTGTTGTATTTTTGTTCTATTAGGTTTAGTTCCAATTGTAATTTTAGATGTGCTTTGGCAAGAATGGAAATATCATAAAAAATTAAAAATGACTCATCAAGAAATCAAAGATGAATTTAAAGAAAAAGAAGGCAATCCAAATATAAAAATACGTATTCGACAACAAATGAAACAAAATTTACAAAGAAGAATGATACTAGATGTTCCTAAAGCAGATGTTATTATAACTAATCCAATTCATTATTCTGTTGCACTTAAATATGATGTAGAAAAAATGAATGCTCCTAAAGTTATAGCTAAAGGAGTTGGCAATCTAGCTATTCAAATAAAAGAAATTGGTATTAAAAATAATATTTCCATTATTTCTGTACCGTCTTTAGCTCGTTCATTATATCGTTATTCGGAAATTGGACAGTATATTCCAGGTTCATTTTACAAGGCAGTTGCTGAAATTTTAGCATGGGTTTGGAATGTTAGAAAATGGAAAAAAGAAGGTGGAATATTCCCAGAAAAACCTAAAAATATATCAATTCCTTCGGAATTAAATTTTACAGGAGAAAGCAAAAATAATGATTAAATTTTCTTCTTTTTTTCGTATTATACAAAATTTAAAACAAACAAAATGGCAAATATTGACCGGTCCAGTACTAATTTTAATTATTTTATCAATGATGGTTTTACCATTAGCGCCTTTTGTATTAGATATCTTTTTTACTTTTAACATTGCTTTATCAATAATTATTTTACTTGTTTCTATGTTTAATCGATATACTCTTGATTTTACTGCTTTTCCAACAATTTTACTTTTTTCTACATTACTACGTTTAGCATTAAATGTTGCATCTACACGTATAATTTTTTTAAATGGTCATACTGGTACACACTCTGCAGGTCAGGTAATAGAATCATTTGGTCATTTTTTAGTAGGTGGAAACTTTGCTATTGGTATAGTTGTTTTTATTATTTTAGTTATTATTAATTTTATGGTTATAACTAAAGGAGCTGGTCGAATAGCTGAAGTTGGAGCAAGGTTTACACTAGATGCAATGCCTGGAAAACAAATGGCAATTGATGCTGATTTAAATGCAGGTCTAATTGGTGAAAAAGAAGCTAAGAAACGTCGTTTAAAAATAACACAAGAAGCAGATTTTTATGGATCAATGGATGGTGCTAGTAAATTTGTTCGAGGAGATGCAATTGCTGGTATTTTAATTATGATTCTTAATATTTTTGGAGGTTTGATTATTGGTTTGTTTCAGCATAAAATGTTATTAAGCAAAGCTGCAGAAGTATATACTTTATTAACTGTAGGAGACGGTTTAGTTGCTCAAATTCCAGCGTTAGTTATTTCTACAGCAGCTGGGGTAATTGTTACACGCGTTAGTACTAATCAAAATGTTGGTGAACAGATGATTAGTCAATTATTTTATAATTCCCAAGTAATATTTTTAAGTGCAATAGTTTTAGGTATTCTTGGATTAGTTCCAGGTATGCCAAATTTTATATTTTTAGTTTTTACATGTTTATTGTTCTTTTTTTCTTGGTGGTTAAGTGAAAAAGGAACCAAAATCAAAAAAGATGTTTCGAGTATTAAAAATCAATATAAATTAAAAAATAATCCGATTTCTGAAGCTTCCTGGAATGATGTTGAATTAGAAGATCCTATAAGAATAGAAATTGGACATAGTTTAATACCAATGGTAAATGCTCAAAAAAAAGATAATTTATTAGATAAAATTCGTATTGTTCGAAAAAAAGTTGCTCAAGAAATTGGTTTTTTACCTCCCTTGGTTCATATTAAAAATAATACTAATTTACAGTCTATTTCTTATCGAATTTTAATTAAAGGAGTTGAAGTAGGACAAGGAGAATGTTTGTATGAAAAATATATGGCAATTTGCTCAGGAAGAGAAATAGAACCTTTGCCATTTAAAAAAGTATATGAGCCTGCTTTTGGTTTATCTGGCTATTGGATTGATATAAGTTTTAAAAATGAAGCAGAAAAGAAGGGTTATTCTGTTATAGAATCTAGTTCTATTATTGCTACGCATTTAAATTTTTTAATTTCTAAACATATTAATGAATTATTTGGTCGTCAAGAAACTCAACAATTATTAGATTATGTTAATTTAGAAATGCCAAAATTAAATGAAGAATTAATACCTAATTTAATTAATTTAACTACTTTGCAAAAAATTTTAAAAAATTTACTTTTAGAAAAAGTACCAATACGAGATATGAGAACTATTTTAGAAACATTATCAGAATATGCTGTTAATCATAAAAATGCCGATGAATTGACAAGTTTTGTGCGTATTGCATTAAGTAAAATTATTACACAAAATTTATTTTATAAAAAAGATGTTATTGAAATAATAGCTTTAGATAAAAATTTAGAACAACTTTTATTAAATAGCTTAAAAGAGAAAAATAATACTATAGAACCAGGTTTATCTGAGTTACTTATAATTAAAACTCGAGAAGCGATTGAACAACAAAAAATAATAAATGCTCCTATTGTATTATTAGTAGTTCATCCTCTTCGGTTTTTTTTATCAAAAATGCTGCGTACAAATTTTCCAGAATTAACGGTTTTATCTCAATTTGAAATAAAAGATACCAAAAAAATTAAAGCGACTAATATATTGGGAAAATAATTGTTTATATGTAAATATAAGTTGGTGTGGTTTTAAGTGGTACATTTTTGGTACTACATTATTTCCCCACCGTACTAATATTTAATATATAAATTAATATTTTTTTACATTTCTTTTGCTATTTTAATTCCTAATAAATGCAGTCCTTTTTTTATTGTTTTTGCTGTTAAAAAAGATAATTTCAGTCGACTTTTACGGGTTTTTATTCTTTTAGAAAAAAGAACTGAACAATTTTCGTAAAAATTAGAGAAACATGTAGCAAGTTCATAAAGATATTTGCACATAATATGAGGTGTTCCGTTTTGAGCTATTAATAAAATAATTTCTTCAAATTCTAGTATTTTAATAGCTAAATTAACTTCGCTATCTTTATTTAAAATTACTTTAATTTTTATTTTATGAAGTGGAATAGTGGATTTTTTCAAAATAGATATAATTCTTGTATAAGCATATTGTATATAAGGAGCGGTATTTCCTTCAAAACTAAGCATTTTCTCCCAATCAAATATGTAATTTGTAACTCTATTTTTAGATAAATCAGAATATTTTACAGCACTTATTCCAATTATAGCACTTAACTTAACAAGTTTTTTTTTGCATAAATTTGGTTTTTTTTTCTTAATTAAATTCATAGCTTTATTAACAGATTCATCAAGTAGATTGGAAAGTTTAATAGTATTTCCATCACGAGTTTTAAATGGTTTTTTATTTTTGTATAACATCATACCAAATATATGATGTTCTAATAATAAATCTTTAGATATATAATTTGCTTTTTTCGCAATAGTCCAAGACTGTAAAAGATGTTGATATTGTCGAGAATCTGTATAATATATAATACGATTTGCATGCAAATATTGACATCTATATTTCATACAAGCTATATCTGTAGTTGCATATAAAAAACCCTTATCTTTTTTTTGAATAATTACTCCCATAGATTGTCCATTTCGATTTTTAAATTCATCTAAAAAAACAATGGTAGTTCCATCTTTTTCGCTAGCTATTTTTTTCTTTTTCAAATCTTTTACAATATTTGGTAACATATGATTATAGAAACTTTCTCCAATGGTATGTTTATCTGTTAATGTAACATTAAGTTTTTTGTATATTTTATAGTTATTTAGCATAGTAATTGAAACTAATTTTTTCCAAATAGAATAGCAATATGGATCCCCATTTTGTAATTTTACTACATATGATCTAGATTTTTTTGAAAACGACTGATTTAATTTATATTCTATTTTTGATTCACAATAAATTTTTTCTAAATCTTTTAGGCAAAGAAGATTTTGATTTAATTTTTTTAATAGTTTTTTTTCTTCTAAATATGCAATTAATATGCCAAATTGTGTTCCCCAATCACCAATATGGTTTGCTCTTATAACTTTTTGTCCTAAAAATTCTAGTACTCTTACTGTAACGTCTCCTATTATTGTTGATCTTAAATGTCCAACATGCATTTCTTTTGCAATATTTGGAGAAGAATAATCTACTATAATATTTTTTTTAGGATGAAGATGTTTAATGCCTAGTCGAGATGAAAGAAATATTTTCTCTAATTGTTTAGATAACCAGGTATTTTTAATAAAAAAATTAATAAATCCAGGTTTTGAAAAAATTATTTTCTTATATATATTTTTTTTTTGTATGAAATTTATTATTTTTTCATATAATATATCTGGTGATATATATAAAATATTAGATAACTTGATCAAGTTATCAAGTTGATATTGACCAAAACCTGTTTTTTTGGTAGATATAATCAATACTTTATAGGTATAATTGTTGTTAATTTTAATTAAAGCATACTCAATATCTTTTCTAATTATATCTTTTATATTCATAATTATGTAACCTAATTCAAATTTAAAAAAATAAGTCTTTATAATAATTTTTTTTCTGTATTTTGTAATATACTATAATTTTTAAAATTTAATTCATAATTTATATTATTTTTTTTATAATAAACGCATCATATAAAATGTTTTTACTAGATATTAAAAATTATTTTTAAATTTTATGAAATTGTCGTAAATTCTAAATTAAAAATTAATTTTTCTAAAAAGAGTTGACAAAACATTAAAAAAAATGTAACCTCATATAAAGTTTAAAAAACTTTAAAAAATTTTTAAAAAACAACGCTCTTTAACAAAATAATTAGATAATCTGTGTGGGCACAGAAAATTAAGTACAAATATTATATCTTTAAAAAATCTTAAAGATTCATTCTTTAAGTAAAAATATTTTAAAACTGAAGAGTTTGATCATGGCTCAGATTGAACGCTGGCGGCAAGCCTAACACATGCAAGTCGAGCGGCAGCGAAAAGAAAGCTTGCTTTCTTTGTCGGCAAGCGGCAAACGGGTGAGTAATATCTGGGGATCTGCCCAAAAGAGGGGGATAACTACTAGAAATGGTAGCTAATACCGCATAAAGTTGAAAAACCAAAGTGGGGGACCTTTATAAGGCCTCATGCTTTTGGATGAACCCAGACGAGATTAGCTTGTTGGTAAGGTAAAGGCTTACCAAGGCAACGATCTCTAGCTGGTCTGAGAGGATAACCAGCCACACTGGAACTGAGACACGGTCCAGACTCCTACGGGAGGCAGCAGTGGGGAATATTGCACAATGGGCGAAAGCCTGATGCAGCTATGCCGCGTGTATGAAGAAGGCCCTAGGGTTGTAAAGTACTTTCAGCAGGGAGGAAAAAAATAATACTAATAATATTATTTTGTGACGTTACCTGCAGAAGAAGCACCGGCTAACTCCGTGCCAGCAGCCGCGGTAATACGGAGGGTGCAAGCGTTAATCAGAATTACTGGGCGTAAAGAGCACGTAGGCGGTTTTTTAAGTCAGATGTGAAATCCCTGGGCTTAACCTAGGAACTGCATTTGAAACTGAAATGCTAGAGTATCGTAGAGGGAGGTAGAATTCTAGGTGTAGCGGTGAAATGCGTAGATATCTGGAGGAATACCTGTGGCGAAAGCGGCCTCCTAAACGAATACTGACGCTGAGGTGCGAAAGCATGGGGAGCAAACAGGATTAGATACCCTGGTAGTCCATGCCGTAAACGATGTCGACTTGGAGGTTGTTTCCAAGAGAAGTGACTTCCGAAGCTAACGCATTAAGTCGACCGCCTGGGGAGTACGGCCGCAAGGCTAAAACTCAAATGAATTGACGGGGGCCCGCACAAGCGGTGGAGCATGTGGTTTAATTCGATGCAACGCGAAAAACCTTACCTGGTCTTGACATCCACAGAATTTTTTAGAAATAAAAAAGTACCTTCGGGGACTGTGAGACAGGTGCTGCATGGCTGTCGTCAGCTCGTGTTGTGAAATGTTGGGTTAAGTCCCGCAACGAGCGCAACCCTTATCCCCTGTTGCCAGCGGTTCGGCCGGGAACTCAGAGGAGACTGCCGGTTATAAACCGGAGGAAGGTGGGGACGACGTCAAGTCATCATGGCCCTTACGACCAGGGCTACACACGTGCTACAATGGTTTATACAAAGAGAAGCAAATCTGCGAAGACAAGCAAACCTCATAAAGTAAATCGTAGTCCGGACTGGAGTCTGCAACTCGACTCCACGAAGTCGGAATCGCTAGTAATCGTGGATCAGAATGCCACGGTGAATACGTTCCCGGGCCTTGTACACACCGCCCGTCACACCATGGGAGTGGGTTGCAAAAGAAGCAGATATACCAACCCGTAAAAAGGAGGGCGTCTACCACTTTGTGATTCATGACTGGGGTGAAGTCGTAACAAGGTAACCGTAGGGGAACCTGCGGTTGGATCACCTCCTTAAAAATAAATACTTTTTTGAAGGTGCCCACACAAATTATCTAATTAAATTTTTTTAAAGGCTTGTAGCTCAGATGGTAAGAGCGCACCCCTGATAAGGGTGAGGTCGGTGGTTCAATTCCACTCAGGCCTACCATAATAATTAGGGGGCTATAGCTCAGCTGGGAGAGCGCCTGCCTTGCACGCAGGAGGTCAGCGGTTCAATCCCGCTTAGCTCCAATTAAAACAATCCTTTCTTTTTCTTAATTCAACAAAAACTTCAAAACCACTTTTTTCATATCCTAAACCAATTGCTTCTTTTATTTCATTTTCTCTTGTTCTTAGAAAGATATTTATTTTTCTCTCAATATTAATAGCAACAGGAAGACTTCCCTTCTTCAAAAGAAGAACTTTTTTTATATTTTTGTAATAATTTTTTATTTTCCTATCAAATGGTAAAATAGAAAGAGAAAAAATTAAATTAGATAAAGTATATTCATGAGAACAACATAAAAATGTATTTTTTGGTAATGATTTAATAAAATTAATTGATTGATACATATCAGCAAACCTATCCTTAAAGACACGACCACAACCTCCTGAAAACAGCGTATCACCGGAAAAAATATAAGGTTTTAAATAATATGAAATATGACCTAATGTATGACCTGGTGTAAAAAAAACATTAATTTCTTTGTCTAACAATCTTATTTTATCTCCATTTTTAACTATTCTAGTCGCACCGAATTTTTTTGTTTCTTCAGGGCCAAAAACAATGATATTTGAGTATGCTTTTAAAATATTTTTTACACCTCCTACATGGTCAATATGATTATGAGTTAATAAAATAGCGACTGGATTCCATTTTTTTTCCTGTATTTTTTTTATAACTAAGTGAGATACACCAGGATCAATAATAATACAAAAATTATTTATATTATAAAGAATCCAAATATAATTATCATTTAATGCAAAAATTTTTGTTAAAATCATCTTTATCCTATTAAACATAGAATATAAAAATAAGATATTTATTTTTTATAAAAAATGTTTTTTTCATAAAAAATATCTTGAAATAAAGGATTTTGAGCAGACTTGCGAGCGATTTTATCACACATTTCATTTTCTATATGACCAAAATGAGCTTTCACCCAAACCCATGTTATATCATGTATTTTAATGAGAGAATGGATACGAAGCCATAAATCTATATTTTTTACTAATTTTTTTTTTTAGTTTGCCATCTTTGTTTTTCCCATGTATATATCCAATCAGTAATACCTTTTTTAACATATTGGCTATCAGTTGTAATTTTAATAATACAAGATTTTTTAAGTGTTTCTAAACCTGATATGACGCCCATTAATTCCATTCTATTATTTGTAGTGAAAAAAAAGCCAGCAGTTAATATTTTTTTGTGTAATTTGTAACGTAATATTGTACAATATCCTCCTGCACCAGGATTTCCTAAACAGGAACCATCTGAAAAAATTTCAACTAATTTTGTCATCTTTATTACCATGTCAATATTAAAAAATAAAAAATAAATTATCATGAAGAACAATAACAGAACAATAGTATTAGATACTGAAACAACAGGAATAAACAATATAAACCCTCCTCATCTAAATCATAGAATTATTGAAATTGGAGCAGTTGAAATTATTAATCGTCGTTTTACAGGAAACAATTTTCATGAATATATCAAACCTAATAGATTAATAGAAGAAAATGCTATAAAAGTACATGGTATTACTAATGATTTTTTATCAGATAAACCATGTTTTAAAGAAATATCTAAAAAATTTTTTTATTATATTAAAAATTCAGATGTAGTAATTCATAATGCATCTTTTGATGTAGGATTTATTAATCAAGAATTTTCAATGTTAAATAAAAATTTTCAAAATATATCTAAAATTTGTTGTATCATCGATACATTAAAAATGGCTCGAGAATTATTTCCTGGGAAAAAAAATACCTTAGATGCTCTTTGTACTCGTTATAAAATAAAACATTCTCATAGAATTTTACATGGTGCTTTGTTAGATGCTTTTCTTTTAGCTAAATTATACCTTTTAATGACGAGTGGTCAGGAATCAATATTATTTCAAAACAACATTCAAAATATAACAAATAATCAACATCAAAAACAATCAATAATAAAAAAAGACCGTTCATTAAAAATATTAAAAGCAAATAAAATAGAATTACAGCTTCATGAAAATTATTTAAGACATATAAAAAAAAATTTATTTTAAAAATAAATTATGACATAATTATAAAAGGTTATTGACTCAATTTTTTAAAATAGGTACAATGTTATAATATAAACAAGGTGCGGTAGTTCAGTTGGTTAGAATACCGGCCTGTCACGCCGGGGGTCGCGGGTTCGAGTCCCGTCCGCACCGAAAAAAATAATTTTCTTTAATTTTTTAAATTTAAAAAATATTAAATAATGTATAAAAAAATTATTTCTTCTGAACTTAATGTTGCTCTAAAGGTATTAAAAGACTTTTTAAAAAATGAAAAACAAATAAAGAATATTGAAAAAGCAGCTATTTTAATTTCAAAATGTTTTAAAAACGGAAACAAAGTAATTACATGCGGGAATGGAGGTTCTCATTGTGATGCAGTTCATTTTTCAGAAGAATTAACCGGTCTATATCGATTAAAAAGACCTGGATATCCTGCAATACCTATTTCTGACTCGGGTCATATTTCTGCAATAGGAAATGATTTTGGATTTGATTACATTTTTTCACGTTACATACAAAGTATTGGTTCTGCTAATGACGTACTTTTAGCAATTTCTACTTCTGGTAATTCTGTTAATATCATCAATGCAATAAAAGTTGCTCATAAAAAAAATATGAAAACAATTGTATTAACAGGGAGAGATGGAGGGGAAATAAAAAAATTAAAACTATCTGATATAGAAATTTGTATCCCCCATCATGATTATTCAGATCGAATACAAGAAATGCATATTAAAATTATTCATATATTAATATTAATTATTGAAAAAGAAATGAATAAATTAAATTAATTTTTTAAAAAAATTATAGATCCTACAATAATTACAAATTATTTCCACTTTTCTAATAAATACTATTTTATAGTTTTGGATTTTCTTAATGAGTGAGAAATATATTGTTACTTGGGATATGCTTCAAATTCATACTAGAAAACTAGCTAATCGACTATTTAAGAAAATAAATTCTTGGAATGGAATCATTGCTGTTAGTCGAGGAGGACTTGTTCCTTCTGCATTGTTAGCAAGAGAATTAGGTATTCGTTGCATAGATACTGTGTGTATTGCAAGTTACAATTATAATTGTTTACAAAAAGACAGAAAAGTAATTAAAAGAGCGCAAGGTAACGGAGAAAAAATTATTGTTGTAGATGATCTTGTAGATACAGGAGGAACAGCAAAAATTATTCGCAATTTATATCCTAAGGCACACTTTGTAACTATTTTTGCAAAACCAATGGGTCGATTGCTAGTAGATGATTATATTATTGATATTGAACAAAACATATGGATAGAACAACCTTGGGATATGTCAATATCTTACACCCCCCCTCTTGTTAAAAAATGATTTAAAACTAAAAAATTTTTGATAAAAATATCTTATTTTAAAATATTTTTTATATTATAAAAGGTATGTGTATGACAAATGAAAAAGAAAAAAATGAAGAGATAAATATTTCTAAAATAGAAAACAATACTGGAAATAATAGTGACGGTCATTTAATTAAAGATAATTTTATATCTTCTCTAGAAATAGAATTAAAAAAAATTCAAGAAAAAGTAATGATATTAGAAATAGAAAATAATAACGAAATAAAAAAATTGCACAACCGATTAAATAGTGAAATAGAAAAATCTAGAAAATTTTGCTTAGAAAAAATATTAATTGAATTTTTACCTATTATCGATAATGTTGAACGAGCTTTAACTATTATAAAAGAAAAGAAAGAAAACATTTACCTAGATATTTTAAACAAAATAGTATTTATTTCTTCTTTATTCAATGAAATCTTAAGTGAATTTAATATATCAAAAATTAAAAAAAAGAATGTTTTGTTTAATCCAGAAATTCATCAAGCCATGTCTGTATTGCAGACTAATGATCACAAACCAAATCAAGTCATAGATATTATGCAATCTGGATATATACTTAACGAATGTCGTTTATTACGCCCTGCTATGGTTGTAGTTTCAAAAAACAAGGACAATTAATTTTTAACAAATTTATTTTTTTTTAAAGTTTTTACAATTTTTTTTCTTCTTTCTTTGGGATCGATGATTAAATTTCTGTAAATTTCAATACGGTCTCCATTTTTTAAATGTGTGTTTAAATGTACTAATTTATTATAAATTCCTATTTTATTTTTAAAATGTTGAATATTTTTTTTTATTTTATTTAATAAATTTGAAGTTAATATAGCATCTTTTACTGTATAATCCGATCTAATATTAATTTCTTCAATATATTGAATATCTGATAAAGCATAAATCACTGTTACTTTAATCATAGTCATATAATTCATATTTACTTTAAAAAATAAGTTCTTATTTACCAAAAATTTTAAAAAAAATCAATAAATAAAATAATTTTTTTTGGATTACAAAAAATTATGTTAAATAAAAAAAAATCTTATTCAAAACCATCTATTATTTGTAAAAACAAAAAAGCATATTATAATTTTTTCATAAAAGAAGTATTTCAATCTGGTCTTGTATTAATGGGATGGGAAGCAAAATCTATTAGAATGGGAAGGATAAACATTTCAGAAAGTTATATTAATAATGATCATTTAAATGAAATATATTTGTATAATTCTCTTATTCAGCCATTAAATACCTCTTCTAACCATATATTTTGTGATTCTTCGCGAAAAAGAAAGTTACTTCTACATAAAAATGAAATTCAATATTTATCTAATAAAAAAAATAAAACTGGTTATACATTGATTGCACTGTCTTTATTTTGGGAAAAATCTTGGTGTAAATTAAGTTTTGGACTAGCTCAGGGAAAAAATAAATTTGATAAAAGAGAAGAGAAAAAAAAGAATGAATGGGAGAAAACCAAATTAAAAATTTTAAAAAAAACTTAAACTATATACTAAATAAACTTTATGCAGGATGATCAAGATAAATATTGGATGAAAATAGCCCTAAAAAATGCATATTATGCAAAAAAAAAGGGGGAAGTTCCTATAGGCGCAATAGTTGTATTTGAAAAAAGAATTATAGGGAGGGGACGGAATAGTTCTATTTCTCAAAATGATCCGACTGCTCATGCAGAAATAATAGCTTTACGGAGAGCAGGAAAAAAAATAAAAAATTATAGATTGCTAAATACGACACTTTATGTCACATTACAACCTTGCATCATGTGTTGCGGAGCGATTATAAATAGTCGTATTAAAAGACTAGTCTTTGGTACTAGTTATAAAAAAAAATATTTTTTAGAAAATTTTTTTTTAGATTTAGAAAAAAAAAATAAATTTCATATTAAAAAAAATGTTATGGAAAATCAATGTTCTAAAATTTTAAGCAATTTTTTTAAAAAAAAACGATGTTAACCTTCTAATATAACTAAGGCATATGCATATAATTTTTCATCAGATATACTAACAAAAGTAGATTTACATTGTATTTCTTGATATTTTTTAAAAGCGTTTTTTAAAAAACGTAATTTTGGTTTGCCTAAATTATCATTATATAACTCTAATTCACTAAATTTTATTCCTTTTTGTATTCCTGTTCCCAACGCTTTCGATGCAGCTTCTTTAACTGCAAATCTTTTAGAAAGAAATTGTATAGGATTTTTATTTACTATGTATTTTTCCCATTCTTGTATCGATAAAATTTTTTTGGCAAAATTTCTACCAAAGGCATTAAAAATATTTTTAATACGCAAAATTTCTACAATATCTATTCCTACACCTATAATAGACACGCTAATGATAATCCTTTTAATTGAATGAATAGGATAAATTTTATTTTTAAAATTAGTTAGAATATTTGAAATATCAGTAACTAATTTTAAAAATTATTATTTTTTAACTTATTTTTTTTACCCATATTAATAAATGTACTTTTTTATTTATTTCTTTTTCGATATTTAATCTGGATAAAATACCAATTTTTTTAATTATTTCCGCTTTTGTGCCAATAACAATTTTTTTTTGTCTTTCATATTGTACATAAATTATAGCTTTAATCCATAATATATTATTTATTTTTTTTTCAATAGATTCAATTTTTACACTAGTTGTTGAGGGTAATTCATCTCTTAAAAAAAATATTAATTTTTGACGAATTATTTCAGATATTGAAAAAAATAAAGAATTTGTTGTGATATAATTTTTAGGAAATATATGATTTTTTTTTGGTAAATAAGAACGAATAATTTTTTCTAAAACAATTATATTCTTCTCTTTTTTTGCAGAAATAGGAACAATAGTTATTGGATTAATTTTTTTTAAAAGAAAATTTATATGAGGCAAAATAGTATTTTTATTTTTAATTTTATCTATTTTATTAATTGCAACAATAATTGGGATATTATTTTTTTTAATTTTATTAAAAACTAATTCATCATCTATCTTCCAAGAAATGCCATCTAGAACAAATATAATTAATGTTGAATTTTTTATAATTTTTAGATTATTATTTGTTACTAATCTTTCAAGTTCTTTTTTTTTATATAATTTTATCCCTGGTGTATCTATATAAATAGATTGATAAATTTCTTTTGTTTTAATACCTGTTATATTTTTTTGTGTTGTATTTTTTTTATTTGACGTAATAGAAATATTTTTTCCAATTATTTTGTTAATTAAAGTTGATTTACCGGAATTAGCTTTGCCAATAATAGTTATATAACCACAGTATTCTTCCATTTTTATTCTTCTATACCTAATTGAATTAATGCTTTTTTTGCTGCGTCTTGTTCTGCTTTTCTTCTACTCGTTCCAGTACCAATTAAGTTCATTGAAATTGTACTCACCTGGCAATGAATAGTAAATAATTGATTATGTGCTTCCCCATATACTTCAACTATTAAATATGAAGGCAAAGATAGATGTTTAGATTGTAAGTATTCTTGTAATCGTGTTTTAGGATCTTTTTGTTTTTCTCCAGGTTTTATTTTTTCTAGACGTTTTTCATACCATTTTAATATTAGCTCTTCTACTGTTTTGATATTACTATCTAAATATATGCTACCAATTAATGCTTCTACGGTATTAGCTAGAATAGATTCACGACGAACGCCCCCACTCTTTAATTCACCTTGACCTAATTGCAAATATTCTCCTAAATCGAATTCATATGCTATTTCTGCTAACGTATTGCCCCTTACTAAAGTAGCTCTCATACGACTCATATCACCTTCATCAACATAGGGAAAATGCTGATATAAGGCATTTGCAATAACAAAACTGAGAATAGAATCTCCTAAAAATTCAAGTCTTTCATTATGTTTACTACTTGCGCTTCGATGTGTTAATGCTTGTTTTAAGAGATTTATATCAGTAAAGATATATCCTAATATTTGTTGTATTTTATTTGCTACGATATAGTTCATGTTATACCAATTTCAATGATATTTTAATTGATTTTACATATAACAGGAAAAACAGTAAAATGTTGATAAAATTGAAGATATAATTCAAAATTAATATATAATACTGATTATATTCTGTTATATTAATTGCTATTTTTTAATGTATATTCCCAATTCTATTAATACGTATACCTGTCGGCCATTCATTTTCTTCTTTTTCTAAACTCATCCATATTTTTGTTGCTTTTCCTAATAAATTTTTCTCTGGTACAAACCCCCAATAGCGACTATCTGAACTATTGTCACGATTATCTCCCATCATAAAATATTTATTTTTAGGAACTATCCAAATTAATTTAGGCATGCCTGGTTGTTGATAGTAATGATCCACCTGACTTTTAGCTCTGTCTAATACCAATATTTCATGGGTTAAGTTATTTATTGATTCTTCAACTGTTTTGAAGTAAAAAGAGTTGTATATTTTTTTTGTTTTTGATTTTTTTTTGTCAAAAAAATATTTTTTTTGAAAAAATTTACTTAATTTAGATGTTGAATATTTGATAGACAATTTTTTTTTACAACTTTTTTGATGAGTATAGTCAATACAAATTTGTATTTTTTTTGTATTTATATCATAAAATATTTTATCCCCCGGCAATCCTATTACACGTTTAATATAATTCATATTATTTTTCGGATGTTTAAAAACTACAATATCACCATATTGAGGTAAATATGTTTTAATAAATGTTTTTTTAGTAATTGGTTCTTTAATACCATATGCAAATTTTTCTACTAAAATGAAATCTCCAACTAATAATGTTGGCATCATTGAAGATGAAGGTATTTGAAATGGTTCATAAATAAAGGAACGTATTATTAATACAGTAAAAAATGTTGGAAAAAATGATGAAAAAGATTGAAAAAAACATTTTTTTTTATTTATATAAACATTATCTTGAACTATTTTTTTTTTATTAGAAAAATAATTTATAATTAATTTAATACGATAAAATATCCATAATATTCCAGTTAATATTGTACTAATTACTAAAAAAATAGTTAATATATTAGGCATCATGTTTCCTTTTATTTTAATTATCATGAATATTTAAAATTGAAAGAAATGCTGTTTTTGGCACATTAACATTTCCTATTTTTTTCATTCTTTTTTTACCATCTTTTTGTTTTTTTAATAATTTCTTTTTTCTAGTAATATCTCCACCATAGCATTTCGCTAATACATTTTTCCTTAGTTGTTTAATTGTAGATCTAGCAACAATTGAATTATTAATAGTTGCTTGAATATTAATATCAAATTGATGTCGTGGTATCAATTTTTTTAATTTATCAACAATTTCTCGAGCACGATATTGTGCATTTTTGTAATAAGAAATTATTGTTAATGCATCTACTTTTTCTGAATTAATTAATACATCTATTCTAACCATTTTGACAGTTTTAAAATGTTTAAAATCATATTCTAATGAAGCATATCCACTTGAAACTGATTTTAATTCATCGAAAAAGTTTAATACAACTTCATTCATTGGAATATAATATTTTAAAGAAACTTGTTGTTCATGATAAACCATGCTAATTTGTTCTCCTCTTTTTTTTATGCACAGTTTCATTACTGGACCAATAAATTTAGAGGGTAATAAAATATTACATTCAACAATAGGTTCTTTTATTTTTTTTATTTCATTTTTTATAGGGAAATTTGAAGGAGTATCTAAATAAATTTTTTTCCCGTTAATAAGTTCTACTTTATATACAACAGTTGGAGCGGTTGAAATTAAATCAAGGGAATACTCTCTTTCTAAACGAGCTTGAACGATTTCCATATGTAATAAACCCAAAAATCCACATCGAAAACCAAAACCTAGAGAAGTTGAATTTTCTGGTTCATAAAATAATGAAGAATCATTTAAACTTAATTTTCCTAATGCTTCTCTAAATACTTCATATTGCTCT
Organism: Buchnera aphidicola (Hyalopterus amygdali); assembly: GCF_964059015.1. Lineage (NCBI taxonomy): Bacteria > Pseudomonadati > Pseudomonadota > Gammaproteobacteria > Enterobacterales > Erwiniaceae > Buchnera > Buchnera aphidicola. The sequence goes on from NZ_OZ060383.1 coordinate 284,126, forward strand.
GATGTAGTTGGAAATAAACCAGCGTAAATTTGAGGTTTTATTTTTTTAAAACCTTTTAAAATAGTAACTGCTGGATTATTAGCTTGTGTTAATGTATCCCCAACTGGAGCGGCAGAAATATTTTTAATACCACAAATAATCCATCCTACTTCTCCGCATTTCAGATGATTTTTAGGTATTTTTTTAGGTGTAAAAATACCTATCTGCTCAACAAAATAAGTTTTTCCTGTACTCATAATTTGAATTCTATCTTTTTTAGATATTATCCCGTTTTTGATCCTTATTAGGGATACTACACCTAAATAATTATCAAACCACGAATCAATAATAAGTGCCTGTAATGGTTGATTTTCTTCACCCTTCGGTGAAGGTATATAATTAATAATGCGTTCTATTAATTCTTCTATACCTTGTCCAGTTTTAGCTGAACATCTAATTGCATCAAATGCAGAAATACCTATAATATCTTCAATCTCTTTAGCAACTCGTTCTGGATTAGAATTAGGTAAATCTATTTTATTTAATACAGGCACTATTGATAAATTCATTTCTAAAGCAGTATAGCAATTAGCTAATGTTTGAGCTTCTACTCCTTGAGTAGTATCAACAACTAATAGTGCACCTTCACATGCTGATAAAGATCTAGAAACTTCATAAGAAAAATTTACATGACCTGGTGTATCAATAAAGTTTAAATGAAAAATATTTCCTATTTTATTCTTATAATTAATCATTACACTTTGTGCTTTAATTGTAATACCTCTTTCTTTTTCTAATTCCATCGAGTCTAAAACTTGATTAGACATTTCTCTTTCAGAGAGTCCACCACATTTTTGAATTAAACGATCAGATAGAGTAGATTTTCCATGATCAATATGAGCGATAATAGAAAAGTTTCTTATATTTTTCATTTTTTTGACCATTTTAAAAAATTTGTTTAGTAAAATATATCTTTAAAAGATTCATTTTATATTAATATTTTTTAAAAGTGTAAATATTTAATATATTTCTTGTACTCATTTTTATATAATACAAAGTCAACCTCTTAAAATGCTATTAGATATAACAATATCTAAAAGTTTTTTAAAAAAATATAAAATAATTTTAAAAAAAAGAAAATATAATTATTTATGAAAATAAAGAAAAAAAAAGTAATTGTAGCTATGTCTGGAGGTGTAGATTCTTCAGTTTCTGCATGGTTTTTAAAACGGAAAAATTATCAAGTAGAGGGATTATTTATGAAAAATTGGGAGGAGGACGATCAAAAAAATTATTGCAACGCAGCTCAAGATTTATTTGATGCAGAAAATGTGTGTAAAAAATTAAATATTTATTTACATAAAATAAATTTTTCCAAAGAATATTGGGAAGAAGTTTTTGAGAAATTTTTAATTGAACATAAAAAAGGAAAAACACCAAATCCTGATATATTATGTAACAAAGAAATTAAATTTAAGGTCTTCTTTGAATATGCAATTAAACAATTGCAAGCAGATTATATTGCAACTGGTCACTATGCTCGTATTTTAAAAAAAAATGAAAAATATTATCTTTTCAAAGGTATAGATTTTAATAAAGATCAAAGTTACTTTTTATATACTTTAAAACGTACTCAACTGAAGAAAATTTTGTTTCCTCTTGGAAAATTTCAAAAAAAACAAATAAGAACAATCGCAAAAAAGATAGGTTTAAAAAATTTTGAAAAAAAAGATTCTACTGGAATTTGTTTTATTGGACCTAAAAAAATAAATGATTTTCTTCATCGTTATATTCAATCTGAAAAAGGAAAAATTATTACAAATGAAGGTAAAATTATGGGGGAACATAATGGTTTATTTTGTTATACCTTAGGTCAACGAAAAGGACTCGGAATTGGAGGTATTAAAGGAAAAGATAATCTTCCATGGTATGTAATTGAAAAAAATATTAAAAATAATACATTAATTGTCGATCAAGGTTTATATAACAAGAAATTAATGTCTATCGGTTTGATAGCTACAGAGGTTAATTGGATTAATCGAGATGAAATAAATTTTCCATTTTTTTGTAATATAAAAACAAGATATCGACAAATAGATATTCCATGTAACGTAGAGTTTATAAATATTTTTTTTGTTAAAGTTCTTTTTAATTCTCCCGTTATTGCTGTTACACCAGGACAATCAGTAGTATTTTATTTATCACAAAAATGTATAGGTGGTGGTATTATTAAATCAAAAATACCATTATTATAAATAATATGTATTTTTAATTAAAAAAATAGGAATTTCAGATATGGAATTAAGCGAATTAACAGCAATTTCCCCAATTGACGGTCGATATGCTAATTCTACTAAGGTTCTAAGAGAAATTTTCAGTGAATTTAGTTTTTTAAAATATCGTCTTCATATAGAAATCGAATGGTTCAAAAAAATTATTAATATACATGATGTTTTAGATTTTGATAACATAGAAGATCAAGATATACTTTTTCTCGATAGAATTATTAAAAATTTTAATGAAAAAGATGCGATATCTATAAAAAAAATAGAAAAAAAAACTAATCATGATATAAAAGCATTGGAATATTTTTTAAAAGAAAAAATATCTAAGTCAAAAAAACTATTGCAATTTTTAGAATTAGTCCATTTTGCCTGTACTTCAGAAGACATCAATAACATAGCATATGCATTAATGATAAAAAAAGCACGCGATAAAATTATTTTGCCTTTATGGAAAAAAATAATTGATTTTTTAAAAAAAATGTCAATTAAATATAAAAATATTCCTATATTATCTTTAACTCACGGACAACCCGCTACGCCTTCTACTGTAGGAAAAGAAATAGCTAATTTTTATTATCGTATACAACGTCAATATAATATCTTAAAAAAAATAGAAATATTAGGAAAAATAAACGGTACTACTGGAAATTATAATGCACATTTGGCAGGGTATCCAAAAATCAATTGGCAAAAAGTTAGTAAGGAATTTATAACATCGCTTGAGATTAGTTGGAATCCTTGTACTACACAAATTGAACCACATGATTATATTGCTGAATTTTTTGGATGTATATCTTTGTTTAATACAATATTAATTGATTTTAATCGAGATATTTGGGGGTATATTTCTCTCAATTATTTTAAACAAAAAAGAATAGATCATGAAATAGGTTCATCTATCATGCCACATAAAATTAATCCTATTAATTTTGAAAATTCAGAAGGAAATTTAGGATTATCAAATGCTTTAATGAATCATATGATTAATAAGTTACCTATTTCTAGGTGGCAGCGTGATTTAAGTGATTCTACAGTTTTACGAAATATAGGAGTAACAATATCTTACTCTATTATTGCATATCATTCTCTTCTATCGGGACTTAGTAAATTAGAGATTAATGTTAAACAATTAATAGATAATTTAAATAAAAATTGGTCAGTTTTGTCTGAACCTGTGCAAACTGTTATGCGTCGTTATAAAATTAAAAATGCTTATGAAAAATTAAAAAAATTCACTAGGGGGGAAAAAATAGATAAATTAAATATGCATCAATTTATAGAAAATTTAAATATACCTAAAGAAGAAAAAGAACGTTTAAAAAAAATTTCTCCATCTAATTATGTGGGATTAGCAGAAAAAATTGTGGATGAAGTAATATAAAAAATATTATTTATATATTAATTTTTTACATTTAAGGAATTCTTTATAGTGAGATTAGCTATGTTATTTTTTTCTATTATGTTCATAACAGGATGTAATAATTATCTTTGTATAAAAAAAAATAAAATAAATAATTACTATTTTTTAAACAAAAAAAAAATAGAAAAAACAGTCGAACATTGGGATACTCTTGTTAAGAAAGCATCAAAAAAGTATCATGTTGAAGAAAAATTAATTAAATCAATTATTTATGTTGAGTCATCTGGTAATCCTTATGCTAAGAGTAAATCTAATGCAATTGGATTAATGCAAATTAAACCTTTAGCTGCAGGTTTAGAAGTATATCGTTTAAAAGGGAAAAAAAATCCACCTTCTATTGAAGAACTATATAATCCTGAAATAAATATTGATATTGGCACTTCCTACATAAATTTACTTCAGAAAAAAAATTTATTAGGTATCAATAATAAAGAGATTATGCGATATGCAACTATTGTAGCATATGTTAATGGAACGAGTGCATTACTTAAAATATTTTCTATTAATAAAAATCATGCAATAAAAATAATTAATTCTATGACAATAGCAACATTTTGTAAATATATAAAAAAACATCCGTCAATACAAGCACCAAAATATTTAGAAAAGGTAATGAGGATTTATAATTTAATTTAAATATTGCTGTATTTTTATATTTTTTAAAAGCAATTAAACTTTTTTAAAAATAAAAATTTTTTTGTTGTCTTCTTTTGGAATTTTAAAATGGGAATTTTGAAAGGTAAAAAAATTTTAATAACTGGTATATTAAATGAAAAATCAATTGCTTTTGGTATTGCAAAATCTATGTACAAACAAGAAGCTGAATTAGTTTTCGTTTGTCAAAATAAAAAAATAATTGATAAAGTTAAACATTTAATTGAACCTATCAATCAGAATACTGTTTTTTTTTGTGATGTATCTCATGATGATAATATTAAAAAATTATTTTTTAATTTGAAAAAAGTTTGGAAAAATTTTGATGGACTAGTTCATTCAATTGCTTATTGTCCTAAAAAACAGATGCATGAAGATTTTATTCAAAGTAGTAGTAGACAATCATTTAATATATGTCATGAAATTACATCGTATAGTTTTTTAGGTATAGTAAGAGAATGTAAAAATATGTTAAACGATTTTTCCTCTTTAGTAACATTGTCTTATTTAGGTGCACAAAGAATAGTTCCTCATTATAACATGATGGGTTTAGCCAAATCTTCTTTGGAAGCCAATGTTCGTTATATGGCTCATTCATTAGGTCAAAGAAATATTCGAGTTAATGCAATTTCATCTGGACCTATTAAAACTGTGTCTTCTTATCAAATTAAAAATTTTAATAAAATAAAAAAATTTTATAAGTCATCATCTTTAACAAAAAATCACATTACAAGCGAACAAATAGGTAATATTGCATCTTTTTTATGTTCTAATTTATCAATTGGTATTACCGGTTCAGTGATTAATGTCGATCATGGTTTTAATTTAAATGGAATAAATGCTATAATTTAAAATTATTTCTTATATATAAATTTTTTTTAAAATAAATTTAATAAATATAAATTACTTTTTCACAAGACTTGTGTAATAAAATTTTAGTAAAACTAGTTTATAATATTTTGTGAAAAAATTGTATATAATAAAATTATTTTTACTTATTTTCCTACTATAATAATTAGGTAGTATTATTATGTTTCAAAACAATCCATTGCTTGCACAGTTAAAAAGAAACCTACATGCTAAAATACCCCGGGTTGAAGGAATAGTAAAAAGTACTGAAAGAGGATTCGGATTTTTAGAAGTTGATGCTCAGAAAAGTTATTTTATACCTCCTAAAAACATGAAAAATGTCATGCATGGAGATAAAATTTCCGCTATATTAAAAATTGAAAAAGATCGTGAAATAGTAGAACCTGAAAAATTAATTGAATCTTTTTTAAATCGATTTGTTGGAAAAATTGAAAAAAAAGATAATAAACTGTTTATTTTACCTGATTATCCTTTTTTAAAAGATTTTATAATTTGTAGACTTCATAAAAATTGCATTGATGTTTTTGAGACAGGAGACTGGGCTGTAGCTAAATTAATTCAACACAAACTTAATGGACATCACATTTTTTGTGCCGAATTAGTCGAAGAAATAGTTAAGTCAAGTAGTCCATTTATACCGTGGTGGGTTACTCTATCACGTCATAATATTGAAAAAAAAGCTCCTAAAATAGAAAAAGATGATGTTCTTCTTAAAGAGAATTTTAATAGAAAAGATTTAACATATTTGGATTTTATTACAATAGATAATATCAACACAAAAGATATTGACGATGCTCTTTTTATCGAAGAAAATAATCATGGTAATCTTTGCTTAACTGTAGCTATTGCAGATCCAACTGCGTATATAGAAAAAGGCAGCAAATTAGATGTAATTGCTTTAAAAAGAGGATTTACAAATTATTTTCCCGGTTTTAATATCCCCATGTTACCTCGACGTTTATCTGAAGATATTTGTTCTTTAAATCCAAATGAACGAAGACCAGTTTTAGCCTGTTGTATTACTGTTTTAAATGATGGTAATATTTCTAATACAGTAAATTTTTTTTTAGCATGGATTAAATCAAAAGCAAAATTATCTTATGACAACGTATCAGATTGGATTGAAAAAATAGGCGATTGGACACCAACAAAAAAAACTATTGAAAATCAAATATTACTTTTACATCGCCTATGTTTATTGCGTATGAAATGGAGAAAGTTAAATGCTGTACTATTTCAAGACAGCACCGAATATAGATTTCAATTCTCTGAAGCTGGAATAGTAGAAGATATTGTTATAGAGAAAAGACGTATTGCGCATAAAATTATTGAAGAATCAATGATAATAGCTAACATATCTGCTGCTAAATTTTTATCCAAAAACCTAGGTTATGGGATATATAATATACATGCTGGTTTTGATGCTGTTAATGCTGAAAATGTTGTTACGTTTTTAAAAAATTATAACTTAAAATTTACGGCAAAAGAAATTACTACATTGAAAGGTTTTTGCAATCTTCGACGTGTTTTAAATGTTTTATCTAATAATTATATTAATAGTCGAATTCGACGTTATCAGTCTTTTGGAGATTTTAGTATTACGCCTAGCCCTCATTTTGCATTAGGTTTTTTAGAATATGCCACTTGGACTTCTCCAATTCGCAAATATAGTGATATGATTAATCATCGTTTATTGAAATCTATTATCAATAAAGATCAGAATATTGTAAAACCTACTGAAAATATAAAATTAAAAATTAGTGAAAAAAAACGTCGTAATAGAATTGCAGAAAGAGATATTTCAGATTGGTTATATGTTTTGTTTCTACAAAAAAAAGAATTTAAAAATAAAAAATTTAATGCTGAAATTATAGATATTTCTAGAAGTGGAATAAGAGCTAAATTAATAAAAAATGGAGCAAATGTATTCATCCCAGCTCTCTTTTTACATCCTTGTAGAGAAGATATGATTTTTAATCAAGAAGAGGGAATAGTTTTTATTAAAGGTGCTATATGTTATAAATTATCTGATTTAATAACAGTTATTATATCAGAAGTTCGATTACATACGCGCAGTATTATTGCACGAATTGATAGATAAATATAAATATTAAAAATATTTCAATTATCTTATCAAAAAATTTTTAGATAATATTTTTTCAATATTTTAGTATATTAAAAAATAACTATAATTTTATATAGTTATAAAAATTTTAATACAAATATAAGAGTATAATATGCATATTTCAATATTTGATTTTTCTATATATATAAAATTTTTTGTAAGTTTGTGTGCTTTAGTTAATCCAATTGGAATGATTCCAATATTTACAAGTATGACTAGTCATCAATCTGATATAGATAAGAAAAAAACTAATTTAGTTGCTAATTTTTCTGCATTTCTTATTTTATTTATATCTTTATTTTTAGGTAATAATATTTTAAATGCTTTTGGAATATCTATTAATTCATTTCGTATTGCAGGAGGTATATTAATTATTAGCATTGCATTTTCTATGATCAGCGGAAAATTTACAAGAAACAAAAAAAGAAATATAAGTGAAAAAGAAAACCAAGAAAACATTAGTGTTGTACCTTTAGCTATGCCTCTAATTGCAGGACCAGGAGCTATTAGCTCAACTATTGTTTGGAGTACTTATTATCCCACTTGGATTAATTTATTAGGCTGTAGCATCTCAATTTTTTTCTTTTCTATAGTTTGTTGGCTATGTTTTAGAGCTGCTCCATGTGTAGTTAATATTTTAGGAAAAACAGGCATTAATATTATTACACGTATTATGGGTTTATTGTTGATGTCTTTAGGAATAGAATTTCTTAGTATTGGTATAAAATCTATTTTTTTACACTTGTAAATTAATAGTTGTATTTAATGCTAATTATTTTTCTTGTTTACATGTGAAATTAAAAGATGGATAATTTATTCAATAATAAAATTATTTTTTTTCGAAATTTAGGTTTAAAAAATTGGATAGAAACTTTTAATAAAATGCATTTTTTTACTAAAATACGAGATAATAAAACATTTGATGAAATTTGGTTTTTAGAACACTATCCGATTTTTACTCAAGGTTTATTAAACAAAAAGTATACAAACAAATCGAATCAAAATTTATTATATAAAATACCAATAATAGATGCAGATAGAGGTGGTCAAATCACATATCATGGTCCCGGACAACAAATATTATATTTTTTAATTGATTTAACCCGTCGAAAAATTAATATTCGTACTTTTATAGATATAATGCATAATTCAGTAATATCTACTTTAAGGTTTTTTTCTATTGAATCATATATAAAAAAAAATTTTCCTGGAGTTTATGTAAATGAAAAAAAGATATGTTCTTTAGGATTAAGAATAAAAAAGGGATTTACATTACATGGTTTATCATTAAATGTTGATATGGATTTAACTCCCTTTAATTATATCAATCCTTGTGGAGACGCTAATATAAAAATGACACAAGTCAAAGAATTTAATTCTTTTTTGACATTACAAGACATTCGTTACACTTTGATTAAAACATTATCTCATTTGTTGAATGTTAGAATGATTGAAAAAAAGTCTATATCAAATATTTTTTAGATTAATAGTATGGTACTCATAAAAATTTTAAATTGAAATAGTGTATTTTATGAATAAAAAAAAAGATTCGTTCTTAAAAATTATGAAAAATAATGTAATTTTAAAAAAATTAAATGTTATTCCTATTAAAAAATTTTCTAAAAAAAAAATAATACTTAATAAACCTAATTGGATAAAAGTTAAATTACCTACTAATACATCGCGTATCCACGAAATAAAAAATGCTTTACGAAAAAATAATTTGTACTCTGTTTGTGAAGAAGCATGTTGTCCTAATTTACAAGAATGCTTTAATAATGGTACTGCAACATTTATGATTCTTGGATCAAAATGTACTCGTAACTGCCCATTTTGTGCTGTTAAGCATGGAAAACCAAATCCTATAGATATAGAAGAACCAAAAAAATTAGCACAAACTGTATTGGATATGAACATTGACTATGTTGTTATTACATCAGTTGTACGAGATGATTTATATGATGGAGGTGCACATCATTTTGTGAAATGTATTCAATCAATTAGAAATAAAAAAAACAAAATAAAAATTGAAATATTAGTTCCTGATTTTAGAGGTAGGGTAGAATTAGTTTTAAAGATTTTTAGTTCTGGATTGCCTGATGTCTTTAATCATAATTTAGAAAATGTTCCTCGTCTTTATAAAGAAATACGGCCTGGAGCTAATTATAAAAAATCTTTATTTTTATTAGAAGCATTTAAAAGAAAATATAATGACATTCCTACAAAATCAGGTTTAATGTTAGGATTAGGTGAAAAATATTTAGAAATAGTTCAAGTTATGAAGGATCTTTATTCTAGTGGTGTTACATTATTAACAATAGGACAATATCTTCAACCTAGTCTTAATCATTTGCCAGTAAAGCGTTATATACCACTTTCAGAGTTTGAAAATATAAAAAAAGAAGCATTATCTATTGGTTTTACTAATGCATTTTGTGGCCCTTTTGTACGCTCATCATATCATGCTAGTTTTCAAACAAATTTATCTATTAAAAAATAATAAATATATTAAAACTTAAGTATTTTAAAAACTAATATTTTTATTATCAGGTAATTAGCATGTTTATATTTTAAAAAAATACACATTTTTTCAAGATATTTTTTAATAGAGGTTAAATAGTGTTAAATCCTAATATTTTCAGTATTCCCAAAATTATCATTGCTTTAGATTTTTGTAATAAAAAATCTGCTATGAAATTAGTAGATCTTCTTGATCCATCAATTTTTTATTTAAAAGTTGGTAAAGAAATGTTTACAATTCTAGGTTATAAATTTATCAAGGAATTACATAAATTGGGATTTAATATATTTCTTGACTTAAAATTTCATGATATTCCCAATACTGTATTTAATGCTACAAAAGCAGCTGCTGATTTAGGAATATGGATGCTAAGTATTCATGCATGTGGAGGGAAAAATATGCTTATTTCAGCAAAAAAAGCCGTAAAATATTTTAAAAATGCTCCTTTATTAATTGCTATTACTACCTTGACTAGCCTTAAAGAAAAAGATTTAAGAGAAATTGGTATTAAACTATCATTAAGCGATTATATTTTAGTATTATCACAATTATCTAAGGAATGTGGACTAGATGGAATTGTATGTCCTGGACAAGAAGCAAAAAGAATGAAATTATTATATGGAAAAAAATTTAAAATTGTTACTCCAGGCATTAGATGTTCTACTGATTCTTTATTTGATCAAAAAAACATTATCAGTCCTAAAAAAGCAAAAGAATACCAAATAGATTATATTGTTATAGGTCGTTCCATTACTACTTCAACAAATCCAATTAAAAAATTAAATTCTATCATAAAATCTATGCAATAATAATTTTAAACGAATGTATAATATAAAATATTCATATATCTTTTTATTATTGGCGAATATTTTTTTTAGGTAATTAAAATAATACAATTGGAGAATTTATGCAATTAATTCAAATAGAAAAAGCTATTTTACCAACTCCCTGGGGGGACTTTTTAATATTTGGTTTTGAAGAAAAAAAGAATGGGAAAAATCACATTGCTCTTGTATATGGAAATATAAAGAACAACGATCCTATTCTTTCTAGAATACATTCTGAATGTTTAACAGGAGATGCTTTTTTTAGCTTAAGATGTGATTGTGGAGTTCAATTAGAAATAGCAATGAGAAAAATTGCTTCTGAAGGTAATGGCATATTAATATATCATCGTCAAGAGGGGAGGAATATTGGCCTTCTTAACAAGATTAAAGCATACTCTTTACAAGATCAAGGTTTAGATACTGTAGAGGCTAATCAAAAACTTGGTTTTTCTGCAGATGAACGAGATTTTTCATTATGTGCAGATATTTTTAATATTTTGAATGTAAAAAAAATTCGATTATTAACAAATAATCCATTTAAAGTTGAGATGCTAATGGCATCTGGGATAGAAGTTGTAGAAAGAATACCTATTATTGTAGAAAAAAATGATAAAAATGCATTTTATTTGAAAACTAAAGCTGAAAAAATGGGACATTTATTATTTAAGTAAGAAGTTTTCTAAAAATATATATGTATTTTAATCTTTAAAAATCAAAAATGTTTTATGCAAATATAATTTTTACATGTATATTTTTATAAAATTTTAATTTTATTAAAAATATTAGGGGTTTTTTAAATTAAACCCCATAAAAAAATTTTTTATACTCTATCCTCATCATTTGATAATATTTTTAGATAATGCATAATTATAGTAATGGACTTAGAAAATAAAAAATTTTTTCCACAACTCTTGTCCAAGATGCTCTCATAGACCAAATATTTTTATCTAATAATTGAGAATCAGAAATATATTCTTTTTGTATAGAAGATAGATTATGACCAAATTGAGTATCATCAATCACTAAAGTAATTTCGAAATTTAACCATAAACTTCTCATATCTAAATTTACAGTACCTATTAAACTTAGTTGTCTATCAATTAATATACTTTTACTATGTAACAGTCCTTTTTTAAATTGATAAATTTTAACTCCTGCTTCTAACAATTCACTAAAAAAAACTCTACTTGCCCATTTTACTAAAATAGAATCATGATATAAGGGTATGATAATGCTTACTTTTACACCTCTTTGTGCAGCGGTACAAATAGCATGTAACAAATCATCGCTAGGTACTAAATACGGCGTAGTAATAATTAATTCATATCTAGCTGAGTAAATAGCAGTTAGTAATGCTTGATGTATAACGTTTTTAGGAAAACCTGGTCCTGATGCAATTACTTGAATACTAGAATTTTGGTTACATTTTTTTTTTAGCATTTCTTTATTTGGTAATTTCGGTAAAATTTTTAAACCTGTTTCAATTTCCCAATCGCATGAGTAAATAATACCTATCATAGTAGCTATAGGACCCTCTATTCTTGTCATTAAATCAATCCATTGACCCACTCCTGAAGATTTTTTAAACAAATATGGATCTACAAGATTCATGCTACCAGAATAAGAAATAAAATTATCAATCAATATAATTTTTCTATGTTGTCTCACATCTAAACGTCTTAAAAAAATTCTGATAAAACTCACCTTTAATGCTTCGACAATTTTTATACCCGATCTTTTCATAATTGAAAACCATGGACTTCTAAAAAAATCTACACTTCCCGCAGAATCTAACATTAGTCTACAATTAACTCCACGTTTAGCAGAATGCATTAAAGCAATAGCGACATCATCAGCAATACCACCTGGTTTCCAAATATAAAAAACCATTTCAATGTTTTTACGTGCTGAATAAATATCGCGTATTAAAATTTCCATGGTTTTTTTTGTATTAGTTAAAAGACTAATTTCATTATTTTTAATTCCAGAAATTCCCTGTCGATGTTTACATAATTGAAATAAAGACCTAGCTACCTCACTATTTTTTATTTGAAAGATATATTTACAAGATTTAAGATCATTAATATAAGTATTAGATATTGACCAAATTTTGTTTGCAATTTTTTTTTGTCTTTTCCCTAAGTATAATTCTCCAAAAAAAAACCAGATAGTAATGCCTATAAATGGAAAAATATAAATTGTTAACAGCCAAGACATAGAGGAAGGTATACTACGACGTTTAATTAAAATACGATAGGTAATATTAGCAACTAATAACCAGTATATAAAAAAAACTAGCCATTTTATTAAATCATAGAAAATATCCATTCATTTGAAGGTCCTATTCATACTTTTTTTATAAAAGTTTTTTTATATTTAATTGAATATTTTTATAATTTTTTAAAAAAAATAATTTGTATAAAATGTCAAACAATGAAGTATTTAATTAAAAACTAATGTTTTGTAAAAAATTAAAAAAATAAAATTAATTAATTTAAAAAAAATATATAGTATAATTATTTTTTCAACACTTTAAATAAAGAAAAAATAATTTATTGAATACATTTTTACGTTATTTTGTTTTTAAAGTGCTGATATTTTTTATTTAAAATTTTTATTAAACTATATTTAAATTTTATTTTTTTAGTACAATCAAAAAATACTTGTAGTTTTTTATTTTAAATAAGACTCATAGGTAATAATTCACGAGGTTTTCCTTTTTTATCAATTGCTACATAAATAAAAACAGCCTCTGTAGCACAATAATATTGACCTAACGGTTTAGAATAAATTTTTTTAATCCAGACCTCAACATTAATAGTAATAGAACTTTTTCCAATTTTAATACAGTTTGCATAGCAACTTACAATATCACCGACTGATACAGGTTTGAGAAAGGTAATTCCATCTACGCGTACTGTTACTACCCCCCCACCTGATATTTCTTTAGCTAATATAGCTCCGCCCATGTCCATTTGAGACATGATCCACCCACCAAATATATCACCGTTAGCATTTGTATCTGAAGGCATTGAAAGAGTTTTTAATACTATCTTTCCTTTTGGGAATTTATTTGTTTTTTGCATTATTAACATTTTCACTCTATTATACTGCAATCATTTTTAATTTATTTTTTCTTTAATACTTTAAAATTTATATATAAACTTGTAATTAAAATCGAGAAGAACATTAAAATTGAAAGACCAAAAACTTTAAAACTAACCCAAGTTGTTTCTGATAACCATAATGCTATATAAATATTTAAGAGAGAACAAAATAAAAAGAACAATGCCCAAAAAATATTAATTTTTTTCCAATCTAGTTTAGATAGTTTGATATCTTTTTCTAAAAATCTTTGTAATATCGGTTTTTTTGTACAAAATTGACTAATAAACAAAATTAAGGAAAAAAACATATAAACTATTGTTATTTTCCATTTAATAAATTGGCTATTATGAAAAAATATTGTGAGAGAACCAAAAATTGTAATTGTAATAAAACTAAATAAATTAATTTTATCTATCTCTTTATATATCATCCAATAAATTATACATGTTAAACCTGATGTAACAATTAAAGCTGCTGATGCTACAAAAATATCATAAAATTTATAAAATATGAAGAACGTTAATATTGATAATAAATTTAGTAATTTTTTCATATTACAAACCTAAAAACATTTAATTTTTTTCAGAACGTATACTAAGCATATAAAAACGAAATAAATATATAATTAAAATTGAAAAAAATATGTTCATATTAATATTAAGTATTAAAAAAATAAAATTTTTTCCTATTAAATAATTATTAGACAATATTGTTGTAAAAATAAATTTAATACATATCCAAAATAAAATACTTGTCCCAATAATATTTAGATTTTTATAGGAAACAGAAAAACTTAAACGTATAGAATCTATTAAATTATTGTTTTTAAAAGATAAAATAATAGGTGATAATGATAATAAAATTGATAAAAATATACCTGGTAAGATAAAGAACATAAAACCTATTTGAATAGCTATTATTGTAATAAAATTTAATATAAATAAACTAGGTAAAAATTTAATTAAATAGTATATAGAAGATACAAACGATTCTTTTTTCCCATTAGATAAATATTTAATAAATGTAATTATACTTCCTAATAAAAAAGTTTTATTAATTAAAAATTCAAGCATTTTAAATATAGAATATTTTAATAATTCTTTCTTTTCGTATAAATTCATATTATGAATTAAATCAAAAATTGAATGAGAATTTTCAAAATTTTTATTTTCTATTATCGAAATAATATGTAGATCGGGTTTAATTAATATATTTATTAAAATACTAATAAATGTAGCTAATATAGAAATAAACACTATAGTTTTTATTTCTTTGGACACAAAATGATATGTATCATTACATAATTCACGTATTGTAATAGACATATGTATATTCCTTATAAATATTGTATAAAATTTAAAGATTATACATATTATTTTAAATAAATATTTTTTAAAAAAATATTCATAGAGATAAATTAAATTTAAATATTTTATAAGAAAAAACTAACCAAATTTAGTGGCTTGTTTTAATTGTATAGTTAAATTTTTTATTTTATTTATTAGTTTTTCTTGGTTAGTTAAATTTTTTTCAATTATATCTATAATAGATGAACCACATATAACGCCATTAGTACCAGATAAAAGTGACCTTTTAATTTGTATAGGAGTGTGAATCCCAAATCCTTGTAATAATGGAACAGAATTATATTTCTTAATTTTCTTTATAAATTTTTTTGACAATGATATTGTACTTTTGTCTATACCGGTTACTCCTGATCGAGATAACAAATAAATATATCCCTTTGCATACAAGGATATTTGAGATAAAAAAGTATCATCTGCATCTGGTGGACATAAAAAAATAGAATCAATCTGATATTGGTTCGCTATTTCATAAAAATAATTATATTCCTCTATAGGTACATCTGCTATTAATACAGAATCGATATCACATTTATGACAATTATAATAAAATTTTTTAATTCCCTGATTATATATAAGATTAGCATATATCAATATACCAATAGGTAAATTATAATATTTTTCACGTATTTTTTTAATGAATTGAAAACATTTTAAGAATGTATTTTTCCTGGATAAAGAACGTAAACTTGCTTTTTGAATTGTAGGACCATCTGCCAATGGATCTGAAAAAGGTATTCCTAGCTCTAAAGCATCTGCTCCATTTTGAACTAATGTTTCTACAATTTTTAATGATATTTCTAAAGTAGGATCACCTATAATAACAAATGGGACAAAACATCCTTCTTTGGATAAAGATAATTTTTGAAATATATTTTTGTAACGATTCATTTTTTTATACCTGTTTTTTTAAAAGCTCATGTACTGTAAATATATCTTTATCACCACGTCCAGACAAATTAACAACAAATACTTGTTCCTTATTGGGGGAAAGACGCATTAATTTTAATGCATATGCTAATGCATGAGCAGATTCTAAAGCAGGGATAATACCTTCTTCTCTGGATAAAATTTTAAATGCTTCTAGTGCTTCTTTATCAGTAATAGAAACATATTGAGCACGATTAATACTATTTAACCAAGCATGTTCTGGACCAACAGATGGAAAATCTAAACCAGCCGAAATAGACCAAGATTTTTTTATCTGACCTTCTTGATCTTGCATTAAATAAGATTTCATACCAAAATAAATACCTGTTCTGCCATGACTCAATGGTGCTCCATGTTCTCCCGTTTGTATACCCTTTCCTGCTGGTTCTACACCAATTAATTTTACTTTCTCATCTTTTAAAAAATCAGAAAAAATACCAATTGCATTTGATCCACCTCCTACACATGCAATGATTGCATCTGGTAATTTTTTTTCTTGCTCGAAAATTTGTTTTTTTGTTTCTTCCCCAATTACTTTTTGAAATTCTTTTACTATTGTTGGATAAGGATGTGGACCTGCTGCTGTTCCTATCATGTAATGCGATTTTTTATAATTACTAGACCAATCGCGTAAAGCTTCATTACATGCATCTTTTAATGTTCCTGAACCATTTTTTACTGATACTACCCTTGCGCCCATTAGTTTCATGCGAAAAACATTAGGATTCTGTCTTTCTATATCTTTACAACCCATATAAATCTTGCATTTTAAATTAAATAATGCACAAGCAATAGCAGCAGCAACACCATGTTGTCCAGCTCCAGTTTCAGCAATAATTTCTTTTTTTTTCATTCTCATTGCTAACATGGCTTGTCCTAATACTTGATTAGTTTTATGTGCTCCACCATGTAATAAATCTTCTCTTTTTAGATAAATACGTGTTTTTGTCCCTTTTGTTAAATTACTACATAAGGTTAATGGAGTAGGTCTCCCGGCATAATTTTTCAAAAAATAAGAAAATTTTTTTTTAAAACTTAAATCAGATTGAGCATCAACAAAATGTTTTTCTAATTGATATAGTGCTGGCATTAATATTTGAGGAACGTACATACCTCCAAAACGCCCAAAATAGGGATTGAGTAAAGTCATGTTAAATGTATTCTCTATTATATTTTTTTGAAGAAAAAGATTTATTAAAATATTATTTTTTTAAAAATAGATTTTATTTTTTTATGATCTTTAATTCCAGGGGATTTTTCTACTCCAGAATTTAAATCCAATCCCGAACAGTTGAGTCTAGATGCAATAAGACAGTTATTAATATTAATTCCACCTGCTAAAAGAACATGATCTAAGACACGTCCTTTTAAAAGATTCCAATTAAAACTCGTATTACTACCCCCCGAACTTGAATCAAGAATATATTTGTTTACATTATGCCAATTTAGTAATGGTATTTTTGATTGAATAGAAAAAGCTTTCCAAATTTTTATTTTTTTAGATAATTTTTCTCTTAATATATTAATATAATTTTGATTTTCAGAACCATGTAATTGAATTGCATGTAAAGATATTTTTTTTGTTATTTCAATGATTGTTTCGATATCTTGATTTTGAAAGATTCCTACAAATCTTAATTTGTTTTGAAAAATAATATTTTGTGCTATTTTTGGTGTAATTTTCCGCGATGATTTTTTGACAAAAATTAAGCCTCCATAAACTGCACCACTTTTTTCTGCAATTTTTGCATCAATGATACGTGTTAAACCGCATACTTTGTTGTCACCTATTATTAAAGATTTGACATTTGTTTCTAAATCTTTCTTAGACATTAAACTTGAACCAATTAAAAAACCATTAACTATTGTACTTAATTCTTTTATTTGACGATTATTTTTTATCCCTGATTCACTAATAATTATTCGGTCTTTAATCAAAGATGATAGATTTCGTGTCCGATTTAAATCTATTGATAAATCATGTAAATTGCGATTATTAATCCCAATAACAGAAGATTTTAATTCAATTGCTCTTTTTACCTCTTCAATATTATTAACTTCAGTTAATATACCCATTCTTAATTTTTTTGCTATCTTAGATAACGCAATATATTGCACGTTATTAAGAACAGATAACATCAATAAAATAGCATCTGCATTATAGTATCGAGCTAAATAAATTTGGTATGGATCAATAAAAAAATCTTTACATAAAATTGGTTGAGATACGCATTTTCGTACGATATCTATATATTCCATTTTTCCATGAAAATATTTTTCTTCCGTTAAAACTGAAATAGATGTAGCATATTTTTTGTAAATGTTAGCAATATGAATTAAATTAAAATCTTTTCTTATAATTCCTAAAGAAGGAGAAGATTTTTTGCATTCTAAAATAAAAAATGGCGATTTTTTTTGTAAAGATTTATAAAAATCGCGTGTTTCTTTATTAATCTTTTGCTTAAATATATTTAATGGTTGTTTTTTTTTTCTGTATTTTATCCAATCTATTTTATCTTTTATAATTTTATTTAATATTGTTTCTTGCATATTCATCTTCTTTTGACATATTTGAAACTTTAATTATATGTTTGTAAACGTCTCCACTACGAATTTTTTTTAGTGCCATTTCTGTATTTTCTTTTAAATTTTCATACCCAAAATTTTTTAATAATAATGCAACATTAACTGCAATGAGTTCTTCATGTAATTTTTCTCCCTTTCCTTTCATTGTTTTCTTAATAATATTATAATTCTCTTCTAATGAATACTTTATTATTGTATTTTGTGAATAGGTTTTTAGTCCAAAATCTTCGGGTGTTAATTCATATGAATAAATTTTTTTATTTAATAATTCAGCAATATATGTTGTACCATGTAATGTTACCTCATCTGTTTCATTGCCGTGTAAAACTATAGCACGTTGGTACTTTAATTTTTTTATAATTTGTATTATAGGAACAATTAATTTTTTTTTATATACACCAATTAAAGTGAGTGGAGGTCTCGCGGGGTTAAGTAATGGTCCTAGCAAATTAAAAATAGTTTTAATTTTTAAAATTTTTCGAACATTTTCAGCATATTTGAAACCATTATGATATCTAGGTGCAAATAAAAAACAAATATTTAGTTTATCTAAAATTTTTTTGGAATTTTTTAATGATCCATTTAAATTAATTTTAAATTGATTTAATAAATCAGATGAACCAGATTTACTAGAAACTCCTTTATTACAATGTTTAACAATTTTAAATCCGCATGAAGAAGCAACAAATGCACTGGCGGTAGAAACATTAATAGTATTTTTTCTATCTCCCCCTGTTCCAACAATATCAGAAAAAAGATAATTAGGCTTAGGAAAATACTTCATTTTTTCTAGAAATGCGTATGTTGCACCTAATATTTCTTCAGTTGATTCACCACGTATTTGCATAGCTGTTAAAATAGATGATAATTGTATTTCATTAAATTCTCCAGAGGAGATTGATCTAAATAATTGATAACTTTCTAATTCATTTAAGAAATTCGATTCATAAATTTTCTTTAAAATATTTTTCATTGATTACCTTCAAAAACATCAAAATGAAATATTAATGTTCTTTATTGTTTTTATAATTTTTCACAATAATCTATTGATGAAAAGAATTCAATATTAAATTTTAAAAAAACAATCTTTAATGTTAATAAATATTGAGTTATAAGTTTATAAAAATAATATATAACTATTACTACAGTTTTATACAGTATAAATTTTTTTATTTGGAATTTTAAACATGCATAAGTTAATAGTAATATTATTGTTTTCTATAGTATCTGTTACTTGGGGGACAACTTGGATAGCAATGAAAATTGCAGTAGAGACTATTCCACCATTTTTTGCTACAGGGATAAGATTTTTATCTGCTTCTCCATTATTAATTATATTGTCTTTTTTAACAAAAACACCACTTTTATTTCCATATGGACAAAGGCGTTTTCAAATTTTTATTTCTATTTTTTATTTTTTAATACCTTTTACATTAATGTTATATGGTGGTAGTTATGTTAATTCTTCTATTTCTTCTATGATTTTTGCAAATATGCCTGTTGTAGTTCTTTTAATCTCACATTTTTATTTTAAAAAAAAAATAAATTTTGTTCAAAAAATTGGTATATTAATAGCGTTAGTTACATTAATTTTTGCACTTTTTATAGATTTAGAATCAAAATCTTTTTTTCAATGGAAAGGTGTTTTAGCTTTACTTATAGCTTTATTTAGTCATGCTATAATTTATGTTGAATGTCAAAAAAAATGCTGTAATGTTTCTGTAATTACATTTAATGCGCTACCATCTTTAATATCTGGAATATTTTTAACTATGATATTTTGGTTCATTGAAACTCCTCATATTCACTTTTTTTCTTATAGATCTATTTTAGCAATTTTTTATTTGGGTAATTTTTCTGGAATTTTTGGTATTTTGTCTTATTTTTATTTGCAAAAAATGGTGAATTCATTTTATGCTTCTATTGTGTTTTTAATTTTTCCAGTAATTACAGGTTTATTGGAAATGTATATTTACAGACAAACAAATTTTTTATGTGAATTATCTTTTATTTTGCCATTATCATTAGGAATATTGTTAACTTTAGTTCCTATAAATTTTTTTAAAAATTTTTTAAGGCACTTAAAATGACCGAAAAAATACAAAAATTCTTATCTAATTTAGGATATGGTTCCCGTCGTTTTATAGAACATATGATTAAAGATGGTAATATAGTAGTTAACGGAAAAAAAGCCAAAATTGGAGAATATTTAAATAAAAAAAATCCTGGTGAAATTTTAATTAATAAAAAAAAAATTTTAATTAATAAAAAAAAAATAGAATCTAAAGTTTTAATTTATAATAAACCTACAGGCGAAATTTGTAGTAAAAGAGACAATCAAAAAAGAGCAACTGTATTTGAAAAACTACCTCTTCTTCATTTTAATAGATGGGTTAGTATTGGGAGATTAGATATTAATACTAAAGGATTGCTATTATTTACAAATAATGGAATGTTAGCACATCAACTCATGCATCCGAGAAATCAAATTGA
The DNA here is from genome assembly GCF_964059015.1 of Buchnera aphidicola (Hyalopterus amygdali). NCBI lineage: Bacteria > Pseudomonadati > Pseudomonadota > Gammaproteobacteria > Enterobacterales > Erwiniaceae > Buchnera > Buchnera aphidicola. The sequence goes on from NZ_OZ060383.1 coordinate 305,288, forward strand.
GCGAGAATATTATATTCGAATTTTTGGAGAGATTAATGAAAATAAAATAAATATATTAAAAACAGGCGTTAAAACTATACATGGTCATGTTCATTTTAAAGAAATAAAACCGTTAAATAACAAAAAAAAAGCAAAAAATAAATGGTTTAGAGGTATTTTATGCGAAGGTAAAAATCGCGAAATTAGATTAATGTTAAAAGCTGTAAAATGTCAAGTAAGTCAATTAATTAGAGTTCGATATGGCAATATTACCTTGCCTAACAGTTTAAAAGAAGGTGAATGGGTTATGTTAAATCAAACATTGTTGAAAAATTTATATCAATTAATCATTCCTAAAAAAAATAAGATTTTATTAAAAACACAAAAATAAAATTCTGTTATAAAAATGAATGTAAGTTTAAATTATATATAATTATTCCGTATTTTTATGAGAAGTAAAATCAATACTACTAATATATTTTTTTAATTTAACAGAATTTTAAAAAATTAAATTATATTTAAAATATTAAAATACAATACTCTTTTAAGAAATAATAGATATTTTATATCTGTATTAATTATATTAATTAATTTATTTGTTTAAATATATTCCAAGATCTTATTTCTTAAAAATAAAAATATTTTTATAATATATCTATAATTTTTTAAAGTAAGACAATTTATTAAATGTATTAAAAATATAATTTGTCAGAGAAAATTATATATAAAAAAACAATAAAAATTTGAATTTAGAATTAAATAAAAAAGTTTTAGTAGAAAAACTGAAGTCAATCTATATAAACATTAGACGAAATAACACAAGATGATAAAAAAAATTATTTTTCACTATCACTATATAACAAGATAAACTCTCTCAAAGAAAAAATAATAGCATTACGTATTGCTTCTAGTTTATAGTATATTTTAATATTAGTTTTAAATATACGTAAAAAAAACGATATTTTAAGATAAAAAATTATATAAATAGGGATGTATAACTTATATAAGAACTGATTTCTTTTAAAGAAAAAGAATCAATTAAAAAACTTAGCATGTATATAAAAAAATAGTATATAAGTAATTGTTCTCATGAAAAAAGGGGCATATTTTAAAATAAAAAAATGTTTTTTTAGAATTGTACGAAGCTATTGAATTATCAGATATAAAAATTATCAATATTAATCATTCTTATCAATACACTAAAAAAGATATGAAGTAATTTAAAATTATTTGCATTAAATATTTAATAATTTTTACCATGATTTAGGAAATTATCTTTAGTTTTAGAGTTAAAAAAAGAGCAGTTTGAAAACTTTTTATTTATGTTAATATAAAAAATAAGAAAATAAGAGTATTTATAAGTTAAAAAAAATAATTTTTATACTATATAAAAATACAAATTCTTATAGCTTTGTTGAAAATTTTTATATGTACTAATCATGTATGTAAAAAATATTATAAATATTTTATCTAATGATGAAATATAAAAACTAAAATCAACACCTATTCTATTTTCTTTTTTAATATTATTTATAATTTAATACATAGTTTTTTAAGAAAAAGAATAGAAGGGATATTTTATTTTTTAGATATATTAATTATTTAAAAGTATATTTCTTTTTGCAGAAATCTTTTTTAATTTTAAATATTTATTTAAAAAATATAGTATTGAATGTACAATTTTTAAAAATATAACAGGAGATATAAAATATATAATTTTTTAAAAAAATTAAATAAAAAAATAATAGTTTATTTGAGAGAGTAATATTCACCTATTTTTTCACTAATCAATCTAATTAATTTCGGACTACTCGTTAAACTTGCAATTTTATTATTATTTTTTTCATCATTTTTGTTTTTTTGAGCAAAATTACTTGTTAAACAACCTGATTCTCTAGTTTGTAGTTTTCCTGCAATAAGATCAATCGGTTTTAAATTAAAATCAAGTAATCCATCTATTCTACCAGAAGCTACGTAGGCTAAATCTAATACTGTTGAACCTGTAGATCTAAATGAAATTCCGGATAAAAGCAATTTTTTATATATATTTAAATAAGAAAAATATTCTTGGTGAGTCTTAGAGGGTAAATGAATAGCTATTGTAGTATAATTTAAACTATTAATATCGCTGCATCGAATACGATAACCATTTAATTGTGAACCTTGCCCTTTAACAGATGTAAACAAATCATTTCTAATAGGATCGTATATTACTGAAATTTCTGTATTATTTTTGATTACAACTGCAATAGAGACACAAAAATGAGGAAAATTTTTAAAAAAATTGTTTTTTCCGTTAAGTTCATTAATTACCCATAAGGTATGTTTTTTATTTTTTTCAAAACTATTTTTTTTATTTAAAATAATATGATTGGGGTAAGATTTATAAATGACTAAACTAATAGTTTTATATGTTTTTTGAAGTATATTTTTAATGAATATTTTCTTTTTATCTATATCTTCTTTAATAAATTTTTGAGTATCATAATTTTGTGTAATAATATTACCACCCTTTCGTACCGCACGAATAGCAATATTTAACATTGGATGCATGATATTCTCCTAAAATTTTTAAGAATAGATTTCTATTAAAAAGATGTTAAATATTATTTTAACATAATTTGTACTTGTTTAAAATTTTTAATTGAATTAATTTTATATATATATTCTGTATATAAATACCCTATAATACAGAGTATTATTACGTTACTTAATTAAGGTTTTTTGATGGATAGAAGTATTAATTTTTTAAATATTAACAATTATAAAATTAATCTATTAGATCTAAATCGAAAAGAAATAGAAACCTTTCTTTTCTCTCTTGGAGCAAAAAAATTTGTTACAGAACAGATAATGAAATGGATTTATCATCATAATTGCATCGATTTCAATTTAATGTCAAATCTTAAAAAGGATATAAGAAAGAAGCTGATTAAAAAATCCTATATTTTTTCATCACATTTTATAGAAGAAAAAATATCTTTTGATGGCACTATAAAATGGATTACGTTAATTGATAAACAAAAAATAGAAACTGTTTATATCCCTGAAAAAAAACGTTCTACTCTGTGTGTTTCTTCTCAAATTGGCTGTGCTTTAAAATGTGAATTTTGTGCTACTGGCAAACAAGGTTTTAATAGAAACTTAAGAGTATCAGAAATTGTTTCACAAATTTTGCAAGCAAATAGAGTATTAAAAGAAAAAGGAAATAAAAAACTTATTACGAATATAGTTTTTATGGGGATGGGCGAACCTTTGTTAAATTTAAATAACGTTATTTCTGCAATAAAAATTATCTTAGATAAAGATGGTTTTGGTCTATCGAAACGTCGTATTACTCTTTCTACTTCAGGAATTGTACCAGCATTAGATAAACTAAACAAAAAAATTGATGTTGCTTTAGCAATATCGCTACATGCACCAAATGATGTTATTAGAAATTCTATTATGCCTATTAATAAAAAATATAACATAAAATCTTTTTTAAATGCAGTTTCACGGTATTTAAAATATTCAAATGCTAACAAAGGTGGTGTTACTGTAGAATATGTAATGTTAAATGGCATTAATGATTCAAATAAGAACGCAGAAGAATTAGCTAATATTTTAAAAAAAATACCTAGTAAAATTAATTTGATTCCTTGGAATTTTTTTAAAGATTCACATTTTTTATGCAGTAGTATCAGCAGAATTAACACTTTTGCAAATATTTTAAGAAAGAAAGGATTTAATACTATGATTAGAAAAAATAGAGGTCAAGATATTTCTGCGGCATGTGGTCAACTAACTGGTGAAGTAATTAACCGTTTTAGAACTTTCTTATAGATCTATAAAAGTATTATATTTCTTAAAAAATAAGCATAAAAAAATCATTTATTGAAATGTATTTTTAAATTTTTCTAAGATATAAAAATATTTTCTTAATTTATAAAATGTACATAAAAAATATGAAAGAATATAAAAGTATTAAAAGAAGAAAATCTAATCGTATCTATGTTGGGGATGTCCCCATTGGGGGCGAATCACCTATTTCTATTCAGTCTATGACTAATACACAAACTACAAATATACCAAAAACAATACAACAAATTATGCAGTTAAAAAAGGTAGGAGCAGATATTATTAGAATTTCTATTCCTACCTTGGAAGCAGCTGAATCATTTAAAATTATTAAATCTAATGTTAAAATACCATTAATTGCAGATATACATTTTGATTATAGATTAGCAATTAAATCAATAAAATATGGTGCGGATTGTTTAAGAATCAACCCTGGAAATATTGGTAATAAAAAGAGAATATCTGAAATAATTAATTGTGCAAAAGATAATAATGTACCCATTCGAATTGGTGTTAACGCAGGTTCATTAGAAAGTGATATTTTAAAAAAATATACATCACCTACTCCTGAAGCTTTAGTAGAATCAGCAATTAGACATGTTGAATACTTAGATACTTTAAACTTTTATCAATTTAAAGTTAGTGTCAAAACATCAGATGTATTTTCAGCAGTACAAGCTAATAAAATATTAGCTAAAAAAATTATACAACCAATACATATTGGAATAACTGAGTCAGGTGCTTTACGTAATGGAATAGTTAAATCTTCTATCGGTATTACTTCCTTATTATTATCTGGTATCGGAGATACATTAAGAATTTCACTTGCTGCTGATCCATTAGAAGAAGTGAAAGTAGGATATGATATTTTAAAAACTCTAGGAATTAGATTTAGAGGTGTAAACTTTATTGCTTGTCCTACTTGCTCAAGACAAGAATTTGATGTTATTAGTGTAGTAAATCAATTAGAAAAAAATTTGGAAGATCTTTCCACTCCTATGGATGTTTCTATAATTGGCTGTCTTGTTAATGGAATAGGTGAAGCTAAAGTATCAACTTTAGGAGTTGTTGGAGGATCTAAAAAAAGTGCATATTATAAAGATGGTATACGCCAAAAAAACAAATTAAAAAACGAAAAAATAGTTAAAGATCTTGAAATTCAAATTCGAAAAAAAGCAAAAATTTTAGAAAAATTGCAGAAAAATAAAATTTAATCGCGTTATTGATACTATTAAAAAATATAATAAGAGAAAATAGTGGATAAAAAAATTAGTTCAGTAAGAGGAATGCATGACTATCTTCCTGAAGAATTAAAACTTTGGACAAAAGTGGAAAATATTTTAAAAGAAATATTAAACAGTTATTGTTATGAAGAAATTAGGTTACCTATATTAGAAAAAACTAACATTTTCAAAAGGGCTATTGGAAATGTTACCGATGTAGTACAAAAAGAAATGTATTCCTTTAATGATCGAAAGGGCAATAGTCTAACTTTACGTCCTGAGGGTACCGTAGGTTGTGTACGTGCTATTATAGAAAATAATTTATTTCGTAAAAAAAAACAAAAATTTTGGTATTTAGGTCCTATGTTTCGTTACGAAAGACCGCAAAAAGGGAGACATCGTCAATTTTATCAATTAGGAGTTGAAGTATTTGGTTTAAAAAGCGAAAATATTGATTTGGAAATAATATTATTAATAAATCGTATATGGAAAAATTTGGGTATTCACCTTCATGTAAAATTAGAAATTAATTCAATTGGTTCAAGATCCGATCGTCTTGAATATCAAAAAAGTTTACTTTTTTTTCTCGAAAAAAATAAAAAATTTTTAGATGAGGATTCTAAAAAACGTTTATATACTAATCCATTTCGAATTTTAGATTCAAAAAATCCGAATTTACAAAAAATATTAAAAAATGCTCCATTATTAAATAATTATATCAATTGTTCTGCAATAAATCATTTTAATAATCTTTGCAATATGATGAATTTATATGGAATTAAATATGTACATAATACTAATTTAGTACGAGGATTAGATTATTATAATAATACTGTATTTGAATGGAAAACAAATCAAATAGGAACACAAAATACTATTTGCGCTGGTGGGAGATATGATAGTTTAGTTGAAGAATTAGGTGGTAATAAAACCTCTGCAATCGGATTTGCTATAGGTATCGAACGTTTAATTTTATTAATAAAATCATTAAAAATTATGTCTTCTAAGGAAAGAGAAATTGATGTTTATATTATATTTATAGGAGAATCAAGCAAAATTCAAGCAATAAAATTGTCAGAAGATATAAGAAGCATATATCCCAAATTAAGAGTATTTGTAAATTTTATATCTTGTAATCTTTCAAAGAAATTTAAACACGCTGTAGAATCTCTAGCTAAAATTGCTATATTAATAGGTACAGATGAAATTAAAAAAAGTTGTTTTTTGTTAAAAGATTTAAAAAATAAACAAGAGTATTTTTTAAAAAAAAATGAATTAATATTAAAAATTAAACAATTTTTTTAATAAATAGTTTTAATAATAAATTTATTTCACACAATTTTATCAAATTTGATTACATCTTCTTTTAAATTATAGGAAAATATGTTTAATAAAAAAATAGAATTTGCACAATATGATCCAGAATTATCAGAAGCAATTAATCAAGAAAAAAAAAGACAAGAAAATCATATAGAATTAATTGCATCAGAAAATTATACTAGCAAATACGTTATGTATGCCCAAGGCTCTCAATTAACAAATAAATATGCAGAAGGTTATCCCGGAAAGCGTTATTATGGTGGTTGTGAATACGTAGATTTAGTAGAACAATTAGCTATAAATCGAGCAAAAGAACTTTTTAATGCTGATTATGCTAATGTCCAACCGCATTCAGGATCTCAAGCAAATTTTGCTGTTTATACAGCATTACTAAACCCTGGTGATACAATATTAGGAATGAAATTATCTCATGGAGGACATTTAACACATGGTTCTTCTGTAAATTTTTCAGGAAAAATATACAATGTAATTGCTTATGGCGTAGATAAAAATGGCGAAATTGATTATCAAGAAATATCAAACTTAGCAAAAAAGTATCAACCTAAGATGATTATTGGTGGTTTTTCAGCATATTCTGGTATTTGCAACTGGTCAAAAATGAGAGATATTGCTGATGAAATTAATGCTTATTTCGTAGTTGATATGGCACATATTGCTGGTTTAATAGCTACTAACCTTTATCCTAGTCCAATAAATTATGCACATGTTGTAACAAGTACAACACATAAAACTTTAGCAGGCCCACGTGGTGGATTAATTCTTGCAAAGAATGGAACTGATACCTTGTATAAAAAAATCAATTTATCTGTTTTTCCAGGTACACAAGGTGGGCCGCTTATGCATATTATTGCAGCCAAAGCTATTGCTTTTAAAGAAGCTTTAGAGCCAAGTTTTAAAATATATCAAAAACAAGTAATTAAAAATGCTCAAACTATGGTGAGATATTTTTTAAAAAAAGACTATCAGATTGTATCTGGAAATACTTTCAATCATTTATTTTTAATAAATTTAGCAAATAAGGGAATAACAGGGCAAGAAGCAGATATAGCATTAGGAAAATGTAATATCACTGTTAATAAAAACACTATACCAAATGATCTAAGAAGCCCATTTATTACTTCTGGGATTCGTATTGGAACACCTGCTGTTACAAAAAGGGGGTTTAAAGAAAATGAAGTATTACAAGTAACTGAATGGATAATTACTATTTTAAATAATATAAAAAATAAAAATAACCTTCTTCAAATAAAAAAAGAAGTGCTGGATCTTTGCTTTAAATATCCTGTTTATATTTAAAATAAGGTATTTTAATTATATCCATCTTTGTTAGATATAATATTAATTTTTATTTAAATAAATTTTCATAAGATTAATTATTTATCTTTCTTTCATTCAAGAAACTGAATTTTTATTTTTTTAATATTCACTTTATTTTTATTTTTTAAATAAGGAATTGTTCCTAATAATGGTGACTTAATATAACTTAACAAAGTTTGGATATAATATGGGGTATATTTATTTGGTGGTAATATATTATTAGCAATCCATCCTAAGCATATTAATTTTTCTGAAAGAATTGCTTTTTCGGTTAAAATAGCATGATTTATACATCCCATTTTTATTCCAACTACAAAAATAATTTCTAATTTTTCTTCTTTTATCCAATCTGAAAACAATACTGTTTCAGATAAAGGTGTATACCAACCACCAGCTCCTTCTATTAAAATCCAATTAGATTTTTGAGAAAGATTTTGTAATCCTAAAGATAAATCTTTTTTTTGTATAGTTTTCTTTTTAATTGAACTGATTATGTGAGGAGGAACATTTTCAGAAAATAAAATAGGATTAACCTCTTTAATATCTAACGTGATAGAGCTATTCTTTTGTAAAATCAAAGCATCTTGATTGATAAATTGATATTCTTTATTTTCCTTTTTAAAATTTATAATTTTTTCTTGTTTTATTCCAGAAGATATAGGTTTATATCCTGCTGTTTTATATCCTAGTTTATTTGCTTTTTTTAATAAAATACTGCTGACAACAGTTTTTCCTACATTAGTGTCGGTACCGGTAATAAATATTTTTTTTATCATAGTATCTTTAATTTATATCAAATTGAGAAAAATATTTTATTTTTTTTATAGTTAAGTATTAAATATTTTGCAAAAAAATTTTATATTGGGTAACTCAACACAATTTATTCTATGTATTTCATTCATAAATACAAGAATATAATAGGTTGGTTACTCAAATTAAAAATATTTTTTTTAATCAATTACAATGCTGCATTGTAGTACTGTTTTTTATTTAATTTTGAGGTATTTAAATTATTATTTTTTATTTTTTCTGCATCAATATTTTGTATTTTATAATCAGGATACAAATTTAATTTTTTAAAAAGATTTTGATCTTTTTCTTCACTTGGATTACCTGCAGTTAATAATTTACATCCATAAAAAATAGAATTTGCTCCAGCCATAAAACACAATGCTTGAGTTTGTTCATTCATATTTTCACGTCCAGCTGAAAGTCTAATGTAAGATTGTGGCATCATAATTCTTGTAGCAGCAATAACTCTAATAAATTCGAATGAATCTATATCTTCGGTATTTTCCATTGGTGTCCCCGGTATTTTAACTAACATATTAATTGGAACACTCTCTGGTTGAATAGATAAATTAGATAATGTCATTAAAAGCTCTATTCGATCCTGTATTTTTTCTCCAAGACCCATAATTCCACCCGAACAAATTTTCATACCAGAATTTCGTACTTTTTTTAGAGTATTTAAGCGTTCTTCATATGTTCTAGTTGTGATAATGCTACTATAAAAATTTGAAGATGTATCTAAGTTATGGTTATAAAAATCCAAACCCGCTCCAGCTAATCTTTTTGCCTGAAAATTATTTAAAGTTCCTAAAGTCATACAAGTTTCCAATCCTATTTTTTTTACTTCTTTAATAATCTTCTCTAAATATGGCATATCTTTTTCTTTGGGATTTTTCCATGCTGCACCCATACAGAATCGAGTTGAACCTAAAGATTTAGCTTTTTTTGCAGCTTTTAAAATCTGATCTATTTTTAATAAGGGCTCTTTTTTTAAACCTGTTTTATATCTAGAACTTTGTGGGCAATATTTACAATCTTCTGGACATGCACCAGTTTTAATTGATAGCAATGTACTAATCTGTATTTTATTAGGATTAAAATATTTTCTGTGTTTTTTTTGAGCTTCAAATAAAAGATCAAAAAAGGGTTTTTTAAAAAGTTTTTGTGTATCTTCTAGATTCCATTTTTGATTCATATAAACTCCAAAAAAATATGATTTTGTTTCATTAAAAGTTTATAATAACTTATTTAATATTTTTTATATATAAATTATGATAAGTCAATCCGATATATTATTTGATTATAAACATATTTGGCATCCATATTCTTCTATAGTTAATCCTCTTCCATGTTATTCTATAATATCAGCTAAGGGCGTTTATTTAAAATTAAAAAATGGAAAAAAAATAATAGATGGAATGTCTTCATGGTGGTCTACTATACATGGTTATAATCATCCTATATTAAACAAATCTTTAAAAAAACAAATTAGGAAAATGTCTCATGTGATGTTTGGAGGTATTACACATCCTTCTGCTATTCTGCTTTGTAGAAAATTAATAAAATTAACTCCAAAAAAATTAGATTGTGTATTTCTTTCAGATTCTGGTTCAGTATCAATTGAAGTTGCAATAAAGATGTTAATACAATATTGGGAATCATTAGGACAAAAACGAACCAAAATTTTAACTATCAAAAATGGTTATCATGGTGATACTTTTGCTGCTATGTCTATTTCTGATCCTAATAATTCTATGCATGAAATATATAATAAATTTTTACCGAAAAATTTATTTGCAGATGCCCCTACTTCTTCTTTTCATAAAGAATGGAATCCCTTTGACATAGAGTCTTTCAGAAAGATAATAAAAGAAAATTCTTTAAAAATAGCTGGTGTTGTATTAGAACCTATCGTACAGGGAGTTGGTGGAATGAATTTTTATCACCCTATGTATTTAAAAAATGTGAAAAAATTATGTCAAAATTATTCTATCCCATTAGTTTTTGATGAAATTGCTACTGGTTTTGGCCGAACCGGAAAATTATTTGCTTTCCAACATGCTGATGTTGTACCAGATATATTATGCATAGGAAAAGCGATGACAGGTGGGACTATTACATTAGCTGCTACTTTAGCTTCACGAAATATTGCAGATGCAATTAGTACAAGCAGTAGAAAGTGTTTTATGCATGGACCTACTTATATGGCCAATCCGTTAGCCTGTGCTGCAGCTAATGCTAATATAAAAATTTTAGAAAAAAATGAATGGCAAAAACAAATTAGTAGTATTGAAAAACAACTTCACGAAAATTTATTACCATTAATTCATCATGAAAGGGTAATAGACGTTCGTATATTAGGTGCTATTGGTGTAGTAGAATGTAGGCATTTTGTTAATATGCCGCTCATACAAAGTTTTTTTGTTAAGAATGGTGTTTGGATCCGCCCTTTTAGAAAAATAATTTATATTGTGCCACCATATATCATCAATTCAGATGAAATAAAAAAACTAATTAATGCTATTAAAAAAGCTTTAGATAATGATGTATTTTTTATGTAAAAAAACTATTATTTACTAATTTTAATTAAAAATGGAGTTATCCATAAAGGTCCTAAACCAGTTAAATATTGATTTATTTTTTTTAATTCGCCTGTTTTTTTACATATTTTATATATACTTAATTTATTAGATTTTTGACCAGTTACTATTAAATACTTATTATTTAAATCTATACAAAATGAACGCGGTTGTTCTTCTGTATTATATTCTTTAATAAAAATTAAGGTATTATTATGTTTGTGAATATGAAACAATGAAATAGTATTAAGATGTCTGTCAGATGCATATAAAAATTTACCACAGGAAGTTACATGAATATCTGCAGACCAATATTGTCTTTCAAGATTCTGAATTGATAATTTAATATTTTGTATATTTTTTACTTTTAATATAATATTTTCTTGGCATATTTTCCATACATCAATTGTACCGTTGAGTTCATTAATAGTATAAGCAAAATTTTCATTAGTATCAAATGTAATGTGACGTGGTCCAGATTGACTTTTACTTGAAATAAATTTTTGTTCAGTACTTTTTAATATCCCAAAATCTGTTAAATAGTATAAATAAATACGATTGTTTTTTAATGAAGTAACAAATAAAATTTTGTATTTTTTATTAAATTGAGATGCATGACAGCCCTGAATATTATGAATAATTTGTATTGGATTTTTAGGTATGCCATTTTTGTTTAATGGACTTACACTAATACAATTAGAATGATATGAACTACAAAATAAAAAATTTTTTTCGGTGTTAAAAGAAATATGATTAGGACTCCCAGGAATCATACTTTCTCCCTTCTTTTTAAGTAAACCATTGTTATCTATAAGATAAGTAATAATACGATTATTAGGACGTACTCCAGCATATAATAAATTTTTATCTTTTATTATGGCAATCGGTTGAACGTGACCCATTGTTTCTATTTTTTGTATTAATTCCATATTTCCATCTTCATATAAATTCCATGCTTCTATATTTTTACTTTCTGAATTAGAAATATAAATTATTTGTTTCATATAATTTCCTCAAATATTTTTTAATAAAAATTTAAAAAATGTACTTTATATAATTTTTTTTAAAGAGATTGTTAAAAATGGTGTTCATTTATTTTAAAATATTATATTTTTTAAATAATTTTTATATTTAAATTAATTAATAAATTCTTAATCCATTTAAGGCGTGTGTTATTTTCATCAAATTGATGAAAAAATTTTATTTTTTTTGAATTTTCCATTTTCCAAAGATTAGGTTCTTTTTTAAATAAATTTAATAAATATTCTGTATTAATAGAATTACATGAATTAAATTCTATAATTCCCATTTTTTTATTCGATTTAATTCGCGAAATACCTATTTTTTTTGCTAATAATCTAATTTTAGAAATTAAAATTAGATTTTTTGTAAAAATAGGCAATTTTCCAAATTGATTAACTAGATTAAATTGAATTTTTTCTATTTCTCTTTTAGTTTTAGCATTCGCAATTTTTTTATAAAAAAATAATCTTGTATTTACATCGAAAATATAACTTGAAGGTATTAAAGAAGGAACATGTAATTCGATATTTATATTTTTCACTAATTCATCTAATAAATCTTTTTTTTCGCCCTTTTTGATTATTCTAATTGCTTTTTTTAATAATTTTATATATAAATAAAAACCAATATTTTGTATATGACCGCTTTGTTCTCTGCCTAATATTTCACCTACTCCTCTAATTTCTAAATCTTCATTAGATAAAGTAAAACCACCTCCAAAATTATTTGTTGATGAAATTGCATCTAATCTCTTTTTTGCCTCTAAGGTCATTTTTTTTAAGTTATTAACTAATAAAAGAGCATATGCTTGATGATTCGACCTTCCAATTCTCCCCCTAAGTTGATGTAATTGAGATAAACCAAAATGATCTGCATTTTCAATAATAATTGTATTTGCTTTTGGTATATCAATACCACTTTCAATAATTGTTGTACAAACTAAAACATTAAAATAATAACTTTGAAATTCATACATAATTTTTTTTAAATCAATATTATGCATTTTTCCATGTCCTACTTTAATAATTGCTTCGGGAATTAAATTTGACAAATTCCTTGCTATATTGTCAATATTATTGACTTTATTATAAATATAATATACTTGTCCACCTCGATTAATTTCTCGTAAAATAACCTTTTTAACTAAAATAGGATTATATTCTTCTATAAATGTTTTTATTTGCAATCTTTCTTTTGGTGGTTCAGAAATAATAGAAAAATCTTTAATACCAGTCATCGCCATATGTAAAGTGCGAGGTATCGGCGTAGCTGTTAAAGTTAATATGTCAATATGAGGATAGATTTGTTTTATAATTTCCTTATGATTTACTCCAAATCGATGTTCTTCATCAATAATTAATAGACCAATATCATACCAATTTATTTTTTTAAATAGAATTTTATGTGTCCCTATTAATATATTAATATTCCCATTTTTAATGTTTTTCAAAATTTTTATTTGTTCTCTTTCACTCCTAAATCTAGATAAAATATCAATTTGAATTGGCCAGTTCTGAAAACGTTGTTTAAAATTTTTAAAATGTTGTTGCGCCAACAAAGTTGTTGGAACTAAAACAACGACTTGTTTATGATTTAATATAGATATAAAAGCTGCTCTCATAGCAACTTCTGTTTTTCCAAATCCTACATCTCCGCAAATTAATCTATCCATAGGAATAGATTTTTTCATGTCATTTAGTACAGATATTATTGCATTTTCTTGGTCTAAAGTCGTCTTAAATGGAAACGTTTTACAAAAATTTTGATATTCTTTTTCATTTATTTGAAATGAAAATCCGTTTTTATATATTCTTTTCGAATAAATGTCTAATAGAATTGCTGCGTGATCATATATATTTTTATTAATTTTCGTTTTTTCTTTTTTCCATGTATCACATCCTAGTTTATGCATAGGAATATGTTCTTGTGAAGTACTTACGTAGGGAGAAACAAGATGTAAATTAGAAACAGGTACATATAATTTATTTTCGTCTGCATATAAAATAATCAAATATTCAGATTCGATACTAGAGGTTTCTATAGTAGTTAATCCTTGATATCGTCCTACACCATGTTCAATATGAATAATAGGGTCATTAAATTTTATATTTTCTATATAATTCTTTTTTTTTTGAAAAGTATTTTTTTTTTCTAGCATCAGATATTTTTTAATTGTAAGCAATGAAAATATTTTTTATAGAAATAAAAAAATTGTTTTTTACATCTATAAATTCGTCATGTAAATCTAGCATTATATAAAAATAATTAAACTTTTGATTAATATCAATAATATTTTTTACATATTTTAGATAAATTTTTTTTAATTCTAAAATTTTTAAAAAATTTTTCAAAAACGAAAAAAATTTTATTAAATTTTTTATCATAAAAACAAACAGATAATTTTTTATAATAATTAATTAATAATTTAGTATTAATATTTTATTCTAATGAAATTTTAATAGAGGAGTATTTTTTTAAATATAAACTCAACTCATTTTTTTAACTACATTTTTTTTAATAAATTATATCTCTCTATAATTTTTTTCCAAATATTATTAGTACAGTTTTGATACCCATGTGAATAAACAATTAAAGTATTTTTAGATAAATAGGAAAATAATGTTGATAGAAAATGTTTAAGCAAAAACAGTTGAAAATAATTAATGTTCTTTTTACAAAAAATATTTTATAAAAATATTGAATATAATTTTTTTAAAATATTTTTTAAGTACCTGTATTTATTAAAAATTCGTTACTAGGTATAATAAAAGCTACATTTTTTCTTTAAAATTACAATTTTTTTAAATTAAATGATTGTACATTAATAACTTTGTTTTCTACAATATAGACTCTATATGAAAATTTTTCTCTGGTAAAATAAATATCAGGAAATACTTTTTATACTAAAATTACGCATTTTTTACTTCATTTACTTAAAGGTAACCAATTTTTTTACTTCTTTTATATTAGAATTTATAAAAACAACTATATCTAAATATTCTTCAGAAATATCAGCATATTTAAATATAATTATTAATGAAATTGATTTGTCTAATACAAATATTTTTTATTTTCTTTTATCATATATTATTTTTTAATTAAAAATTTTATTAAATCCTTTAAAATAGATTAAACAGACGATATGAAGACTATTTTTTTATGAAATAGAAATGAGAATAATAATTTATTCATAAATGCTTATATAGACTTTTTAAAAAATTAAAAAATTATGTTAATATACGGTTAAAAAAATTATTAAATATACATCTTAACTATAAAGATATTATTAATGTATAAGCCTATATATATATTTATTGGTTTACGTTACTTATATAATCACAATTTACCCAATTTCAAAAAAATGTTAATTATTTTGTCAATTGTAGGTATAAGCATTAGTATTTCTTCAATTATCATTACTATATCTATAATTAATGGAATTCAAAATAAATTTAAAAATAAAGTTTTATCTTTTATTCCACATATAATTATTACTAATCAATACGAAAAAATGAAAAAATCGGATTTTCCTGAAAAAATGTTAAAGTTAAAAAATATTGAAAATATTACCGATTTTATCAGCAAAAAAGTTATTATTAAAAGTAAAAATGAAATTAATATGGGAGAGATAATTGGGATTAATAAAAAAGATAAAAATATCATAAAAAATTACAATATTAAAAATATTTTCAATACTCTTAATTCAAAAAAAAATAATATAATTATAGGGATAGAATTATTTAAAAAATTAAATATTCATATTAACGATAAAATTACACTTATTCTGTTACCTAAAAAAAAAGAGAATTTTTTAAAAAATCATATTTCTGTTAACTTGTTTCAAGTTACTGGAGTATTTTCAACTAATAGTGAAATTGATAATTATCAGATATTGATGAATCGAAAAAATGCTTTAAATTTTTTTCATTATAATAAAAATTATATTACGGGTTGGAGAATATGGTTAAAAAATCCATTAAAATTAGATACTCAAAAAATAAAAAATTTAAATAAAAATTTTATAATATTAGACTGGAAAATGAAAATAGGTGAGTTATTTCAATCTATAGAAATTGAAAAATATATTATGTTTTTTTTCTTAATATTAATTTTATTAATAGCCACTTTAAATATGGTTATATCTTTAATAATATATGTATTAGAAAAAAAATATAGCATTGTAATTTTTCAATCGCAGGGATTGTCTAATTATAAAATTATGTTAATATTTATTATATTAAGTTCGATTTTATCTATAATTGGCAACTTTTTTGGTACAATACTCAGTATTATTCTAATAATAGAAAGGGATTTTTTGAAATTTTTAATAAATATATTTTTTTTTGATGTCGACATTCCTATAATAATCCTACCTACTCAAATTTTAATAATTAATCTTATATCTATATTAATTACAGTTTTTTCAACTTTATATCCAATTTGGCATATTGTTAATTCTACACCATCTAAAATATTATCGCATGAATAATAATGTAATTTTACAATGTATTAATTTAAAAAAATCTTTTTATATAAAAAAAGAAGAAATAAAAATTTTAAAAAACATATCATTAACAATAAAAAAAGGTGACATAACTATTATTACTGGAAAATCAGGTTCTGGAAAAAGTACATTTTTGAACTTATTAAGCGGACTTGATAAACCATCGTCTGGAAGAATATTATTTAATGGTATATTATTAAATTCTATGTCATCTAATGAAATAGCAGTTTTAAGAAATTTAAAACTGGGATTTATATTTCAATTTCATCATTTACTTTTAGATTTTAATGTTCTTGAAAACGTAGCTATGCCTATGCTAATTGCAAAAAAAAGTATTAAAGAATCAAAAGAAAAATCATATGAAATATTAAAAAAAATTGATTTAGAGAAAAAATTAAATCAATATCCATCTCAATTATCTGGTGGTGAAAGACAACGTGTCGCTATTGCTCGAGCAATGATAAATAAACCTAATTTAATAATTGCAGATGAACCAACAAGTCATTTAGACGAAAAAAACAAAAAAATTATTTTTAATTTAATATTAGAATTGAATAAGGAATTAAATACTTCTTTTTTGATTGTAACACATGATCTTATTTTTATAAAAGAAGCACCTATTTTACTTGAAATGAAAAATGGTCAGTTACTTAATAACAAAAATTAATATAAAAAGAAATATTCAATGAATTTTTTATCTTTTTTAATAGCAAAAAGATTACATCAAAAAAATAATACTACATTATTAATTTCTATTTTATCTAAAATAGGAATTTCTATTAGTATATTTGTTTTAATCTTAAGTTTTAGCGCTTTAAATGGATTTCAAATATTAATTAAAAAAAATATTTTATCAGCTTTGCCTCATGGGATTATTGTGTTGACAAAGAAATCAATATTAAATTGGAAAGATATTACAAAAAAAATAAGATTTATACCTGGGATTATTTATTCTGAGCCCTATATTTTTATGAATAGCATTTTGTTAAAAAACAATGAAATAAAATTTTTTAATATTAAAAGTTTTAAAAATATACAATATATAAAAAAATATTTTTCTTTTCAAAAGAAATTATTTAATTTTTCTAAATTATCTCATATGAATAATAATGAAATTATTCTTTCTTCTGATTTAGCAGAAAGTTTTTCTATTAGAGAAGGAGATTTTATTAATTTAATTATTTTAAATAAAAAAATTAATTTTAATGTTAAAAAAGTAAAAAATTATACTTTTAAAGTAAAATCTATATTTTATGCAAATAAAATATCAAATTCCAATATTGGATTAATACCTTTCACTTTTTTTCAAAAAAAACTAAAAATAGAAAAAAAAATTGATGCAATTGAACTATATATGTTTGATCCATTTCAAGCAGAAGAAATTATTTCTAAAATAAACAAAAAAGTAAAACAACCTCTTTTTTTTTATACATGGATAAACAATTATAAATACATATATCATGATATTAAAATAATTAAAACAATAATATATCTAACAGTATTCTTAATAATAATAATTTCATTTTTTAGCGTGATATCTATTTCTTTAAGATTAATAGATAAAAAGACTAAAGATATAGCTATTTTAAAAAGCATAGGTGCCAGCAATATTTTAATTCAATTGATTTTTTTTTTCTATGGGATGCGTTTTATTTTTGTAGGAAATCTAATCGGTTTAATCACAGGTGTGATAACAGTAGTAAATTTTAAAAAAATTATGTTTTTTTTAGAAAAAATTTTTAAAGACACTTGTTTATTAAAAAATATTTATTTTAAAAATTTTTTATTATTGAAATTAGAATTATTAGATTTAGTTATAATTTTTATAAGCACTTTAATGATTGCTGTAATTACAAACTGGTATCCATCGTACTATGCGTTAAAAATAGGTCCCAATAAAATATTAAAAGAATATTGAAAATGTTATTTTTAAAAAAAGAAAAAAATTTTTCATTAAAATATATAATTAATTATACATAATTAAAAACAACGGTGAAATAATGACTATTAAAGTAGGTATTAATGGATTTGGTCGTATTGGACGTGTTTTATTTCGACTAGCTCAAAAAAGAAAAAATATTGAAATTGTAGCTATAAACGATTTATTAGATCCTAAATATATAGCTTATATGCTTAAATATGATTCAACTCATGGAATTTTTAATGATAAAATTAAAGTTAAAAATAATGATATCATTCTTAATGAGAAAAAAATTAGAATTACTTCAATAAAAGATCCTGAAAAATTAATGTGGGGTGAATTATCAATTGATGTAGTAATTGAATCTACTGGTCTATTTTTAACTCAAGATACAGCTTATAAACATATTTTATCTGGTGCTAAAAAAGTAGTGATAACTGGTCCGTCAAAAGACGATATACCAATGTTTGTAAGAGGTGCTAATTTTAATAAATATAAAGGGGAAAAAATTGTATCAAATGCATCTTGTACAACTAACTGTTTAGCTCCATTAGCAAAGATAATAGATGATAATTTTGGTATTATAGAAGGTTTGATGACTACCGTACACTCTAGTACTGCTACTCAAAAAATTGTTGATGGTGCTTCAAAAAAAGACTGGAGAGGAGGGAGAGGGGCATTACAAAATATTATTCCTTCTTCTACTGGAGCAGCTATCGCTGTAGGGAAGGTATTACCAAATTTACATGGTAAATTAACAGGAATGGCATTTCGAGTGCCTACAGCGAATGTTTCAGTGGTAGATTTAACAGTTCGTTACAAACAATCAGCATCATATAATGAAATTTGCGAAATAATCAAATCAGCTTCTGAAAATGAAATGAAAGGTATTATGGGATATACGAAAGATGAAGTTGTATCAACAGATTTTAATGGTCAAGAGTTAACTTCTATTTTTGATGCAAAAGCAGGTTTATCTCTTAATAAAAATTTTTCTAAATTGATTGCTTGGTATGATAACGAAACAGGTTATTCTAGTAAAGTACTTGATTTAGTTTCATTAATCTCTTCTAAATAAAAAAATTTGTTTTTTATATAAAGTATATTTTATTGTTCTAATATGGCAGTATTAAGATCATACTTAGTACTGCCTTATTAATATTTTATTGTTATTTTATTGTCTAGACAATCTAACAAGAGAAGGTGTGAAAATAGTATTACTACGCCATGGATTTATATCAATTCCACCTCGTCGTGTATATCTTGCATATACACTTAATTTATTAGGTTTACAAATATTTTGTATGTCATTAAAAATTCTTTCAACACATTCTTCATGAAATTCATTGTGCATACGAAAAGAAATTAAATAACGTAATAATGAATTGTGATCAATTTGAAATCCATTGTATGAAATGTATATTGATGCCCAATCAGGTTGTTGAGTAGAAGGACAATTAGATTTAAATAGATTTGTATACAAATTTTCCTGAATTATTTTTTTTTTAGAAGATAGCATAAGAAATGATGGATTATATTTATATGATGTTATTTGAATATCTTTTTTATCTATACAAATACCGTGAAAAGATGCTATTTTTTGATTTCTAATATCATCTACGTCAAATATTTTAACTGTAATATCACCGCAAATACATCTCGTAAGATCAGCAGTTAAAGTATTAATAAAATCAATTTCTTGATTAAATTTAATTTGATTAAAACTATTAATATAAAGTTTAAAACTTTTAGATTCAATAATATTAATACTATTACTATCAAATTCTATTTGAGCAATAGCAATCTTTGGCAATCCATTATAATTTAACCAAGATAATTCATATAAAGTCCATACATCTTTTCCTGAAAAGGGTAAATTAATGTAATTTATTTGAATTTTTTTGCGATGTTTTTTTCTAGATATAGCTTGTAAAAGATTAAAGTGATTATTTTTGAAAATCATATTTTTTATTTAATAGATGTATTATATTTCGATATAAGATTTTTTTAAACGAATTTATCAATTGATAAAAATTTTATTATTCATTGAAATAAGGTAAAATTTCTTTTACCCATGTTTTTATTCTGTCCTTTGTTTTTTCTGATTGACGATCTTCGTCTAATACTAGTCCTACAAAATAATCTTTATTTAAAAGGGATTTTGAAGATTCAAAATTATATTCTATTGTAGGCCATTTTCCAACTATTTTAGCTTGCTTTTTTTTTAATATTTTATATATCAAACCTAATGCATCGCAAAAATATTCTCCATAGTCCTCTTGATCACCACATCCAAATAGTGCTACTGTTTTATTTAAAAAATTTATTTTTTTAAAAAAAGGTAAAAAATCGTCCCAATCACATTGTATTTCTCCATAATACCAAGTTGGTATACCTAGTATTAAATAATCAAAGTTTTCAATATCCTTTTTAGAAACATTACTAATATCATGCAGTATAGCATTATTTTTACCAATTTCTTTGTAAATCAATTTTGCAACTTTTTCTGTGTTTCCAGTATCACTTCCAAAAAAAATACCTATTTTTTTCATATTTCTATGCCTATTTTATCAAAATTTGCCGTCTTTTAATAAAAATATATTTATATTAAAAATAAAAAAAATATTTATCTAAATAAACATTTACTATTTTAAAAAATTGAAATTAAATTTATTTTATATTTAAAATTAGTCAATGAATTAAATTAAAAAATGATTTGTTTTTTTTTATTCATGTTATAAAATATATATAACTTTTTTTATTTTGTTAAAAAAATAAAACTTTAAATTTTTAAAAATTTTTTTTAAAAATATAAAAAACTATAACATATATTTTTTAACATAAAGTAAATATATTTAAAAAAATATGAAAACTAATTTAGTTTGGTTTCGCAATGACTTGCGTGTATATGATAATGCTGCATTATACAATGCTTGTATATCCAATGACGAAAAAGTTATCGGATTATTTATTTCCACTTCAAAGCAATGGAGAGATGATTTTTTTTCCCCAAAAAAAATATCATTTATTTATCATAATTTAATAAGTTTGAAAGAAGAATTGCTTAAATTAAATATTCATTTACACTATCATGATTCTACTGATTTTTTAAGTTCAATTGACTATTTAGTTTATTTTTGTAAAAAATATCAAATAAAAAATTTATTTTATAATTATCAATATGAAATTAATGAAAGTAATCGAGATAATCTAGTAAAAAAAAACTATTTAAAAAAGGCGTTTGTATAAAAGGATTTCACAGTAACCTATTAATTCCATCTAATCAAATAAAAAATACAAACAATCAAGCATATAGAATTTTTTCTTTTTTTAAAAAAAAAGTAGTGTATCATTTATCACAGAATATTCCAGAATGTTTTCCCGCTCCTACCAAGAGAAAAGCTTTTTCTCATTTTTTTTTATCAAAGTTATCATCAAAAAAAATTATTATTAATTTTAATCAAAAACATTTCCCAATAGGAGAAAAACAAGCTATTAATAAATTACATGCTTTTTGCAAAAATAAATTAAAGGCATATTCTTTAAAAAGAAATTTTCCATTTTTAAACAGTACTAGTATGCTGTCTCCATATTTATCTTTAGGAATAATATCTCCTCGATATTGTTTAAAAGTCATATTGAAAAAATATAAAAATATACCATTAAATATTATTTTAAATTCATCTTGGTTAAATGAAATTATATGGCGTGAATTTTATTATCATTTATTAATTAATTTTCCATTATTAGGCCACTCTGAATCATTAATGAAATGGGAAAAAAAAATTAACTGGATAGATAATATAAATCACTTTAATGCTTGGAAAGATGGAAAAACAGGATTTCCAATAATAGATGCAGGAATGAGACAATTAAACAAAACAGGTTGGATGCATAATAGATTAAGAATGATTACATCGAGTTTTTTAATTAAAAACCTTTTAATTAATTGGCGAAGGGGTGAAAAATATTTCATGTCGCGTTTGATTGATGGTGATTTCGCAATAAATAATGGCGGATGGCAATGGTCTGCATCAATAGGGAGTGATTCTGTTCCGTATATACGTATTTTTAATCCCATTAATCAGTCAAAAAATTTTGATAAGTATGGTTTATTTATACGAAAATATTTACCTGAATTAAATATTATTCCAGATAATTATATTCATAATCCACATAATTGGTTAAAAGAAAATAATTATAAAATAAATTATCCTCAACCAATTATAAATTATCAAACTAGCAAGGAAAAGGCATTATCAATATACAAAAAAGCACAATTAGATTCAAAAAATGAAAAGGTTTAAAATATATGGAAAATTTTTTATTAGAAAAAATTATTAATCAAAAATTATTAAGCGACCAATATAATGATATTGTACCAAATGGACTCCAAATAGAAGGTGAAAAAAAAATAAATAAAATTATTACAGGAGTAACTGCATGTCAAGATTTATTAGATAAAGCAGTATTATATAAGGCAAATACTATAATAGTACATCATGGTTATTTCTGGAAAAATGAATCTCAATATATTCATAATATGAAAAGAAATAGATTAAAAACTATATTGTCTAATAATATAAATTTGTATAGTTGGCATTTGCCTTTGGATGCTCATCCTCAATTAGGAAATAATGTACAGATAGCAAAAAAATTAGATATTTCTATAAAGGGTAATATTACACCTTATGTTTTTTGGGGTATTTTGAAAGAACATATAAATATTTTTGATTTTTCTAAAAAAATAGAGGAAAAATTTAAAAGAAAACCTACATATATATGTAAAAATACTTCAAAAAATATTTCACGTCTAGCTTGGTGTAGCGGAAAAGGACAAAATTTTATAAAACAAGCATATGATTTCGGAGTAGATACTTTTTTAACAGGTGAAATCTCAGAAGAAACAACACATATAGCTAAAGAATTAGGTATAAATTTTTTTTCTATGGGACACCATGCTACAGAAAAAGATGGAATTAAATCTTTAGGTGAATGGTTGCATAATAAATATGATCTGGATGTTAATTTTATTGATATTGAAAACCCTGCATAATAAAAAATATAAATATTTGATATATATTTTTAATATTATGATATTTTCAACATAAATAATTTAATTAAAACTATAAATAAAAAAAAATATGAAAAAAAATACACTAAAAAAGTGGGTTAACTCTTCTTGGTTATCTAGTAATAATCAAAATTATGTTGAAAAAATATATGAAAATTATTTATCAAATCCAAAATCTGTTGATATTGAATGGCAAAACACATTCTTAAATTTATCAAAAAAAGATACAAATTATCACAATCAATTAATTAATAATGAAAACAGACTAGAAAAAAAAATAAATAAAATTATTAATGTTTTTCGAAAAAAAGGTTATAAAAAATCTTTAATTAACCCTATTCAATTTGATAAAAATACCGAAAATATACCTTTAATGAATTTTTTTCATGATATAAATGAAAAAGAACTAAATCAAATAGTCTCAGTTAATTTTAAAAATTCTACTCAATATCAAACAAAAATTATAGATTTATATAAAGAATTAAATAAAAAGTACTGTGGATCTATTGGTTTTGAATATATGTATATTGAAAATACAATTGAAAAAGAATGGATTACAAAAAATATAGAATTATATTTTCAAGAAAAATCACTATCAAAAAAGGAGAAAATAAGATTTTTAAAAGAAATTATTTATGCAGAAACATTAGAAAAATATTTAGGAAAAAGATTTTCTGGTGTAAAAAGATTTTCTTTAGAAGGAGCTGAAACATTAGTTACTATATTACATGAAATAATAAGATATTCAAAAGAAAACTCTATATCTGAAATTATTATTGGAATGGCTCATAGAGGAAGATTAAATATATTAGTTAATGTATTAAATAAAAATCCAAAAATATTATTTGATGAATTTTCTGGTATTAATATTTCAAAAAAAAGAAGTGGAGATGTGAAATATCATATGGGTGGTATTGCAAAAATTAAAAACGGGGAAAAACAAATATCTTTAAAGTTAGAATATAATCCATCACATTTAGAAATAGTTAATCCAGTTATTTTAGGTGTTGCACGATCCTCTATAGATCAATTAAAAATCCCAGAAAATAAAATTTTATCAATTAGTATTCATGGTGATGCTTCTATTATTGGACAAGGAGTTACTCAAGAAACACTGAATATGTCTCAAACACAGGCTTATAAAATAGGTGGTACTATTCATATAGTGATTAACAATCAAATTGGATTTACTACCTCTAATCCTAAAAACCTTCGTTCTAGTAAATATTGTACTGATATTGCTAAAATAATTCAATCTCCTATATTTCACGTAAATTCTGATGATGTAGAAGCTTCTATTTTTGCTATTCAACTAGCGTTAAAATTTAAAAAAAAATTTAAGAAAGATGTTTTTCTAGATTTAGTATGTTATAGACGTCACGGACATAATGAAGTTGATGATCCTTTTGTAACTCAACCAATCATGTATCAAAAAATTCAAAATCATCCTACTATAACTAAAATATATTCTGATTTATTAATTTCTAAAAAATTAATTAAGTCTCATGATATTAAAAAAATAATAGAAAAATACAAATCTAATTTAATACAAGGTAAAAATATTTTTTCAAGCAAAAAAAATATAAATTTTCAATATGAAAATGAAAATTTTCTTCAAAAAAAAGAAAAAAAAGATACTGAATTAACTTTTTTAAATATTAAAAATTTATTTTATTCTATTAATAATATCCCTAATTCAATTTCAGTTCATCATCGAGTTCAAAAAATTTACCAAGAAAGAAGAGAAATGTACGAGGAAAAAAGATTAATTGATTGGGGAGCAGCTGAATCTTTAGCATATGCAACAATATTAAGTCAAGGAATTTCATGTCGCCTTTCAGGAGAAGATATAAGCAGAGGGACATTTTTTCATCGTCATGCATTCATTCATGATCAAAAAAATGGTTCTATTTATATTCCCTTACAAAACATAAGTAAAAATCAAGGTAAATTCGAAATTTTTGATTCTGTTTTATCTGAAGAAGCAGTATTAGCATTTGAATATGGATATTCATTATTCCCATCAAATAATTTGACAATTTGGGAAGCACAATTTGGTGATTTTGTGAATGGTGCACAAGTAGTAATTGATCAATTCATTAGTTCTAGCGAACAAAAATGGAATAAAAAATCCAACTTAGTAATTTTTTTACCACATGGTTATGAAGGACAAGGACCTGAGCATTCTTCCGCTAGAATTGAAAGATTTCTTCAACTTTGTGCAGAAGAAAATATGCAAATATGTATACCAACTGTATCTTCTCAAATATTTCATTTATTAAGACGTCAAATATTTAATGAAATTTGTAAACCATTGATTATTTTCACTCCTAAATCTCTTTTAAGAAATAATATGGCGAGTTCTTCCTTAAGAAGCTTAATTAATGGAAAGTTTAAAACTGTAATACATGAAATAGATAAAAACCAAAAACCGAGAAAACGGGTTATCTTTTGTTCTGGTAAAATATATTACGATCTTTTAGAATATTGTAATAATTATCTTATCAATAATATTGCATTAATTCGAATTGAACAATTATATCCTTTTCCTCAAAATAAAATATTAAAAATATTAAAAAATTATTTATATATAAAAGATTTTATTTGGTGTCAAGAAGAACCACAGAATCAAGGTGCATGGTTTTATATAAAGCAATATTTGCATACTCTCTTACCATCTAATTCTTATTTAAATTATATTGGACGTCCACCTTCTGCATCAACTGCAGTTGGTCATATTATAATGCACAGAAAAGAACAGGAAAAAATAATACATAATGCATTAAATATAAAATAGCATAAAAGGATAAAAAGTGAATAAAGTAAATATTCTTGTTCCAGACTTACCTGAATCTGTTAATGACGCAGTGGTTGTCAAGTGGCACAAAAAAATAGGAGAAGAAATTTTCATTGACGACAATATAGTTGATATTGAAACAGATAAAATAATGATAGAAGTTTCATCTCCATGCAATGGGATATTAAATATTATTTTAGAAGAAGAAGGAAAAATTGTAAAATCAAATCAAGTATTAGGAAAAATTGTACAATCAAAAACAAATGTAAATATAATTGAAGAAAAAGTTGAAAATTTGTTACAAGAAGATACTAAACCTTTAATAAAGAATATTAAAAATAATTTTTCCTTTAAAGAAAATGTAAATAATTCTTCACCTTCTATAAGACGTTTAATAAGAATTTATGGAATTAATAAAAATTTAAATATTATAGATGCATATAATAAGTCAATTTTTATTAAAAATGAAAAAAAAATTGAAGAAACTGTTTTAGATCGATCTGAAAAAGCTTCTTTCCTTCATCAAGAAGAAAGTAAAACTTATGAACATCGAATAAAAATGACAAGACTTCGTCAAAAAATTTCTGAAAGATTATTAGAAACTAAAAAAAATACGGCAATGTTAACTACTTTTAATGAAGTTAATATGCAACCAATAATATCATTACGTCAAAAGTATGGTCAATGTTTTGAAAAAAAACATGGTATTCGGATTGGTTTTATGTCTTTTTTTGTTAAATCAGTTGTAGAATCATTAAAAATTTTTCCAGAAATAAATGCCTCTATTGATCACACAGATATTGTATATTATAAGAATTTTGATATTAGTATTGCAGTATCAACTAAAAGAGGAGTAATAACACCAGTTTTAAGAAATGCAGATAAAATGAGCATGTCTGAAATAGAAAGAAAAATAAAAGAATTTTCCATTAAAAGTGCAGAAAATAAAATAAAATTAGAAGAATTAATTGGTGGTAATTTTACTATTACTAATGGCGGCGTATTTGGTTCTTTATTATCCACACCAATTATCAATCCACCTCAAACTGCTATATTGGGAATGCATACTATTAAAGATAGACCTATGGTTGTAAATGGAAAAATAAAAATTCTTCCGATGATGTACTTAGCATTATCTTATGATCATAGATTAGTAGATGGAAAACAATCTATAGAATTTTTAATAAAAATAAAAAATATATTAGAAGATTTTAATCGAATTACAATAAATGTATAATTTTTTTATCAATTATAAAATATAATTAAAAATATGTAATATTTAACATATACTAAAGGTACAGTATTTTTTATAAACTGTACTTTTATTCTAATAGAAATTAGTTGTTTTTTTATTAAAATTTATTATTTATTTTAAAAAAAATTTCAATGAAAAAAAATATTCATTTTTAAAAAAATAATTGTATATATTCTACAAATAGAAGGTAAACATGACAATCAATAAATTAATTTTAATTAGACATGGTGAAAGTAAGTGGAATAAATTAAACCAATTTACTGGATGGTATGATGCAGAATTAAGTGAAAATGGAAAAAAGGAAGCCAAAAATGCAGGTTTTTTATTAAAAAAACAAAAATTTTTTTTCGATTGTGCGTATACTTCGGTTTTAAAAAGAGCAATACATAGTTTGCAATATATATTAGATGTAATCAATCAAAATTGGATACCAGTAAAAAAATCTTGGCGATTAAATGAAAGACATTATGGTGCTCTAGAAGGATTTAATAAATATGAAACAATTAAAAAATATGGTGAGGAAAAAGTTCATTTATGGAGAAGAAGTTTTGATATAATACCTCCTAAAATTAGTTTAAATGATAAACGATTTCCAGGTCATGATATACGTTATGCTAATCTAAAAGTAGACAATATTCCATTAGGTGAAAGTTTAGAATTAACTGTAAAAAGAGTAATTCCTTATTGGAAAAAAACTATTTTTCCGCAGATACAAGAAAAGAAAAGAATTCTTATAGTAGCACACGGAAATTCCCTACGTGCATTAATTCAATATTTAAATAAAATAGATAACGAAAAAATTTTAGAATTAAATATTCCAACTGCAACTCCAATTGTTTTAGAATTCAATGAAAAATACATCCCTATTAAATGGTATTATTTAAAATAAGTTACTAAAAAAATTATTTAAAAAATACGTTTCCATCAATTATCGATATATAAAAAATATTTCATCTCTTATTTTTTAGAGATCGACTTTCTTTTAATAAAAATATTGTTATATTTTTTATAAAAAATCATTAAAAAAAAATATGTAGTTAAAATAGGATTTTTATGATTAAAAAAATTGGAGTATTAACTAGTGGCGGAGATGCTCCTGGAATGAATGCTGCAATTAGGGGAGTAGTAAGAACAGCATTAAGCGAAAACTTAGAAGTATTTGGAATTTATGATGGATATTTAGGACTTTATGAAAATCGTATGAAAAAATTAGATCGATACAGTGTATCTGATATGATTAATCGAGGTGGTACATTTCTAGGATCGGCTAGATTTCCTGACTTTCATAAATATGAAACACGAACTATAGCTATTAATAACCTAAATAAAAGGAATATAGATGCTTTAGTTGTTATTGGAGGAGATGGATCATATATAGGAGCGCAAAAACTAACAAAAATGGGTGTCCCTTGTATTAGTATACCAGGAACTATAGATAATGATGTTGCAGGGACTGATTATACAATAGGTTATTTTACAGCTTTAGAAACAGTTGTCGAAGCAATTGATAGATTACGAGATACTTCTTCTTCGCATCAAAGAATTTCTATTGTAGAAGTAATGGGTAGATACTGTGGAGATTTAACATTAGCCGCTGCAATAGCTGGTGGTTGTGAATTTATTGTTCTTCCAGAAATTAGTTATAAAAAAGAAGAACTAGTGCGCGAAATTAAAGCAGGTATTAAAAAAGGTAAAAAACATGCAATAGTCGCAATAACAGAATATATTTGTGACGTAGAAAAATTAGCTCAATACATTGAAAGAAAAACAAACCGAGAAACACGAGCAACAATATTAGGTCACATACAAAGAGGGGGGGCACCAGTAGTATATGATCGAATATTAGCTTCTAGAATGGGGGCATATGCAGTAGAATTATTAAATAGAGGATATCAAGGGAAATGCGTGGGTGTAAAAAATGAAAAAATGGTATTTAATGATATTACAGAAGCATTAAAAAATATGAAACGGGTTTTTAAAAAAGATTGGTTAATTACAGCCAAAAAGTTATACTAAAATTAAATTAGTGCCGGTTTTTCCGGCGCTCTAATATTTTTTTAAATAGAATTTGTAGGTACGTCGATAATGAATCTTTGTAGTAAAAAAAAACTATTAAAACAATGTTTTTTTGAATTTTTTGGAACAGGTTTGATAGTATTTATCGGATTTATCTTTTTAGGAGCATCAAAATTAACTAATTTTCATTTTAATCATTATGAAATGAGTTTTATTTGGGGGTTAGGAGTATCTATATCAATTTATTTTAATTTTTCAATTTCTGGAGCACATTTAAATCCTGCTATTACTATTTTTCTATGGTTATCTTCGCAGTTTAATAAAAAAAAAGTCATACCTTATCTAATATCACAAATTTTTGGAACTTTTTTCTTTAGTATTATCGTATATATTATATATTACAAATTATTAATTACATTTGAAAATAAATATAATATTATAAGAGGAACAAAAAAAAGTCTTGAATTAGCTTCCATCTTTTGTATTTTCCCTAAAGAAAATAATAATTTTATTTATGATTTTATATTAGAAATAATTATTTCATCTCTTTTTATAGTTTTACTAATGAAAATAAATGAA
Organism: Buchnera aphidicola (Hyalopterus amygdali); assembly: GCF_964059015.1. Lineage (NCBI taxonomy): Bacteria > Pseudomonadati > Pseudomonadota > Gammaproteobacteria > Enterobacterales > Erwiniaceae > Buchnera > Buchnera aphidicola. Next base: position 335,528 of record NZ_OZ060383.1, read on the forward strand.
AAAAATAATTTCTTTCAGTCTTATAATTTTATGAGACCTATTTTAATAGGAATTTTAGTAACATTGCTTAATTTATCCCTAGGAGATTGTAACAATATAACTTTAAATCCAGCACGAGACTTAGGTCCTAGAATATTTTTAAGTTTATTCGGATGGGGTAAGTTGGTATTTATAAATGATCATAAAAATATATTGCCATATTTTTTAATACCGGAAATCGCACCTATCCTAGGTATAAATTTAGGTGGTTGGATATATATAATTATCTTGAAGAGATAATTATTTTTTTTGTAAAATATTGTCAGATATCTCTATGATTTTTAAAAACTCTTCATGTTTTAAAGATGCACTGCCAACTAACAATCCATCTATATCTACTTTTTTTAAAAAATTTTCTGCATTCAACGAGTTTACGGATCCACCATATTGTACAATTAATTTTTCTGCACTAATAGTATCATATTTTTTAATATAATTTTTTATAAATTGATGTATTAATTGTACATCATCTGGATTTGCAGAAACACCTGTCCCAATAGCCCAAATAGGTTCATATGCAATAATCGTATTTCTAAACGCAGTTTCTCCAAAAACAGTTAATATAGACTTGAGTTGTTTTTTTAAAATTTTTTTAGTTTGATTTGATTTTTTTTCTATTTCAGTTTCCCCTATACATAAAATAGGCACTAAATTTAGTTTTTTTACTAAGCCAAACTTTTTTGTAATGATTTCGTCATTTTCATAATGAAATAAACGTCTTTCAGAATGACCAAGTATAACATATTGAACACCAATATCTTTCATCATTAAAACTGAATTTTCACCAGTAAATGCACCATTAATATTTACATCTATATTTTGTGCACTAAGGAAAACGTTTGTATTACGTATATTCTTGTATACTCGCTCTAAGAATACCGTAGGAGGTGCAATTATAATGATATTTTTTCTTGAATAAAGAGGAATTTTTGATTTCAGGAAACTTAAAAAATACGAAATGCTTTTTATGCTACCATTTAACTTCCAATTAGCTACAATAATTTTTTTTTTCATATTCTTATGCCAAGTATATTTTTTTATATCTATAGAAACTAAGTTTTTTAGTAAAATATTTACTTAGTTTCTATTACAAAATTAATAAAATGTGTTATTTATACAAAATATTAGTTCGATCTCTTAGTTTTTTTCCTGGTTTAAAATACGGTACATATTTTTCATTTAACTGTATTTTTTTTCCATTTTTAGGATTCCGACCTATTCGAGAAGATCTATAATGTAAAGAAAAACTACCAAATCCTCGAATTTCAATTCTTTTTCCTAGAGATAATGAAATTGATATATGTTCGAGAATTTCCTTTATAGCATATTTTATTATTTTACTTGAAATATGAGATTTTTTTTCAGCAATTCTTTCGAATAATTCTGATTTCGTCATAAATCCTCTATAAAATTATACATATAATTTACAAAAAAACTTTAAATAACTATTCAGTATTTTTAGCGGCTTTAAAGGCTTCTGCCATAACGTTTGAAAAAGATTCATCATTTAATTTTGCATTTGATTTATTTTTTACATCTTTAATATGTTCATTTTTATCTGAAATATAAAAATTAAGATTAATAATTCTATTTTTTCGATCAAAATTAGATATTTTTACTAAAATAGTATCATCTATTTTTGATTTTTTTATTATTTCTTCATAATGAAGACGAGAAGATTCAGAAAATTTTATATTTCCTTCTATACCTTCTGATAATTTTACTATTATACCTTTTTTATCAAAGAATTTGATTTTTCCTGTAATTATAGCACCTTTTTTATAATTTGAAATATATGTATTTAAAGGATCGTCTTCTAATTGTTTAATTCCTAAAGAAATACGCTCTCGTTCTGCATCTACTTGTAAAACTATAGCTGATATTTCATCACCTTTTTTATAATTTTTAACAGCTTCTTCACCTGGAGTAATCCATGAAATATCTGATAAATGTACTAATCCATCAATACCACCTTTTAGCCCAATGAAAATGCCGAAATCTGTAATAGATTTTATTTTTCCAGCAACACGAATTCCTTTTTTATGAGTTTCAGAAAATTGTTGCCAAGGATTAATTTTACACTGTTTCAAACCAAGAGAAATACGACGACGTTCTTCATCAATATCTAAAACTATAACATCTACCATATCATTGACTGAAACTACCTTAGATGGATGAATATTCTTATTTGTCCAATCCATTTCAGATACATGTACAAGACCTTCTACACCTTCCTCGATTTCTACAAAACAGCCATAATCTGTTAGATTTGTCACACGACCAGTTAACTTAATTCCCTCAGGATAACGATTGGAGATAGCTATCCAAGGATCTTCGCCTAATTGCTTTAATCCTAGAGAAACGCGCGTTCTTTCTCTATCGAATTTTAATATTTTAACATCAATTTCATCACCAACATTTACAATTTCATTTGGATGTTTTACTCTTTTCCAAGCCATATCAGTAATATGTAGTAATCCATCGACTCCGCCTAAATCTACAAAAGCACCATAATCTGTTAAATTTTTTACAATACCTTTAATTTTTATACCTTCCTGTAAATTTTCAAGTAATTGATCTCTTTCGGCACTGTTTTCAGATTCAATTACCGCTCTTCGGGAAACAACAACATTATTTCTTTTTTGATCTAATTTAATTACTTTAAATTCTAGTTCTTTACCTTCAAGATGAATAGTATCTCTAACAGGACGAATATCTACTAAAGATCCCGGTAAAAACGCACGTATATCATTTAGTTCTACAGTAAATCCACCTTTCACTTTTCCATTAATAATACCTATAACTATTTCTGATTTTTCATGAGCTTGTTCTAATATTAACCATGCTTCATGTCGTTTTGCTTTTTCTCGAGATAAAAGTGTTTCTCCGAATCCATCTTCAATAGCATCCAAAGCTACGTCAATTTGGTCTCCAATTTTTATTTCTAGCACTCCTTGGGAGTTTTTAAATTGTTCAGATGGAATAGAAGATTCAGATTTAAGACCAGCGTCAACAAGTACTATATCTTTTTCTATAGAAACAACAACTCCACGAATAATAGAACCTGGACGAGTTTTAATCTCTTTTAGCGATTCTTCAAATAATTGAGCAAAAGATTCATTCATATTAATAATATTTAAAAAAAATTCATTAAATGTTCATTTTAACTTCATGCTAAAATGAGCTTATTTTATATATCTTTTAATAATCCATATTAAAAGCGTACAATTTTACAATAAAAATTTTTGTTTTTTTGTAAAATAAACATTTATTTTTTTATAATATAATTTCATAAAAAAATTCATTACTTCATTAAAATTCATATTTGTTGAATCTAATATTATAGCATTTTCTGATGGGCATAAAGGAGAAATTAATCTATTCTTATCACGTTCATCACGAATTTTCATTTCTTTTGATAATTCTTTGAAATTAACGTAATATCCATTTTTTTTTAATTGTAAAAATCTTCTATAAACTCGAGATTCTAATGTTGCATCTAAAAAAAGTTTAACGATAGCATCAGGAAAAACTATTGTACCCATATCTCGTCCTTCTGCTATCAAACCTGGAAAACAACGAAAACGCCTTTGCTGATTCAGTAAAAGTTTTCTCACTTTGCCTAGTGTTCCTAATTGAGAAGCAATCTCGCTAACTTTTCGAAAAGTTATTTTTTTTGAGTATTTTATTAATCTTTTTTTTAAATAAATATGTCTAACTGTTTCTATAATAGGAATAATATTTTTTTCTACAATAGGAATTTTTTTTTTAACATAAAAAATGCTAAATATCGATATATTATACCTGATTCTAATATATGCCACTTAAGTTTTTGAGCAATTGCTTTAGACAAACAACTTTTTCCAACACCACTGGGTCCATCAATTGTCACAACAGGAATTTTATTATTCATATTTTTCTTAAAAATTAAATAGGTTAAATAAATGCAAAGAAAAAATTAACGAAATTTGCTAATATTTAGGAATTTTTGAAAATAAGAAGGAAAAGTTTTAGAAATACAGCTGGGATTAAGTATATTTACACTTATACCAGATAAACATATCAAAGAAAAACACATAGCCATACGATGATCATTATATGTATTAATTTCTGCAAATTGAAAAGAATTAGGAGGAGTAATTTCTAAAAAATCTCTTCCTTCTTTTACTATAGCTCCAATTTTTTTTAGTTCTTTAGTCATTGCTGATAATCGATCAGTCTCTTTAACACGCCAATTATATATATTTTTGATAATTGAAGTTCCGTTAGCAAAAAGCGATACTATAGCAACAGTCATTGCTGCATCCGGGATATGGTTCATATCTAATTCTATTTTTTCTAATTTATTACGTGTACAAGTAATAAAAGAATCGCCCCAATTAATAATTGCTCCCATTTTTTTAAGAACATCTGCGAATTTTATATCTCCCTGTATGCTTTTTTTACCTATCCCAATAACTTTCACTGAACCGCCTTTGATAGCAGCAGCTGCTAAAAAATAAGATGCTGAAGACGCATCTCCCTCTATTAAATAATTGCCTGGTGATGTATATGTTTGATTACCCTGTATATAAAAAACTTTATACGCATCATTTTTAATATTAACACCAAAAGATTTTATTAGATTTAATGTAATATCAATATAGGGTTTAGAAACTAAATTACCTTTAATAGTAATCTTACTATCCTTTAATGCTAATGGACAAATCATTAGCAATGATGTTAAAAACTGACTAGAAATACGGCCATCTACTACAATAGAACCACCTGTAAAACCACCTCTTGTTAAAATAGGAGGATATCCTATATTTTTTTTATATTCAATAATAGCCCCACCTTGTTTTAAAGCATCAACAAGATGTTTAATTGGTCTTTCATGCATTCTATTATCTCCACTTAATAAAATATTGTTTTTATTTAATGACAATGCTGCAAGAAGAGGACGCATAGCAGTTCCTGCATTTCCTAAAAACAATGAAATTGTGTCAGACAAAAAAAATGCTTTTCCAATACCATAAACATGACATGTTGTATTTTTTTTTGATAAAACAAACTTAACTCCAATTTTTTTTAAACTACTCAACATATACTCAACGTCTTGACTATCTAATAAGTTATTCAAACAAGTAATACCACTAGCCATAGCGGATAATAATAAAACTCTATTTGATATACTTTTTGAACCAGGTAAATGAACTTCTCCCTCTACATAGGATACTGGTTTTAATTTTAAACAATTTTGCATAATAAAAAAATACTCTATTAAAAATCAATTTTTATCCATATCTTTTTTCAAAATACAACATAAATTTTGATAAAGATTGGACACCTTCTAATGGCATTGCATTATAAACAGACGCACGCATCCCCCCGATTGCATAATGTCCTTTTAAAGCATGTAAACCAAATTTTTTAGCTTCTTCTAAAAAAAAATTATTTAACTTAGAATCATGTAAATGAAATACAATATTCATTCTAGATCTATTTTTTTTATCTATGTTGTTAATATAGAAATCACTATCATCTATTATTTGATACAATAAGTTTGATTTTTTTTCATTTAATTTTTCAATGTTTTTTATCCCACCTTTCTTTTTTAACCATTTAAAAACTAATCCAGATAAATACCAAGAAAATGTAGGCGGAGTATTAAACATAGAATTATGTTTTGACAATATATGATAATTAAAAACAGAAGGTAACATTTTACAAGCATATCCTATCAAATCTTTTCTAATAATAACAATTGTGATACCCGATGGACCAATATTTTTTTGAGCACCTGCATAAATTAAACCATAATTTTCAATATTAATTTTTCGGGATAAAATAAATGACGAAAAATCTCCAACTATTATTTTATCTTTAAATTTTGGTTCTTCATAAATTGATGTTCCATCTATAGTTTCATTAGGACAATAATGAATATATGCAGAAGTATCACTTATATTCCATTCAGAAGGTTTTAAAAGAAAAATTTTATCATATTGTACTTGTTTAATTAATATATTATTAGGAATACAGTATTTTTTAGCTTCTATTAGTGCGCAATTTGACCAATATCCGCTGTTAATGTAATCTGCATATTTACAATTTTTTAATAAGTTCATTGGTACAGCAGAAAATTGACCTCGAGCACCTCCTTGACAAAATAATATTTCATAAGAATCAGGTATACTTAATAAGTCTCGTAAGTCTTGTTCTGTTTCTAAACTAACTTGAATAAATTCCTTACTACGATGACTAATTTCCATAATAGAAGAACCTATTTGATTCCAATCACGTAATTCTTTTTCTGCTTGATGAAGTACCTCTTTGGGAAGCATAGCTGGTCCAGCGCTAAAATTATAAATTAAATTCATTATTTCACCGATAATTGTTTATATTTAATCAATTAATAAATTTAATACCTTTCATATATTTATCTTGTAAAATCTTAGGAACTTCTACCTGACCATTGCTTTTTTGGTAGTTTTCTAAAATAGCAGCTAAAGTCCTACCAATGGCTAATCCTGAACCATTTAAGGTATGAACAAAATTCTTATTTTTCTCTGATTTTCTTCGATAACGAGTTTTCATACGACGAGATTGAAAATCACTCATATTAGAACAAGAAGAAATTTCTCTATACCTTTTTTGAGAAGGAAACCATACTTCTAAATCATATGTCTTAGTTGCAGAAAAACTCATTTCGCCTCCACATAAAAGAACTTTTCTATATGGTAATTCTAAAAGTTGTAAAACTTTTTCTGCATGACCAGTTAATTCTTCCAACACATCCATAGAAAAATCAGGTTGAACGATTTGTACAAGCTCAACTTTATCAAATTGATGCAATCGAATTAATCCCTTACTATCTTGTCCATAAGAAAAAGATTCAGATCGAAAACAGGGAGTATGCGCAGTTAACATAATAGGTAATTTTTCTTCATCTAATATTTGATTACGAAATAAGTTTGTCAATGGAACTTCTGATGTTGGAATTAATGCATATTTTTTATTATCAGCATGTATATGAAATAATTCATCGCTGAACTTTGGTAGCTGACCTGTTCCATATAACGCATTATAATTAACTAAATAAGGAACATAGGTTTCTGTATACCCATGTTCTGAAGTATGTAAATCTAACATAAATTGACTTAGCGCACGATGCAAAAGAGCAAAATTTCCCTTTATAACAACAAACCCTGAACCTGATATATTTGCTGAAGATTTCCAGTCTAGTTGATTTAATTTTTTTCCTATTTTTACATGATCTTGTACTAAAAAATCATATTCTTTTTTTTCCCCCCAATATTTTATTATTTTATTTTCATTTGACGAATGCCCTTCTGGGACATCATTAGAAGGAATATTAGGTATAGATATAGAAAAATTATGAATTTTTTCTTGTAATAAAGTAAGTTTTATTTTTAATTCAGATAAAATTTTAGTTAATTCTGTAAGTTCTTTTTTTAAATTTTTATTTATTTTTTCAGAATTTCTTTCTGTTTGAAATAATTTTGATAATTTATTGTGATTATATTGTAAGTTTTCTGTTTTAATTTGTAAATTTTTACGTTTTTTTTCCATGTAGGAAATTAATGAAACATCGAGTTGAAAACCTTTTTTTAATAATTTTTCTGCTATTAAAGATAATTGATTACGTAATAAGTCGGGATTTAACATAGTTTTTTTAGGTCTTTTATTTTTATGGTTAAATTACTCTTAAAAATTATTTTTCAAAATAATTTTATTAATTTAAAGAAAAATAACACATTTACTCATAATAGTATTTAATATACTGTTAATTATATCAATAATTAATACATTAAAAATATAAAATAAAATTTATTATTTATTTTATTTAAATAAATTAATTTAAATTATCAATAACTTAATTCAGAAAAAATATTTATGTAAAAAAACTATATATCTTTAAAATTAACCTTATATTTTATACAAAATTATATTTTTAATAAAATATTTAAACAACATAATTTTTTAATTTATCTTAAGAGAAATATAAAATGGAATTCAATCACAAAAAAATAATTATTTTAGGTTCAGGACCTGCAGGATATACTGCCGCTATATATGCCGCACGTGCCAATTTAAAACCATTATTAATTACTGGAACAAATAAAGGCGGTCAATTAATGAATACAAATGATATTGAAAATTGGCCTGGTGACATTAAAAATATTACTGGATCTGAATTGATGGATCGTATGAATAAACATGCAATTAAATTTAAAACAGAGATTATTTGTGACAGCATTATTTCAGTTCAATTAAAAAAAAGGCCATTTTTTTTGTTAGGAGAAAATTATAAATATACATGTGATGCACTTATTATTGCTACAGGTGCTAATCCTCGTTATCTAGGATTAGCTTCAGAAGAAGAATTTAAAGGAAAGGGCGTATCAACTTGTGCAGTATGCGATGGTTTTTTTTATAAAAACAAAGAAGTCGCAGTAGTAGGTGGCGGAAATACAGCTATAGAAGAAACATTATTTTTATCAAATTTTGTAAAAAAAGTGCATCTTATTCATAGAAGAAGTATTTTTAAAGCTGAAAAAATTTTGATTGATAAATTATTAAAAATTGTAAAAACTAAAAAAGTGAATCTATATTTAAATTTTACTGTAAAAAATATTTTAGGCAATAAACAAGGTGTAACTCACTTATTGATTCAAAATAAAAATTTAAAAGAAAATAAAAAAATAAAAATTATGGTATCTGGAATATTTATTGCAATTGGATATGTTCCAAATACAAATATATTTATTAATCAATTAAAGATGAAAAATGGATATATTCAAGTTAAAAAAGGAAAACATGAAGGTTATACTCAAACAAACATAGAAGGCATATTTGCCGCAGGAGATGTAATGGATCATGTATATAGGCAAGCAATTACGTCTTCTGCTAGTGGATGTATGGCAGCTTTAGATAGCGAACGTTATCTTAATACATTATTACCATAAAATAATTTATAAAATTTATAAAAATATTACCGAATTAAAACATACTAGTCAAAACGACTAGTATAAGATATAATAAAAAGATATAAATAATTTTTAGTAATAATTAATTATAGAGAAAAAAATGGCTAAAGAAGATAACATTGAAATGCAGGGAATAGTTATTGATACATTACCGAATACAATGTTTCGTGTACAATTAGATAATCAACATATCATTACTGCACATATTTCAGGAAAAATGAGAAAAAATTACATACGAATCCTAACAGGAGATAAAGTTACCATTGAATTAACTCCATATGATTTAACAAAAGGCAGAATTATTTTTAGAAGTCGTTAAGTGCTATTAACTTCGAATGTAATTAAATATTAAATAATCTATTATATTTCTTAAAAAATAACTCCCAAGTAGTTTTCTTAAAATTTTTTTTGTTTTAAAGATTTTTAATTTTTTTACATAAAAAATTACCTTTAAAAAATATTTAAAAAATAAATCTTGTAGAGAATGTATGCGTACTAAATATTGTGGAAATATTAAGATAGTTGACTTAAATAAATCAATAGTTTTATGTGGATGGGTGCATAAAATAAGAAACTTTGGTCAATTTATTTTTATAGATATGCGAGATTGGACTGGCATTGTTCAACTAATTTTTGAAATAGAAAATAATGTAGCTTTTAAAAAAGCTTCTACCTTACGAAATGAATCATGCATTAAAATATCAGGCATTGTTAGAAAAAGAAAGAAAAAAAATAAAAATTTAAATACTGGAGATTTAGAAGTCTTAGTAAATAAAATAAATATTTTTAATATCTCAAAAAAATTGCCTTTAGATTATGCTAATAATAGCAACGATGATATAAAATTAAAATATCGCTATTTAGATCTTCGTCGTTCTAAAATATTACAAAATCTTAAAATTAGAAACAACATTACTTATCTAGTAAGAAATTTCATGACAAAAAGAAATTTTTTAGACATTGAAACACCTATTTTAACAAAATCTACACCAGAAGGTGCTAGAGATTATTTAGTTCCTAGTAGAAATTATCCAGGAAAGTTTTATGCATTACCTCAATCACCTCAATTATTTAAACAATTATTAATGATCTCAGGTGTCGATAAATATTATCAAATAGTTAAATGTTTCCGCGATGAGGACTTGCGATCAGATCGACAACCAGAATTCACCCAAATTGATATCGAAGCATCTTTTATAAATTCTAAAAAAATTCAAAAACTTATAGAACAATTAATTAGAAAAATTTGGATTAAAACTATTAATTGTCATTTAACTAAATTTCTTAAAATGTCTTTTCATGATTCTATGCAACGATATGGAACAGATAAACCTGATTTGCGGAATCCAATGCAAATTATTGATGTATCTGATATTTTTATTAAAGAAAAGTTCTTATCATTTTTTAAAATTAATAAAAATAAAAAAAATAAAATAGCATTATTATGTTTTTGTCAAGGTGATAAAATAAGTAGGAAAAAAATTGATGAATATTCTACATATGTTCAAAAATTTGGTCTAAAAAAAATATTTTACATAAAAATAATAAATTCTCAAAATGTATACGAAAATATACAAAGCTCAATAAAAAATATTTTAGATAATAAAATATTAAATATTATTTTAAAAAGAACAGGAGCAAAACAAGGAGATATTTTATTTCTAGCGGCTGATGAAGAAATAACTGTTAATAAATCTCTTGGAATGTTGCGCACTAAATTAGGAAGTGATTTTACATTTTTTGAAAAAAATACTTGGAAACCAGTCTGGATTGTAGATTTTCCTATGTTTAAAAAAGATTCTTCTGGTAAATTTTCTTCTAATCATCATCCATTTACTGCTTTTAAAACAACCGATAAAAAGAAAATTGAAGAAAAATTAGATGATGCTATTTCTGATAGTTATGATTTAGTTATTAATGGTTATGAAATTGGTGGTGGTTCAGTACGTATCCATAATGCCGAAACACAGAAAAAAATTTTTAATATTATCGGAATAAAAAAAGATATGCAAAGAGAAAAATTTGGATTTTTAACAGACGCATTACAATATGGTGCGCCTCCTCATGCAGGAATAGCTTTAGGGTTAGATCGAATAGTAATGCTTTTAACAAAAACTACTAATATTAAAGATGTAATTGCTTTTCCAAAAACAACTTCAGCAAGTTGTCTAATGACTAATTCGCCTAGTAAATTAAAAAAAATAATTTTAAAAGAATTAGGATTAAATTTATTTAAAAAATAAAAAAATACAATAAAAATATTAATTTTTCAAAATTAATTTTTTAATATTAATTATTAAGTATAGAAAACAAGCAAATAAAACAATAGATGGACTCGTAGGGGTATTATAAAAAAAGGAAAAAAAAATTCCACCTGTAACCGAAAAAATACTAATTAATATTGAAAAAATAATCATTTTTTCTGGAGAATCTGAAAAAACTTGTGCTGTGGCAGGAGGAATAACTAATAATGAATTAATTAATAACGCCCCAACGCATTTAATTGCAATAGAAATAACCAAGGAAGTCATTAACATTAAAGTTAATCGTACGAAAAAAATATTAATACCTTCTATTTGCGCTAATTCTTCATTAATCGTTGCCGACAAAATAGAATTCCATCGAAAAACTAAAATCATTAAAACAAAAAAACTACCTAAAGCAATAGTAAATAAATCAGATTTTGTAATAGTTAACAAATCACCAAATAAATAATTATTAAAATGTATTTGTCTAGCCGTAGAAATAAAACTCATACAAATTATACCTAAAGATAAAGAAGTATAGGATATTATGCTGAGTATTGTTTCAGAAGAAATTGATAATGATTTTTCTAACCATGCTAAAACTATTGCAAGAAATATCATAAATAGTAATACTGCATAAAAAGAATCAATTTTAAAAAAAACAGATATAACTAAACCAAGTATAGAAGAATGAGATAAAGTGTTACCAAAAGATGAAATACGACGCCAAATAATGAATGCACCTAGAGGCGCTGTTGAAAAAGATAATAATATACCAGCTAGCCATCCTGGATAAATTAATTCAAACATAAAAAAAATACTCTATGGTTTTAAAATTAATGTATATGATCATGATTATGTTGATAAATTGCTAATTCTCTTATTCGTTTTAAACCAAATATAGAAATAAATTCTGAACTTTTAAAAACTTTTCTAGGCGTTCCAGAACAACAAATATGTGTATTTAAACAAATAACATAATCTGTCTTGGCCATAACAAAATTTAAATCATGCGAAACTATAAAAATAGAACATTGAATTTCAGATCGAATTTGATTAATTAATTCATATAAATCGATTTGACCTATTATATCAACTCCTTTCAATGGTTCATCTAAAATAAGTAAATTAGGATTATTTAATAATGCTTTAGCTAAAAGAACACGTTGTATTTCTCCTCCAGATAATTTTTGTAATGGAAAATGTCGTAGTGATGCTGCATTTACACGTTGTAATACTTTTAATATATTCACATTTTTTTTTCTTTTTGATAATTGCATAAATCTTTCTACAGTAATAGGTAATAAATTATTAAAACATGTTTTTTGAGGAACATAACCAATTGATATACCAGGAAATCTAATAACACTTCCTAAATTAGGTTGAATTAATCCTAACATAACACGAATTAAAGTAGATTTTCCAGCTCCATTTGGCCCTATTAGAGTCACGATACGATTAGGAATTAGAGAAAATGATATATCAGAAAGAATATAACGATTAGAAAATCGAACAAAAATATTTTTTAAAGTAACAAATTCTATCATAATTAGATCAATTTTATGTAAAAATATCTATCGGATCAACTATTATAAAATATTTTTTTTCAGATGAACATATATATATTATATCAAAAAATAAAAAGAAATCTTTTTTCTATACTAAAAATGATATTATTAATTTTAATATCAAATAATACTTATAGTAATATATTCACTTTTTTAAAAATTCTAGGTTTTATAAAATTAATCATTATAAAAAGAATACATTCAAGTAAAAATAATTTTGTTAAATATAAAAAAGATATTAGTTATATATCATATAAAATAAATTTATAGCTATCAGGTAAAATTATTATTAATAGAAGCAGTACAAATAAATGAGATTTTGATTAAACTAACTGCTTCAAAAAAAATTATTATATATAAATATATAAAATATTTTACTCCTAAAATGCATATAAATATTTTAAAGATTTTTATAAATTACAAAATTAGAAAATTTTAAAAAATATTTTAGTATAAAAAAGGGGACTCTATGTTTGTATAATATTACAAATTATCTATTAAAAAATAAGATGAGCATGCTTTTATAAAAAGCAGCTATATACATTTTCTCTTAAAATGGTTTGGTCGATATATTAACTGCTTTAAAAATATTTTATAATTTTAATAAATAAAATTTCGTTATTTGATTTTACTGGATTTATTTAAAATTTATACTATAAAAAATAGTATTTTTAATTAATTTAAAAATTAAATTAATAAATTACTTTTAAAATTCTACTGGTGTTAGTTTTCCCCTTTTCCCCCATAATATCACCTTGAGTAACAATAACTAATTCATCTTTAAATAAAAAACCTTTTTTACATAAAAGTATTATAGCCTCATTCGCAGCTTTAACACCATCATTGCGACTATTAAAGAAAATAGGAATTACGCCTCTATAAAGAGCAGTTAAATTTAAAGTTTTTTTATGTTTTGATAGAGCAAATATAGGTAATCCAGAAGTAATCCTCGATGTCATTAATGCTGTTTTTCCAGATTCTGTCATAGTGATAATCGCTGTAATACCCTTTAAATGATTAGCGGCATACATTGATGACATAGCAATTGCTTCTTCAATATTTTGAAATTCTAAATTAAGACGATGTCTAGAAATATTAATACTAGGAACCTTTTCTGCACCCTCACATACCTTAGCCATGCTCATAATAGTTTCAGATGGATACTTTCCAGATGCAGTTTCAGCAGATAACATAACTGCATCGCTGCCGTCTAAAACAGCATTTGCCACATCCATAACCTCAGCACGAGTTGGCAAAGGATTCAAAATCATAGATTCCATCATTTGTGTTGCTGTAATTGCTACTTTGTTTAGTTTTCTAGCTGTTCTAATTAATTTTTTTTGAATACCGACTAATTCAGCATCACCAACTTCAACACCTAAATCGCCTCGAGCAATCATAATTGCATCAGAACAAGATACTATATCTTCAATAGATTTTTGATCAATGACTGCTTCGGCTCTTTCTATTTTAGCTACAATTTTAGCATTGCTACCTGCATTTCTCAATAATTTTCGCGCTTCTATTAAATCATTTCCACATCGAGGAAACGATATAGCTAAATAGTCTACATCAATTTCAGCTGCAAGAATAATATCTTTTCTATCTTTTTCTGTTAATGCATTTGCAGATAAACCACCACCTAATTTATTAATACCTTTATTATTTGAAAGTATTCCTCCTATAATAACTTTTGTAAATATTTCAAATTTATTAACTTCCGTTACTTTTAATTGTATTCGTCCATCGTCTAACAATAGAATATCATTTACATTTAAATCATTTGGTAATTTTTTATAATCGATACCAACTTTTTTGTTATTTCCATCTTTTTCATTTAAATTAGCATCTAATATAAAAATATCATTGACTTTTAATAAAGTGCTATTTTTTTTAAATTTCGAAATCCTAATTTTTGGTCCTTGCAAATCACCTAAAAGAGCAATATGAAAATTTAATTTAGACATTATTTCTTTCGCATTTTTTGCTCTTATTTTATGTTCATCAGATGAACCATGCGAAAAATTTAAACGAAGAACATTTGCACCAGATTTAATAATCTTTTCAAGATTACCATCTTTATCTGTAGAAGGTCCTAATGTTGCTACAATTTTAGTTCTTCTCAAACGGTGTAACATACAAACCTCTTAATTTTTATTGTTTTTTTATTTTAAGTATATTTTTTAGTATAAAAAAGTATGCGAAATTTTCATTTATATTTGTTTGCTTATTTAGTAAAATTAAAAAATGCTTTTATTAAAAATAAATATTTTAACACTAATTATACTAAAAAAATTTTTAAATAAAAAATATTTTTATATATCAAGATATAGTATACATATTGCATATGTATTTTTAATTTAAAGAGAAAATTATGATTACAGACAACAATCAAGCTTGCGATTTAGTTATTTTTGGAACAAAAGGAGATTTGGCAAAAAGAAAGTTACTACCAGCTTTGTACAAATTAGAAAAATATCAAAAAATACACCCAAATACACGTATAATTGGAGCAGGTCGTGCAGATTGGAATACAGAAGAGTATATAAAAATAACAAAAAAAGCAATAAAACTTTTTTTAAATGAAAAATTTGATGAAAATATTTGGAAAAAATTAAGTTTACGTTTAATTTTTGTTAATATTGATGTATTTAAAGATTGTTATTTTTTAAACTTAAAAAAAATTTTAGATCAAAAAAAAAATATAATCATTTATTATTGTGCAGTCCCACCAAATACATTTAATGCGATTTTTAAAGGATTGGGAAAAGTTAATTTAAATACTTTGTCATCTAGAATAATAATAGAAAAACCATTGGGAATATGTTTAGAAACATCAAAAAAAATTAATAATCAAATATCGAAATATTTTTCAGAATCACAAATTTTTAGAATTGATCACTATCTTGGAAAAGAAGCAATATTAAATCTGCTTGCTTTAAGATTTGCAAATTCGTTATTTTTTCATAATTGGAATCAAAAAATTATTGATCATATTCAAATTACAGTATCTGAATCAGTAGGTATTGAAAATAGATGGAATTATTTTGATCAAATGGG
Organism: Buchnera aphidicola (Hyalopterus amygdali); assembly: GCF_964059015.1. NCBI lineage: Bacteria > Pseudomonadati > Pseudomonadota > Gammaproteobacteria > Enterobacterales > Erwiniaceae > Buchnera > Buchnera aphidicola. The sequence goes on from NZ_OZ060383.1 coordinate 351,434, forward strand.
ACAAACAAGAGATATGATACAAAATCATCTTTTACAAATTCTCACTATTATTGCAATGGACCAACCAAAAAGTATTACAACTGAAGATATTAGATATGAAAAAATTAAAATACTTCAATCGCTTAAAAAAATTGACATAAATAAAATTAGTAATACAATTGCGCGAGGTCAATATATATCGGGGATTATAAACGGGAAAAAAGTACCTGCTTATAGAGAAGAATATGGTGCAAATAAAAATAGCCAAACAGAAACATTTATTTCTATGAAAGTTCAAATTAATAATGATAGATGGTGCTGTGTTCCATTCTATTTAAGAACAGGAAAACGTTTAGAAAAAAAATATTCTGAAATAGTTATTGTTTTTAAAAAAATAGAAAAAAGTTTATTTGAAGAATTTAATAATAATTTATCACCAAATAAATTAATTATACGTCTAGAACCTAATCCAAATATTAAGTTTGAATTTATTAATAAAGTACCAGGACTTAATAAAGAATACAAATTAGAATCTAATAAAATGGAATATAGTTACTTTGATTTAAAAAACAATTATCTAATTGATGCCTATGAGAGACTCTTATTTGAAAGTATGAGAGGAATACAATCTTTATTTGTTTCTCGATATGAAGTAGAAGAAGCATGGAAATGGATTGATCCAATTATATATGCTTATCAAAAAACTAATATAAATACTTTACAGTTTTATAATGCTGGAACATGGGGGCCAAAAAATTCAGATATGATCATTATGCAAGATAATCGATCTTGGGAAAAATTTAATTAAAAGTAATATTAAATAATCTATCGATCTTGACTTAATTAAGAAAATTATGTTAGCTTAAAAAATTACTTTTTACTATTAATACGTAAATATAAATCTTTAAAAAAATTTTTATAATATATATATTACATTTATTTAAGTGTATTGTATTAACTACTAATTTTTTAAATACTATTTTTTTTAAAAAGGAAGATAATATCTTATGATACGTATTATTCTTTTTTTATTAACTAATTTAGCCGTCATGTTAATGTTCAGTCTAATTCTAGCTCTTACCGGAATTCAGTCTGAAAGTATTTATGGTTGCTTAATTATGTCTAGTTTATTCGGTTTTAGTGGTTCTATATTATCTTTACTGATGTCCAAATGGATTGCACTACGTTCTGTAAATGGTAGAATTGTTAAATCTCCATCTAATGATATAGAAAATTGGTTGGTTAATACTGTACATCAACAATCAATAAAAATAGGGATTTCAACGCCTCAAATTGCAATATATCAAGCGGACGACATTAATGCATTTGCAACAGGACCACGTCGTAATTCAGCTTTAATAGCAGTTTCGACGGCGTTATTAGAAAATATGACACGGCATGAAGCAGAAGCAGTTATTGCTCATGAAATAAGTCATATTTCAAATGGTGATATGATTACTATGACTTTGATCCAGGGTGTCGTAAACACCTTTGTTATTTTTATATCTCGCATTTTGTCAGAAGCATTAACTAATTTACTTTCAAATAACCGAAACGACAGCAATGAAGATGGAAAAGATTCATTTTTGTTCTTTTTAATTTCTACTTTCTTAGAACTAATTTTTGGTATACTTGCAAGTATTATTACAATGTGGTTTTCTAGATATAGAGAGTTTTATGCTGATGCAAGTTCAGCAAAATTAGTTGGTCGAGACAAAATGATTTCTGCCTTGAATCGATTAAAATCTAGTCATGAACCTCAAGAATCAAATAGTATAATTGCATTTTGTATTAATGGAAAATATAATTCATTTATTAAATTGTTTGCTTCTCATCCATCTTTAGAAAAAAGAATAGAAGCGCTAAATGAAAAAAAATACATGTAGTATATAAAATATCAATATATCTCTCTTAGTAGAAAAAATTTCTATTAAGAGATAAATTTTAAAAAAATATTAATAATTTATTTTCAGAAAAAAATTAATTATTAAAAACATATAAATTATTTATAAAAAAGATTATCTTTTTATAATTTTTAAAAAAATACCAAAAATAAAATTTTTAATAAAAAATAAAAATCGAAAAACTTTATTTAAAGTTAAAAAATAATTTCTATCTTCATATAAAAAAAGTCTCTCAAAAATCGATTTAATCAAATATGATCTATATTTTATCTTAACTATTTTATAATTTTATTGATATAATAATATATTATATGAATTTATATTCATATTATATCTTAGATATATTAAATATTGCTCTGTCCTATTTTTTATGGAGTTTTCTGATGGAGTTTTTTTTAGACCCGTCAATCTGGGCCGGCTTGTTAACATTAGTTATTTTAGAAGTAGTATTAGGAATTGATAATCTAATATTTGTGGCAATTTTATCAGAAAAACTACCTCCTAATCAAAGAGATAAAGCACGTTTAATTGGTTTAGGATTAGCTTTGATTATGCGATTAGCATTATTATCATTGATATCCTGGGTCGTAACACTGACTTCTCCTATTATTAGTAATAAATTCTTTTCTTTATCAATACGTGATTTAATATTACTTATTGGTGGTTTATTTCTTCTTTTTAAAGCTACTATTGAATTACACGAACGATTAGAAAATGAAGATCATGATAATACAGAGAATAAAAATTATGCTAGTTTTTGGGCTGTAGTAATTCAAATAGTTATTTTAGATGCAGTTTTTTCTTTAGATGCAATCATTACAGCTGTTGGAATGGTTAATCAATTATTAATTATGATGATAGCAGTAATATTAGCTACAATATTAATGTTATTAGCATCAAAAGCATTAACAAAATTTATTAACATTCATCAAACAGTAGTTGTGCTATGTCTTAGTTTTTTATTAATGATTGGATTTAGTTTAGTTGCAGAAGCATTAAGATTTTATATCCCGAAGGGATACCTATATGCAGCAATAGGATTTTCAATTTTAATTGAAATTTTCAATCAAATCGCTCGTCATAACTTTATGAAAAACCAATCTAGAAAACCTATGCGACAAAGAGCGGCTGAAGCTATATTACGTTTAATGATAAGAGAGAAAAATAAAAATACAAAAATAAAAAGAAAACAAGTTAACAATACAAAAGAAATAGCAATTTCATCTTCTCTAGAAACAGAGAGTTTTAAAGAAGAAGAAAAATATATGATCAATGGAGTTCTTACCTTAGCTGGTCGATCTATTAAAAGCATTATGACTCCTCGAAGTAATATATCTTGGGTAAATACAGAAAAAAATATTAATGAAATTCGCTTGCAATTATTAGACACACCTCATAGTTTATTCCCTGTATGTAAAGGTGAATTAGATGAAATAATAGGAATTGTTAGAGCTAAAGAATTATTAGTTGCTATTGAAAAAAAAATAGATGTTTATCAGTTTTCTTCTAAAATACCACCTATTATTATACCAGATACTCTTGATCCTATAAACTTACTTGGAGTCTTACGTCGTGCTCAAGGTAGCTTTGTAATCGTAAGTAATGAGTTTGGTGTTGTTCAAGGTCTAATTACACCATTAGATGTTTTAGAAGCTATAGCAGGAGAATTTCCAGATGCAGATGAAACTCCAGATATTATACAAGAAAAAAATAGCTGGTTAGTTAAGGGAGAAACAGATTTACATTCTTTACAACAACTCCTAAATACAAAGGAATTAGTTAAAAAAGAAGATTGTGCTTCCTTAGGAGGTCTATTAATTTCTCAAAAAGGTCAACTACCTTCGCAAGGCGATATAATTTATATTAATAATTTTTCTTTTCATATTGTAAAAGCTACAAAATATCGTATTGATTTAGTTAGAATTATTAAGAACCAAGATATAAATAAAACATATTCTACATAATTTTTTATTTAAATAAAACTTCATTTTATTCCATCAATTTTGAGAAAAGAATGTCTGACACAATTTTAGCAATTGATACTTCAATGGATTATTGTTCAGTTGCTGTATATAAAAAAAAAAAATATATTCAATATCAGAAAAATGTAAAAAAGAACATACTAAAAAAATTTTACCTATGATTAAGCAAATACTAAAAAATGCTGACATCACCTTACGAGAATTAAATTATGTAGCTTGTTCAAAAGGACCAGGTAGATTTACTGGCATACGTATTGCTATAGGTATTGCGCAGAGTTTTTCTTTAAGTTTAAAAATACCTATATTAGACATTTCAACTTTATCTATAATAGCTGAAAAAGCATGGAGAAAATATAAAATAAAAAAAATACTAATAGCCATTAGTGCTAAATTAGGACAAGTATATTGGGGTGAGTATATTAGGCATGATATATCATTATGGATAGGAGAAAAAACAGAATCTTTAATCCATATTAATACAATAGAAAAAAAAATGAAAAATTTTAAAGAAAAATGGACTTTAGTTGGAGATGGATGGGAAAAAATTAAATTTAATAATTTTTCAATATCAAAAAAAAGTAAAATTTTATATCCTAATGCACAAGATATAATCCCATTGGCTTTATTCAAAATTAAAAAGAAAGAATTTTTGCATTTTACTGAAGTCAGTAATAATTATTTAGATACATTATTTTAAAAAAATATTTTAAAATTAAAAAGATCAATACTGAAATATTAAATATACTTCAGTATTGATTATACTGAATTATTGTTTTATATATTGTAATATATAGGTTTAACTTGATTAATATTTATCTTTTTTTAATTCAGATAATAAATCTAATCAGGTAAAATAACATTTAATTCTAATATAGAAATATCTTCTTTTTTTTGTTCTAATTGTATTGTTACCATATGAGGATCTATATTTACATATTTAGAAATTACAAATAGTATTTCACGTTTTAGTTGCGGAAAATACTCAGGTTCATTCTTAAATTTTCTTTGTTCTGCAACAATTATCTGTAATCTTTCTTTCGCAACATGTGCTGTATTTTTGTTCCGGGATAAAAAAAAATCTAATAATGCCATACTTATCTCCCGAATAAACGTCGTAAAAAACTTTTTTTTTCTTCTTCAATAAAACGAAATTTATGATTTTCACCTAATAATCGATTCACCGTATCAAAATAAGCAATACCTGCATGAGAAGTTTTATCTAAAATAATTGATTCACCTTGATTAGACGCCCGCAAAACAGACCCATCTTCTGGAATAACACCAATAATAGGTATGCGGAGTATTTCTAAAACATCCTGCATACTTAACATTTCTCCTCTTTTAACACGTGTCGGATTATAACGCGTTAATAGAAGATATTCTTTAATAGGAGTCATATTTTTTTCAGATCTTCTTGATTTAGATGATATTATTCCTAGTATTCTATCAGAATCCCGAACTGATGATACTTCTGGATTAGTAGTAACAATTGCTTCGTCTGCAAAATATATTGATAAAATAGCACCAGTTTCAATACCTGCAGGTGAATCACAAATAATAAAATCAAAATTCATTTTTATCAATTGATTTAAGACTTTTTCTACTCCTGAATAAGTCAAAGATTCCTTATCTCGAGTTTGAGATGCAGGCAAAATAAATAAATTATTGGTTTTTTTATCTTTAATTAACGCTTGATTAAGATTAGCATCGCCCTGAATTACATTAATAAAATCATATACTACTCTACGTTCACATCCCATAATTAGATCTAAATTTCTTAATCCTATATCAAAATCTATAACAATTGTTCTTTTTCCCTTTTGTGCTAAACCAGTTGCAATAGCAGCACTTGACGTCGTTTTACCAACACCTCCCTTCCCTGAAGTAACTACAATAATCCGTGTCATATAAAAATTTCCTAAAAAAACAATTAACAAAGAGAATTAATAGTTAAAAATTTATTTTTTAAGTAAATTTGAGCTGATTTTCCAACAAAATGTGATGGTATTTGATCTGATAACCAATACCTTCCGGATACTGATACCAATTCTGCAAACAATGTTGTACAAAATATTTTACTTGTAATATCGCCATTAGCACCAGCAAGAACTCTACCACGAACAGATCCATATACATGGATATTACCGTCTGCCACTAATTCAGCTCCAGCACTTACATTATTTATTATCACCAAATCAGAATTTTTTGCATAGACTTTTTGTCCTGATCGTACTGGTGTATTGATAATATGAGTTTTTTTTATTTTTTTTATACGTGTTCGTTGATCATTTTTTCTTTTTTTTAAAATATAATCATTTGAAAAAGAACTGAAATCTTTATTTTTACTGCTTTTTTTTCCTTCTGATAAAATAGGTAATCCAGATTCAATAATAATTTTTTTAAAATAACTATCTTTGCATCCACTAATACCTACAATATAAAAACCATGCGAAATAATAATTTCCTGTATTTTTCTCCAATTTATTTCATTTTTTAAGTTTGATACATTAACAATAATGGGTGCATTTTTAAAAAATTTTGGACATTCTTGAATCTTTTTATATAACAATTTATTAATTAAATCTAAATTATTACTATTTAGATACAAAACTAGTAATGTGAAATTACTACCTTTTAGTTCAATAGGAATTTTTTGCATATATATTGCTCAATGATATTTACTTATATGCATATAAAATATAAATTATATTTTTATAAAAAATTAAAAAAATAATGAATAAAATTATAATATAAAAATTCTATGATAACAATTTCTATTTTTCATTAATATTATTCGTTTTCTTCGGAATATTTTATTTAATGTATATAAAATTTGTAAGGAAAAAAATTTTGATATTTTGTCACGATAGTAAAATTATATTACGTAATAAAGAGATTTTTAAAAATAAAAAAGTTTTTTTTTCAGGTAATATACAAGATACATTACCTATAAATTTATCAACTATAAAAAGTAAAGTTCATCTTCAAACAAATCAAGACTTAATTCACTTTAATAACAGTATAAATATTAATTTTTATAATAAATTATTGATTTCAAAAAAAACAGTAAAAAACTACGATACTATTATTTATTATTGGCCAAAGAATAAATCTGAAGCATATTTTCAATTATGTAATTTACTATCCTGTTTTTCTATTGGAAGCAATGTTTTTATTGTTGGAAGCAATTCTAGTGGTATAAAAAGTGCAAAAAAAATATTAGAAAAATGGATTAAATTAGATAAAGTAGATAATGCATATCATTCTATTTTAATGTCAGGTATTCTTTTAAGTAAAACTAAATTTGTGTTAAACAATTTTTTTAATACACACATTTGGAAAAATTTAATTATAAAATCGCTACCTGGTGTTTTCGGTTATAAAAAAATAGATGAAGGCAGTAAATTACTTGCATCAACTTTTTGTGAAAAAATTCATGGAAAAATACTAGACGTTGGATGCGGTTCAGGTTTTTTATCAGTATCTATATTAAGACAATCACCAGAGTGTTTTATAACAATGATAGATAGACAAATGTCTGCATTAATATCAAGTCAAGCTACTCTTGATGCAAATTTTTTAAATGGGGAAATTTTACTAAGTGACATTTATTCAAATGTTTCTAAAAAATTTAATATGATTATTTCTAATCCACCTTTTCATAATGATTTAAAAATTAATTTTGATGTAACAAAAAAAATAATATTAAATTCTATAAAATATTTAAGAAAAAATGGTGAATTAAGATTTGTTACAAATACTTGTTTTAGCTATGATTGTTATTTAAAAAAATATTTTTCTAAATTTTTTATTATACAAAAAAATAATAAATATAAGGTTTATCAAGCACTGAATTAATTTTTTATTTATGGTACCCGGAGCGGGACTTGAACCCGCAAAGCTTTAAAAGCCGAGGGATTTTAAGTCCCTTGTGTCTACCAATTTCACCATCCGGGCTTTTTATAGGCGTATCCCGGAATCGAACCGGGTTATACGGATTTGCAATCCGCTACATAGCCAATCTGTCAACACGCCTTAATTTCATTATAGAAAAAAAAAAACAAAATTACAAATAAATTTTTATTAATAAAAAAATTATCTTTACATTAAGTAATGTAATGTTTTATATTAATCGAAGTTGTAAATTTTTTTATCTGGAGAGGTGGCCGAGTGGTTTAAGGCAGCGGTCTTGAAAACCGCCGATGAGAAATCATCCGAGAGTTCGAATCTCTCTCTCTCCGAAAAAATAAACACTTCTCCTATAATTTCTTCTTTACATAAAAAAATATAATTTTTTTAATATATATATATTAATCAGATAAAACTTCAATTTCTACACGACGATCAGGTGCTAAACAACTAACTAATAAAGGCTTACTTGATATATCTTTACATATCTGATCAGTCAATGGATATTCATCCCCCATACCTTGAATACTTATTTGATCTTGCGAAATACCATGTGAAGTAAAATAATTTTTAATTACATATGCACGATCTTCAGATAATTTTTGATTATATTCTTTATTTCCTATTTTGTCAGCATGACCAGATAACATAATAAAAACATTTTTTGATTGGATATTTTTTATTTTATTATTTAAGTTTTGCAATTTATCATTAGAAATAGGTTTTAATTCTGTGCTATTAAATGGGAAATTAATACTTTCATTAAGTGCAACATATTGTTTGTTTTCAGATTCAGGAATAGAATATGATGAAAACATATCATTAATACTAGATTTTCCAAATTTCCATGCAAAAGAAAGAACAGCATCCCCTAAATTAGGTTTCATAGACAAGTTCATTACCTTTTCTACACTGCTTTTCCAAGTATAATCTAACCTAGTAATAAATTCTTCATTAAATGTATATTCGGCACCTAAAGACACATTAGGAAATAAAGCACTATTTTTAGTAAAAATATGTCTCAAATCTTCTTTAGAAAATAAATTATCCCAAAACATCATACCACCTAATCGGGTATAAATTTTTAGTTCATCTGTTATTGGATACGATAATTTTGTAGCAAGTTGGATACTATTAATTTGTTTATTTTCTATATTCTTTTTAAGCATTAAATAAGGAAAAAATCCTGTTGTATCATTTTCTATTTCAAGAGCGAAATAAGGATTAAATTCATAACCTAAAAACAATCCTAAAATAGGTGCACCAGATAACTCATGACCATGTGTATTTTTGTTATTTATATTTTTATTTTTGTATTGATCTACGTTAAAGGTAGACCATCCTAATTTAGTGCCGAAATACCAACCATCGTTTTCTTTTGCTTGGACATTAGTAACTAAGCTTACTAATAATAAAATTATAGTAAGAGCTTGTTTTTTCATTTGAAACTCCATTTTTTAATAAGAAAATTAAAATTGTATAAAAAATATTAAAAAATATTAATTTGCATTATAAATATATATTAATTTCATATATTATAATATTTAAATTAATTTTTTAATACAGTATTATTTTTTCTTGAATAGCCTATTAGCATAATTTAATAAATTTATTTTTAAAAAATATAAGCTAATTAAATATACTATTCCAGAAAATAAAAAAATAGTAAACAAGCGTGTTATTTTATCAAAAAATGAACCAATATTCCAAGAAGGAATGAAATATAGTATAAAAATCAAAAAAAATAACATAACTAATGTTGAAATTAACAAGCGAATAATAAAAATAATATCGCTAAATTTAAAATAAACTATTTTTTGTTTATGTAACTTCCAGTATAGTAAAAAAAAATTTATCCAACTAGCTATACTAAAAGATAAAGCAAGACCTGCATGTTGAAAATAAAAAATTAAAAATGGATTCATTAATTGTGTTAAAAATAATGTGAAGATTGAAATTCTTGCTGGAATATTTACTTCTTGAGATGCATAAAAAGATGAGATTAAAATCTTTACTAAAATAGAAGAAACTAAACCAAAAGAATATAATTCTAATGCTTTTTTTGTCATTAAAACATCAAAATTAGTAAATTTACCATATTGAAATAAGATAATAACTAATGGTTTTGATAACATAAATAGCATAACAGAAGTAGGTACAGACAAAATTAAAGCGAAATGCAGACCTGAATTTAATAATAGTTTATATTCTATCTTTTTTCTATTGGAATAAATTTTAGAAAAAGATGTAAATAAAATTGTACTTAAAGAAACTCCTATCATGCTTATTGGAAATTCAATTAACCGATCAGCATAATACATCCAAGATATTGAACCAGAATGAAGCAAAGAAGTAAAAATAGTATTAAAAATTAAAGAAACTTGATTTGCAGAAAAACAGATAACAGAAGGACCCATTTTTTTTAAAATTTTTAAAAGACCAATGTTATTAAAATTAATACTAGGAAGAAACAGCATTTTTATTTTATATAAATATGGCAACTGATAACATAATTGCAGTACCCCACCTAAGATCACAGACCAGCCTAAAGCAAAAATAGACGGTTCAAAATAGGAATTAAAAAAAAATGTAAAAAAAATAATACTAATGTTTAAAATACTGGGAGATAAAGATGGTATAAAAAAATAATTACAACTATTTAAAATAGATGAATATAAAGAAGATAAGGAAATGAATAAAATATAAGGAAAAATTATTTTTAACAAAGAACAGGATAATTGTATTTTTTCCAGTGATTTAAAAAATCCCGGAGCACTAATTAAAATAAGATAATAAGAAAAAATTATTCCTAATATTGTAATAATAGATATAATTAATATTATAAAACCAGATGTAGAACTAATAAACTCCTGTACATATTTTTTATTTTTATTATTTTTATAATCGATTAAAATAGGTATAAAAGATTGAGAAAATGCTCCTTCGGAAAAAATTCGACGTAATAGATTAGGAATTTTAAAAGCAATAAAAAAAGAGTCAGTAAACATAGATGCTCCAAATATATGAGCAATCAACAGGTCGCGAGAAAAACCTAGTATACGTGATATCAAGGTCATGAAGCTTACTGACATTAAGGATCTTAAAAGATTCATTTTTAATTAATCTAACCTATTAGGTTAAAGGTAAAAACTCTGATTTAAAATTTAAAAAGAAGATATCTTCTTTTAAAATAAGATTTTATTAAAAAATATTTTTAAAAAAGAATATCAATTCCTTAATTATTTTTCTATACTAATGGAAAGTAAAATGTCTGAATATTTAAAAAAAATTACAATTATAAAACCTGATGATTGGCATGTTCATTTAAGAGATAATGAAATTTTAAAAAAAGTGTCTCAATATACTGCAAAATTTTATAAACGCGCAATTATTATGCCAAATCTTAATAAACCTATTACAAATTGTCTAGAAGCGATAACTTATCGTCATGAAATTTTAAATTCTATGGAATCAAATAATAAATTTGATCCATTAATGATCTGTTATTTAACAAATGAAACTTCTCTTGAAGAATTAAATTTAGGTTTTATTAAAAAAATATTTGTCGGAGCTAAATTATATCCATATAGCTGTACAACTAATTCAAAAAAAGGCATAAAAAATGTGAAAAATATTTATCATATTCTCGAAATGATGGAAAAAATAAAAATGCCATTACTCATTCATGGAGAAGAAAATGATACAAGTATCGATATATATGATAGAGAAGCAAAATTTATTGAAAACACTTTAGAAATACTACGAAAAAAATTTCCAGAATTAAAAATAATATTAGAACATGTTACCACACAAGATGCAGTTTCATATATTGAAGAAGCTAATTCTCCATATTTAGCAGGAACAATTACGCCACATCATTTGATGTTCAATCGAAACAATATGTTTATTAATGGAATTCAACCATATTTGTATTGCTTACCTATTCTAAAAAGAAAAAAACATCAAATGGCTTTAAGAAAAGCTATAGCGAATGGTAGCAAAAATTTTTTTTTAGGAAGTGATACAGCGCCACATTTTCATAGAAACAAAATTAATTTTTTCGGTTATGCCGGAATATTTAATGCACCATGTTCTTTTCTATGCTACGTTAGTGTTTTTGAAGAAATGAAAGCATTAAAATATTTACAATCATTCTGTTCTGAAAATGGACCGAAATTTTATAATATGCCAATTAATAAAGATACTATTACAATAGTTAAAAAACCTTATAAAGTTATGAAAAAAATTAAAATAGGAGATAATATAATTGTACCTTTTTTATCAGGAAAAAAATTAGATTGGTCTATTGAAATATAAAGTTTATTTTTAACTTTCTAGATTACCATCAATATTATATATTGAATTTTTTTTATCGGCGTGATTTTTTTTTAAAATACTTAAAAAACGTTCATTTAAATAGAATTTTTGATTTAATATTCTTTTATTATCTTGATTTTTTTTCTTTAAAAAAGAACATATAGATAATATTTTATTCCATCTATAATTTAATTCATCATGACCCGAATAGGGGAAAAAAACATTATATTTTTTTTCAAGTAATACTTTTATCTTTGTTAAAAAAGCAAGTTTTTTTAAAAAAAACTCTTTTTCTTTTGTAATTAACTCTATTTTTTTGATATTGATTTCTGAAGAAATCAAATACTTATTTTCTTTTTTAATTAATTTTTCTAGAGAAATAAGAATCATTCCTATTTCTTTAATTGTATTTATTAATTTTTTCATTGTTTTAGTAAATTATATATTTAAATACTTTTATTATATTATTTAAATATTATATGTAAAATAGTTAATTTAATATTTTATAAAATAACTACTACTTCGCCCCTTTTAGAAATTATTCCAGTTAATATTTTACCACTTTTTATTTTTACGCGTATTTTTTCTCTTCGATTTCCATGATTTAGAGATTTTCCTATCAAAATAATTTCAAAATTTTTTCCTTGTAGTTTTACAGTCACCTGTTGATTATTTTTAATTAACCAGCAAGGACGGGTAATAAAAGATGTAATTGGTTGAAAAGGAAAAATATCACGTAAGTTTACTCTATTAATAACATCTTTTTTATTAAAATATGTACCACGAGGTAATACATCTAGTCTGCCTACTATACTTTTCAAGTCTCTTTCGGCAATTTTTGTGCCACGAGATATTTTTTTCTTTGCTATAATATATTCGCCTTCTACTTGTAATTCAATTTGTAAATATTGTTTTTGAGAACCACACATTAAAATAATATCAATTAAACCAAAATCGTGAATATTATTAACTAATGAGAAAACAGGTTTTTCACAAATTAGTTTTTTTTTTAATGGAGTATGTATTATCACTTTTATATTTCTTGTTTTAAGAAAGTATTCTTTTTTAAAAAAATTGTTTAATTCATCAACTAAATTCCATGCATGCACGTTAAAAGGTTGAAAAGACAAAAATGAAATAAATAAATAAAAAAATATTTTAATTAATTGCATTTTTTTCCCTTACTTGTCTAATAATTTAATTCAATAGAGAATGTATTAAATATTTTTTAATAAATATATTAAATTTTTAAGATTCTTTTCTTGATAGGAAGTATCTAATATAGGTATATTATAAATTTAATTTATGAGTTAAAATATTTATATTTTTAATAAAATTAAATTTTAATAATTATTATTAATTTTTATTAAAAAAATTAGAGTTAAAAAAACCGTTTATATTTCAAATTAATAACAAAAATAAAAAATTTAGGATAAAAAAATGTTTTCTAAAATAAACAAAATGCTTGATTTTAATAAAAAAATATTAAATTTATATGCTAAAAGACAAGAAATTTTATCATCAAATATAGCAAATTCTGACACACCTAACTATAAATCAAGAGACATTAATTTTAAAGATGAAATAAATAAAATAATAAAAAAAAATCATTCAATGATTAATTTAAAAAAAACTTCTTTACATCATTTAAGTCCAAAAAAAGATGATTATTCTATTTTGCAGTTAAATTTTATAAAAGATACAAAAGTGAAATCAAATGGTAATACAGTAAATATGAATCGGGAAAGAATTGAATTTATAAAAAATATGTTAAAATACGAAGAAAATATAGTATTCATAAAAAATGAAATCAAAAATATTATGCACGTATTAAAAGGATAAAAAAATTATGTCTTTATTAAATATAATTGATATTGCAGGTTCAGCTATGACAGCTCAATCAGAAAAAATTAACATTATTGCTAGTAACATAGCTAATGCAGAAAGTATAATATCTAAAGAAGGGAAGTTTTATCCGTATCTTGCAAAAAAAGTTATTTTTAAATTAAATCCAATAAAAAATTCATTAATTGGCGGTGTAAAAATTGCTAATATAGTAAACGATCCAAATCCAACTCAACTAATATATGATCCCAACAATCCTTTATCTAATAAAAAAGGATACGTTTTAACTTCTAATGTTAATCCTATAACAGAAACAATAAATCACATTTCGGCTTCAAGAAATTACCAAGCTAATATAGAAGTAATGAAAACAGCAAAATTTATGATAATGAAAACATTATCAATTGGAGAATAAGAGGAGAAAAAATGAATGCTACACATATTAATTCTTCTATAAATAATAATATAACTGAAAAAAATATTAATGATTTAAAAAATAACTCTAGTGCACTAGATTTACAAAAAAACTTTTTGGGTCTATTAATAGCACAAATTAAAAACCAAGACCCAACAGATCCCATTAAAAATACAGAATTAACATCACAGCTGGCTCAAATTAATACTGCAACTGGTATTGAAAAATTAAATAATACTGTTGGTCTTTTTTCTAATAAAATTAATCAAAGTCAAAATATACAAGTATCTTCATTAATTGGACATCATGTAATGATACCTAATTCTCAAATTGTACATACTGAAGGCATTGATACAAAATTTGGATTAGAAGTAATTAGTGACACAACAACCATAAATATTAAAATTATGGACAATGCAGGAAAAATTGTATACGTTAAAAAAATAAATAATTTAAAATCTGGTATTCATAGTTTTGTATGGGATGGTAAAAATCTAGATAAAGAAGAGATGAAAACAGGAAGATATAATGTTTATATTTCAGCGAAGAATAAAGAAAAAGATGTTCCCGCACAAGTTTTAAGTGAAGCTTTAGTAAATAGTATTATTACTTCTTCTTCAGATCCAATTATTGATTTGGGGGCTATGGGGACAACAACCTTATCTAAAATCCGTAAAATTCTTGAATAAATAAAATGCAATTTAATTAAAAATTTGTTTGTAAAATTATTAAGGAAAAAGTATATGTCAATTATTAACGCCATAAATGGTTTAATGGCTAGTAACGATTATATAGATATTGTATCTAATAATATATCCAATGCTTCAACTATTGGATTTAAATCCAGTACTCCTTTATTTTTCGATATAATTTCTAATTCACCTCAATCTAATCAAATTACTAGATCTGGTGTTGGAATGTCAAATACAGTACAAAATTTTAATAATGGAGTACTAATACAAACAGATAGAGATCTCGATTTAGGGATTGTACAAGAAGGTTTTTTTCGTATTATAGATGCTAAAGGTTATATTCACTATACAAGAAATGGTCATTTTTTACTTGATAATAATAAAAATATTATCAATTCTCAAGGCATGTACTTAACTGGTCAAAACCAATGTGATTTTAAAAATGATTTAAACAACGTATCTAAATTAGAACCTATAAATTTAAAAAAATCTTATTCATTAAAAGCAAAACCAACAAATCAAATTGATTTAATAGCACAATTAATTACTGATTTTAATTCTACAAATAGTATAACAGGAACAAATGATAATATATATAATTCAGAAATTTACAATGTTACTATTTATGATAAAAATGCAAATCCTCAAAAAATAAATTTTTCTTTCAATAAAATTAATGATAATCAATGGAAATTAAATATAAAGTTAAAAGATGAAAAAAATCCTCCTTTTCAAGAAATTATCAATAATGATTTTATTTTAGATTTCAATTCTGAAGGTAAATTAATTTCAAACTCTGATTTAAAAATTACATCAAAAAATTCTAAAAATATTGTTTTAGAAAATATCAAATTAAATATAAAATGTGATCTTAAAAAATCAGAAACTGATAATTCTTTAATAGAACTCTCTCAAAATGGATATTCAGAAGGTTATTTACAAAATTTTGAAATTTTAAATAATGGTGAAATTATTGGTCAATATACAAATGAACAAGAGCAAAAAATAGGACAAATATTTTTATCTAAATTTATTAGTCCGGAGAAATTAAAACCTGAAAGTGGTAGTATGTGGTCTGCAACAAATACAGCTGGAAAAGAAAAAATAGGAATAGCCGGAGACCAAGGTTTTGGTGTTTTATATACAAAATCTTTAGAATCTTCAAATGTTGATCTAAATAAAGAGCTGATTAACATGATTATTGCGCAACGTAACTATCAATCTAGCGCTCAAGCTTTTAAAACTGAAGATAAAATAATTAATACATTAATTAATTTAAGATAATTTATTAAATTGGATTGAATAATGGAAAAAGCAATACATGAATCAATGAATGCAGCTTTAAGAACATTAGAAAAACAAGCGATCATTGCTAATAATTTAGCTAACATATCAACAATTGGTTTTAAAGAAGAATTCAATTATTTTATAAGAAATAAAAATTCTCAAGACATAAATAAAAAATATTATAATTTTTCTTCAGGCAATTTTATTCAAACTGAAAGAAAATTAGATTTAATTGTTCAAGATAATGGTTGGTTAGTAACAAAAGATCAAAATGGTCAAGAAGCATATACAAAAAATGGTCATATAACAATTAATGAAAACGGCAAATTGACTATTCAAAATCATGAATTAGTACTTAATGAGGGTAATATTAAAATACCTCATGGTATAGATCTAAAAATTTTACCTGATGGTACAATTAAACAAATTCAAAAAAATCGAGATAAAATTATTGAATCACAAATAGCCACATTAAAACTAGTACGTATTTCAAATAATAGTCTCATAAAAAAAGAAAATGGTCTATTTTACAATAAAAAAAAATTATTTAATAAAAAAATAATTCTTCCTCATGATAATAGTATACGTATAAAATCAGAAACATTAGAAGCAAGTAATGTAAATCCAACGAAAAATATGATTGATATGATTTCAAACGCACGACAATTTGAAATGAATATGAAAATTATATCTATATGCGATCAAAATATAGAACGTGCAAATCAACTATTTAACATTAATAATTAATTTAATAAGGGATAAAAAAATGATTCCGTCTTTATGGATTTCTAAAACAGGACTTGATGCCCAACAAATAAATATGAATGTTATTTCTAATAATTTAGCAAACGTCAGTACAAATGGATTTAAAAGATCTAGAGCAATATTTGAAGATTTGATTTATCAAACAATACGACAAGCTGGGACAAATTCATCAATTGATACCAACTTACCATCTGGATTGCAATTAGGTACAGGTGTAAGACCAGTGTCTACTGAAAGAATTCACAGCCAAGGAAATTTATCTAAGACTGATTCTTCAAAAGATGTGGCTATCAACGGATCAGGTTTTTTTCAAGTACAACTTCCAGATGGAAATATGGCATATACTCGAGATGGTTCATTTCAATTAGATCAAAATGGACAATTAGTTACTAATAGTGGCTTCCCAATTGTACCAGAAATTAGTATTCCACCTAATTCAACAAATATTAATATAGCAAGAGATGGTATTATTAGTGTAATTATACAAGGACAAACGCAACCAATTTCTATTGGGCAATTAAATTTAATTAATTTTATGAATAGTGCTGGATTAGAAAGTTTGGGCGAAAATTTATACCAAGAAACTCAAGCTTCTGGTAGTCCTATGGATACAACACCTGGATTAAATGGAACGGGTTTATTATATCAAGGATATCTTGAAACCTCTAATGTTAACGTTGCTGAAGAATTAGTAAACATGATTCAAACACAAAGAGCATATGAAATCAATAGTAAAGCTATAAATACTTCAGATCAAATGTTACAAAAATTATCTCAACTATAACAATTGATCTTTATATAAAAAATAAATTTAAAAATACACATTTTAAAATTTTTTAATTAAGGATCATTTTTCCGTGGTAAAATTATTTAGTTATAAAATTAAATATTATTTCACTGCTTTCTTTTTAATATTTATTCAAAGTTGTTCATGTATTGAACATAAATCTTTATTCGGTGATATTACAACTGCTGTTGCTCCTAATATGACGCCTACAACAAAAAATGGTTCTTTATTTCAAGAAAAGCAATCTATAAATTATGGATATCGGTCATTATTTGAAGATCACCGATCTTATAATATAGGAGATATAGTAACTGTTTTATTACAAGAAAACATTAGTGCTAGCAATAGTTCTTCTTCTAACTTAACTCGAGACGGAACTACAAATTTAGGTGTAACAATAACACCAGGAAAATTAAATCCTATGTTAGGATTTAATCTTAATGATAATACGACAGGATTAGATAGTATAGGAAAAAACGATTTTTCAGGAAAAGGTAGCAATTCAGCTAAAAATACATTTACTGGTCTTATGACTGTTACTGTTCAACAGGTATTACCAAATGGAAATTTAAAGGTTATTGGTGAAAAAAAAGTAGCTATTAATGAAGGAATAGAATTTATTCGCTTTTCAGGTGTAATTAATCCTAGTAATATTAATAAAAACAACTTAGTCGCATCTACTCAAATTGCTGATACACGTATTGAATATATTAGCAATAGTCGTATTCATGATACGCAGAAAATGGGTTGGTTACAACGATTTTTATTAAAAATTTCACCTATTTAACAAATAAAAAACTAATTTTTTAAAAATTTATCCCATAGGGAATTCATTGAATACCTTATGGGAAAAATTTATATTTTAAACCAAATAAAAAATTTATTACAGATCTTTTATATATAAAATATATGAAAAATAAAATAAACGAAATAAATATATATAAGGTATTTTATGTTTAATATGATATCGTTATCAAAATTTATTATTTTTATTTTAATAAATTTATGTTCTTGTGTATATGCCGAAAAAATACGTGATTTAACAAGTATTGAAGGCATAAGAGATAATCAATTAATTGGTTACGGATTAGTAGTAGGTCTAGATGGAACGGGAGATCAATCAATACAAAATCCATTTACAAATCAGTCATTACATAATATGTTATCTCAATTAGGTATAACAATGTCGCATAATGCTAAAATGCATGTAAAAAATGTAGCCGCAGTTATAGTTACAGCAAAATTACCTGCTTTTAGTCATCCGGGAGAAAAAATAGATGTCATAGTTTCATCCATGGGAGATGCGAGAAGCCTTAAGGGGGGGACATTGTTAATGACACCTCTAAGGGGTACCGATAACCAAATTTATGCTATTGCTCAGGGTAATGTATTAGTTTCTGAAAAAAATAGTTCTGAAAAAAGAATCCATGCGTTTATTTTAAATCAAGTCAATTCAGGAAGAATAAATCGTGGAGCAACTATTGAAAAAGAAGTAATAAATAATTTTGGAAAAAACAAAGTTATAAACTTGCAATTAAATCAAGAAGATTTTAGTACAGCACAACAAATAAGTGATATGATTAACATAAAATATCCAGATACAGCAACAGCTTTAGATGCAAAAACAGTACAATTAAATACATATGCTAATAACACAATACAAGTACATATGCTTTCTAACATTCAGAATATAGATATTACTGTGCCAACTCAAGAAGCTAAAGTGATAATTAATCCTAGAACTGGATCAGTCGTTATTAATCAAGAAGTACAATTAGGAACATGTATTATTTCACATGGCGATTTATCTATATTAATAGATCAAAAAAGTCATCAAAATATTCATTCAAATATTTTAAATGTGCTAAAAAACAATAACTATGCCGAAAATGATTTGCGCAAAAAAACAAATTTAAATAATATTGTGCGAATATTAAATTCTTTAGGAATTCAACCTGATGAATTAATATCTATTTTACAACTTATGAAAAATGCTGGTTGTCTTCACGCTAAATTGGAAATTATTTAATGAAAAATAATTTATCTTTATTTGAAAAAATAAATTATAACACAACATTAGTTAATAATACAAAATATCAAAATTTTAATAATTCTAAAAAATATGAAATAAAAATAGCAAGAGAAGTAGAAGGAATTTTTATTCAAATACTTTTAAAAAGCATGAGAAATTCTTTAATAGAAAATAATCTTTTAAATAACAACCAAAGTCGTCTGTATACAGAAATTTATGATGAACAAATTTCTAAAGAAATGAGTACCAAGGGAATAGGGTTAGCAAATATTATTTTGCAACAAATTCAAAAAAAATAATCATATAAATTATGATATTTCTTAAAAAAAGGAACAATATATGAGTTCTATTTTAACTTCTACTGTTACTGGAATAAATGCAATAAAAATCCTACTCCATGAAACTGCTAATAAAATTATCAATCCAAATTATAAAGAACCGATAGGACAAAACATTTTTATAGAAAATACTGTAGATGAATCTAATTTAAATCCAGGAGTACAAATAAAACAAGTATATGATGACTATAATGATTTTATTCGAGAAGAAAAAAGAAGAATTAGTGAAAGAGTACAAGATGAACAAACAAAAATAGAAGAATATTTGAAATTAGAAGATTTGTTTGGTGAGAAATCAAATATTTTTAATCTTTTAATAAATCAGTTATATTCTTCTATAGAAAATGATATTATTAATAATAATGAAAATGTATTTAATAAAGATATAGAAAACAACTTACAAACAATTGTTCGAGAATTAAAAAATTTTAATGACAAATTAAAATTTTTAGAAAAAGATGTAAAAGATTCAATTTCAGAAAAAATAAAACAGGCAAACATATTAATTAATAAGATTTATGATATTAATATCGATATTCGTTTTTTTCCTGTTGCTCAATTGCCAAATAGAATAGATAGTTTTATAGACCAACGAGATGAATTAATTGATCAATTAAATGATATTATCGGGGTGAAGGTAGTTAAGGGGGACAATACGTTTAAAGTTTGTTTAAATAATGGTATGTGTATTATTGATGACCAAAAAAAACAAAATTTAATTGCATTAACATCTAGTACTGACGATAAATATATTAGTGTAGGATATATAGATGAAAACGATAATACGTTAAAAAAAATGGAACATATGATTCCCAGCGCTTCTTTAGGGGCTCTCCTTATGTTTCGAAGAGAAGATTTACAAAATGCTAAAAATAAACTTGGTCAATTAACCATAAATTTTGCTGATAGTATCAATGAATGTCATACATTAGGATACGATATTCTTGGAAACCTAGGAAAACAAATTTTTAGTATTAGTAATCCAGAAATCATACCTAGCTCAACTAATGAATCAGATCCACATACATCTATTACATGGGTGGATACAAGTAATGCACAAGATAGTAATTACATAGTCTTTTTAAAAAATAACAATTGGACAGTTACAAGATTACGAGATCATTTAACAGTAGAACTTGAAATATATCAACAAGATAATAATACATATCTTACCTTCGACGGAATGGAATTGAAAATAGAAGGTAATAATGCTGAAGGCAATGTTTATATGATCAAACCATATTCTAAAACTTTAGATGAAATGAAATTATTAATTGTTAAAAATGATTTATTTTCAATATCTTCATCTGATGATCTCAATCAAAAAAATAAAATTAATGCTATTAAAATACATCATTTAAATCAAGATCTTCTAGTTAATAAACAAGAAACATTATATGAATCTTATGCAAGATTTTTAAAATCTATATCATATAAATGTAATGATCTTGAAGAAAAAGTGCCATTTAAGCGAAATATGATTGAAATATTAAAAAATAAAAAATTATCAGAATCTGACAATATTGATGAAAATTACCAGAATTTAAATTATGAACAAAGATGCTATCTTGCAAATGTTAAAATTTTAAAAATGGCAGAAACAATTTTTAATGAAATAGTTGATTGTTATAGTTAATTTACTAAAAAACTTTTTACAAAAAAAATAAAAACTTACTTAAAAAGTAAGTTTTTATTTTTTATAAAATTTATATTTTAATAATGAATAACAACCACTTGAATATAAAAAAATTATTTTATTCAAATTTCTTAATGGGAGACGTAGCACAATTTGTAGCAGAATGTGCCCCAGCTGATTTTTTTAATTTATTATCAGACTTTGTCAAAAAAAATGTAGATTGGATAATTTTTTTATTTTTTGTTTCAAATGAATCACTAAAAATTTTAGTTACTGGTGCGCTAGAATGACTTTTTGTATTTTCTTTTTTTAAAATATTGTTTGAAAAAACATTTGTTTTATTTAATATTGATATATTTCTTTTTTTAGATCCTAATTTAGATTTTAATTTTGTTTCTTTTTGATTAACCATTTTATCTTCTAAGAATCTTTCAGAAAAAAATGGTTTTGCATTAACTTTTTTTATTTTACAGAAATGACTAATTTGAATTTCTTTAGATTTAACATTATTTGAAGGCAAATGCGAATTTATAATAGAACTATTTTTTTTATAGAAAGTAGAAACGTTTAACTTTTTATAAATATTCGTTTTTTGATGTTTTTTTAATTTATTATTTTTTAAAAACGGATATTTAAACCAACTACTTCCTAAAGATAATTCCAACGAAAAAATATCATTATCAGCTATTATATTAAAAAATTTAACATGATAATTATTTTCTAAAACTAAATAATTTTTATTTTTTTGGAAAATAGTAGAATCTATACTATCAATATTAGCAATATTATAATTGTCTATAAAATTCATATGAATAGAAGTTATACTTACGTTAGATAATTTTTTTTTATATAGTATCTTTTTTCTTAAATTTATTTCATCAATTAAATAATCATGTATATTATTTTTTACCTTAAAACATAAAGAATTTTTAAATTTTTTTTGATTGTATTTATTGTCATATAGGAAATTATTTTTTTCTAAAAAATTTTTATTTTCTGCATTTTTATGAATATCAATATTTTTAAAGTAAATATTATTTAATGATATATATTTAATATAGTTGTTACAAAAAAAATTGTTATTGATTGTATTTGTTTTAATATTATTAATAATCTTATTTTCTTTATCAATTTTTTTGATATTATTATTTTGTTTTTTTTTCTTTAGAAAAAGATTTTTTTTTAATTGAAAAATATTAAATTTAAATATTTCACTTTTAATAAAAAAGTGCTTTTTAAAAAAAGCATTTTTTACACAAGAAAAAAGTTTTAAAAAAATCATTTTATGATTTAAAAAAATATTATTTAAGAAATAAAAATAGCTTTTTTTTATTAGACCACTTTCTTTTTTTATCTTGTTTTTATTAAATAAGTAATTAAATGAAGAAATATTTTTTAAAATAGGATTTGATTGTACTTTTTTTTCTGAAACTTCTTTTTTTGAATTATTAAATAATTTATTTTTTTTAATTTTAGATAAACCATAGCTCATAGAGCGTATTTTTTCTCCTTTTCTTATTCTAGATACAAAATAATGCGGAGTCTTCATATTTTTATTAGGAACAATAATAGTTTTACCACCTGCTTGACGTTTTTCAATTGCATATACTGCATCTCTTTTTTCATTTAATAAATAACATGCAATCTCTATAGGTACAATTGCATGAACTTCATATGTATTTTCTTTGAGAGCTTCTTCTTCAATTACACGTAAAATTGACAAAGATAAAGATTCATTGTCTCTAATAGTACCTGTTCCTGTACATCTGGGACAAATATGATGACTAGATTCTCCTAAAGATGAACTTAATCTTTGTCGAGACATTTCTAAAAGTCCAAATTTAGAAATGTGACCAATTTGAACACGTGCTCTATCTTCACGTACCATTTCTCGCAATTTATTTTCAATAGATTTCTGATGGTTTACATTAACCATATCTATAAAATCGATGACTATCAAACCACCTAAATCTCGCAATCTTAATTGTCGAGAAATTTCTTCTACTGCTTCTAAGTTAGTATTAAATGCTGTTTCTTCAATATCTGCACCACGAGTAGATCGTGCTGAATTAATATCAATAGCTGTGAGAGCTTCTGTAGAATCAAGCATAATTGACCCACCAGATGGCAATCTCACTTTTCTCTGAAAAGCAGAATTTATTTGAGATTCAATTTGATAATAACTAAAAAGAGGTATGTTTCCTTTATATAATTTAATTCTATTAATAAAATCTGGACGACCTAAAACAGTAATATGTTCACGAGCTATTTCTAATAGATGAGGATTATCAATTAAAATTTCACCAATATCTTGACGTAAATAATCTCTAAAAGCACGAAACATTACATTATTTTCTTGGTGAATTAAAAATGGCGCAGATTTTGACTTTGAAGCTTTTTTAATCGCATCCCAATGTTTTAATCTAAGAGATAAATCCCATTTTAATGATTTTATAGACTTTCCTACACCTGCAGTTCTAATAATCAAACCCATTTTTTCAGATATTTTTAAAGAAGATAATAATTCTTTTAGTTCTACTCTATCACTTCCTTCAACTCGTCTTGATATACCAGCAATTTTAGGATTATTAGGCATTAAAACTAAGTAGCTACCTGCTAAAGTGATAAAAGTAGTTAATGCTGCACCCTTTGTCCCTCTTTCTTCTTTATTTATTTGAACAATTAGTTCTTGACCTTCTTGTAAAATATCTTTAACATTTAAATTTTCATCATGATGAAATTTTTCAGGAAAATAGTTTTTAGATACTTCTTTCAATGGTAAAAACCCATGCTTTTCCATTCCATAATCTACAAAAACAGCTTCCAAACTAGGTTCGATTCGAGTAATTTTCCCCTTATATATATTTGACTTTTTTTGTTCTGATCTAGAACTCTCTATATCAAGATCATACAAACGTTGACCATCGACAAGAGCTACGCGTAACTCTTCCTGCTGAGTTGCATTAATTAACATTCTTTTCATTATAACATTTTCTCTCTTATTTTTATAAATAAGTAAATAAATCAACAGGAAATATATATTTTTAAAAATGCATCTTTGAATATCTAATTATGATATTTATTTAAAATATGTATAAAAATAAGTTATTTTAAAATATTTTTAAAATAATTTAAAAATAAGTAAAAACTAAAAATAATTAATTTGTGATAAATTTATTGTTATAAATAATTTAATTGTTCATACTAATATATTTATGTATTTATTTATATTATAATCAATAAAAAATTAAAAAAATTCCTTAATTATAGAGATTTTTTTAATGACATATAAAATGACTTCTGTATCTATTATATATATTAATGAAGATATGATAAATCAACGTATAGATAATTTTTTACAAAAAAAATTTAAAAATGTACCAAAAAGTATGATCTATCGTATTATTAGAATTGGAAAAATCCGAATTAATAAGAAAAGAATCAAACCACAATATAAATTAAAAATTGGAGATAGAATAAGAATTCCGCCTATCAAAGTAATAGATAAGAAAGAAAAAAAATTTTTTATTAGTGAACACCAAAAAATTATATTACATAATGTTTTATATGAAGATAAGGATCTATTAATAATAAATAAACCTTCTGGTATTGCAGTGCATGGTGGAAGTGGTATTAAGTTAGGCATAATAGAATATTTTCGAAAATGCAGACCATTGGAAAAAACTCTGGAACTTGTACATCGTCTTGATCGAGATACATCCGGCGTTTTAGTTTTAGCAAAAAATAGAACATCTCTTATATCATTACACAAACAAATTAGAGAAAAAAAAATACAAAAAAAATATATAGCATTGGTACATGGATCATGGCCTATTCATTTAAAAAAAATATCTGAACCTATATTAAAAACTTATTCAAAAAATAAACAAAAAAAAATGTTAATTCATCAAGACGGCAAAGCTTCAGAAACATATTTTGAAATTAAAAAAAAATATTCTTGCACAACGTTAATGTCTATTAAACCAAAAACAGGTCGCACACATCAAATTCGTATACATACATTATACGCAGGTTATCCAATATTATTCGATAAAATTTATGGAAAAAACAGTTTAGATAAGAATATAAAAAATAAAATCAAAATAAATAGATTATTATTACATGCTAGTTCAATCAACTTTACGCATCCTAAGAATGGAAAAAAAATTTATATTACAGCACCATTGGATATAGATTTTAAAAATTATTTAATCAACCTAATATAATAATTAAAATAATATAAAATAAGTATTTCTATTCATATTAAAAAAATTATTCATTTTACATAACATAATATTAAAGAGAAAAATATGGCCGTTCAAAAAAGCAAACCAACTCGATCTAAAAGAGGTATGAGACGTTCTCATGATTCTTTAAAACAAATAACTTTGTCTAAAGATAAATTTTCTGGAGAAATACATATTAGACATCATATTACCCCTAAAGGATACTATAGAGGGAAAAAGGTAATATAATATATTATGGTACTTTTAAAAAAGTACCTTCTTTACAATTATATCTTTTAAAAAAATTTTATATCTAAAATATTATTTTATCTAGAAAAAGGCATTTAAATGAAAACATTTGCGATGCTCTTTCCAGGTCAAGGTGTACAATATATAAATATGTTATCTTCTTTTTTTAAAAAAAATAATAAAATTTTTGAAAAAAAATTTCATGAAGCATCAGAATATATAAATTATAACTTATTAAGTATTTTTCAAGAAAAAAAAAATATCAACAACTATCAATACATACCATTAGCAATATTAACCTCATCAATTGCAATTTATGAATTTTGGAAAGAAAAAAATGGACCACTTCCAAAATTAATGTCCGGTCATAGTTTAGGAGAATATTCAGCTCTTGTATGTTCAAATGCCATTAAATTTCGTGATGCATTAAAAATAGTTAACCTAAGAAGTAAATTAATGCAAGATGTTATTATAAATAAACCATCTCTCGTACTTGCTATCATTGGTTTAGAACAAATGATTGTTAAAGATATATGTTCAAAATATTCACCAAAAATTGTTTCTATAGCTAGTATAAATTCGGAGGATGAAATTATTATTTCGGGAGATAAATCAGCAGTATATGAAGCAGGAAAAAATTGTAAAAAAAGGGGAGCTCATCGGATACTAAAACTAAATATCAATATACCTATACATAGTATTTTAATGAAGCCAATAGCAAAAAAACTTCAAGTTTTATTGAAAAAGATAAAAATAAAACCACCGATAAT
This sequence comes from Buchnera aphidicola (Hyalopterus amygdali), assembly GCF_964059015.1. NCBI lineage: Bacteria > Pseudomonadati > Pseudomonadota > Gammaproteobacteria > Enterobacterales > Erwiniaceae > Buchnera > Buchnera aphidicola. The sequence goes on from NZ_OZ060383.1 coordinate 378,567, forward strand.
ACCTGTAATTAATAATGTAGATGTTATATGCGAAACCAATGAAAAAAAAATCAAAAATGCATTAATTAGACAAGTTTATAATACTGTTAGATGGAAAGAAATTATTGATTTAATAAAATCAAAGAACATTTTAACAATGTTAGAAATAGGACCAAATAAAATTTTAACTAATTTAGTAAAAAAAAATAAAAATATAACTGCATTGAATACTAATAAATTAAATAGTTTTTTAGTAGCACTTAAAAAAATTAATATGAAAAATATGAAAAATAAAAAAAAATAGCATTAGTCACAGGTGCTAATCAAGGAATTGGAAAAGAAATTGCTAAAAAATTATCAGAAAAAGGCATCAAAGTCATTGGTACATCTACTACTATAAATGGAGTTAAAATAATTAATCAATATTTAAAAAAAAACGGATTTGGCTTTGTATTAAACTTAAAAGATACTGATTCAATTCTAGAGAAAATGAAAGAAATTTATAAAAAAAACTATTCTATTGATATACTAATTAATAATGCTGGAATTAAATCAGATAACTTACTAGTTTATATGAATAGTAGGGAATGGGAAAATGTAATAAAAATTAATTTAACATCAATATTTTATATGTCTAAATCTGTTATCCGTTCTATGATAAAAAATAAATATGGACGAATCATCACAATAGGATCCGTAATTGGTTCTATAGGAAATAGAGGACAAGTAAATTATAGTGCTTCAAAATCAGGATTAATTGGATTTCATAAGTCATTAGCATTAGAAGTAGCATCAAAAGGTATTACTGTAAACATTGTCGCACCAGGATTGATTGATACTCAACTAACAAAAAAATTAAATATATTACAATATAAAAAACATTTATCTAATATTCCTATGCAAAGATTAGGAACAACAAAAGAAATAGCTGATGCAGTAATGTTTCTTTCTTCAGAAAAAGCATCGTATATTACTGGACAAACATTGCATATTAATGGTGGCATGTATATGCCATAAAATTTTTTCTAAAAATTATATTGTTAATACAATAAAAGTTAAAAAAAGAGAAATTTAAAATGAATAATATTGAAATAAGAATAAAAAAAATAATTTCAAAAAAACTAGATATTAAAATAGAAAAAATATTTAATAATGCATTCTTTTTAGAAGATCTTGGTGCTGATTCTCTAGATATCGTAGAACTAATTATGGCATTAGAAGAAGAATTTAATATTGAAATATCAGATGAAGACGCGGAAAAAATAACTACAGTTCAAAAATCTATTGATTATATTAAAAATCAATGTAAAAAATAAATCCATCTTGTTTTTTTAATACTTATTAATAAAATATATAATTAAGATTACATATAAAAAAATAATGATGAAAAATAAATTTATTGTGATTGAAGGATTGGAAGGTGCTGGAAAAACTCATGCATGTCTCTTTGTCAAAGAGACATTAAAAGAATACAATATACGAAATGTTGTATTAGTACGTCAACCTGGAAGCACGCCTATTGCTGAAAAAATAAGAAAATTAATAAAAAATGAATTTCAAATTGAAAAATTTGAAAAAGAAACAGAATTACTGCTAATGTACGCTGCAAGAATACAATTAGTTAAAAAAATTATACAACCAGCGCTAAAACAGGGGAAATGGGTGATTTCAGACCGTCATGATTTATCTTCATTTGCTTATCAAGGTGGAGGACTTGGAATTAAAAAAAAATTAATTCAACAACTTACATCTTTATTTTTAGGAGATTTGATGCCAGATTTAACTCTTTATTTAGATGTACATCCTAAAATTGGTTTAAAAAGAGCGCTAAAAAGAAAAAAATTAGATCGAATTGAACATCGATCTTTAAAATTTTTTAAAAAAACAAGGATAAGTTACTTAAAAAATATAAAATCAGATAAAAAAGTTATAAAAATAGATGCTAATTTAAATATTAATTCTGTTACTCAAAACATAAAATTTCAAATTTTAAAATGGCTTCACAAAAAAGTCATATGAAATTATATCCTTGGTTAATAAAACCATATAAAGAAATTATTCAACAGCACCAAAAAAACAAAGCACATCACGCGATTTTAATTAATACCCAAAGGGGGATGGGGGTTTTTAAATTAATTTGGTCTATTAGCAAATGGCTGTTATGCTTAAAACCAATAGGAATTCATTTTTGTGATAAATGTCATGGATGCAAATTAATGTCAGCAAAAAACCATCCGGATTGGCACAATATTATTGATGAAAAAAATGATATTTTTAGTATCGATTATATTCGAATAATAAATGAAAAAATATTTAAGTGTGCACAACAAGGAAAAAATAAAGTCATTTTTTTACCAAGTATTCACAAATTTACAGAATCAGCAATAAATGCACTATTAAAAACTTTAGAGGAACCTCCAGAAAAAAATTGGTTTTTTCTTGTAAATTATAATTACTTAAATTTACCTTCTACATTAAAAAGTCGTTGTTTTTTATACCGATTGTCGCTTCCTACTGAAAAAGATAGTTTAAAATGGTTAAAAAATAAAAATAAAGAAGAAAAAATTTCAAATGTAATTGCATTACGTATTCAACAAGGATCACCTATATGTGCTAATAATTTTATTAATGAAGGATTATGGGAAGAAAGAAAAATATTATATAAATTTTTCTATAAATCTATTAAAGAGAACAATCTACTTCAAATATTACCAATCTTAAAAAAAAGCAAAACAATAATTAAAATAGACTGGATATGCCTGTTATTATTTGATGCTATAAAAATTAATTGTAATATAAGAAAAAAAATAATTAACTTTGATCAAATAAAATTAATTAACTTTATTTCTAATAAATATAACAATGTCACTTTAAATAAAAGCATAAAAAATTGGATAAAATGTCGATATATGCTATCGCATAAAACTGGTATTAATAGTGAATTACTATTATTAGAAAAATTACTTTTTTGGGAAAAAATTTTAAATTTCACAGTTATATGCTAAATATTGCATAATTTTTTTATATTAAAGAGAGAAAGTCATGTTCTTAATTGATTCACATTGTCATCTTGATCAGTTAAATAGTTGTTTATTAGAAGATAAGTTTGAAAAAATATTAAAAAGAGCAGATGAAAATTATGTAAAAAAATTTTTAACAATATCAACTTCAATTGATAATTTTCAAAAATCAAAAAAATTATTAAAAAAATATAAATCTATTTTTTATTCTTGTGGAGTTCATCCCTTACACTGTCACAAGGAAATAAAAAAAATATGTCAATTAGAACAACTATCTTTATCTAAACGTGTTATAGGACTAGGAGAAACAGGTTTAGATTATTATTATTCTGCTGAAACAAAAAATATACAACAAAAATTTTTTCGAGAACACATTAGAATTGCAATAAAATTGAATAAACCAATTATAGTACATACTCGAAATGCTATAAAAGATACAATAAAAATATTAAAGCAAGAACATGCAGAAAAATGTGGGGGTATTTTACATTCATTTACTGAAAGCGAAGAATCAGCACTAAAATTATTAGAAATGGGATTTTATATTTCTTTTTCTGGAATTATCACTTTTAAAAATTCAATAGATCTGCGTAAAACATTAAAAAAAATACCATTAGAAAAACTATTAATAGAAACAGATTCACCATATTTATCTCCTGTACCACATAGAGGAAAAAAAAATCAACCTGCATATTTACTTGATATAGCAAAAAAAATTGCTTTTATAAAAGAAATACATCTAGAAGAATTAGCAAAAATTACTACAAATAATTTTTTTAAATTATTTAATTTAAATCTTTAATATAAATATATTATTTAATTAATTTGAGATCTTACATATACTTAGGAGTTTTTTTAATATGTTTAAAAATGTATTTGCAAACCTTCAAAAGGTTGGTAAATCACTCATGTTACCTGTTTCGGTATTACCCATTGCAGGAATACTTCTTGGAATAGGATCCGCTCATTTTAGTTTAATACCAGAAACTATTTCTCAGATTATGGCACAAACTGGGGGTGCTATATTTTCTAATATGCCATTAATTTTTGCTATTGGTGTAGCTCTTGGATTTAGTAATAATGATGGCGTGGCTGCATTAGCTGCCGTTGTTGCTTATAGTATACTCATTCAAACATTATCGGTAGTTGAACCAATTGTATTAAACATGCACATAAATGAAATAAAAAATAATAATATTTCTGATATTGGCATATTAGGAGGAATTATAGCTGGTTTGATTTCTGCATATATGTTTAATAAGTTTTATAGAATTCAATTACCTGAATATTTAGGATTTTTTGCTGGAAAAAGATTTGTCCCTATTATTTCAGGATTATTTTCAATATTTATAGGCTTGATATTATCTCTTGTTTGGCCAACTATTGGATATAAAATTCAAATTTTTTCTGAATGGGCTGCTTATCAAAATCCTATTATTGCTTTTTCTTTATATGGTGTGGTAGAAAGAGCATTAATACCATTTGGCTTACATCACATATGGAATGTTCCGTTCCAAATGCAAATTGGAGAATATAAAAATGCTATAGGACAAATTTTTCATGGTGACATTGCAAGATATATGGCAGGAGATATAACTGCTGGAAATCTATCAGGAGGTTTTATCTTTAAAATGTATGGACTTCCAGGAGCAGCCTTAGCAATTTGGCATGCAGCTAAAAAAGAAAATAAATCTAAAATAGGAAGTATTATGATTTCTGCTGCTTTAACAGCTTTTTTAACAGGAATTACAGAACCAATTGAATTTTCTTTTATATTAGTAGCTCCAATACTATATGTTATTCATGCAATTTTAGCTGGATTATCCTTTCCATTATGTATTTTATTAAATATGCGTGCTGGCACAAGTTTTTCTCATGGATTTATAGATTTTATCGTTTTAAGTGGACACAGTAATAAAATACTTCTTTTCCCAATTGTTGGTATTTGCTATGGTCTTTTATACTACGGTATATTTTATTTTTTAATTACTACATTCGATTTAAAAACACCAGGACGAGAAGAAAATAAAAAAAATATATTATTTAAAAATAACACTGAATTAGCGCCATATATCATTAAAGCATTAGGTGGTAAAAATAATATAAAAAATTTAGATGCATGTATTACTAGATTGCGAATTACAGTTGTAGAAACATCAAAAATAAATCAAGATAGCTTAAAAAATCTCGGCGCAGCAGGAGTATTTATTGCAGGATCGGGAGTACAAGCTGTTTTTGGCACTAGATCCGAAAATATAAAAACAGCAATAGATGAATATATAAAAAATACATAAAAGTGATGGGTGAGCAAAATTCGACTCGCCCTAGTATTAATTTTATTACATCGTAATTTTTAAGATAAAAAACAAAAGTATTTTATGAAAAATAACCATTTAATTTTTAAAAAAATAATAAAAAAAGAAATACCAGCAAAAATCATTTACGAAGATAAACTAATAACTGCATTTGAAGATATAAAACCGAAAGCACCTGTACATATATTAATTATTCCCAATATTTTTATAGAAACATCGAATGAAATTAATAAAAAAAACAAATATATCTTTTCACATATGTTTTATATTGCAATAAAAATAGCGAAAAAAAAGAAAATAAGTCAAGATGGATATAAAATTATACTGAATTGCAATAAAAATGGAGGACAAGAAATAAATTATCTACATATTCATTTGTTAGGAGGGAAAAAACTAAAAGCACTATATTGAAAAGATATCAATTTTTTTAAAATTACAAATGTTAATTTATTAAAATTTAATATTATTTATATTTTATAAATAGATGTTTTTTAAAAAGATAATTTTTTTAATTCTAAAAATTACATAAAAAAAGTTGTTATATATTAAATTATTAAAAAAATAGTATTTTCTTAAAAACTAATTAATGTAATTGATCATCAATTTTAAAAAAATTAACACTAAATTAAATAATAATGCATTAAATATTAATAATGTTATAGAAAAAAATTCAAGATATTATGTTAATAAATATATTATTAATGCATAAAACTATCTTTTTTTTAAAATTTATATTTGTCAAAAAATACAAGGGACTTTTTGTACTATAAAAATATTGCTTTCTACTGAAACATAAAATATAAAAATTTTCTGATATTTAAATCAATTTTTTATTTATAAATCAGTAGAAAGTTCTTATTCTTAATTTAAATATTAAAAATTTATAAAAAATAAGATTTTTTTTCTAAATAATACTAGAATTGATAAACTACCCCAGCTCCAATAATATTATCTGTAGGAATCTTATATTTTTGAACAAACGTATTGCTATCTTTTAACAAATTAATTTGGTAGTTCATATATGTCGAAACATTTTTGTTAAATTCATAACGAGTAGAAATATTAATTTGTTTAGATAGATTTAATTCATTTAAATTTTCATCATTTGAATTATGTCCTTTAGAATCTAAATAACTTAATGAAGGATGAAATCCAGATTCAAAATTATATTCTGCAATTGCTTCAATATTTTCTGTTGTGTTAATATAATTCTTACTATTAGCAGGATCAGGTGTTAAATTACGTGCAGCACCATAAAAAGCAGCAATATATATATTATGAGCGTCATATTTAAAACCTAATCCATATGAATCTACAGACTTACTTTTTAAATCTTTTTTATCAGATGGCAATCTATCAGATGTAAAACAAGAACCCACTGCAGTTAGTCCAGAATCGCTTTCATATTTTAATGATGCGCCCCAACCAGAGCTATTTTGCTGCTTAGAGGATCTATTTTTATTTTCATCTTGATATTGTAATGCAAAACTAACACCATCTATCATGCCAAAAATATTGTGGTTTCTATAAGTAAGTAAACTATTATTTCTGCCTAACATATAGTTATCATTATATCCAAATACACTATTATTGTTGATATATGGAACATGATTTATTAAAGATTGTGCATCATGAATTATACCATAATTACGACCATAGTCTATTGATCCCCAATTACCATATTTTAAACCAGCATAACCTAAACGAACGGTATTAGGTTGTTGTTTATCTATTAAATCTTCTGGCATAAAAAAATCAGTTTTATATTCGATTTTTGCATAACTAGACAATTTATCAGTAATGTTTATTTTTCCTGCTAATCCTAAAATAGAATTTGTATTATCTTCCTTAGATGTAATTTCAGTAGATAAAAATTTATTAGAAAAATTATGATTCGGGTTAACAACACCATATAATTCTAACTTGTTACCATTTTTATTAAATAATTCTACAGCGTTTGCTGAACCGCTAGCAGCAAATAAAATTGGTATTAAAACTGCTAAAGATTTACTCTTTTTCATAATTTTAAGTTACCTTATTAGTAAATATAATTTTATTCAAAATAAATTTAAATAAACTTTGTTTTTTAAATTTTTTCGCTATCAAAAATACTAAATTAATAAATAATTTCAATAAAAAACCAATTAAAAATTAGCATTTTTCACAGTGCGTGGAAATGGAATAATATCTCTTACATTTGACATTCCACTAATGTAAGCTACTAAACGCTCAAAACCCATTCCAAAACCTGAATGATGAACGGTACCATAACGACGAAGATCTCGATACCACCAATAGTTTTCTTTTTTTAAACCTAATTCTGATAAACGTAAATCTAAAACTGTAATTCTTTCTTCGCGCTGAGATCCACCAATTAATTCTCCAATCCCTGGAACTAATAAATCCATTGCAGCTACTGTTTTGTTATCGTCATTTAATCTCATATAAAATGCTTTTAATTCCTTAGGATAATTAGTTATTATTACAGGAGATTTAAAATGTTTTTCTACAAGATATCGTTCATGCTCAGAATTTAAATCACATCCTATAGAAACAACATTTTTAAATGGATAACAAGAATCTAATAAAATATTTATAGCATCTATATAATTTATACGTATAAATTCTGTTGACACAAAATTTTCCAGACGATTAATTATATCACTATCAATATAATTTTTAAGAAATTTAATGTCCTTTATACAATTTTTTAAAACGCATTTACAAATATATTTCAACATATCTTCAGCAAATGTTGATATTTGATGTAGATTAAAAAAAGACGATTCGACTTCAAGCATCCAAAATTCTGCTAAATGACGACTAGTATTAGAATTTTCAGCTCGAAACGTAGGACCAAGAGTATATACTTTTGATAAAGAACAAGCATACGCTTCTAAATTCAGTTGTCCCGAAACAGTTAAAAAAGATTCTTTGCCAAAAAAATCTTTTTTAAAATCAACGGAACCATTTTTTTTTCTAGGAATATTATTCATATCTATTGTTGAAACACGGAACATTTCTCCTGCACCCTCTGTATTAAGAGAAGTAATAATAGGAGTAGGAATCCAATAATAACCTTTTTTATGTAAAAAATGATGTAATGATTGAAATATCTCATTTCGTATTCTAACAATTACTCCAATTAAATTGGTTCTAGAACGTAAATGTGCAAATTCTCTCAAATGTTCTATACTGTGTTTTTTTGCAGATATAGGATAAGTCTCTGGATTTTTAATCCATCCTAATATTTTAATTTTTTTTGCTTTTATTTCATATTTTTGTTCTTTTCCGATAGATAAAATAAGTTTCCCACTTATTTCAATAGAACAACCAATAGTTAAATATATTATATCTTTATAATAATTACACAAAGTGTTGTTTGCAATAACTTGTATAGAATCAAAACATGAACCATCATAAACTGTGATAAAAGAAAAACCAGACTTTGAACTTCTACAACTTCGCACCCATCCAGATATAGTAATTAAAGTATTTACTATAATACCATCTTTATAAATTTCTGATATTGATATTGCACTCATAACTTTTTCCTTATATCTTCTTTTTGACAAGTCTATTAAAAAGAAATACATTAAAGTAGATGGTTTGAACTAAAATTTTAATGGTAAATTAAATTCTTTACACAAAGAATTCATAAACTCTTTATCTAAACAAAAAGTTTTACCTGGACTATCAGATAACTTAGCCACTGGTTTGCCATTACACTGAACTAATTTAATTACAATATTTAATGGTTCAACACCTGGAATATCACAAGTTAATTTTGTTCCAATACCAAATACAACATTTGTTCTATTATTAAATTTTTTATAAAGAGATATAATCTTTTTAAAATTTAAATTATCTGAAAATAATAATGTTTTAGTAGTAGGATCAATTCCTAAACGCTCATAATGATTAAGTGCTTTCTCACCCCATTTCACTGGATCTCCTGAATCATGTCTTATGCCTTGATAAGATTTAGAGAAAAATAAATTAAAATCGCGTAAAAAAGAATCCATAGTAATACAATCTGTAAGAGCAATACTTAAATATTGGTTATATTGACACAACCATTTTTTTAATGCTAATACTTGACTATCTCGTAAATTAGAACTAATTTGTTGATGTGCTTGAAACCATTCATGAGCCTGCGTTCCTACTGGTAGTAATTTTAAAATACGCGATATATGATAATTACTTGAACCAATCAAAAAAGGAAATTTATCTTTTAATCTTTTTAAAATTGAGTATTGTACATTATAAGAAAATCGTCTTCTTGTTCCAAAATCAACAATTTTTAAACGAGATAAATCTACATGACAATTTTTTTGAAAAAATTCTGTCAATTTTTTATCTAAATGTTGCACTGCAAAATTAGAAGTAATATTCGGATAACGGTTTCTATGAAAAATTTCACTAATTAATGACAAAATAGGAACTTCCCATAAAATCACCTCTTTCCACAATCCACTTATCTGAATGTGTAATTGACCATGATAGTTTTTTACTTTTACTTGTGTAATATTATAACGAAATTTTTTTAACCAGTGTAAATATTCTTTTTTCAAAAATGGAAAAGATGTCATATAAAGATATTCTTCATGACTGAGAGACAAAGAAGACATCATATTAATTTGATCTAGTAATATTTTTGAATAACAACCTAAAATATTAGGTCCTCGACAAATTAATTGAGCAACTACATTTACATTCTTGTAATGATAAAAAACAGCTTGTTGCATATGAAGTTTGTATGCATCAGTATCAAGTAATGTTTTAACTATTGGATGATTATATCGTTTCATAGTATATCTGTTTTTTAATATATTTTTTTATAGAATAATTATTCTTATATAAAATATTAAAAAAATAATAAAAATTAATCATAATATATGTAAAAATATAACATAAATAAAAAAGTTATCAATTTTTGACAAAATATCTTTTTATTAAAAATTAAAATTATTTCAAATTTTTTATTTTATTTAAAAAAAATATATAAATATATTTATATATTACATAAATTAATATTCTAATTTTGAATAAATTCTTCATTTATTTCAACAAGGGATTATAATGTTTTACTATTTAATTCGTAAACTTTTATTTTTAATTGATCCTGAAAAAGCACATGTACTCACATTAAAATTCTTCAATCTTAAAAATTTTCAAATTATAAGAAAAATGTTTATTAAACCTATTCCATCAAAAAAAATTAAATGTATGGGTTTAATTTTTAAGAATAGAATTGGCTTAGCAGCGGGATTGGATAAAAACGGAGATTATATAGATTCTTTATCTACAATAGGATTTGGTTTCATTGAAGTAGGAACAGTCACACCAATTCCTCAATATGGAAATCCCAAACCTAGAATTTTCAGAATACCTGAAGCAGAAGCTATAATTAACAGAATGGGTTTTAATAATCTTGGCATAGACTATTTAATAAATAACATAAAAAAATCTAAATTTAAGGGAATAATTGGTGTAAATATAGGTAAAAATAAAAATACAAAAATTGAAGATGCAGTAAAAGATTATTTGATTTGTATAGAAAAAGTTTATCCTTATGCTAGTTATATTACTATTAATATTTCTTCACCAAATACAATTCATTTAAGAAAACTACAGTATGGTGCATTATTTAATGATTTATTAGATAAAATAAAAAAGAAACAAAATAAAATGTATCATAAATATTCCAAATATGTACCAATAGCAATTAAAATTTCTCCAGATCTATCAAAAGATGAATTAATTTATATTTGCTATCAACTAATTCAATATAAAATAGATGCAGTTATTGCAACTAATACAACATTAGATCATTCATCTGTATATGGAATGAAAAATAGTCTAGAAAAAGGAGGATTAAGCGGATTACCTTTACAAAAAAAAAGCACTGATATAATATCAATACTATATAAAAACCTTAAAAAAAAAATACCTATTATTGGAGTTGGGGGGGTAAATTCTATACGTTCTGCTAAAGAAAAAATTCAATCTGGAGCTCATTTAATACAAATATATTCTGGATTAATATATCACGGACCAAAACTCATTACAAAAATAATTAAAAATTTGTAAAATATAAAATTTATTTTTAAAAGAACTATTTTAAAATAATCATAATAATAAATTAAAAAAATGAATTACTTATTTGCTAGCACATTTTTTGGATGTGAAAAACTTTTAGAAAAAGAACTATTTCTTTTGGGAGCTAAGAATTTAAAAATAATAACAGGTGGTATTTATTATGAAGGAACAGATGTAACACTATATAATAGTTTATTATGGAGTCGTATTGCCACAAAAGTTTTTTTATGTATTAAAAAATTTACAATAAAAAATAATAATGATTTATATATACATATTCGTAAAATTAATTGGACTAAAATATTAAATTCAGAAAAAAATTTTTCAGTTGTTTGTAAAAATATCAATAACAATACTCAAAAAAATTTATTAATGTCATTAAAAATAAAAAATATCATTTTTAATCAATTTTATCAGAAATATTATACTTGTCCTAAAGTAAATCTTATTAATCCTGATCTTCTTGTTGTATTATTTTCCGTCGAAAATATGATACACATTATGTTAGATCTTAGCGGAGATGCATTATATAAAAGAGGATATCGTTTGTTTTCTAAAAATACTACTATTCAAGAAAATTTAAGTGCAGCAATTATATTAACGTCAGGATGGAAAAAAAATATCCCACTAATAGACCCAATGTGCGGATCAGGAACACTAGTCATCGAAGCAGCAATGATTTCTTCTGATAAAGCACCTGGACTGGACAGAAAAAAATGGGGATTCCAATCATGGAAAGGATATCGTAAAAATATATGGGAGAAAGTTTTAAAAGAAGCACAAGAAAGATTTAAAATAGGTATAAAAAACTGTTTTAAAAATTATCACATAGGATATGATTATGATTCAAATATTATACAGATAGCTCAAAAAAATGCAATTAAAGCAAATTTAGAAACTATTATTAATTTTTCAACGTGTAACTTAAATAATCTTAAAAATCCGTATAATGAAAAAAATCATGGAATCATAATAAGTCATCCTCCTTGTGAATCTAAAAATAATACTGAAAGTAACTTAATATCTTTATATGTTCAATTGGGATTTATATCAAAAAAATATTTTAAAAATTGGAAATTAGCAATATTAAGTTCTTCAAAATTTTTGTTAAGTTTTTTACAAATGCAATCATACGAAAAAATTTTCTTTAAAAATAGTTCATTAGAATATATTTTAAAAAAATATAAAATATTTTCAAATATATGTAATGATAGAGATTTTATAGAAGATTATAAAAATAGATTAAAAAAAAATATTATAGAATTAAAAAAATGGACCGATTACAAAGAAATAGAATGTTTTCGCATATACGATGCAGATTTACCGAACTATAAAATTATTATAGATGTTTATAAAGAATGGATTGTAATTCAAGAATACCAAGCACCAAAAATAATAAATTATAAGAAAGCACATAAAAGATTATGTAATGCTATTTTTTATAGCAAAGAAATATTATCTATTTCTATAAACAATATAGTAATAAAAGTCAGGAAAAAACAAAAAAATAACCAACAATACCAAAAACTTTTTGAAAAAAATACTTTTTTTATAGTAAAAGAATATCATACAAAATTACTAGTAAATTTAGTGGATTATTTAGATACTGGTTTATTCTTAGAAAATCGTCTTGTAAGAAAACTATTGGGTGAAATGTCTAAAGGAAAAGATTTTTTAAATTTATTTGCATACACTGGTACTGCTAGCGTTTATGCAGGATTAGGAAATGCAAAAAGCACCACAACTATAGATATATCTAAAACCTATATAAAATGGTCTATTCGTAATATGTCTATTAACAACTTAATAGGAAATAAACATTATTTTATTCAAAAAGATTGTTTAAAATGGATTATTTCAACTAATAAAAAATTTGATTTAATTTTTTTTAATCCACCTAATTTTTCAAATTCTAAAAGAATGGATAAATGTTTTGAATTAAAAAGAGACTATATTAATATACTTATAAATCTAAAAAAAATTTTACGTAAAAATGGAAATATTATTTTTTCAAGTTCAGTAAACAACTTTGAAATTAATTATAACGATATAAAAAATATAAATTTACATGCTAAAAAAATTACTAATCTAGTAAAATCAAAAGATTTTTCAAAAAAAAACTATCATTCTTGGAATGTAACACACATTTTATAAATTTAAAAAAAGAGAAATTTATGTCGCTCATTAGTATGCAAGATGCTTCTTTATCATTTTGTGATGTAGAAATATTAAATAAAGCTACTCTTTATATAAAAAAAAACGAACGAATCAGTTTAATTGGTAAAAATGGAGCTGGAAAATCAACTTTACTAAAAATAATTAATAAAAAACAAGATTTAGATTATGGTTCTATTGTTTATCAGAAAAATATAAAAATATCTTATTTAAAACAAGAAAATATAAATAATTTAAATATTTCTATATACGATTTTATTAAAAAAAAATTTAAAAAAGAAATAAATATTAACGAAAAAATAGAAATAGAAAAAATTATTAAAATATTTCAGGTTAATAAAAACTCTTTACTTTCAGAGCTATCTGGAGGATATGTAAGAAAAATTGCATTAGGTTCAGTATTATTAAGAAATCCTGATATATTATTACTTGATGAACCTACAAATCATTTAGATATTAATACAATTATATGGTTAGAAAATTCCCTAAAAAAATTTTCCGGATCAATATTATTTACATCGCATGATAGATCTTTTATACAAAATATATGTACTCGAATTATTGATCTTGATAGAGGAAAATTGACATCTTTTCCAGGTAATTACAAAGAATTTTTAAAATTGAAAAACGAACGTAATCACATTGAAAAAATTAATAAAAAATTATTTGATCAAAATTTAGAAAAAGAGGAAACATGGATTAGAAAAGGAATTAAAGCTCGTGCTACTCGAAATGAAGGCCGAATAAAAAATTTAAAAAAATTACGAAAAGAAAACGAAAATTATAAAAAAATAGAAAATTTTAGTGATATTCAAATCAATGAAATAAAAAGTTATCCAGGAAAAATAATTTTTAAATTAAAAAATATCAATTTCTCTATTAAGAAGAAAATTATTATTAAAAATTTTTCTTCAATAATACAATATGGTGAAAAAATAGGACTAATAGGTAATAATGGATCTGGAAAAAGTACAATGATAAAAATACTTATGGGAGAAAATAAAATTCATGAAGGTTCTCTTCATTCTGGAAAGGGATTAAAAATAGCATATTTTGATCAAGACCGATCTATTCTAGATTCTAATAAATCTATTTTAGAAAACGTTAATCACGGAAGAGAAAAAGTTATATTAAATGGAAAAGAACAGCATATAATAGGATATCTAAAAAAATTTTTATTTAAATCAAATCAAATAAAATCTTTAGTAAAAACTTTATCTGGAGGGGAAGCTAATAGATTATTATTAGCAAAATTATTTTTAAAACCAAGTAATGTTTTAATTTTTGATGAACCGACAAACGACTTAGATCTAGAGACTCTTCAATTGTTAGAAAATATTATTATTAAATATTCAGGAACTGTTTTTATAGTAAGTCACGATAGAAATTTTATTGAAAATACTGTAAATAAATATTGGATTTTTAAAGGCGATGGACTAATTAACACACATTTTAGTTCATATAATGAATTTAAAAAAGAAAAAAACAAAAAAAAGGAAAAAATATGTAAATTAAAAAAAAATAAAATCAATAGCAATACATTGAAAATAAAAAAAGAAATTCAAGAAACAGTAAATAAAATAGAAAAAATAGAAAATAACATTAAAAAGTTACAAATTAAAATGAACGAACCCAATTTCTTTAAAAAAAATATTCTGCAACAATTACCAATATTAAAAGAATTTAATATAGAAGAAAAAAAACTAGAAAGTACAATAACATATTGGGAAAATTTAGAAAAAAAATTATAAAATTTTTTTTAAAAAAACATTCTACATATGTTCCATGCAATCTTTAGAACAACAATTTTTGAAATTAATAGTACAATTATCACATTGAATAAAAAGAAGGTGACACGAATTAAAAGCGCAATTTACATATCTATCCGAAGGTTTATTACATTGTTTACAAAATGATATAATTTCATCTGAAACTTTTTCACTCATACGATTATCAAAAACAAAATTACTCCCTTTAAATAAAATTGGTTGTTTATTTTTTTTAGCATCATTAACATAACCAATAATCCCACCTTTAATATGATAAATATATTTAAAGCCATTAAAGCGCATCCAAGCCGTGGCTTTTTCGCATCGGATGCCACCTGTACAATACATTACAATTTTTTTATCCTTATTATTATGCATAATCTTAATTACTTTTTTTAACTGTTCGCGAAAAGTTAAACTTGGAATTTCTATTGCATTTGGAAAATGACCAATTTCATATTCATAAGAATTTCTCATATCTATAAAAATTGTTTTTCGATCATTTAGCATGCAATTAACTTCTTTAGATTCAATATAAATACCAATATCTTTAGAATTAAATTCTATATTTTTAATATCATCAAAAACAAGATTTTTTTTAATTTTAACAGAAAGAACCCAAAATGCTTTTATATCATGATTTAAAGATTTATTAATAAATAAGTTATTAAGTTTTGGATCAAAATTATGTAAAAAATTTTTTATTAAAGGGTAGAATTTTACAGGTATACTAATTTGGGCATTAATCCCTTCACTAGATATATATACTCTTCCTAAAACATTGTATTGATAAAATTTTTTATAAATTTGATCTCTATATTCCTGTATATTTTTAATTGGAAAATATTTATAAAAAGAAACTATAAAACAAGATGTTGAATTAGTTAAGATATTTTTTTTTAGTTCTTTTTTAGAATAACGATTATATAAATTTGACATAATAAAAAACCTTTTAGTAAAATTTTTTTTAAGCATTATTGTGTTTAGAATGAATTTTAATATATTCTAATTGATGAGATAAAGTTAAATATGTTTTATTTAAATTTTTTAACGTTTTTATTTTTTGATTTATTATATCTTTAGGAGCAAAACGTAAAAACTTTTGATTTGATGTTGTTTCTTTATAAATCAAAATCTTTGATTTTATTTTTTCTATTTCTGTACTCAATCGCTTTAATTCATCTTCTCTATTAACTATTTTAAGGATAGGAACTAAAACATTTACTTCATCAATAACTTTTTTAATGGATAAAGAAGGTTCATGACTATCTTGGGAAAGAATAGTAATTTCATTTAAATAAGCAATATTTTTTAACAAAAATGTATTTTCTTTAATTAATTTCTTTTTTTTAGAACTAATATTTTGTAAAAATAATGGTAATAATTTAGTAGAACTAATTTTCATTTTAATTCTAATATTACGTAAAAAAATAATAATTTTTTGTATCCAACTTATATTAGATAGTACATTCTTATCGGATAATTGGTTATTATATTCTGGAAAAGGCTGAAGCATAATTGTTTTATTATTGATATTTTTAATTTTTTTTACGCGCTGCCAAATAGATTCTGTAATAAAAGGAATAATTGGATGAGATAATCTTAAAAGTAATTCTAAAACATAAATTAAAACATTTTTGGTATTATATACTTCTTGAAAAGAACCTAATTTTATAATTGATTTAACAAATTCTAAATACCAATCACAAAAAACGTTCCAAATAAAGTCATATAAAATATTTGCTGCAGTATCAAATCGATAAGCATCCAATGATTCACGATATAATTGCACTGTTTTATTAAACTTAATTAATATCCATTTATTTACTGATAGCATGCTTTCGTCAAGTAAAAAATTAAAATAAACGTGATCTTTAGTATTCATTAAAACAAAACGACTAGCATTCCACAATTTATTACAAAAATTACGATATCCCTTTAACCTATTCATATCCCATTTTATATCGCGCGTATTAGAAGCTAATGCGGAAAAAGTAAAACGCAAAGCATCTGTTCCTGTTGCATCTATTCCATGGGGAAATTGTTTTATAGTAGATTCGCGGATTTTTTCAGAAAAATGAGGTTGCAATAAATTACTTGTTCTTTTTTTAATTAAATTCTGTAAAGAAATACCATCAATCATATCTAAGGGATCAATCACATTACCTTGTGACTTAGACATTTTTTTTCCTTCTTCATCACGTATTAAACCTGTAATATAAACATCTTTAAATGGAACTTGAGGTTCTCCATGACAATCTTTTACAAAATACATTGTTAACATAATCATTCGAGCAATCCAAAAAAATATAATATCAAAACCGCTCACTAATACATTAGTTGAATGAAACATTCTTAAAAATTCTGTTTTTTTAGGCCAACCTAATGTAGAAAAAGTCCATAAACCTGAAGAAAACCAAGTGTCTAATACATCACTATCTTGATATAACATAATATCTTTAGATATATTGTACTCTTTTCGTATTGTTTCTTCGCTATGTCCTACATATATATTTTTTTTATTATCATACCATACCGGAATACGATGACCCCACCATAATTGACGAGAAATGCACCAATCTTCAATATTTTTCATCCAAGATAAATACATTGCTTCATATTGAACAGGTATAAATGTGATCTTTTTATTTTTTACAGCATGAATAGCTAATTTAGATAATTGTAATGTTTTTAAGTACCATTGATTAGTTAACATTGGTTGTATAATAATACCACTGCGATCACCATAAGGAACTAAAAGATTGCACTCTTTAGTGTGTTCTAACAATCCTAATTTTTCTATCTCATGAACAATTTTTTTTCTTGCAGATAAAATATCTAAATTCTGTAATTTATCTGGAATAAAAGAACTATAAATATCAGATTTTTTACCCTGATAGTCATAAATAGAAAATTTATTTTTAATCTTTCCATTAAATGTAAAGATATTGATCATAGGTAATTTATGACGTTGACCTACTTCATAATCATTAAAATCATGAGCTGGAGTAATTTTTACGCAACCGGTATCTTTTTTTAAATCTGCATAATTATCTCCAATTATAGGTATTATCCTGTTAACAATAGGACATATAACAAATTGACCAATCAAATAATTATATCTTGAATCTTTTGGATTAATAGCTAAAGCAGTATCGCCTAACAAAGTTTCTGGTCTAGTTGTAGATACTAATAAATATTTAATTTTAATATTTTTATTATTATTTTTTAAAATTGGATAACGAATAAACCATTTCTTGCCATTTATTAAACGATGATCTACTTCTAAATCCGATATAACTGTTTCTAATTTAGAGTCCCAATGTACCAATCTTTTTTTTCGATAAATTAAATTGTTTTTATATAAAATGATAAAGGCTTCTCTAACAGCATGGCAAATATCAGGATCTAAAGTAAACTTCTCACGTCCCCAATCGACAGAATTTCCTAATCTCCTCATTTGTTTTGTAACAGATACATTAGATTTTTTTTTCCATTCCCATATTTTTTTAATAAAATCGTTTCGATTGTAATCTTTTTTGGTTTTTTTTTCTTCTATATAAATTTTTCGTTCAATTAAAATTTGTGTAGCTATTCCTGCATGATCTGTTCCAACTTGCCATAATGTATTCTTGCCTTGCATTCTATTATAACGTATTAATATATCCATAATAGTTTGCTGAAATGCATGTCCCATATGTAAATTCCCTGTAATATTAGGAGGTGGCATCATAATACAAAAAGTTGGTTTATTTAAATTTTTATTGGGTTTAAAAAAATCATTTTTTTCCCAAAAATCATATAAACGTTCTTCAATATCTTTAGGGTTATAATTTTTTTCCATTTTTCTTTTTCTTTATTTATTAAAAAAGCGATATTACTATTTTAAATGTATTTATAATATATTTGTTTAACTTTAATTTATAGAAATTGTGATTTATTTAATAAAAATTGAGATAATAATTCAACGGGACGACCTGTTGCACCTTTTTTTTTACCAGAATTCCAAGCTGTTCCAGCAATGTCTAAATGTGCCCATTTATATTCTTTGGAAAATTGAGATAAAAAATAAGCAGCACTTATCGCACCTGCTTTACTTTTTCCAATATTTGAAAAATCTGCACAATTAGAATGTAATTCATCTTCATTACCTGAACATAGAGGCAAACGCCAAACTTTGTCATGAGTTTCATATGAAGCTTTTTCTAAAGAACAAGCGAGATCATTATTATTTGAAAAAAGTCCACTAAAATTATTTCCTAAGGCGACAACACAAGCTCCAGTTAAAGTAGCAATATCAATAATAATATCAGGTGAAAAACGTTTTGCATATGTTAAAACATCACATAAAACCAAGCGTCCTTCAGCATCTGTATTTAATATTTCTACCGTTTTACCAGACATTGTTTTTATAATATCGCCAGGTCTAAATGCATTTCCTCCTAACATATTTTCGCAACCTGCTAAAATGCCTATAATCTTTAAAGGCAAATTTAATTCAGCAGCTGCAATTAAAGTACCATAAACTGCTGCAGCTCCACACATATCGTATTTCATTTCGTGCATATTTTTTGATGGTTTTATAGATATACCACCAGAATCAAATGTCAATCCCTTTCCAATTAATATAATAACTTTTTGGTCTTTTTTAATTATATTTCTTCCAGAATATTCTATTACAGACATATATGGTTTATTTTTAGATGCCTTTCCAACTGCAATATAAGCATTCATACCTAAATTTTCCATTTCTTTTATATCAATTACTGTTGAATTCATCATATCTTTATATTTTTCAGATAATTTTTGAACTTTTTTCGATAAATACAGAGGATTGCAAATATTAGGTGGTAAATCACTTATTTTTTTTGCTGCTATAATCCCAGAATTGATTGCTAAACTATGTTTTAAAGCATTTTGAGCTATATTCAAATAATTGTTTTGTTTTATATGAAATGAAATGGCATTTAAATATATATTTTTTTCTGAAATTTTATATAAAAATGCATTGATAGAATTTATTATACCCCTAATGGACCAATATATATCATTTTCTTTAAGAATAATTTTTTTTAATGAAATAATAATATTTTGAATAGAACGCTTATTTAATACTGTCATAGCACTATTTATAATTTTATTGAGATGATGTCTATTTAAATTATTTTTTTTTCCGCACCCAACTAACAAAATTCTTTCACAAATTATATTCGGAATATTATATAATAAAAGCGTTTGACCTATATGACCATCTATGTCACCTTTTTTAATTAAATTATTAATATAAATACAGATAGAAGGATGTAAGTAATTCTCATCAGATTCAAAGTTACAAGATTCAAAGACACCTATTATTATACAATCAGTTTTTTCTTTTTCTAAAATAGAGTTTTTAATAAAAAATTTCATGATATTATCTCTTAAAAATATTATTTATAAAAATTTTTAATTGTTTATATATTTTATATACAAAAAAATAAAATAAAAAAATATTATATACTATATAGTGTTTTTTTTAACTTCTAATTTAAACTATAGTAAAAAATATATTTTTTATCTAACTTTCTATAGAGAAAATAATTTATGAACGAACTTTATCAACGTGATTTTTTAAGACTACTAGACTTTACTAGTGCAGAGTTAAAAAATATTATAGCATTATCTATAAAATTAAAAAAAGATAAAAAAAATCGAAAAGAAATTCAATTACTTAAACAAAAAAATATTGCTTTAATTTTTGAAAAAGAATCAACTCGAACAAGATGTTCATTTGAAATTGCTGCTTTTGATCAAGGTGCTCATGTTACTTATCTTGGACCAGGTAGCACTCATCTTGGAACAAAAGAATCAATTGAAGATACTGCAAAAGTACTTAGTAGATTATATGACGGGATTCAATATCGAGGTCATAATCATGAAACTATAGAGATTTTAGCAAAACATGCGAGCATACCAATATGGAATGGATTAACTGAAAAATTTCATCCTACACAAATAATTGCTGATTTATTAACCATGAAAGAAATTTTTCCAAATAAAAATTTTTTCGATATAAAGTGTGCGTATGTAGGTGATTCACATAATAATATAGGTAATAGTCTTTTAGAAGCAGCGGCTGTTATAGGATTAGATTTACGTTTGATATCTCCAAAAAAATGTTGGCCGGATAAAAATCTTTTATTACTATGTAAAAACATAGCAAAAAAAAACAAAGGTAATATTATGTGTACTGAAAACATTAATGAAGGTGTAAAAAATGTAGATTTTATATATACTGATGTTTGGGTATCTATGGGAGAAAATAAAAAAATATGGAAAGAAAGAATTGAATTGTTAAAAAATTATCAATTAAATGATTCTATGATCAATATAACAAAAAACAATAATGTAAAAATACTACATTGTCTTCCTGCTTTGCATGATCAAAAAACTACTATTGGAAAATCTATATTAAATGAATATGGATTTAAACATGGTATGGAAATAACAGATACAATTTTTCAAAAACATCAAGAAACTATATTTGAACAAGCAGAAAATAGATTGCATACTATCAAAGCAATTATCATATCTAGTCTTGTAAAAAAAATTCAATTTTGAAAAAAATATATATTTAATTCAACATAAAAAATAATATTATATTTTCAATATATAAACAATTATTCAATAAATTTTTTCTTATCTCTTTATATACTGATAAGGTATCAAACGCTATCTTTTCCACGATAATTAAGGAAAATAAACGTTGAGAAATTCTCTATATAAAAAACATATAATTTCAATTAATGATCTTAATCATAATGAGTTAGAACTAGTTTTAAAAAAATCTGAAATGCTAAAAAAACAACCACAGTCTAGTTTATTAAAAAATAAAATTATTGCCAGTTGTTTTTTTGAAGCATCAACACGCACTCGTTTATCATTTGAAACAGCTGTATATCGATTAGGAGCATCAATAATAGGATTTTCTGATGCTAATAATATTTCTTTATCTATAAAAGGGGAAACATTAGCAGATACTATTTCAGTAATAAGTTCATATGTAGATGCAATTATTATCCGACATCCTCAAGAAGGATCAGCACGTTTAGCTGCAGAATTATCTAATGGCATACCAATATTTAATGCAGGAGACGGTGCCAACCAACATCCTACCCAAACACTTTTAGATTTATTTACTATTAAAGAAACACAAACTAAACTTACTAATTTAAATATCGCTATGGTAGGGGATTTAAAATATGGAAGAACAGTACATTCATTGACACAAGCATTAGCTAAATATAAAAACAATCAATTTTTTTTTATCTCACCTGATGCATTAACCATGCCAGATTATATTAATGATATGCTTTATAAAAAAGAAATTAGTTGGAAAAGATACAAAAACATAGAAGAAATCATTTCTGAAATTGACATTCTTTATATGACTCGCATTCAAAAAGAAAGATTAGATTCCACTGAATATGCTAATGCTAAATCTAAATGCGTTTTGCATGCCTCAATTTTAAAAAATGTACGCAATAATTTAAAAATACTACATCCTCTTCCGCGCACAGACGAAATAAATAAAGATGTTGATTGTACACCTTATGCTTGGTATTTTAAACAATCAGCAAATGGAATTTATGCACGTCAAGCTATTTTATCTTTAGTATTAGTAGAAAAACACTTTTAAAAAATGCAAATAAATAAACTTCAAGTTGAAGCAATTAAATCTGGTAGTGTAATTGATCATATCCCTGCACATATTGGATTTAAATTACTTTCATTATTTAGATTTACAGAAACTGAAAAAAGAATCACTATTGGTTTAAATTTACCTTCTCAAAAAATAGGGAAAAAAGATATAATTAAGATCGAAAATACTTTTCTAAGTGATGACCAAATTAATCAATTAGCTATTTATGCTCCCTGTGCTACAGTAAATTACATTGAAAAATACAATTTAGTTGGTAAAATTTTTCCTACCTTGCCAAAAAAAATAGATCGTATTTTAATTTGTCCAAATAGCAATTGCGTTAGTCATGATCATTGTATAACTTCTAGTTTTATTTTTACAAAAGATATAAATAACGAAATAAATTTAAAATGTCAATATTGCGAAAAAGAATTTGCTAAAAATATAGTTTTATATATAAAAAATTAAACATTGCATATATAAAAAATTTTTACTTCAATTTAAATAATATAAAAAATGGTGCTTTATGAATGTTATAGTTAAAACTAAAAATGCTCCAAAACCTATCGGACCATATTCGCAAGCTATAAAAAATGATAATTTTTTATTTACTTCTGGACAAATACCAATTGATGTTAATTCAGGTATTATACCAGATAATATTTCTGAACAAACATATGTTGTATTAAAAAATATAAAATCAATTATTATTGCTGCAAATTACAATATACAAGATATATTAAAAATAACAATTTTTACTACTAATTTAAAAAAAATTCATATAATTAATGACATATATGAAAAATTTTTTATAGAAAATAAATCATTATTTCCTGCTCGATCTTGTATAGAAGTTCAAAAACTACCAAAAAATGTAAAAATTGAAATGGAAGCAATAGCATTTAAAAAGTAAATATAAAAAAAATTAAATGTTTTTAAAAATTTTAATTATATTAAATATGCCGCAAAGCGGCATAGAATTAATTTTTTTTACGACGAGAGAAAGATGATTTAAATTCAGTTTTAATAGTATTAGACTTATTCGTACGATTTTCAGAAGAACGACGATTAAAATTTTTATCTTTATTAAAAGTAGAGCGATTATAAGTGGCTCTATTTTCATAAGTTTTAACATCAAATCGAAATAAGTGCATATTTGTTTGTTTATTCAAAATTCTTGTTTTTGTAAGATGTTGAATAACATCTTTAGATAGTCCTTTAGGCAACTCTAGAGTTGAATAAGAAGAAAAAAGTTTAATATTACCAATATTACGACTATTTATATTGCCTTCATTAGCAATGGCACCAACTATATGACGAACTTCTACGCCATCATCCCGACCTACTTCAATTCGATATAAATCTAAATCTCTGATATCCCGACGTTCACGACGATTGCGATTATTACGGTTACCGTCTTCACGTCGACGATCATATTTGAAAACAGCTTCTCTAGATGGACGTTTTAATAAATCTTTTTTGATTATTAAAGGCCGTTCTCCTTGAGCCATTTTAAGTAAAGCAGCAGCAAGAGTTTTTATATCTAAATCATTAGAAGAATATAATTTATCTAACAAGTTAGAATATTCATCTAAATCTCTACTTTCTAATTGTTCTTGTACTTTTTTAGAAAATTGTTCAAGTCGTCTTTTACATAACAATTCAATTTTTGGTAATTGAATTTCTGGAATAGTTTGGTTTATTGTACGTTCAATATTACGTAATAGTCGACGCTCGCGATTTTCAACAAATAACAAAGCCCGACCGGCCCGACCGGCTCGACCTGTACGACCTATTCGATGCACATAAGATTCTGAATCCATAGGAATATCATAATTAATAACAAAACTAATACGGTCTACATCTAATCCCCGAGCAGCAACATCTGTAGCAATTAAAATGTCTAATCGACCATTTTTTAATCGTTCTAAAGTTTGTTCTCGTAGTGCTTGATTCATATCTCCATTTAATGCAGCACTATTATATCCATTACGTTCTAAAGCTTCAGAAACCTCTAAAGTTGCATTTTTTGTTTTAACAAAAATAATTGTAGCGGAAAAATCTTCTACTTCTAAAAAGCGGATTAATGCATCTGTTTTTTTACCAAAAACCATCCAATAACTTTGTTTAATATCTGGACGTGTAGTAATATTTGATTGTATTCTTATTTCTTTAGGATTATTCATAAATCTTTTAGAAATACGTCGTATAGCTTCTGGCATTGTTGCTGAAAACAAGGCGGTTTGATGTTCTTTAGGTATTTTAGACATAATTGTTTCTACATCTTCTATAAATCCCATACGTAACATCTCATCTGCTTCATCTAAAACTAAAGAATCTAAATTTGAAAGGTTGAGTGTTCCTCTCTTTAAATGATCTAACAAACGTCCTGGAGTTCCTACAACAATTTGAGGACCTTGGCGAAGAGCTCGTAATTGTACTTCGTATCTCTGTCCACCATATAAAGGCAATACATGAATCCCTAAAATATATTTAGAAAAACCTGAAAAAGCTTCGGCTACTTGCATAGCTAACTCTCTTGTTGGAGCTAAAACTAAAATTTGAGGTGCTTTTAAGTTAACATTAATATTATTTAATAAAGGCAGTGAAAAAGCTGCTGTTTTACCACTACCTGTTTGTGCCATTCCTAATACATCTCGCCCTTCTAAAAGCAATGGAATACAGGCAGATTGAATAGGAGAAGGTTTAACATATCCCATTTTAGATAAAGATTTAATAATAAAAGGATTTAAACCAAGAAAAGAAAATGTGCTTTCAGTATGAGTCATGCAATAGATATGCCTTTTAAGTTACCGGGGCCAGTCTACATAGCTCATGATGAAAATATATGTTTTTTATTCTCATAGAAAGTTGTGAACCGGCTCAAATTAAATGATCTAATAAATATATTAAAAATAAAATATATTTATTAGTTATTACTAATAATTTTTTTTAAAAATTAAAATGTATTATTAGTAAATAATAGTAAATTTAAAAAAATATGTTTCTAATAAATTATAGAAAAATATAAAAAATTATATACCATACATATGGTACTATTTGATAAAATATAAATCTATATTTTATTAAAAATAAAAATTTTTAATTTTTAGGTTTTATATAAAAAAATATAAATCACATAAAAAATTAATATTTTTTATTGTTTTAAAAATAATTATATCAGATATAAATATTATTTATAGATTTATTAAATACAACAAGAATTCTCTACTTCTTTAATACTTAATCGCAAACGTCCTTGACGATCTATTTCCAATACTTTTACGGATATTATTTGATCTACAGATAAATGATCAGAAACTTTTTCGACTCTTTTGTCAGAAATTTGTGAAATATGAACTAAACCTTCTTTACCAATACCTATTGAAATAAAAGCACCAAAATCAACAATACGGGTTACTTTTCCAGAATAAATTCGTCCGACTTCAATTTCTGCTGTAATTTCTTCAATTCTACGAATGGCATTTTTTGCTTTTTCTCCAATTGCAGCAGATATTTTAACTGTACCATCATCTTCTATTTCAATTATAGTTCCTGTTTCTTCCGTTAACATGCGGATTACAGATCCTCCTTTACCAATAACATCTTTGATTTTTTCAGGGTTTATTTTGATTGTATGTATACGAGGAGCAAATTCAGATATTTCATTTCTAGGCTGGCTTAAAGCTTTTTTCATAATATTTAAAATATGCAAACGTGCAGATTTTGCTTTGTTTAAAGCAATTCGCATAATTTCATTAGTAATTCCTTCTATTTTTATGTCCATTTGTAATGCTGTAATTCCATTTTCTGTCCCAGCAACTTTAAAATCCATATCTCCTAAATGATCTTCATCACCTAAAATATCTGAAAGTAAAACATATTTTTCTTTTTCTTTTACTAAACCCATAGATATTCCTGCGACAGCAGATGTAATTGGTACACCAGCATCCATTAATGCCAACGATGCCCCACAAACAGACGCCATGGAAGAAGAACCATTAGATTCAGTAATTTCAGATACTATTCTTATAGTATAAGGAAAATTATCTAATTTAGGCATAACTGCTAAAAGACTTCTTTTTGCTAGGCGGCCATGACCGATTTCTCGTCTCTTAGGAGATCCTACTATCCCAATTTCGCCAACAGAATAGGGGGGAAAATTGTAATGAAATAAAAAATTATCAGTTTTATCACCTAACAATTCATCTAAATTTTGTGCATCCCTTGATGTACCTAAGGTAACGGAAACTAAAGATTGTGTTTCACCTCGAGTAAATAAAGCTGATCCATGAGTACGGGGTAAAACACCAGTTCTCACATCCAGTGCACGAATCATATCTTTCTCTCTTCCATCAATACGATTTTCATTATTTAATATGCGCTTACGTACAATTTTTTTTTCAATTTTTTGAAAAATATCTTCAATTTCTGATATATCTATATTTTCATTTTCATTCAAGAAAAATTTTGTTATATCTTCTTTGATAGAATTTAATTTGGCATATCTATCTTCTTTATTTAATATTAAATATGCATGACTTATATCTTTTTCAAATAAATTTATAATTTTTAACTCTAATTCCTTATTCGTTTCAGGATAAGATATAATCCAAGGCAATTTGCTTGTTTCGTTTGATAATGAACGAATATTATTAATAACTACTTGCTGTTGTTGATGACCAAACATAATTGCATTAAGTACTATATCTTCACTTAATATTTTTGATTCTGCTTCTACCATTAAAACAGCATTTTGAGTACCCGAAACCACTAGGTCTAAAAAACTAGATTTCATATCTTCTGTAGTAGGATTTAAAATATATTGATTATTAATAAAACCAACTCTTGCAGCTCCCACTGGTCCAGAAAATGGCATTCCTGATAAACTTAATGCTGCCGATGCACCTATAATAGAAATTATATCAGGATTTATTTGCGGATTAACTGAAACTACTGTAGCAATTATTTGAACTTCATTGAAAAATCCTTTAGGAAATAAAGGTCTAATGGGTCTATCAATTAATCGAGCAGTTAATATTTCGTTTTCATTAGGACGTCCTTCTCTTCTAAAAAATCCACCAGGTATACGACCTACAGCATATGTACGTTCTTGATAATTAACTGTAAGAGGAAAAAACTTTTGATGGGGATGTATCTTTTTTTCCCCAACAACAGTGACAAAAACTGCTGTATCATCCATACTAGCCATAACGGATGCTGTAGCTTGTCGAGCCATCATACCTGTTTCTAAGGTAATTGTATGTTGGCCATATTGAAATTTACGTACAATGGGATTCAGCAAAATAATATCCTTAATATAAGACTAATTTTTTATTTATTAAAAAATAAAAATTCTAAATATTAGAATTTTGAGTAAATATAATTTTCCCTGATAAATTCTAGAAAAAAATATTTTTTAAAAAATAAATTTATTTATTTTTTAATGATTTTTAAATTGATTTATTACAAAAAAAGTATTTAAACACGATTGTAAAAAAAAGGGCTCAAAAGCCCTTAATGAGAAATTTTTCTTAAATTAAAAATTTTTAAATATTTTTAACATAAATTTTTTAGCGTCTTAATTTTAAACTTTTAATTAATGCGGTATAATTAGAAATATCTTTTTTCTTTAAATAATTCAATAATTTGCGACGCTTTGAAACCATATTTAAAAGACCTCTACGACCACAATGATCTTTTTTATGTTGAGAAAAATGTAATTGAAGATGATTAATTTGATTTGTCAAAAGTGCGATTTGAACTTCTGTTTTCCCAGTATTTTTTTCATTTTTACTATATTTCAAAACTGTTTCTTTTATACTTATTGAACTAAGAGACATGTGACACTCCATATTTTTTAACTATATAAAACTATTTTCAATTTAATAAAATTATTTAAAAAATAATATCACGCTATTATTAAATTTAATATAGATTAAATTAATTAGTTAAGATCGAAACTAATCGATATGGTATTAATAATTCTCCAGTAAAAATTTTTCCTAATCCAATAAAATTATTATTATATTCTTCGAAAACACGAACTAAACTATTTTCAATGTTAGATATAAAATTAATTTTTTGCCCTAATTTAAAAAAAGATGATTGCTTCATAGAAATATATATTTTAGGAAAATGACAAATTGGAGTATCTATAGGCATTAATAAATTATCTAATTTTGTGAAAATATCTCTTTTTTCAATCTTTTTTTTGTTTAGTAAATTTTTTAAAAAAGATATTGATTTTAATTTAGAATAAGGAAGCAAGCTTATTTTTAAACGACGCAATGAAATAACATGAGCTCCACAAAGTAATTGTTCTCCTAAATCTTCAATAAATGTTCTAATATAAGTACCTTTTGAACAATACACATTTAATTCGATCCAATCTTTTCCTTGTTTAAGAAGATCAATTTTATATATAAAAACATGTCTTATGCTACGTTCAATTTTTATCCCCCTTCGGGCATATTTATATAAGGGTATACCACGATATTTAATTGCTGAATACATTGAAGGTATTTGATTAATTGAACCTGTTAATTTCTTTAATGCAGAACTCAGTTCAAAAAAATTAAATAAAATAGGTCTTTTTTTTAAAATTGTACCATAAGAATCACCTGTAGATGTGCTTTCACCAAATTTAGCAATTACATTATATTTTTTATCAGATTGATTTAAATAATTAGAAAATTTTGTGCTTTCACCAAAACAAATTGGTAACATACCTGTAGCTAAAGGATCTAAAGTACCAATATAACCTGCTTTTTTAGCATTAAAAATATTTTTCACTTCTTGTAAAGCACTATTAGAAGATATTCCTTTAGGTTTATCTAACAACAAAAAACCATTAACATCACGTTTTTTATGAAAAAACATTTATTTATCCTTTATTTTATTCATAACATAATGTTATTATCTTTTTTTACTTTATTTAATAATATAGAAATTTTATTACCCTTAAAAAATGAGTCATCATGAAAAAAAACAATATTTGGAACCATTCTTAAATTCATTGTCTTACATAATAATTTTCGAATGTAACCAGAGGCTTTATTTAATAACATTAATATCTTTTTTACAGTTAAATTATTTTCAGTTTCTAAAAAACTAATAAAAACTTGAGCATAAGATAAATCTCTTGATAATCGTACTTGAGAAACTGTTATCATAATCTTCACACGTGGATCTTTAAGAGAATATTGTATAATCATAGCTATTTTTTTTTGTAATTCTTGAGCAATTCGAGAAGATCGATTAAATGATTTTTCCATAATTTTATTACCAAATTTAAGATATTGTAAAAATATATAATATTCTATAACATGAATTTTTATAATATTCTTTTTACTTCTTTTATTTCAAATACTTCTATATTATCTCCAATGCGAATATCGTTATAATTTTTTATACCAATTCCACATTCCATTCCATTTCGTATTTCATTTATATCTTCTTTAAAACGACGTAATGATTCCAACTCCCCTTCATATACAACTATATTATCTCTTAATATGCGAATCGGATTTTTTCGTTTAATAATGCCTTCAGTTACCATACATCCAGCAATTAAACCAAATTGAGGAGATTTAAATATATTTCTTACTTCAGCTAAACCAATAATATTTTGTTTTAGTTCAGGTGACAAAAGACCTGTCATAGCTAATTTTACTTCGTCAATTAAATGATAAATAACTGAATAATAACGCAAATCTAAATTTTCTAAATTAATTATTTTTTTAGCAGAAGCATCTGCTCGAACATTAAAACCCAAAATAATAGCATTCGACGCTAATGCTAAAGAGGCATCATTTTCAGTAATCCCACCAATACCTGATCCTATAATATTTACTTTTACTTCATCAGTAGATAGTTTTTTTAATGCTCCAGAAATAGCTTCTAATGAACCCTGTACATCAGATTTAAGAATAATTTTTAATTCAGAAAAATTACTTTTTTTTATTTTTTCAAACATATTTTCTAAACTTGATCTATTTTGATTTGCTAACTTCATTTCACGAGATTTATTTTTTCTATAATAAGATACTTCTTTAGCTTTTTTTTCATTACGTACTACAGTTATTTTATCACCTGCAAATGGAACTTTAGATAACCCTAAAACTTCTACTGGAATTGATGGACCTGCACTATTTATTAATTTTCCAATTTCGTTGCGCAAAACCTTAATACGACCATACTCTAAACCACATAATATAATATCTCCTTTTTTTAAACTCCCTTTTTGAACTAAAACAGTTGCAATTGGTCCTCGACCTTTATCAAGAAAAGACTCTATTACTACGCCCTCAGCCATACCTGAAGATATAGCGTTAAGCTCTAATATTTCTGATTGTAGTAGTATAGTATTTAACAACTGATCTATACCTTCTCCAGTTTTTGCAGAAACTGATACAAATATATTATCTCCCCCCCATTCTTCTGAAAGAATGTCATGTTTTGTTAAATCATTTTTAATTTGGTTTATATTTGAATTAATTTTATCTATTTTATTAATAGCAACTATAATTGGAACATTCGCTTCTTTTGCATGTTGAATTGCTTCAATTGTTTGCGGTTTCACTCCATCATCAGCTGCAACAACTAATACAACAATATCAGTAATCTTAACTCCTCGAGATCTCATACCTGTAAAAGCAGAATGTCCTGGAGTATCTAAAAAAGTAATAGATCCTAAATCAGTAGTAACATAATAAGCACCAATGTTTTGCGTAATACCACCTGCTTCATTACATGCGACTTTTGTAGAACGAATATAATCTAATAGTGATGTCTTTCCATGATCAACATGTCCCATAATAGTTACTACAGGAGCACGTATCATAGAAACATTATTTCCCGTATCACGGTCTTTCATCACTCGTTCTTCTAATTCATTTTCACGATGTAAAATAACTTTATGACCCATTTCTTCTGCAATTAATTGAGCAGTTTCTTGATCAAGAATATGATTAATTGTACCTATTATTCCCATATTCATCATATTTTTTATTACTTCAGAACTTTTTATTGCCATTTTGTTAGCCAATTCAGAAACTGTAATAGTATGATTAATTACAACATCTCTATTAACAACAACTTCTGGTTTTTTAAAAATCTGTTGTAATAAAACAGATTTATTTTTTTGTTTTATGTTTTTCCTATTTTTAGAAACTCTAATTTCATCTTTTTTATTTTTTATTTTACTATTTTTTTTATTATTTTTGTTTTGACGATAATTTTTTGTATTTCTATAATAATTTCTTTTATTTTTTTCTATTTCTGAATTATTTTCATCTTCAATATTTCGAATATGAATTGATTTTGATAAATGATAGTCTTTATCTTCTTTTTTATGCAATTTTAAATTTTCAGTGCTTTCTTTGATTATAGATTTTGTATGAAATCCATGTTTTTTTAAATCTGTATTTTTCTTAAAAGACTTGTTTTTTTCATTTTTTTTAACAACATTTGTTTTTTTTAATTGACTTAATTTATTTAAATTTGTTAAATTTTTATTAACTCTATTTTCTTCTGAAATATTGATATTTTTTTCAAAAACTTTTTCATTTAAAATATTTTTTTGTTCTTTTTTTTGATATATAAGTTTATCTTTTAATAAAGATTCTAATTCAGATTTATTACTTTTAGTATATGATCTTTTTTTTCTTACTTCTATTTGAACAGATTTATTCTTTCCTCCTGGAGTTAAAACATTTAAAGTGCTTCGTGTTTTTCTTTGTAAAACAAAAGTATTTAAACAAGATTTCTTTTTATTCTCTAAATATTTTAATAAATTTTTCTTTTCTTCTAAATTAATAGAATCATTTTCATTTTTTAAAATGCCAATTTCAGATAACTTTTTAATTAATTCTTGAACAGGCATTTTAATTTCATTTGATAAATTTTTTAAATTTACTTCAACCATACTATTCCTTCCTATTATTAGACTTATCACCAAACCAACATATATTACGAGCTTCCATAATTAGCAAACCGGCTTGATCAGAACTTAAATTTTTAATATCAATTAAATCATCTATCCCTTGATTAGCTAATTCTTCTACGGTAAATATATTTTTTTCAGCTAATTTTAAAGCTAATACTTGACTCATACCATTTATATTTAACAAACCTTTTTCAATTTTTTTGTTTTTAATTTGATTTCTTTGATCTTCTTCTATAAGAAGTAATCCCTTTTTAGCACCATCTCGAACTAATTGTACTTCTTTTCTAGTTAGATTATTAATGGATAACAATTCATTAAATGGTATATAAGCTAATTCTTCAAGAGAAGAAAATCCCTCTTTAACTAAAATATTAATAATTTTTTCGTTAACATTTAAATTTTTTTTAAAAGTACTAAATGCAATATGAGCTTCTTCTTTATGTTTAGCATGAAGATCTTCTGTGGTCATAACATTAAGTTCCCAACCACTAATCTGAGAAGCTAATCGAACATTTTGACCATTTCGTCCAATGGCTTGCGCTAAATTAGTTGAATCTACAGCAATATCCATAGTATGATGATCTTCATCTACTATAATGGAAACAACATCAGCAGGCGCCATGGCGTTAATCACAAATTGTGCAGGATTATCATCCCATAAAATAATATCAATTCGCTCCCCACACAATTCACTTGAGACAGCTTGTACACGTGCTCCTCTCATACCAACACAAGCTCCCACTGGATCAATACGCTGATCATTTGTTTTTACTGCTATTTTAGCTCGCGAACCAGGATCACGTGCAGCAGCTTTAATTTCAATAATTTCCTCTCCAATTTCAGGAACTTCTATACGAAATAATTCAATTAACATTTCAACTTTAGAGCGACTTAGAAATAATTGAGCCCCACGAGATTCTGGATACACTCCATATAAAATACCACGAATACGATCTCCAGGACGAAAATTTTCTCGGGGTAACATACCTTCTCGCAAAATTAATGCTTCAGCATTATTACCTAGGTCTAAAGCAAGATTATCTCGGTGAATTTTTTTAACTATTCCAGTAATTATTTGGCCAATATGCTTTCGAAATTGATCAACCAACATTGCTCGTTCTGCTTCGCGTACTTTTTGGACAATTACCTGTTTTGCAGTTTGAGTTGTTATTCTGTCAAAATTAACAGATTTTATTTTATCTTCTATATAATCATTAATTTTAACTTGGTCACCCTCAAAACAAGCAGCTTCTAAAGTAATTTCTTTTGTTGGATTTGTTACTATCTCTACTACCATCCATCGTCTAAAAGTACTAAAATTTCCCGTTTTACGATTTATACTCACTCGAACATCAATTTCTTGTTCATGTTTTTTCTTAGTTGCTGTTGCTAATGCAATTTCTAAAGCTTCAAAAATTTTTTCGCGTGGAAGCGATTTCTCATTAGAGACAGCTTCTACAACAGCTAAGATTTCTTTATTCATCTTAGACAACCTCAAACTAAAAATTTTTTAAATAAATATCATAATAAAAAACCCCGAAAATTCGGGGTTTTAGGTAAGATCACCCTATTAATAAAATAATAAAAAACTAAAATACCTTTTATATAAAAAAAATTTTTTTAAAATGGAAAAAAGATTAATTGAATACTTAAAATATTACCGAGGATGGGACTTGAACCCATATGCTTATTAGCATTATCCCCTCAAGATAACGTGTCTACCAATTCCACCACCTCGGTATTATCATTAGATATATAAAAAAATATAAACTAATATATTTAAAATTTAATTTGGCAGTTCATTATTTAATATTTTTAATTCCTCTTTTCTATTCATAAACACTTTTTGTTTTTTATTATCTAAAAAAAAATCTGAATTAACTTTTTTATCATTAATATTACATAAAATAATACTGATAATTAAAAAACAGCAGGCAATTACTCCAATAGAATTTTTTAAAAAACCACCATTTCTAAAACTATTAAAAATTTTAAAATGATTTGATGTATTTAAATGAATATTATTACTAAACCCCTTCCCTGACTGTAATAAAATTAAAAAAATTAAGGAAAAAGAAATTAAAACTAAAAAAATTAAAAAAAATAAATACATACAATATTACTATCCTCTTATATAAATCATTTTTTAAATATAAATATCTTAGGAAAATTTTATTTAAAAAATACGTTATATTTATAGATAAAAACAGATCAAATATATTTTTTAAAAAAATTTTTAATAAATATGAATTATTTTTTTCTAAAGTATTTTAAATAGTATATATCAAAATATATATTTTTTTAATTTAAAAAATTATATGGATTTAATTGTATTTGAAATATCATATGCTATTTTTTTTATCTGAACATAATTTTCCCCCTCGACCATAATACGAACATATGGTTCTGTACCAGATTTTCGTACAAGCAAACGACCTTTTTTACCTAAAATATTTTTATATTTAAAAAAAATAGATTGAAATTTTAAATTTTTTTCAAAATTTAGATCTTTATTAAAAAAAACATTAAATAATATTTGTGGTAACAACTTTATTTGATTAGATAAAAAATACAAAGATAAATTATTTTTAATCATAATTAATAATACTTGTAAACTAGCTATAATTCCATCTCCAGTAGAATGTTTATCTAATAAAATAATATGTCCTGATTGTTCTGCACCAAGAATCCATTTTTTCTCTTGCATTTTTTCATATATATAACGATCTCCTATATTTGCTGCACAAAAAGGTATACCAAGTTTTTTCAATCCTAATACTAAACCTATATTAGTCATTAAGGTACCTACTACTCCACCTTTCAGTTGATTGTTTTTTAAATATTCTTGAGCAATTATGTAAATAATTTGATCTCCATTCACTTCGTTGCCCAAATGATCTACCATAATAACACGATCTCCATCACCATCAAATGCTAAACCAATATCAGCTTTTTTTAATAAAACTAATTTTTTTAAATCATAAACATTAGTAGATCCGGAATTTTCATTAATATTCATACCATTTGGAAAGATAGAAGAAGTTATCACTTTAGCACCGAGATCTTCAAAAATTTTAGGTGCTATTTTATAAGTTGCACCATTGGCACAATCTAGTACAATAGTAAATTTAGATAAGTTAATATTGCGAGGGAAAGTATTTTTACAAAAATTAATATACTTTTTTTTAGCATTTGTAATTTTTTCAGAAAAACCAAATACTCTCGAATAAGAAGAATCATACAAAGAATCGTTTAATTTTTTTTCAATAAAATTTTCTATTTCCTTAGTTAATTTAACACCATTACCAAAAAAAATTTTTATTCCATTATCATAAAAAAGATTATGAGAACCTGAAATTACAATTCCAGCAGAAACATTCAAAGATCGCGTTAAATATGCAATTGCAGGAGTAGTTATACAACCTGCTAATAAAGTTGAAAAACCTTTTGATAAAATTCCGAATTCTAAAGAGTACTGTAACATACATCCTGAAATCCGTGTATCTCTACCTATAATAATTTTTTTTTTTATTTTTACCTAATACTATTGCAATAACTTGTCCTAATTTTAATAAAAAATCTGGAGTAATTGGTTTTTTTCCTACCTTACCACGTATACCGTCTGTTTGAAAATATTTCATAATTATTTTACCCTTATATTGATTTAAATTATTTTTTTAATATACAAATTTCAAAAAAATAAAATTTTATATTTTATAGAAAAACAAGATGAAGCTATAATAATTTTATTACTTCATCTTATTTTAATACATTTTAAAAAAATAATATAATTGACATTAAAATTTTATTTATTCAAAAACAACGTATTTTCTAAGATCAAGCAAAAATAGTAAATAATTTAAAAATTTATTTCTTTAAATATTTTTATTTTGATCAATCTCAGACCATCCCTTTGGATTACGCACATCTCGTCTCGCCATTAAATCATCGATTTGTAATGAATCAATAGTTTCATATTTTATTAAAGCGTCTTTCATGGCATGCAAAATATCAATATTTTCATTCAAAATTTTTCTTGCTCGATTATAGTTTACTTCAATTAACAATTTAACTTCTTCATCAATAATTCGAGCTGTATCATCAGACATGTGTTTTGCTTTTGCAACAGAACGACCTAAAAATACTTCCCCTTCTTCTTCTGCATATAATAAAGGGCCAAGTTTATCTGAAAATCCCCATTGAGTTACCATATTTCGTGCTAAATTTGTAGCTACTTTAATATCATTAACTGCACCAGTAGAAACATTTTTAACACCATAAATAATTTCTTCTGCTAATCGACCACCATACAGTGTAGATATCTGACTCTCTAATTTTTGCCGACTAATACTGAGTACATCTGATTCTGGTAAAAAAAAAGTTACGCCTAATGCTTGTCCTCTAGGAATAATAGTAACTTTATGTGCAGGATCGTGATCGGGTACTAATCTACCAATAATAACATGACCAGATTCATGGTATGCAGTTGATTCTTTTTGTAAATTACTCATTATCATAGATTTTCGTTCAGAACCCATCATAATTTTATCTTTTGCTTTTTCAAAATCCATCATAGAAACAACTTGACCATTTAAACGGGCAGCAAAAAGAGCTGCTTCATTAACTAAATTAGCTAAATCTGCTCCTGAGAAACCCGGTGTACCGCGAGCAATGATCATAGGATCTACATCTTTAGATAAAGGCACTTTTCGCATATGTACTTTTAAAATTTGTTCACGACCACGAACATCTGGTAATGCTACAATCACCTGTCGATCAAAACGACCTGGTCGAAGTAAAGCAGGATCTAAAACATCTGGTCTATTAGTAGCAGCTATTAAAATTACTCCTTCATTACCATCAAACCCATCCATTTCTACAAGCATTTGATTTAATGTTTGTTCTCTTTCATCATGTCCTCCACCTAAACCAGCACCTCTTTGACGACCAACTGCATCAATTTCATCAATAAATATAATACATGGTGCAGATTTTCTAGCATGATCAAACATATCTCTTACTCTGGATGCACCAACTCCAACAAACATTTCAACAAAATCAGAACCTGAAATAGTAAAAAATGGAACTTTAGCTTCACCTGCTATTGCTTTTGCAAGTAATGTTTTTCCTGTTCCAGGAGGTCCTACCATTAATATCCCCTTAGGAATTTTCCCCCCTAGCTTTTGAAAACGAGTAGGTTCTTTTAAATATTCAACTAATTCGCTAACTTCTTCTTTAGCTTCATCACATCCGGCAACATCAGAAAAAGTCGTTTGAATTTGATCTTCTGATAACATGCGAGCTTTACTCTTACCAAAAGACATTGCTCCTTTTCCTCCACCCATTTGCATTTGACGCATAAAAAAAATCCAAACACCAATTAACAATAACATTGGAAACCAAGAAATGAAAATAGAAATAAGAAGACTTGGTTCTTCAGGTACTTCACCAACAATTTTAACGTTTTTTGTTAAAAGATTGTCTAATAACTTAGGATCATTAATAGGAATATATGTAATATATTTACTACTATCTTTTTTGATAACACTTATTGTCCGTCCGTTAATATATGCTTCACGGACCTGATCTTGATTAACTTCTGATAAAAAAGTAGAATAATCAACTCTGTGATTACTTGTATCACTAGAATTAAAATTCTGAAAAACAGACATTAAAATAACTGTAATAAATAACCAAAAGATCAGGTTTTTAACCATGTCACTCAATGGAACAACCTCTCATTAACATCTATTGTTAAAAAACAACACAGATTATTATTTTTTATCTGGTTGCTAGAATAAATATTTCTCGAGATCTTGCTCGAGAAGTTTTAGGTTTAAAAATTTTAATTTTTGAAAAAAATAATTTCATCTGCGAAAAAAAATCATTGAAACCTTCTCCTTGAAATGACTTTAATAAAAGAATACCATTTCGAGATAATAAACAATTGGATATTTTCAAAGCTATATTACATATTTCAATAATTCTAGGCATATCAATAAATGAACAACCTGTCATATTTGGTGCCATATCCGACATAATTACATTAAAATTAGAATTAGAAAAATTATTTAACATTAACTGTAATTTTTTTTTATTAAAAAAATCTATCTGAAAAAAGTCAACACCTATTATTTTTTTCATAGGTAATATATCAAAAGCTATAACGTGACCTTTTTTTCCTATTTTACTAACTGCATATTGAGACCAACCTCCAGGAGAAGATCCTAGGTCAAGAACATGCATTCCACTTCTAAATAATTTATTTTTTTTATCAATTTCTTCTAATTTAAACCAAGATCGTGAACGTAATCTATTTTTTTGTGCCTCCTTAACATATTTGTCATTAAAATGCTCTAGTAACCAACGATGAGAACTCTTTGATACTTTTTTATAAATCATGTTTGTAATATCTTTGTAAAAGATTTGTGGAGAAATTTTAAAAAAAGTTTATTTAAATATAATCTATCCGTAAAATCTTATATTGAACATCACCCGATGGTGTGCATATAATAACAACAGTATTAACAGTTTTACCAATTAATCCTCTTGACATTGGAGAATTAATGGAAATTAAATTTTTTTTAAAATTAGCTTCATCATCACCAACAATCTGATAAGTAAATATTTCATTTGTTTCAATATTTAAAACAGTTACTGTAGAACCAAAAACAACTCGTCCATCATTTGAGATCTTTGTTATATCTATAATTTGAGCATTAGATAACTTAGATTCAATTTCTTGTATACGCCCTTCACAAAAACTTTGTTCTTCTCGAGCGGAGTGATATTCAGCATTTTCTTTTAAATCACCATGTTTTCTCGCTTCTGTGATTGCAAGAATAATACGAGGACGTTTTACATTTTTTAGTTTTTCAAGCTCTTCACGGAGTTTTTCAGCACCTCTAACAGTCATGGGGATTAAATTAATCATATAATAAAACACCTCATTAATTTTACTTCTTAAAAAAATATTTATAAAAAGTATTGCTTCCTATAAAGTTTTTTAAAATATTTTATATTAA
Organism: Buchnera aphidicola (Hyalopterus amygdali); assembly: GCF_964059015.1. Classification (NCBI taxonomy): domain Bacteria; kingdom Pseudomonadati; phylum Pseudomonadota; class Gammaproteobacteria; order Enterobacterales; family Erwiniaceae; genus Buchnera; species Buchnera aphidicola. Next base: position 418,582 of record NZ_OZ060383.1, read on the forward strand.
AAAAATATTTAAAATAAAAAGAAAAGTTTTTACTTTTTATAAAAAGTAATGCTTTAGATAAAAGTATAGTAATATTATTTTATCATTGATAAAATTTCATAAAAAAAATATAAGTGATTTGTTGAAATAATTTATTTTAACAAAATATATTAAAAAAGTTATTAAACTTGATATTTTTGATACATATAAAATATTTATACAATTATAGATTTTAAGTATATATATATTATGAATATAAATACCTAATTTTAATTCAAGATATATTTTAATGTAAAAAATAAAATTTATCAAAATTTTAAAAAATTTAACGTTTTATAAAAATAATTAAAAGAAAATTAGACATGAATACAAAAAAAATAGAATTTATTCTGAAAGAACAATTAAATTTAAAAGAAGTTTATGTAACAGAAGAGAATAATCATTTTAAAATAACAGCTATAGGAGACGTGTTCAAAGGAAGTAGTCAAGTTACAAGACAAAAAATGATTTACAAACCTTTAATCAATATGATTACAAAAAATAAAATTCACGCTATATCTATAAAATCTTATACATTAAATGAATGGGAAAAAAATAATAATTTATAATTAAAATAAGATAGAGATTGGATTATAAATGAACAAATTATATATAGAAGGAAATAAACAATTAAGTGGAAATGTTAGAATTTCTGGATCTAAAAATGCAGCATTACCAATTTTATTTATGAGTATTCTAACAAAAGAAAAGGTTCAGTTAACTAATGTGCCAAAATTAACCGACATTGATACAACTATTCAATTATTAAAATATTTAGGAGCAAAGATAAAAAATAAAAAAAAAATACTCCATATTGATACAAGTTTAATAAAATCAAACTGTCCACCATATCATTTAACAAAAAAAATAAGAGCATCAATATGGCTATTAGCACCTCTTTTAATACGTTTTGGTAAAGCTAAAATATTTTTACCAGGAGGATGTAAAATAGGTTCTAGACCAATTGATTTACATATCAAAGGATTAATTGAATTAGGTGCAAACATTACTTTAGAAGATAATTATATTTTTGCTACTATCGAAAAACCTTTAATAGGAAAAAACATTTATATTCAAAAAGTTAGTGTAGGAGCAACTATTACTATTATGGGCGCAGCTGCTTTGTCTGAAGGAACAACTGTAATTGAAAACGCAGCCAGAGAACCAGAAATAATTGATATTGCAAAATTTTTAAATACTTTAGGCGCAAATATCATTGGTGCAGGTAATAATAAGATTTTCATTAAAGGCGTTTCTAGACTTTTCGGTGGTACTCATAAAGTTATACCAGATAGAATTGAAACAGGAACTTTTTTAATTGGAGCTGCAATATCTCAAGGTAATGTTATTTGTCATCAAACTGAACCCAAATTTTTAAAAAATGTACTAATAAAATTATTAGAATCAGGTGCAAAAATTAACATAGGAAAAAATTGGATTCAACTCGATATGAGGGGGAAAAAACCGAAATCTATTAATATTGCAACTTCCCCTTATCCAGGATTTCCAACAGATCTACAACCACAATTTACTTTATTAAATACGATTTCTCAAAGCGAAGGTATTACTACTGAAAATATATTTGAAAATCGTTTTATTTACGTTTCAGAATTAATTAAAATGGGCGCTCAAATAAAAATTAAAAAAAATTCTGTAATTTGCAAAGGTGTTTCTCATTTACAATCTCAAAATGTATTTTCAACTGATTTAAGAGGAGCAGCAACATTAGTTTTAGCAGGTTGTATTGCCAGTGGAATTACAATAGTCAATAATATTTATCACTTTGAAAGAGGATATGAATTATTTTCGGAAAAGTTAAATAAATTAGGAGCAAATATTAAACATATATAAAAAAATCTTTTTATTTTACAAAAATAAATTATATTTATTTAAACTAAAATAATCATTATTGATTTATAATATTTTATCAAAAAATTTAAAAAAATAAAATTGGAGTATTTCATGTATGCAGTTTTTTTAAGTGGTGGAAAACAATATCGAGTTAAAAAAAACCAAACTATTAAATTAGAAAAATTAAATTATGTGGCCGGTTCAATTATTGAATTAAAAAATGTATTAATGATTTCTAACGAAAAAAAAGTACAAATAGGTAATCCTTTCTTACCTCGTAGTACTATTAAAGCACATGTAGAAAGTCATGGAAGATTAAAAAAAATTAAAATAATAAAATTTCATCGACGCAAACACTATAAAAAACAACAAGGTCATCGTCAATACTATACTAATGTAAAAATTTTAGAAATCAACAATATTAATGGAGAATAAATAAAAATGGCACATAAGAAAGCCGGCGGATCGACAAGAAATGGACGAGATTCGCATGCTCAAAGATTAGGCGTAAAATGTTTTGGCGGAGAAATGATTTCAGCAGGTAGTATTATTGTAAGACAACGAGGAACAAAATTTCATCCTGGGAAAAATGTAGGTTGTGGAAAAGACCATACAATTTTTGCAACTATTAAAGGAAGGGTAGAATTTAAAAAAAAAGGAATTAAAAAAAGAACTTATATTAATATAGTTCAATAAAAAAATTAATCATTATAGAAAAACCCCTTTTGATAAGGGGATTTCTTTGAAAGAAAAAAATTAAGAATAAAAAATGAAATTTATTGATCACACCGTTATTCAAGTTATTGCTGGAAACGGCGGAAATGGATGTATTAATTTTAGAAGAGAAAAATATGTACCAAAAGGTGGACCAGATGGAGGAGACGGAGGTGACGGTGGAAATGTTTGGTTAGAATCCAATAAAAATTTAAATACTCTTATAGATCTTAGATTTCAAAAAATATTTCATGCTCAACACGGTGCAAACGGATCAGGAAGAAATTGTTCTGGAAAAAAAGGGAAAGATATAAAAATATATGTTCCTATTGGTACAAAAATTATTAATTATCAAACACGTGAAATCATAAGTGATTTAATTAAACACAAACAAAAAATACTAATTGCAAAAGGAGGTTGGCATGGATTAGGAAATAGCAGATTTAAATCTTCAACAAACAGATCTCCAAGAAAAAGAACACTAGGATCAATAGGAGAGAAAAGAGAGATACAACTAGAATTAGTCTTAATAGCAGATGTAGGAACATTAGGAATGCCTAATGCTGGAAAATCTACTTTAGTAAAAAATATATCTAGCGCTAAAACAAAAATTGCAGATTATCCTTTTACTACATTAAATCCTATATTAGGAAGCGTCAGCATAAATAATAAAAATTTTATTATAGCAGATATTCCTGGAATAATTAAAAATGCATCTCAAGGTTCCGGTTTAGGTATTCTTTTTCTAAAACACTTAGAAAGATGTAAAATATTACTTCATATTGTTGATGTATGTCCTCTAGACTATTCTAGTCCTATAGAAAATATGAAAATTGTTTTAAATGAACTTAAAGTATATAATAAAGAATTATATGAAAAAACTAGATGGTTAGTTTTTAATAAAGTTGATTTAATAAAAAATTCAGAAATAAAAAAAATAATTAATACAGCCAAAAAATTCCTAAAACCAGACGAAAAATTCTATTTAATTTCTGCAATTAAAAATTTAGGTATTAAAAAATTATGTTCTGATATCGTCTTACATCTGAAAAAATAATATTTTTTTAATTAAAAAATCTATTTTTTAAATTTATATAAAAAAGAACTCGGTTGATTATAAAAACCAAGTTCTTTAAAAAAATATGAGTTAACGTTTAGAAAATTGTGTTCGTTTCCGAGATTTACGAAAACCTACCTTTTTTCGTTCTACTTGTCTTGAATCACGTGTAACAAAACCAGATTTTCTTAATTCAGCACGCAAAGAATGATTATATTTTATTAAAGCACGGGTAATTCCTTGTCGAATAGCACCAGCTTGTCCAGATACACCCCCACCTTTTACAGTAATATAAATGTTAAAATTATTTATCATATCAACTAATTCTAATGGCTGACGAACAATCATACAAGAAGTTTCGCGACCAAAATAATCTTTTAAAGAACGTTTATTTACAGTTATTTCTCCATTTCCAGATCGAAGAAAAACTCTAGCGGAGGAACTTTTACGACGACCAGTCCCATAGTTTTGGATTTTAGTCATTTATTTTATACCTTTTTTTAAATATTTAAAAACTGAGGACATTGTGCTACATGATCGTGATTTTCATTAGAAAAAACTTTTAATTTTTTGAACATAGAACGACCTAGAGCTCCTTTTGGTAGCATTCCTTTAACAGCTATTTCAATAATTTTAATAGGGTTTTTAGACATCATTTCTTCAAATCTCAACTTTTTTATACCACCTATATAACCAGTGTGATGATAATAAGTTTTATTAATTCTTTTTTTTCCTGTAACTAATATTTTTGAAGCATTTAAAACTATAATATAATCACCCGTATCAAGATGAGGGGTATAATAAGCCTTATGCTTTCCTCTTAGAAAAAGAGATAATGTACTTGCAAATCTACCTAACGTTTTATTAGTAGCATCGACATAAAACCAACTTCGTTTTATATTGTTTAATTTAATTGAAAAAGTTTTCATTTTATCGTTCACTTAAAATATTAATGAATAAAGAAAATAATACTATGATTATAATTAATAAGATATAGTAAATATGTCATTGCCAACAAGACTTTCTTAAATATTTTAAAAAATTATTAATCAATACTACATATCTAATAATAAACAAGAAAAATGTATTAATTCAACTTGATTAAAAAATAAATTCCTATTTTCTAAATATCTATAATATAAATATTTTTCTATTAAAAATATAGAAAAAAATAAATAACATCATGTATTCTACATTTGCAAATTAATGTTATTTTTTTTTAAAATACATAAGTATACATATTACAAATACATTTTATTTCTAAATCATATACATTAGACATGTCACAGGTAAAATAAATTATGCCATCTAAAAATGATTTATTAAAATTTCGTAATGAAATCAATGATGTTGATAAAAAGATAGTTCAGTTGCTCGCAAAAAGAAAAAAACTCGTATTAAATATCGCAAAATCTAAAATAAAAAATAATCAACCGATAAGAGATATACAAAGAGAAAAATATTTACTAGAAAAATTAACTGATTTAGCAAAAAAAAATAACTTAGATAGTAATTACATAATACGATTATTCCAATTAATAATTGAAGAATCAGTATTAACACAAAAAGAAATATTAAAAAAATCTCGTAATGATAAAAATATAAATAGTCCCACCTTTTCTTTTCTTGGTCCCAAGGGTTCTTATTCTCAGATTGCCACCTTAAAATATGCAGAAAAACATTTTGAGAGATACATTGAGAATGCCTGTTTAAATTTTGAAGAAGTTGTAAAATCAGTTGAATGTAAAAAATCAGATTATGCTATATTACCAATAGAAAATAGCTGTTCTGGATTTATCAATGAAGTATTAAATATATTAAAAAAAACAAAATTATTTATTATTGGAGAAATTAATATTCCTATAAATCACTGCTTACTAGGAATAAAAAAAATAGAATTAAGTCAAATCCAATCAATATATAGTCACCCTCAACCATTTAAGCAATGTAGTAATTTTATAAAACAGTTTCCTAATTGGAAAATCCAATATACTAATAGTACAGCAGATGCAATGAAAAAAATTACCGAATATAAAATACAGAATAACGTTGCATTAGGAAGTGAAATTGGAGGAAAAATTTATGGACTAAAAGTATTGTATAAAAACTTAGCAAATAAAAAGAAAAATATAACAAGATTTATTTTTCTAGCAAGAAAATTTGCTACAATTTCTTCAACAGAAAAAACAAAATTAACATTAATTTTGAATATAAAGAAAGTTTCAAAAGAGCTTGATAAAATACTATTAATATTAAAAAATAAAAAAATAATTGTAAAAAAATTAACTTCTCAAAATATACACAAAAAATTATGTAAAGAAACATTTTATATTGATATTCAAGGAAATATATCATCTCCCTTAATGCAAGAAATTATTCAAAAAATACAAAAAATTACTCATTTTGTAAAAATTTTAGGTTGTTATCCAATTGAAAATACAGCACAAATCCTAAAATAAATAGTTTGTGCGAAAATATATATTATTTTATATAATAAAATTATATTAATAATAAATAAAAGATAAATGATGTTTAAATATAATTAAAAAAACTTTAACATTACTTTAAAATGAGTAAGAAAAAATGTTTAATCAATTAACTGAACGTCTTTCACAAAGTTTTCAAAAAATTATCAATAAAGGAAGACTCACAGAAAATAATATCAAAGATACTATACGAGAAGTAAGAAAAGCATTATTAGAAGCAGACGTAACACTGTCAGTAATAAAAATATTTATTAAAAATGTTACAGAAAAATCAATTGGCCATGAAATAAACAACAGTTTAACACCTGGTCAAGAATTTATAAAAATTGTAAAAAATGAATTAATTGCAGCAATGGGAGAAAAAAATAATACTTTAAATTTTTCTGTCGAACCACCTGCCGTAATGTTATTTGTTGGATTACAAGGAGTTGGAAAAACTACAACTTTAATAAAAGTTGCAAATTGGATTAAAAATAAATATAAAAAAAAAATATTAACAACATCAACTGATGTTTATCGAGCCGCTGCAATTGAACAATTAAAAATATTATCCAATCAAGCAAAAATAGATTTTTATTCATCTAACATAGATCAAACACCTAAAGATATTATCTACAAGGCAATTGAATACGCAAAATTAAAGTTATATGAAGTGTTATTGATTGATACAGCAGGACGCTTGCATATTGATAAAATAATGATGAATGAAATACATCAAATACAAATTTATTCTAAACCTATTGAAACACTTCTAGTAGTAGATTCAATGATGGGTCAAGATGCAGTAAATATGGCAAAAAAATTCAACGAATATTTATCTATATCAGGTATTATAATTACTAAAACTGATAGCGATGCTAGAAGTGGTGTCGCTTTATCAATGCGTTATATTACTGGAAAGCCAATTAAATTTGTAGGAACAGGAGAAAAAATAACACAACTAGAAACTTTTCATCCTGAAAGGATAGCAGATAGAATTTTAGGAATGAATCAAGCAATATCTTTTATTAAAGAAATTGAAGAAAAAGTAAATCAATCGCAAGTACAAAAATTAACTAAAAAATTTAGAAAAAAAGATAACTTTGATTTAAATGACTTTTTAATACAACTAAAAGAAATGGAAAAAATGGGAGGTGTAAATTATTTCATAGAAAAATTTTTAAAAAATAAATTTTTATCTAATAATTCATTGTTAGTTGAAAAGAAAAATATTACAAAAAAAATTGAATCTATTATATATTCAATGACAATGAAAGAAAGAATATGTCCAACAATTATAAAAGGTTCTAGAAAACGTAGAATTGCTTTAGGCTCTGGAACGAAAATTCAAGATATAAATCAATTATTAAAAAATTTTAATGATATACAAAGAATAATGAAAAAAATGAAAAAAGGTGGAATTGGGAATATAATTCGAAATATAAAAAATATATTACCTAAAAATTTTTAAAAAAATTAATTAATTTCGTTGAAATATATAAAACAAAAATTTTCATAAATAGATTTTTTAAAAGAGAATAAAAAATGGTAAAAATTCGATTAGCTCGATATGGCACAAAAAAACGTCCGTTTTATAAAATGGTAGTAGCAGATAGTCGATTTTCTAGAGATGGTCGATTTATAGAACGATTAGGTTATTTTAATCCTCTATCCAAAAGTAAAAATCATGAACTTAAAATAAATTTAAATCGTATTTTATATTGGAAAAAAAATGGTGCACAAATTTCAGAAAGAGCAAGAAAAATAATAAAATTATTAAATAAAAAAGAGGAAAAATTATAAATATTAATTCAAAAAAACCAAATAATCCTATTATGATAGGAAAAATAGGACGAGCCTATGGAATATTAGGTTGGATAAAAGTTTTTTCTTTTACTGAAAAAAAAGAAAAAATATTTTTTTATTTTCCATGGTTTATTCTAAAAAAAGAAAAATGGGAAACAATTCAATTTGATAAATGGAAAAAATATAAAAATAATTTTATTATACATATAAAAAATATTTCTGATAGATCAATAGTTAGCACGTTCACTAACTCAGAAATTTTTATAGAAAAAAAAATATTACCAATATTAAAAAAAAACGAATATTACTGGGATGACATTATTGGATGTGATGTATTTAATATAAAAAAAAAATATTTAGGAAAAGTAATCAATTTAATAAGAAGTCAAAATAGTGATATTTTAATCATAAAAAATTATTTACAAAAAAATATTTCAGAAAAAATAATGATCCCATTTATACATAAAAAAATTGTTTGTAATATTAATATTAAAGATAAAATTATAGTAATTATATGGAATTAAAAAAAAAACTAAAAATAATCAACAATGCAATATTAATTTAATATGGTTTTATATTATTACAATATTTCCAAAAATGTTCGATGCAATAATACATTATGGAGTTACTGGGAGGGCAATTCAAAAAAAAATTATAAATATTCAATTTTTTAATCCAAGAGATTTTTCTGATAATAAATATAAATCCGTAGATGATCGTCCTTATGGAGGAGGACCAGGCATGTTAATGAGTGTTAAACCACTTTATTTATCTATTAAAAAAGCAAAATCTTTATTACAGGATGCAATGGTAGTTTATTTGTCACCTCAAGGAAAAAAATTACATCAAAAAAAAATTTTAGAAATTATTAAAAAGAAAAAAATTATCTTTATATGTGGTCGATATGAAGGAATAGATCAAAGAATTATTGATTATCAAGTAGATGAAGAATGGTCTATAGGAGATTATGTGCTCACAGGAGGAGAGCTTGCGGCTATGGTAATAATTGATTCTATTTCTAGACTAATACCAGGTGTTATTAATAAAAAATCAGTAGAAGAAGATTCTTTTTCTCATAATTTACTTGATTATCCTCATTATACTAGACCTAAAATAATTAAAAATATGCATGTTCCAAAAATATTATTTTCAGGTGATCACGAAAAAATTAGAATATGGCGTTTAAAACAGGCGCTAGGAAAAACATGGGAAAAAAGACCTGATCTAATAAAAAATGCTAATTTAAAAAAAGAAGAAAAAATACTTTTAAACGCATTTAAAAAAAATAAAAAAGAAAAATAAAAAAATCTTTTTAATTTCTTTAAAAAAAGGAAATAACATGAATAAAATTATTCAAGAAATTGAGAAAAAACAATTAAAAAAAGATATACCTAATTTCAGACCTGGAGATACAGTTGAAGTAAAAGTATGGGTTATAGAAAGTTCAAAAAAACGTTTACAATCTTTTGAAGGAATAGTTATTTCAATAAAAAATCGATCCTTAAATTCATCCTTTACTGTACGTAAAATTTCCAATGGAGAAGGTATTGAGCGTGTATTTCAAACTCACTCTCATAGTATTGATAGTATAATAATTAAAAGAGAAGGTAAAGTTAGAAAAGCAAAATTATATTATTTAAGAACACGTACTGGGAAATCTGCTCGAATTAAAGAACGAAAAAAATAAGAACTTTAATTAATTTAAAAAAATTTAGTCATGCAGTCACGACGTTATTCTTGACTGCACCATTAAAAATTAAAGAGGATTTATTTAGAAACTAAATAGTTCCACCTACTGTTAATTGCTCTATTTTTATAGATGGTTGCCCTATTCCTACAGGAATACTTTGACCTTCTTTTCCGCACATACCCATACCTTGATCCATCTTTAAATCATCACCAACCATTGATATTTTTTGCATTACTTCTAAACCGGAACCAATAAGAGTCGTATTTTTAATTGGTGAAATAATTTTCCCTTTTTTTACTAAATAAGCTTCTGAAGTTGAAAATACAAATTGTCCAGAAGTGATATCAACTTGACCTCCAGAGAAATTAATAGCATATACTCCATAATCAATACTTTTTATAATGTCTTCTAACTTAAATTGACCTGATGTCATATAAGTATTAGTCATGCGCGGCATAGGTAAATGTGAATAAGATTCACGACGTCCATTACCAGTAGATTTCATACCCATTAAACGCGCATTAAGTTTATCTTGCATATATTTTTTTAATATTCCATTTTCAATGAGTATATTACGTTGACCTGGGACACCTTCATCATCGACATTCAATGAACCACGTTGATTTTTTATAGTTCCGTCATCAATTACAGTACATAATTCCGAAGCAACTTTTTTTTCAATCATATTAGTAAAAATTGAGGTTCCTTTTCTATTAAAATCACCTTCTAAACCATGTCCTACTGCTTCATGCAACAAAACACCAGGCCAACCAGATCCTAAGACAACTGGAAAGGTGCCAGAAGGTGCTTCTTTTGAAGAAAGATTTAAAAGAGCTATACGAACTGCTTCTTTCGTCCAATAATCAACTCTTGCTTCTCCAAGAATATCATCTTGCTTTAAAAAAAAACTATAGTTACTACGGCTACCACCTCCACTTCTACCTTTTTCTATTTTTCCTCGGTCTTCAACTACAACGCTTATAGAAAATTCAACTAATGGCCTTATGTCTGTAGCTAAATTTCCATCAGTAGAGGCAATTAAAATTTGCTCATATGAACCACTTAAACTTGCATTTACTTGTACAACTCGATCATCAATCTTATGTGCTATATGATCTACTCTGTAAAGTAAATTAATTTTTTCACTAGATGTGAATTCTGTTAACGGATTAAATGGTCGGTAAAAAGACTCCTTTTTTTGATTTAACAAAGGTTGTATTTTTAATTTTTCTTTCTTATCAAAAATACTTTTTGCTATATGAGCACTTTTTCTTACTGCATCTATAGAAATTTGATCAGAATATGAAAATCCAGTTGTTTCACCAGAAACAACTCTTACACCAATTCCTTGATCTAAATGATAGTTACCTTCTTTAATAATTCTATTTTCAATCGACCAAGATTCGATCATGCGAGATTGAAAATAAAAATCTCCATAATCTAAGCTATGAGTACATATTTCTTCTAAACAAGAAAAAATATCTTGATGATGTATTTTATTCGCAGTCAATAAAGACTCAGTAACTAATTCCAATGTCATTTGGACTCACTTTTTAGTTTAAATGTTATTTAAAAGTCATTATAAAAGATTAAATAAAAAAAATAAAAAATATTTTTTATAAAAATTGTTATATAATACTTTTAAAGAATTTAATAAAAAAATAAAAAATAATATTTTTATTGGAGTGAAATATGCACAAAAAAATTAATGTGCTACTAATTAACGGACCTAATTTAAATCTTTTAGGAAGTAGAGAAAAAGAAATTTATGGAGACGAAACCTTATATGATTTATTAGATAATTTAAAAAAAAGATCAGAAAAATTAAATATATCATTAAGCCACGTTCAATCAAATGCAGAACATGTATTAATTGAAAAAATTCACTCTTCAAAAAAAAACAATATCGATTATATTATCATCAATCCTGCAGCATTTACACATACAAGCATAGCAATTAGAGATGCATTGATTGGTATTAATATTCCATTTATTGAAATTCATATTTCTAATATTTATGCAAGAGAAGATTTTCGTTCACATTCATGGTTATCTGATATTTCTCAAGGTGTTATTACAGGATTAGGTTTTGATGGATATTACTGGGCTTTAGAAACAATATCAAAAAGATGTTGCATACAAAAAAAATAACTATTTTTTATTTAAATTTTTTTAAATCCCCTTTGCACCTTCTACTTTAAATTCTATAATACCTTTAGAAAGTGCAATAAAAAAACTTAATATTTATTTTAAATTAATTCATACCATACCTTTTTAGTTTTTTCCGTAAAGTACTTCGGTTAATACCCATAATCGAAGCAGCTCGCGTTTGGTTTCCACGCGTATGTTGCATTATTACATCTAGCAAGGGTTGTTCTAATTCAGACAACATTAATTGATATACATTATTTACATATTGAATATCATCTAAACTTGAAAAATAATGTTCTAAAGATTTTTTTATTAATGCACGTAATGATTTTTTGATAATTTTATCTTTTTTATCTTTTTCAAAAATAAATAAAAATTCTGGACCTATTAACTTATCTGACATAAAATAACCAACTTTTTATCTTATTAAATATACCTATATTATTAATCAATTTAATTTTTTAAACAATAAATCATCTTTTAAAATAAGATGATATTTTTAATTTTTAAAAACATAAAAATGATTAAAAAATATTTTATTTTCTTTTACTTAAATAAAAAAGAAGATCTTGCATATCCTGAGGTAAGGGAATAGTCCAACTCATTAAGTTTTTAGTAATAGGATGAATAAATTTAATATAATGAGCATGAAGTGCTTGACGGAAAAAACAACATTTTTCAAGATAATTTTGATCTTCTTTAAAATTTTTTAAGCCATAATTAATACCACTATATAACGGATCACCTAATATAGGATATCTAATATGTAACATATGAGTACGAATTTGATGCGTACGACCAGTTTCTAATTTTAGAATGATATGTGTATGAAATTTAAAACGATAAATTATCTTATAGTGGGTAATAGATTTTTTCCCTAATGGATGTGTCATCATACATGTTCTCTTAAGAGGGTGTCGCATTATAGGCATGTTCACAGTGCCACCTGTAATCATTTTTCCTTTTACAATAGCTTGATATTCTCTAACAATTTTTCTTTTTTTTAACAATTCTATTAACTTAACATATGAAATAATTGTTTTTGCGACAATCATTAATCCACTTGTATTTTTATCCAAACGATGCACAATACCACAACGGGGGATAGAATTAATATTTTTATAACGGTACAATAATGCATTTAAAATTGTTCCATCTTTATTCCCGGCGCCTGGATGAACAACCAAACCAGCTGGTTTATTAATAATTAATATATTATCGTCTTCATAAACAATATTTAAAAAAATATTTTGGGGTAAGTGAATAAGATTTTTTTCAAAAAGAGGATAAATAGTAATTTTTTCTCCACCTAACATTCTTTTATCCGGTTGATTTTCTACCTTTCCATTGACATAAACATTCTTCATAAGAATCCATTTTTTAAAGCAAGAACGTGAATATTGAATAAAGAGTTTAGGTAAAATTTGATCTAATCTTTTTCCAAATAAACCAATGTAAGGTACATCCGCATTTAGTTCTTTTTTGTTCAATGAAATAATCCTTAGTTTTTAATATCTATCTAATATGATATTTTATAATATGATTGTGAATTTTGTTTTACTAAAATCAGTAATTATCTATATTATTAATATATACACATCGTTTATAAAAAAATTTATTAATTTAAAGAAAAATATATCCCAATGAAGAAAAAGAAAAATTTTATATTTATTTTTATGATATTCTTTTTAAATTTTTCAGTATTATCTAATAATTTAAAAACCAACATTTTTATAGAAAATAATTATATATATAAAAAATGTAAAAAAGAATTAAAAGAAAACAAATTTAATAAAGCAATTATTAGTTTAAAAAAAATTGAAAATAATAATCTTACTAATATAAATAACGATAAAATTCAAATAAATTTAATTTATGCTTATTATAAGATTGAAAATTTTAATATGGCTGAAAAAAATATACAAAAATTTATTAAATTATATCCTAATCATCCAAATATAGACTATGTTTTTTACATACAAAGTCTAATCAATATATCTTTAGATAAAACAATATTTTATAAATTCTTGCCAATTCAAAGCTATAATAGTGATCCTATTTATGCAAATAAAGCATTTTTCCAACTTAAAAAATTTATTACTCATTATCCTAATAGTGCATATCTTATAAATGCAAAAAAAGATTTATTTTATTTAAAAAAACGTTTATCAGAATATGACTTAAAAATATTAAAATATTATTTTTTTCATGAAAAATATATTGCAGTTATCAATCGCGGAAAGGAAATACTTCAAAAATATCCAGAAACATCAGCTGCAATAAATACGCTTAAATATATGGAAAAATCTTTTTTTGAATTAAAAATTTTTGATACAGCAAAAAAAATATCTCAAATTATTTTATTAAATAAAATTTAATTTTTTTTATAAAACAGTTAATATTAATTTACTTATAAAAAAAATTTTAATAAAAACTAATTTTATTTTGAATATGTAACTAAAAACATGAAAAAAACAACAAATGAAATACGTAAAAGTTTTTTAAATTTTTTTAAAAAAAAAGGACATGTAGTAATTCCAAGTAGTTCTTTAATTCCCAAAAATGATTCTACATTGTTATTTACTAATGCAGGTATGAACCAATTTAAAGAATACTTTTTAGATCAAAAAAAAATATTTCATCCACGTATTGTTACTGCACAAAATTGTCTAAGAACTGGAGGTAAACATAATGATTTAGACAATGTAGGATATACAAAAAGACACCATACATTTTTTGAAATGTTAGGTAATTTTAGTTTTAATGATTACTTTAAAGAAGAAGCAATTAAATATGCTTGGGAATTACTAACATCAAAAAAATGGTTTAATATAAATCCGTATAAACTATGGATTTCAGTATATGAATACGATGAAGAAACATATAAAATATGGCGTAATATTATTCAAGTTCCTGCTAAAAATATTATAAAAATAGGAGATAAAAAAAATTCTCAATATGATTCTGAAAATTTTTGGCAAATGGGAGAGACTGGACCATGCGGTCCATGCACAGAAATATTTTATAAATACCATTCTAAAAAATTAGATGATCATGAGGATTTTTTTGAAAATAAAAATGAAAATTTTATAGAACTATGGAATATTGTTTTCATAGAATTTAATCGAATTTCTAAAACAAAAATACTTTCTTTAAAAAACAAATCAATAGATACAGGAATGGGTTTAGAAAGAATTTCTGCTGTATTGCAAAATGTGCATTCAAACTATAAAATTGATATTTTTCAAAATTTAATAAAAAAAATATATAAATTTGCGAATGTAAGAAATGTAAATAATATTTCTTTAAAAATAATAGCTGATCACATTAGATCTTGCGCTTTTCTTATTGCAGAAAATATCATTCCTTCTAATGAACATCGTGGATATGTTTTACGAAGAATTATTAGAAGAGCGATTAGACATGGTAATAAAATTGGAATAAAAAATCATTTTTTTTATAAATTAGTCCCTGATTTAATTGAAGTTATGGGAGATTCTGCTGAAATATTAAAAGGACAAGAAAATAAAATAAAAGAAGTGATCAAAAAAGAAGAAATACAATTTTGTCAAACATTAGAAAAAGGTTTAAAAATACTTAACATAGAAATAAATAAAAGCGAAAATAAAAAAATGTCAGGAGAAACTGCATTTTATCTCTATGATACATTAGGATTTCCTATTGAACTAACATCTGATATTTGTCGTGAAAAAAATATTGATATTGATTTTAAAGGCTATAACATAGCCAAGGAAAAACAAAAAAACAAATCTATTCAAAAAAATAAATTTTACAAAAATTACAATGAAAATATTAATATTCATGATACATGCAAATTTGAAGGTTATAAAAAATATAAAATAAAATCACTGATAAAACATATTTTCATAAAAAATTCATCAGTTCAGATCATTCAAAAAGGACAGAAAGGAACTATTTTTCTTGAAAAAACCTCTTTTTATCCCGAATCTGGTGGTCAAATAGGTGACATAGGTGAAATATATTATAAAAAATCTCGTTTTATAGTAAAACAAACAAAAAAATTTGGTGATACAATTGGACACTTTGGAGAAATAATTTCAGGTGTCATGATTATTAATAAATTTGTATATGCTAAAATTGATCAAATATATAGAAAAAATGTGCAATTAAATCATTCAGCAACACATCTACTTCATTCTGCATTGCGAGAAATATTAGGAAAAAATGTCATTCAAAAAGGTTCTTTAGTAAGTAATACACATTTACGCTTTGATTTTTCTTTTTCTGATAATATAAATTTATTAAAAATACAAAAAATTGAGAATACTGTTAACACACAAATTCGTAAAAATACAATAATTAAAATTAAAAATTTAACCCTAGAAGAAGCTAAAAAGAAAAATGCAATAGCTTTATTTGATCACAAGTATAAATCTCTTGTTCGAGTCGTATTCGTTAAAGATTTTTCCATAGAACTTTGTGGTGGTACTCATGTAAAAAGAACTGGAGATATTGGATTATTTAAAATTATATCACAATCAAATATATCTTCAGGTATTAAAAGAATTGAAGCTGTTACTGGACAAAAAGCAATTGAATATCTACATATTCAAGATAAAAAAATAAAAGATATATCTGCTATTTTAAAATCTAATAATTCCAACATAAAAGAAAAAATAGAAAAAATAATAAAAAAAGTTACATATTTAGAAATAAAAATATCAGAGTTACAACAAAAAGAAAACCTACATCAAATTAAAAAATTAATTAAAAATGTTAAATATATCAATAAAGTAAAAATATTAATTAATATTTTTCAAAATTACGATCAAAAATCACTAAGATCGATAATTGAACAATTAAAAAAAGAATTAAAAATTGCAATTATTATATTCATCAATAAAAATAGAGATAATTTTACTATTATTATCGGCATCACTAAAAATTTAACTCACTACGTAACCGCAGCAGAAATTATGGATATTTTTATTCAAAAAACAGGTGGGAAGGGAGGGGGAAAAAGTACAATTGCTGAAGGAGGAAGTATAAATATAGAAAAACTACCTAATTTTTTAATTGATATTCAATCATGGATTGATAAAAAATTAAAAAAATAGAAATTTTAAAAATTAATTTTTAAATATAACTATTTAAAATATAAATAAACATACTTATATTATGATTATTTAAAAAAAGATTTATTTATAATATAAAAATATTTTTATCTCATGATTTTTTATTAAAATATTTTGTGCTCTACATTTAATCTTTCATTTTTTATGATATAAAAAAGATGGGCCGAAATCTTTTATTTCAAGGAAAAAAGAATGCTTATTCTAACTCGTCGAGTTGGCGAAACGTTAATAATTGGCGATGAGATAACTGTAACAGTACTAGGAGTTAAAGGTAACCAAGTTCGTATTGGTGTAAATGCCCCTAAAGAAGTTTCGGTACATCGTGAAGAAATATATCAACGTATTCAAGCTGAAAAAAAACAAAAAAAAAGTTAATAGTAAATACTGCATCTTACTTTTGATTAAGTAAGATGCTTCTTATAAAAGAAAAAATTATTTTTCAAAAAAAAATTGACTTATATTAAAAAAAAAGTATCATTAAAGTAATAGAATAAATTTTAATCAGGTGAGATGGCCGAGAGGATTAAGGCGCTCCCCTGCTAAGGGAGTATGTAGAAAAAATCTGCATCGAGGGTTCAAATCCCTCTCTCACCGCCATTAAGTCATTCTATTTGTTTTTTTTAATTGCATCCGTAGCTCAGTTGGATAGAGTACTCGGCTACGAACCGAGCGGTCGGAGGTTCGAATCCTTCCGGATGCAAAAAAATATTTCTAACCAAGTAAATATAATGATATATATATATAAAAAAAATTTTTTTTAACATATCTTTTTAAATAAAAATTACATTTAGGGGAGAAAATTGATAGAGGATATCTCAAAAAAAATTGCTTGGCTAAAAAAAAGACCAATAATATTAAAAAATATTTTTCGAGGTATTGAACGTGAAACTCTAAGAATCAAAAAAAACGGACAATTTTCTGAAAATAAACACCCATATCTAATCGGTTCATCTTTAACCCATAGATGGATAACAACTGATTTTTCAGAAAATTTATTAGAGTTTGTTACACCCACCAGCAAAAATATCAATTATTTGCTAAAATTTTTACAAGACGTACATTCTTTTGTAGCATACAAAATAAAAAATGAACGTATGTGGCCATTTAGTATTCCATATAGTTATAATCAATCAACACCTATTAAAATTGCAGAATATGGACAATCTCAAATTGGAAAAATAAAAAATATTTATAGAAAAGGTTTAAAAAACAGATACGGTGATCTAATAAATACTATTTCTGGTATACATTATAATTTCTCATTACCTAAAATATTCTGGAAAAATTGGAAAAAAGATACAAAAAATTTAAATCATATGGATTATGTTTCATGTGGTTATTTAAATTTAATTCGTAATTATTACAGATTTGGTTGGGTGATTTCTTATCTTTTTGGTGCATCACCAGCAATATCAAGATATTTTTTAAAAAATAAAAAACATAAATTTAAAAAGAACAAAGAAAAAATACTATATTTGCCTTGGTCAACTTCATTGCGATTAAGTGATATGGGATATACCAAGACTTCTATTATAGATTTAAACATTTTGTTCAATGATTTAGAATCATACATAAAAAATTTAGATAAAGCGATTCATACCACATCAAAAAAATTCTCTAATATAGGAATGAAAAACGAAAAAGGCGAATTTTTACAATTAAATACAAATATTTTACAAATGGAAAGTGAATTATATACTCCAATAAGACCAAAACGAACAACTAAACCAGGTGAATCGTTTTTGCATGCTCTTAAAAATAAAGGTATTGAATATGTAGAGATACGCTCTTTAGACGTAAATCCATTTTCGCCAATAGGAATTAATAAAGATCAAATACTCATTTTAGATTTATTTCTAATTTGGTGTGCATTAATTGATGCACCTGAAATGAATAAAAGTAATATTTTACTCAATAATAAAAACTGGGAAAATATTATTTTTGAAGGAAGAAAACCAAATCAACAAATTTATATTAATAATCAATATGAAACAAAATTATTAACTGAAATAGGAGAAATAATTTTTCAAGATTTAAAAAAGATTGCTAGGATAATGGATTTTCAATCTGAAAATTTTGAATATCAAGAAGCATGTAAAAAAACTGTGCTTTTCTTTAAAAATACAGAATTAACTTATTCTGCGCAATTACTAAAAATTATAATAAAAGATGGTGCAAAGAAAACTGGATTAGACTTAGCAAATAAATATCATAATCAATTTATCAAAAAATTTCATAAAAATTCACACAAAAACATTTTAGAATGCGAAACTATACGTTCTCACAGTGAACAAAGTAAAATAGAAAATAGTGAAATTTTATCTAAGAAATTTCTCCCATGCTAAAAATTAACATGGGTAATAGTTAAAAATTAACATAACTTTTCATATATAATTGTATAAAAACATTCTATGAAGAAGATATTATTAAATAATTCCTATTGTAATAATTCATTAACTTTATCTATCTTTTCCCATGGAAATTCTTCTCTTCCAAAATGACCATAAACTGCTGTATTAAGATAAATTGGTCGTAGAAGATCAAGCATTGTAATTAATCCATAAGGACGTAAATCAAAAATATTTCGTACTAAATTAATTAAAGATTTATTGCTTATTCTTCCTGTTTTAAAGGTTTCTATCATAATTGAAGTAGGCTCTGCAATTCCAATGGCATATGATAATTGAATTTCACATCGATCAGCTAATCCCGCTGCTACAATATTTTTAGCAACATATCTCGCTGCATACGCTGCCGAACGATCTACTTTTGATGGATCCTTTCCAGAAAAGGCACCTCCTCCATGCCTAGACATGCCTCCATAGGTGTCAACAATAATTTTTCGACCTGTCAAACCACAATCTGCCATAGGACCTCCAAGAACAAATCTACCCGTAGGATTAATAAAAAATTTTGTATTCTTTTTTAACCATTTTTTTGGTAAAACTGGCTTTATAATTTCTTCCATCACAGCTTCTTTTAAAATGTTTTGAGTAACATTTTCTTTGTGCTGAGTAGAAAAAACTACTGTATCGATTCCAATTATATTTCCATTATTATATTTAAATGTGACTTGACTTTTAGCATCTGGTCTAAGCCAAGATAAAATATTTTTTTTCCTTAATTCAGATTGTTTTTTTACTAATAAATGGGCATAAGTAATTGGTGCTGGCATTAAAACTTCTGTTTCATTAGTGGCATAACCAAAAATAATTCCCTGATCTCCTGCTCCCTGTTCTAAAGGATTAAAACGATCTACTCCTTGATTAATGTCAGGTGATTGTTTACCTATAGTGCTAAGTACTGCACAAGAATTTGCATCAAAACCAGTTTCAGAATTAATATAACCAATATTATTAATAGTATTTCTAGTAATTTCTTCAACATCAACCCATGCTGTAGTTGTAATTTCACCTCCAATTAAGACCATTCCTGTTTTAACATAGGTTTCACAGGCAACTCGGGCTTTTAAATCTTGTTTAATGATTTCATCTAATAAAGCATCAGAAATTTGATCTGCAATTTTATCAGGATGTCCTTCTGAAACTGATTCTGATGTAAAGAGATATTCAGTCATTTTATTTAATTTACCTTATTTAAACTTTTAACAAATTAAAAAATATTTTTATATATAATATATGTTAATATTTCTATTTATTTTAACCTTCAATAAAATTAATACTTGATTTAAATATTTATTTAAAATAAAAAAATAATTTACTATTCAGTACATATAACTATTTTAAAGAAATCATAAAAATGATAAAAAATAAAAACATTTGTAATGATATAAAAATATTGCAGTTAAAATCTATAAAAATAAACCTAAAATATATTTTTATAGATATAAAAGAATTAGAATAAAAAAAACCACTGCTTTACTATCATATAACTATAAAATTTGAAGAAATATTAATAAAAAACGAAATAAAATAGAAATATATATTTCTATTTCAAATGTTAGGGAATAAAAAGTACCAGAAAGATATAGGTTAGAAAAATATATTAAAAATAAATTATATCAAAAAATAAAATTTAACCTTCATCATTTATAATCTTCTGTTAAAGAAAAAATAAAGATAAATCTAACTTTTAATATAAATAATTAAAAAATAATATAAAAGAATAAAAAAATTAAAAAACGTAAATAAATTTTAAAAAAGCAAGATCACTTAAAAAAAATAAATATAATTTACTTTTATATGAACAACATATATAAAATCAGATTTTCTATAAGAAAAAAAATTTTTAAGAAATAGAATATCAATTTTCTAGTGACAAAAACGAGAATGGAAAAAAAAGGAATTAATCTTTAAAGAAAAAGATAATTATACTAATAAAAATATAAAATTAATTATTAAAAAAATAAAAAATGAAAAAACGTATTCGACGAATTTATATTGAAGATCATTTAAAAATTAATCAAATAATATTATTATCAAAAAATAATACACACTATGTAAAAAAAGTATTACGAATGAAAGAAAAAGATAAGTTAGAAGTATTTAACAATCAAAAATATGTTTTTATTTCTGAAATAATAGAAATTAAACAAAAAACAATTAAAGTAATTATTTTAAAAAAAGAAATAAGAAATATTGAATCACCACTATCAATACACTTAGGTTTAGTTATATCAAAAAATGAAAAAATGAAATTTTCTATACAAAAATCTGTCGAGCTAGGAGTAAAAAAAATTACACCATTAATTTCAGAATATTGTCATCTTAAAAAAAAATCAAATGATTTTTTAAATAAAAGTAA
Source organism: Buchnera aphidicola (Hyalopterus amygdali) (assembly GCF_964059015.1). Lineage (NCBI taxonomy): Bacteria > Pseudomonadati > Pseudomonadota > Gammaproteobacteria > Enterobacterales > Erwiniaceae > Buchnera > Buchnera aphidicola. The sequence goes on from NZ_OZ060383.1 coordinate 440,215, forward strand.
AAATTGGAAAAACATAAAAATATCTGCATGTCAACAGTGTAATCGAAATATTTTCCCAAAAATTAATCATCCAGAATCTATCTTCTCATGGTGTAAAAAAACATATAAATATGGAACAAAAATAGTTTTTGATCCACACTCTACACTAACAATGAACGTACTACCTAAAAAAATTAATTATATTCGATTATTGATTGGCTGTGAAGGTGGATTTTCACGATTAGAAATAGAAAAAATTATTCAATATAAATTTATTCCAATTAAATTAGGACCAAGAATTTTAAGAACAGAAACTGCTGTAATTGCAGCAATTACTGCTTTACAAATAAAATTTGGTGATTTTAATTAAAATTAGTTAAAAAAATATATTTTTTTTGGTGTTAGTACTATGGGAAGAGCAATATCCCAATATTCTTTGGGTATATAATTTATTATTTGAAAATCATAAGCTAATCCTATAGGAATGATGTTTTTTATTTTCCAGTTTTTTAAAAATTGATCATAAAATCCTCCACCCATACCAAGTCTAATACCTGTCTGATCACATGCGACTAAAGGTACAATTATCAAATCTAAATATGATGATGAAAAAATATTTGGAATATCATAAAATGGTTCTAATATGTTATATTTATTATAATATAGAACAGAATAAGGGGTAAAAGGAACAAAAATTAACTGTCTTAAATAAAAAGAATTTATTACAGGAAGAAATACATTTTTTTTTTGTTTCCACATTTCTAAAATTAGAGGATATGTATTAATTTCACCATCAAAAGGTAAAAAACAACCAATATTTTTAGCATTATAAAAAACATTATAATTAAATGCTATATTCAAAATTTTTTTTGATGCATCATACTTACTCGTTAAATCTATGGAATTACGCAAAATACGCATGTAGGATCGAATATTTTTTCGATATGTAAATGATTTGGTTGATATATTATACATTATTTTAATATTAGTCGTATTTAATAAAAAAAATTAATTTTTTATGACATCAATACCATTTTTAGTTCCAATTAGCAGTACATCTGCAACTCTTGAAGCAAACAAACCAACACTAACTACGCCTGGTAGAGAATTTATTTTTTTTTCTATAGATATTGGATCTTTAATATATAAGTTATATACATCTATAATGATGTTACCATTATCTGTTATAACATTTTTTCTTAATTTTGGTTGTCCTCCTATTTTTAATATTTCTTTTGATATATAAGATAATGATATAGGAATAATTTCAATAGGTAATGGAAAATTTCCTAAAATATTTACTTTTTTCGATTCATCAATAATACAAATAAACTTTTTTGACATAGCAGCAATAATTTTTTCTCTTGTTAAAGCAGCTCCACCACCTTTAATCATTTGCATTTGACGATTTATTTCATCTGCACTATCTACATATACTTCTAGAGAATGAAATTTTTTTAAATTTAATACTTTTATACCACTCTTTTGCAATAATAAAGTAGAAGCATGAGAACTAGATACAGCTCCAGATATTAAATGTTTTACTGTTTTTAAAGCTTGAATAAAATAAAAAACAGTACTTCCTGTTCCAATCCCAATAACCGTTCCAGGACAAATATAGTCCAATGCAGCCCAAGCTGCTTTTTTTTTTAATTTGTCTAATTTCATAATATAAAAAACCTATTTTATTTTAAATAAATATTCTAAAATAGAAAAATAATAGATTTTTAACATAATCAATCTAATAATATCTTTATAAAGATATATAATATAGTATTTTCATACATCAAAAAATAATTTTTATGTATTTATAAAAAAAATATTTTTTTATTAAGATAAGAAAAGAGACGTTTTTAGGATGGCTGGGGTACCTGGATTCGAACCAGGGATGCCGGTATCAAAAACCGGTGCCTTAACCACTTGGCTATACCCCATTATCATTATAGATTTTAAAAAATGTACTGTATACGGGAGGCGAGATTTGAACTCGCACACCTTACGGCGCCAGAACCTAAATCTGGTGCGTCTACCAATTTCGCCACTCCCGCACTAGAAATTGGCTACGACGGGAATTGAACCCATGACCCCAGCGTTATGAGTGCTGTGCTCTAACCAACTGAGCTACGTAGCCTGAAAAATAAAATGTTTTTAAAATCAATTAGTTTTTATTTTATAATATAAAAAGTAAATAATCAACAATATTATTAATGTAAAAAAATGATTTTTTTAAAATTTTTAAAAAATAGAAAAATAAAATTAAATATGAAAAAAATGAATAATGAAAACAAACAAAATAACAACAACTTTATTAGTAAAATTATTAATGAAGACTTTCAAAAAAATAAAAATTTATTATTACATACTCGTTTTCCTCCTGAACCTAATGGGTATTTACATATTGGACATGCCAAATCAATATGTTTAAATTTTGAAATTGCAAATTTATATAATGGATACTGTAATCTTAGATTTGATGATACAAATCCTAATAAAGAAAATAAAAAATATATTAATTCTATTAAAAATGATATTAGATGGTTAGGATACAAATGGTATAAAAGAGCCTTTTATTCTTCTGAATATTTTTCAATACTATATAAATATGCAAAAGAATTAATTAAAAAAGATTTAGCATATGTCGATCAACTAACAAAAGAGCAAATACGTGAATATAGAGGAACATTAAAAAATGTAGGAAAAAATAGTCCTTATAGAAACCGTAGTATTGAAGATAATTTAAAATTATTTAAAAAAATGAAAAATGGATTTTTTAAAGAAGGAGAAGCTTGTTTACGCGCTAAAATCAATATGAGTTCTCCATCTATTATTATGCGTGACCCCGTATTATATAGAATTATTTTTACTAAACACCATCAAACTAAAAATCAATGGTGTATATATCCTATGTATGATTTTGCTCATTGCTTGTCTGATTCTATTGAAGGTATTACTCATTCTTTTTGTACATTAGAATTTCAAGATAATAAAAATTTATATAATTGGATTCTAAAAAATACTAATGTTAAACATTATTCACAACAATATGAATTTTCTAGATTAAATTTAGAATATTCTATCTTATCTAAAAGAAAAATTAGCATATTAATTAATAAAAATATAATTAATGAGTGGGACGATCCAAGAATATTGACTATTGCTGGACTAAGAAGAAAAGGTTATACAGCATCTTCTATTCGTCAATTCTGCCATAAAATTGGTATAACTAAACAAAACAATTTAGTAGAGTTTTCTATGTTAGAATATTGTATTAGAAATGAACTTAATCAAACAGCAACCCGAACTATGGCTGTCTTGGAACCTATTAAAGTATATTTATACAATATAGATGATGATTATGAAAAAAAAATAACTGTACCTAATCATCCAAATAATCCAAATTTAGGAAATCATGAAATTATTTTTACTAATACTATATATATTGAACGAAAAGATTTTCAAGAAAAATATGATAAAAAATATAAAAGATTAAAAATTGGAACCGAAGTTCGTTTACGCCATGCATATATCATAAAAGCAGAAAAAATAGAAAAAGATAAAAATGGCAATATTGTAACCATTATATGCTTTTGTGATACTACTAGCTTAGGAAAAAAACCAATCAATAAAAAAAATCCTGCCGTAATACACTGGATTGCAAAAAAAAATACCCTTCCAGCTAAATTTAATTTGTATAATCATCTATTTACAATAAAAAACCCTGAACAAAAAGAAAATTTTTTATCGTTTTTAAATCCTGATTCATTGATAATAAAAAATGGTTTTATTGAAAAAAAAATAGGGAAAAAAATTATAAAAAAAATAAATAGTAATAACTATGAAAATTTATTTTTTCAATTTGAAAGAATTGGTTATTTTTGTTTAGATCAATTAAGTTCAAAAACTACATTAGTTTTTAATAGAACTGTTAGTTTAAGAGATTCATGGAAAGTAAAAATGAAAAATTAAAATAATTTTTTATATTTTTTAAAACTACTAAAATTATTGCCTTATTAAAATAATTAAATTAAAGATTAAAATCTTTAAATTATCTATTCATTTTAACTAATATTTTTATATTTAGCATGACTAAAAATTATATTTTTATAACTGGCGGAGTAGTATCATCTTTAGGAAAGGGAATAGCAGCTGCTTCATTAGGAGCTATATTAGAAGCACGCAGTTTAAAAGTAACCATTATGAAGTTAGACCCATATATTAACGTAGATCCCGGAACCATGAGTCCTATTCAACATGGCGAAGTATTTGTTACTGAAGATGGTGCTGAAACAGACTTAGACTTAGGACACTATGAACGATTTATTCGTACTAAAATGACGTGTTTAAACAATTTTACTACTGGAGGAATTTATTCTGAAGTTTTAAAAAAAGAAAGAAGAGGAGATTATTTGGGTTCAACTATTCAAGTTATACCTCATATTACTAATGCGATTAAAAATAGAATCATTTTATGTTCTAAAACTAGCGATATTATTCTCGTAGAAATAGGTGGAACAGTTGGAGATATTGAATCTTTACCATTTTTAGAAGCTATTCGTCAATTAGCAGCTGATGTTGGACGAAAAAACGTAATATATATACACTTAACACTTGTACCATATATAAAAACAGCTGGAGAAATTAAAACTAAACCTACTCAACATTCAGTAAAAGAATTATTATCAATTGGAATACAACCAGATATTTTAATTTGTCGCTCTCAAAAAACAGTACCAAAAAACGAAAGAGAAAAAATTGCATTATTTTGTAATGTACCAGTAAATGCTGTAATTTCTTTGAAAGATGTCAAATCAATATATAAAATACCGAAAGTATTAAAAGATCAAAAATTAGATAATTATATTTGCCAATATTTTGGATTAAACGTCCCAGAAGCTAATTTAAAAGAATGGGAAAAAGTAATTTACGAAGAAAAACATTCTGTTAAAAAAATTATTATTGGTATAATCGGAAAATATATTAAATTACCTGATGCATATAAGTCCGTAATAGAAGCACTTAAACATGCAGGTTTGAAAAATAAAATTAAAGTTCAAATAGAATTAATTAATTCTCAAGAAATCAATAAGAAAAATTTAAAATTATTAAAAAATCTAAACGGTATTCTAGTACCTGGAGGATTTGGAGATCGTGGTGTAAAAGGAAAATTATTATCTGTTCAGTATGCACGCGAAAATAAAATTCCATATTTTGGAATATGCTTAGGTATGCAAATAGCAATTATAGAGTTCTCACGAAATGTTATGGGTATTAAAGAAGCTAATTCTACAGAGTTTGACTCAAAATGTAAATTTCCTATTATTGACTTAATTAAAACAAAAATAAATAATATAAAAAAAAATATAAACAATCAAAAAAATAATAATTCTAATTTGGGAGGTACTATGAGATTAGGTAGTCAACCTTGCAAATTAATTTTAAATAGTTTATCTCAAAAAGTATATAATAAGAATGTTATTATAGAAAGACATAGACATCGTTATGAAGTAAACAGTACTTTAGTAAAAAAAATAGAGAAATCAGGATTGAAAATTGCAGGGCGTTCTAAAAAAAACAATGTAGTTGAAATTATAGAAATTTCTAATCATCCTTGGTTTGTTGGTTGCCAATTTCATCCCGAATTTACTTCTACTCCGCGTGATGGACATCCATTATTTATAGATTTTATCAAATCAGCAGAAAAAAACAAAAAAAATAAATTTATTATATAATATACTACTCAAATAAGGCAAAAAATGTCTAAAATATTAAACATCACTGGTCGAGAAATAATTGATTCTAGGGGTAATCCTACTATAGAATGCGAAGTATGTCTTGAAGGCGGTTTTGTCGGTATAGCTTCAGCACCATCTGGTGCTTCAACAGGTTCTTTTGAAGCGTTAGAGTTAAGAGATAATGACAAAAATCGATTTATGGGAAAAGGTGTTCAAAAATCAGTTGAAATAATAAATAAGAATATTTTTCATGCTTTAAAAAATAAAAATGCACAAGATCAAATTAATATTGATCAAACTATGATTGATTTAGATGGTACAAAAAATAAATCTAACTTAGGTGCTAATTCAATTTTATCTGTATCTTTAGCAGTTGCAAAAGCAGTTGCATCCTCTAAGAACATACCTTTTTATCAATATATTTCTGAAATTAATAATACTCCAGGAATATTTTCAATGCCTCTTCCCATGATTAATATAATTAACGGGGGGAAACATGCTAATAATAATATTGATCTTCAAGAATTTATGATACAACCTATTGGTGCGCAATCAATAAAACAAGCGATACGCATGGGAGCAGAAATATTTCACGAGTTAGGTAATTTACTTAAGGATAAAGGTATAAGTACTACAGTAGGAGATGAAGGAGGATATGCGCCAAATTTTAAATCAAATGAAGAAGCATTAGATATAATTCAAGACGCAATACACAAAACTAAATATATATTAGGCAAAGATATAACATTATCTATAGATTGTGCGGCATCTGAATTATATGATAAAAATAGTAAAGTATATCAATTTCTCGGAGAAGATATGCAACTTAGTTCGCAAGAACTCACACATTATTTAGAAAATCTATGCAATAAATACCCTATTATTTCTATAGAAGATGGACAAGATGAATCAGATTGGGAAGGTTTTTTATATCAAACAAAAAAACTAGGGGACAAGATACAATTAGTAGGGGATGATTTATTTGTTACTAATAAAAATATTTTAAAAAAAGGAATAAAAAAAGGAATCGCAAATGCAATTTTAATAAAATTAAATCAAATTGGAACCTTAAGTGAAACAATAGAAACTATTAAAGTTGCAAAAAAATTTAACTATAGCGTTATTATTTCTCATCGATCAGGTGAAACAGAAGACACATCAATAGCTGATTTATCAGTAGGAACAGCATCAGGTCAAATTAAAACTGGATCAATGAGTCGATCTGATAGAACTGCTAAATATAATCAATTAATTAGAATTGAAGAAAAATTAGGGAAAAAATATGCTCCATTCTATGGATTAAGGGAAGTTCATTCATCTTTTATAAGATAAAAAGGTAATTTTAATGAGAATCAGGTATTCTAAAATATATACCAGTTTCTCATTAAAATAAAACTATTAAAATTTTATGAGTATAATCATGTATTACTATCCGATTAATGAAATCTTTCAAACAATACAAGGTGAAGGTTATTACTCTGGAACACCATCAATTTTTATTCGATTACAGGGGTGTCCAGTACATTGTAAATGGTGCGATACAAAATATACATGGACATGTAATAATAAAGACAAAATTTCTAATAAAGAAATGATAACGAAAAAAAAGAAAGACAAAAAATGGAGTTACATGAATCTTAAAGAGATTTTGTTATTATTAAAAACCAAAAAATGGACCGCTAGACATATTGTAATTACTGGTGGCGAACCCTGTTTATATAATCTTCTCGAAATTACAACAGAACTAGAAAAAAAAGGATATAGATGTCAAATAGAAACTAGTGGAACGAAATTAATCATATGTTCTATAAAAACTTGGATTACACTCTCACCAAAAAAACATCAAAAAACATTAGATACTTCGATTTTACGTTCTAATGAGATAAAATATCCTATTTTAAAAGAAGAAGATTTACTGTATTTAGAAAATATTTTAAAAAAAATAGAAAACAAAAAAAAACATCATATTTTCTTACAACCTATTAGCCAAAATAAGAACGCAATCAAAATTTGTATTAAACAATGTATAATAAAAAATTGGCGATTATCAATACAAATACATAAATATATTAAAATTCAGTAAACTTCTTTATTAAAATTGAACATAATTCTAAACACCTTGATAAATACATCCTGATGTGCACGTTTCTTTAATTATAACAGCATTTAAAATAGATAAACTTGGCTTTAAACGGTTCCAAATCCATTGAGCTATTATTTCGCTTGTTGGATTTTCTAAACCTGGTATATCATTTAAAAAATTATGATCTAACTGATTATATATAGGTTTAAAAGCTGATTTAATATCGGCATAATCTATTATCCAACCACTTTTTTTTTGAATATTACCTGCGATTTTTAAACGAACTAAAAAAGAATGACCATGTAATCGTGAACATTTATGTCCTTTATCAACATATGGTAGATAATGTGCTGCTTCAAATTGAAAATCTTTAAATATGATAGTTTTCACAAATTTCTCAATATAATATTAAAGTAAAAAATATGATTTTTTTATTATTTAGTGTTAGGCAGAATAACTTGTGGATTAATAGGTTCTCCTTTATAACGTATTTGAAAATATAATTTAAAAGATCTATTGTTTAATGAGCCCATAGTAGCAATTTTCTGTTTTTTATATACTTTATCTTTTTCATTAACTAAAATAGATTCGTTACATCCATATATACTTAAATAATTATTTTTATGTTGAATAATAATCAAACGACCATAATGTTTAAAAGAACTATCAATAAAAACAACTTCGCCGGAAGCTACGGCATAAATAGATTGCCCTTTAAAACCAGATATTTCAAAACCTTGATGATCATTAATTTTAAAATTAGACAATTTTTTGATATTTAAATTTCTTACAGGCAAACACCAAAGATCAGAAATAAAAAAATTTTTTTTTTGTAAATAAATATTATTTTTTTCTTTTAATTTATTATGTAATGGAAAATATATTTTTTTAAAAAATTTATTCATTTTAATTAAATGTGCGATATTTGATGATTTTTCAAAAAATGATTTACAAGAAATATACTTTTTTTTAATTTTATCTTCATTGAAGATGATAAATCTTAAAAGATTTATATTCTTAATTGAAATATTTGCAATCCATACCTTTTGTCCTATAAATATTTTATAGGATTTCTTAAAATTATTAAATTCATATAATTTTTGACAAGTATAACCAAAATGTTTACAAAGAGAAAATAATGTATCTCTTTTTTTTACAATATAAAAAACATGAAAAATATTTTTTTTAAAACAAATCATATAATTATGATTACCAATAAAAAAATTGTTTTTTTTATTAAAATATTTTTCATTATTTTTTAATGATGAAAAATGATTTTTTTTAAAAAAAAAATCATTTAAACAATCTTGATAAAATGTATTTTTTATTTTTTTTAAATGATTTAAAAAAGATTTTTCATTTTTTTTAATGATTGAATTTCCAGATGCAATATTTGTATAGGAAAAAAATGTAAAAATTAAAAAAAATAATCTATATATTAAAAAATTTGATTGCATTTATCACACCGTTAAATTTCATTATAATAAAATTAGATAATAAAATTTTTATATAAAATAAATGTTAATATTTTTTTTTCAAATTACTGTTTTTAGACTCTATAAGCATCACGACTGATTGACAGGCTATACCTTCCTTTCTGCCAATACATCCTATCATTTTAGAACTTGTAGATTTTACACTTACTTTTTCTATTTCAATGTTGAGATCTGATGATATATTTGATCTCATTAAAAAAATATGAGGTAAAATTTTGGGGGTTTCAGCAATAATAGTAGTATCCACATTACATATACGATAATTTTTCGAATAAATTTTCTTCCATACATCTTTTAATAAAGTTCTACTGTTGATATTTTTATATTTTTTGTTTTCACTAGGGAAAAGTGTACCAATATCACCTATTGCCGTTGCTCCTAAAAATGCATCTATTAAAGAATGAATTAACACATCACCATTAGAATGAGCAAGTAAACCTTGATGATAAGGTATTTTTACCCCCCCAATAATTAAAGGTTTCATACTACCAAATGCGTGAATATCAAAACCACATCCAATTCTCATTATTAATTACATCCTCTTTATTTTTTAAAAAAATCTTTAAGATAAAGTCTCGCAAAAACAATATCTTCAGGATAAGTGATTTTTATATTTTTATGACTTCCTAAAACTATTTCAGGATAATGTCCGCAATATTCCAATGCTGATGATTCATCCGTTATAGTAATTTGATCTTGAATAATTTTTTTTAAGCACAATCGTAATAAATTTATTGGAAATAATTGAGGAGTTAAAGCATGCCATAGTTGTTTTCTAGGAATAGTATGTAATATTTTTTGATTTGTTCGATCAGTACATTTTATAGTATCAGAAACAGGTCGTACTAAAATACCACCTACTTTGCTATTTTTAGCAGTAGAAATTAAATTTTCTAAATCTTTATAACTCAAGCAAGGACGTACTGCATCGTGCACCATTACTAAATCAGCGTCTGTTTTAACCATTAACCCAGATAGAACAGAATATATTCTTTCGGGACCTCCTAATACAGATAAAATCCGCAAATCAGATGATATAGGTAATTTATGAAAATAATTATCCTCTTGATGTAAACTTACAATAATACGAACTATATTAGGATGTAATAACAATGTTTTTAAGGTATATTCAAGAATAGTAAAATTTTTTATTTTTATATATTGTTTTGGAAAAGCTAACTGCATTCTTCGACCTATTCCTGCAGCAGGAACTACGGCCATAATTTTTGGCTTAGGTGAATTAATTAATGTCATTGAATATCCAAAAAAATTTATTTATTTAACATTTTTAAAAATTTTTTATTTTTTTATTATACTATTTAAACGTTCAATTTCTAATATTAACTGATTATTCCTTATTTCAAAATCCTCGTTTTTTTTTTTTTGAATTATAATTTTTTTATATATTTTAATATAATCCAAAACGCCATTTTTTCCAATCCAAAGAGAATACTGCAACCAAAAAAATAAAAATAGTAAAAATATTTTTAGTATTTTCATATTTCACTCTATATAATTGAATTTACAATAAAAATTTTTACTTAATATTAGGAAAGGATATAATATATCGATCATGTAATATTTTAATTAATTTTTGTGTATTCTTTTTTAAGGATGCTGTTCCATCTAAATGCAAATCTGGTTTTTCTGGTCTTTCATATACAGATTGAATACCGGTAAAATTAGATATTTCACCAAAAAAAGATTTTTTATATAATTTTTTAGGATCACGTTCTTTACATATATCAATCGGAGTGTCTACAAAAACTTCCAAAAAATTTTTTTTTCCTAAACGTGAAAAAATCATTTCTCTATGATTTTTATAAGGAGAAATAACAGCAACTAAAACTATAATTCCTGCATCTATCAATAGCCTTACCACCTCTCCAATACGTCTAATATTTTCATTTCTATCTACAACACTAAAACCTAAATCAGAACATAAACCTGATCTAATATTATCTCCATCTAATAAATAAGTACTACAATTATTTTTAAAAAGAATTTGTTCTAAAGAATTAGCAATACTAGATTTTCCTGATCCTGATAATCCTGTAAACCATATTACAAAAGATTTATGACTATTTTTTTTTTCACGTTTCACCCGCGTTACCGAACATTTTTGCCAAGTGATGTCTTTTTTAAAAAAATTATTCATGATAAAACCTATATACTATTTTTTAATATCCCAATGTGGAAAATATTTAAGAATTAAATTGTATAAATCTAATTCAAAATTATTTTTATTATTAGATATAATTTTTTCTTTTTTTTCCAAATTTTTTTTAATCATACCTGCTCCTACTGTAATATTAGTTAAAAGATCAATGAAAATTAAACTACCTGTAATTTTGTTTTCTGCATAATCATCAAATATCATTTTTTCAGTAAATGTAATTTTTATTCGTCCAATACTATTTAACTTTAATACATTAGTTGTCTTTTTAATTAAAGTATTTATATCTATTTTAAATAAAATTTCTTTAATATAAACATGCGTTTTTTTTCCTGATAATTTAATAAGATACGAATTACCTACTTTTAAAATATCATCAGTCATCCAAACGATATCTACAATTGCTTCTTGACAAGATTCTAAACAAGAATCTACATTAACAAAAAAATCTCCTCGACTAATATCAATTTCATCTTTTAATACTATCGTAATAGGTTCACCAGTTTCTGCTTTTTGTATATCTTTATTAAAATTTAAAATACGAACGATAGACGAATGAATATTACCAGGTAATATTTTTACATTCTGTCCAACATAAACTGTACCAGAAAATAATGTACCAGAATATCCACGAAAATTTGCATTAGGTCGATTAACATATTGTATTGGAAATCTAATTTCTGATGAATTACATGTATCTTTAATTTTGATATTTTCTAAAATATGTAATAATGTATTTCCCTTATACCATGGCATAGAATTACTTTTAAATACAATATTTTCCCCAATTAATGCCGATATAGGAACGAAAAAAATTTTTAGATCTTTTGAAAGATTTTTTGAAAATAGAAAAAAATCATTTTTTATTTTTGAAAAAATATCTTCTTTATATTCCACTAAATCCATTTTATTTATTGCAACAATAAGATACTTAATTCCAAGTAATGTAACAATAAAACTGTGCCTATAAGTTTGCTGAGATAAACCTTTCCTAGCATCTACTAATAAGATAGATAAATCACAAGTAGATGCACCCGTAACCATATTTCGAGTGTATTGTTCATGACCTGGGGTATCGGCAATAATAAATTTTCTTTTTTTTGTCGAGAAATAACGATATGCTACATCAATAGTAATGCCTTGTTCGCGTTCTGATTGAAGTCCATCTACTATTAATGCAAGATCTATTTTTTTTCCTTGTGTTCCATGACGTTTGCTATCTTTTTTTAAAGAAGATAAATGATCTTCGTAAATTTGTTGGGTATCATGCAATAGACGACCAATTAAAGTACTTTTTCCATCATCTACACTACCACATGTCAAAAATTTCAATAAAGTTTTTTTCTCATTTAAATACAACCAATTTTGAAAATTATCTTGCATAATAACACGTTTAGCATTAAAATTTTTATTCATTTTAAGATCAACCTATTTTTAAAAGTAACCTTGTCTTTTTTTAGATTCCATAGAGCTTTGCTTATCATGATCAATAGATCGACCTGTACGCTCGCTTGTTTTAACTATTAATGTTTCTTGAATAATATCTGGTAAAGTAGTAGATGTAGATTCAATGGCACTAGTTAATGGCCAACAACCTAATGTTCGGAATCGAACCATTTTTTGCATTACTTGTTCATTCGGGTTAATATTAATACGATCATCATCAATTACTAATAAGGCGCCATCTCTTTCCAAAACCGGTCGAATAGCAGCAAAGTAAAGTGGTACAATTTCAATATTTTCTAAAAAAATATATTGCCAAATATCTAATTCTGTCCAATTTGACAGAGGGAAAACACGAATGCTTTCTCCTTTGTTAATTTGACTGTTGTAATTCCACCACAATTCAGGGCGTTGTTCTTTAGGATTCCATTGATGAAAAGAATCGCGAAAGGAATAAATACGTTCTTTAGAACGTGATTTTTCTTCATCCCGTCTAGCTCCACCAAAAGCAGCATCAAATTTATATTTATTTAATGCTTCTTTTAATCCTTCAGTTTTCATTATGTCAGTGTATTTGGCACTACCATCTTGAAAAGGATTTATACCTAACAATTTTCCTTTTATATTAGAATGAACAATTAATTCTATATTTAAAGATTTAGCTATTCGATCTCTAAAGGAATACATTTCTCTAAATTTCCACCCAGTATCTATATGTAATAGTGGAAAAGGCAAACGACCTGGATAAAAAGATTTTCTGGCAAGATGCAACATAACTGAAGAATCTTTACCAATAGAATATAACATGACAGGATTATCAAACTCTGCTATTACTTCACGCATGATATAAATACTTTCTGATTCTAATTGACGTAAATGAGTAGCATTTTTTTTAAACATCGTCTTTCCTTAAATTAAATTTACTATAGAAGATGTATGTTTTATTTTGTTCAGTTCATTAAAAGTATTAAACCATTCTAATTTTTTATGCAATAAAACAACTTTTCCAATAATTAATAAAGATGGATTTATAGCAAATTTAACTACTTTATCAAGTTCATCTAAACGTCCTATAAAAACTTTTTGTTTAATCATAGTGCCTTTGCTAATTACAGCTATTGGAGTAGATTTTGAACGACCATGAAAAATAAGTTTTTGAGAAATATTTAACGCCTGTAAACTACCCATATATATAACTAAGGTATACGAAGAATCAGATAAAATAGACCAATTATTTAATATGCTATTTTTACATTTATGACCTGTAATAAATATTACGCCTTGTGCATATTCTCGATGTGTTAATGGTATACCAGTATAAGCTGCAATGCCAATTGCAGATGTAATTCCAGGTACAACTTGAACATCAATTCCAGCATTTTTTGCTGCTTCTAACTCTTCTCCGCCTCGACCAAATATGAATGGATCTCCTCCTTTCAAACGAACTACTTTTTTCCCTTTTTTTGCTAAAGATATTAGTAATTTTATAATTTCATCTTGAGTAATATTTTTTATACCAGCTGATTTTCCAACACAAATACATTTTGCATCTCGACGAATTAAATCTAAAATTTCTAAAGAAACTAAATTATCATATAACACTATATCTGCTTCTTGCAGTACCTGTAATCCTCTTAAAGTGAGTAAACTGCCGTTTCCAGGTCCAGCACCTACTAAAATAATTTCCCCTCTTAATATATTGGGTTCATCAATCATTTTCATTAAAAAATCAATTGCTTTTTTTGTTTGTCGACTTATTACATATTGAACAAAAATACTATTAAACAATTTCTCCCAAAATCGACGTCTTTCTAATACATTGTCAAATTTTTTTTTAATGATCGGTCTCCAATTTCCAGCAATTTTAGCAACATCACCTAATCTTAAGGGAAGAATAGATTCAACTTTTTCACGTAACAAACGCAATAAAACAGGTGCTGTTCCTCCTGAAGAGACAGCTAAAACTATTGGTGAACGATCAATAATAGAAGGAAAAATAAAAGAACATTTTGACTGATCGTCTACTACATTAACTAATTTATAGAATTTATTACATATTTGAAAGACTCTTTTATTTAATTTAATATTATTAGTAGCAGCAATTACTAAAAACATTTTATGAATATAAGTACTACTAAAAGTATGAGATATCCAAAATACTTTTTTTTTATTTAATAATTCTTTTATCTCAGAACATATGTCTTTACTAATAATATTAACTATAGCTCCAGAACGAAGCAGTAGTTTAATTTTATTAAAAGCAATTTCTCCAGCTCCTACTACTAATATGTTTTTTTTCTTTAAATCTAAAAAAATAGGAAGATAATTCACATTTACCTTATTGAAAAAATAGAAAATCTATATATATATTATATATATAAAATATAAAAAAAATATCTTATTTTTTTTATAAAAAACTATTTTTATAAATATATAAATTTATTAAGTCTTATCTTCATGCAAACCACATTCTCTTTTTAATCCAAAAAAACGTGTTTCTTCTTCTAGCATACCGTCTTCAAATTTCTTTGTAGTATGAACATCTCCTACAGAAATATAGCCCTCTTTTAATAAAGGATGAATGCTCAATTTATTTTTTTTAATATATGTATGTATTTCATCGTTAGACCAATCTAAAATTGGTAAAACTTTAAAAATATTTTTTTGAATAGAAATGTATTCCAACGAACTTCGACTGTTAGATTGTTGACGTCGTAGTCCTGCAAACCATGTCTTTACCGATAATTTTTTAAAAGCTAAATTCATTGGTTCTACTTTATTTATAGTATTATATAAATTAATCCCCTGAAGACCTTTTGTCCATAGTTTTCCATAACGTGCTTCTTGCCATGAGGGGGATATTTTAGAACGAAACACTTTTAAATTTAAATTCCATTTTTTTGTTAAAAGATCAATAAAATGATATGTTTGAGGAAATAAATATCCAGTATCAATTAATATGATAGGAATATTAGGTTTTTGTGTGACTATAAGATGTAATAACACAATTGATTGAATACCAAAACTAGATGACATAATATGCGTACATGGTAAATTTTTTAATGACCAAGATATACGCTTTTGAGCTGAATACTTAGATAGTATCACGTTAAATTTAAATAAAAATTCTTTTTTTTTTAGAATCCAACAAATTTATATTTTCATATTTAAATTGAGACATATTTTCTCTCTATCAATTCCAAAAATCGTGAATAGGATCAATAATTTCTTTAACAATTCTCTTTCTAATAATAAAATCTCCAAAATCTTCTTTAATTTTTCTTTTAATTGACCAGGTCTTTATCAAAAATTCTAAATGAGTTAATATTTCTTTTACTGTAATATTTTCTTTGTATATCTTTGGAATACGATTACCTATACGATTTCCACCTAAATATAGATTATATCGACCAATAGCTTTTCCAATTAAACCAATTTCAGATAATAAAGATCTTCCACAACCATTAGGACATCCAGAAATACGTAAGATTATTATTTCCTTTTCAACACCATATTTTAACATGATATTTTCTACTTGCGTAATAAAAAAAGATAGCATACGTTCAGCTTCCGCCATGGCCAAGGGACAAGTAGGAAAAGAAACACAAGCCATAGAGTGCTCACGTAATGGAGTATTTTTTTTGATCAGTCCATGTGATAATGCAATTTCTTCTATTTTTTGTTTGTTTTTATTTGATATTTTAGATATGACTATATTTTGATTAGCAGTAAGCCGAAAATTGCCTTCATGTAAATTCGCTATTTTTAATAAACCTGTTTTTACTAATTGTTTTTTATTATCGTCAATTCTACCATTTTGAATAAATATTGTTAAACTCCAATCATTATTAATATTCTTAGTCCATCCAAATTTATCGCCTCGACTATTAAAGTAATAAGGTCTAATAGTTTCGAAATTTACGTTAGCTCTTTTTTCAACCTCTTTTTTAAAAACACTTACACCTACTCTTTGTATAGTATATCTAGTTTTTGCATTTTTTCGATCAGTACGATTTCCCCAATCTCTTTGCGTAGTTACTATAGCTTGAGCAATAGATAAAACATTTTCAGAAGTAATATATCCTAATTCAACAGCAAGAAATGGCCATGTATTTTTATTTCCATGATTGATAGACAAACCACCACCTACTAGTACATTAAATCCAATAATTTTATTATTCTCTGTAATTGCTATAAAATTCATATCATTTGCATATAAATCCACATCATTGTATGGCGGAAGAACTACTGTAGTTTTAAATTTTCTTGGTAAATAAGTTTTCCCTAAAATAGGTTCGTGATCTGTAGTTGCAACTTTTTCTTGATCCAACCAAATTTCTGCATAAGCTTTAGTTTTAGGCAATAAAAAATCAGAAATTTTTTTAGCCCATTCATAACATGATTTATGTAATAAAGATTGATCAGGATTTGAGGTGCAAAGAACATTTCTATTAACATCGTTAGCTGTCGCTAAAGCATCTAAACCAATTTCATGTAGCATTTTATGAGCATCTTTTAATTTTTTTTTTAAAATACCATGAAGTTGAAAAGTTTGACGATTAGTTAATCGAATAGTTCTATATAACGTATTTTCATTTGCAAACTGATCAATTTTTAACCACTTTTTAGCTGAAATAATTCCTCCGGGTAATCGACAACGTAACATCATTGCGTAACGTGGTTCTAATTTTTGCTCATTACGTTCTATACGTAAATCCCGATCATCTTGCTGATACATACCATGAAATCGAATTAATGAAAAATTATCTCCAGTAAAACCATTAGTAATTTCATTTTTTAAATCATCTATAATTGTACCTCTAAGGTAATTACTGTTTTCTTTAATATTTTCTTCTTTTGTTTTTTCTAAAAGTATTTTTTTATGATTTTTTTTCATTAATACACATCTCTTTGATAACGTTTTTGTATTCGTAAAGTTTCTAAAAATTCGCTGGACTCGTCAATTGTCATATTACCATTTTTTCTAAAAATATCTAATAATGCTATTTCAACATCTTTTGCCATTTTAGATGCGTTACCACAAACATATATTTGTGCACCATTTTTTATCCAATACCATATCTCTTCTGCATTTTCTCTTATTTTATCTTGAACATATACTTTATTTTTTTGATCTTTCGACCAAGCTAAACTAATTTTAGTAAGAAGTCCTTTTTTTAAATATTTTTGCCATTCTAATTGATATAAAAAGTCTTCTGTAAAATTGGGATTACCAAAAAAAATCCAATTCTTACCAGTAGATTGATCATTATCACGTTGCTGCATAAAGGCACGAAACGGAGCAATGCCAGTTCCGGAACCAATCATAATAATAGATGTATCTTTATCTAGAGGTAAACGAAAATTGTTGTTTTTTTCAATAAAAATTTTTACAGAATCATCAACTTTTAAAGTTTGTGATAAATAACTAGAAGAACCACCTAAATACAAAGAACCAGAAATTATTTTTTTTACTAAACTAACTGTAATATGAACTTCATCATTTACTTCAGATTGTGAAGAAGAAATAGAATACAAACGAGGTGTTAAAGGACGTAATATATTAATAAATTTTTGAGAAGATAATTTCTTAGGAAAATCACAAATCATTTTTGTTAAAGGCGTATTTTTTACATAATCATTTAAGATTTTTTCATCTGATATAATCTCTTTTAAAATTTTATTTTTTGTAATATCAGCATAAAGTCGAATAATATTTTTAGTATTTGTAGTAAGTTCAAAATTATTTTTTAAAGCATCAAAAATCGTGATTGATTTATTTTTAAATATTATTTTATCAGATTTGTCTATATAAAGAATTTCCAATACTTTATTTACTAATTTACTACTATTTTGATACCAAATACCTAATGCATCACCAGGAGTGTAGATAATATTAAGTTTGCTAACGTCTAACTCAATATGATAAATATCTTTTGTTGAATTTCTACCAGTAATCTTTTGATTAACTAATACAAATGCTGTACCGGGATCATTCTTAGTACATATTGTTTTTTGATTAATAACACCTTTATTATTCAGAAAGGGAGAAGAAATATCTATATTTTTTAAAGAAACCAACAAATTTTGAGACCATTTAATATAATTTTCTTCATATTCAATGTCTGCATCTAATCTATTTAATAAACGTTTTGCTCCTAATTCACTCAATCTTTTATCAAAATCTTTTCCTGCTTGGCAAAACAAATCGTAGGAACTATCTCCTAATGCAAATATGCTATAGTATAACTGATTTAATTGAGGAGCTTTATTAGACATAATAAATTTATATAAAGACAATGCTTCTTCTGGAGGTTCTCCTTCTCCTTGAGTAGAAATAATTAAAACTAAAATTTTTTCATCTTGAATTTTTTTAAAATTATAATCAGCCGCTTTAACAAAGCAAGTTTTTTTATTTTTGTCATTTAAATAACTATTTAAACGTTCAGCAAGTGATAATGCGTTTCCAGTTTGAGATGCAGATATAATGGTAATAGTATTGTTTGAACTTTCTTCTTGAAATTTTTTATTCATTTCCAATTTTAATTGAGAAGAATCTTTATTAGCTAAATTCCAAAAATAACCCGAAAGCCAAGCACACTGAACACTAGAAAAATTTTTTTCAATTTTTTTTAAATTTTCTAATTGATCCGATTGAAAAGGAAAAAGAGCATTAAACAGATTTTTATTTTTCATTATACTAAATATCCAAATTTCATTATATCAATAAATTAATACCATTAATTTAGTACAATTTACATAAAATATAGTTTTTTATCTACTAATAAAAAATTGTAATTTTACATAAAATTAATTTAAAAATTTATTTTCTTTCTAATTCAATTAATTTATCTCTTGCATTTTTTATTACAATACTTGGAATACCAGATAAAGCAGCTACTGATATACCATAACTTTTATTTGATATACCTCTTTTAATTTTATATAAAAAAGAAATATTTAAATCATTTTCAATAGCAGAAAAATAAAAATTTTTTATATGCTTAAAAAAATCTTCTAATTTTGTTAATTCTACAAAATGAGTTGATAATAAAATCATAGATTTATTTTTTGATACTAAATATTCAGCACAAGACCAAGATAAAGCTAATCCATCTTTACTTGATGTGCCTCGTCCTAATTCATCTATTAAAACTAAGCTATCAGAAGTAGCATTATTTAAAATATTGGATATTTCCATCATTTCCATCATAAAAGTTGAACATCCATTACTAAGATCATCTGCAGCACCAATGCGTGTAAAAATTTTATCAATAGGACCAATAGAAGCATATTTAGCAGGAACAAAACTACCTATACACGCCATTATAACAATAAGAGCAACTTGACGCATATAAGTACTTTTACCACCCATGTTAGGACCCGTAATAATCATCATTCTATCTTTCTTTGATAAAGAAATAGAATTAGCAATAAAAGGAATATCTAAAAAACATTCAACAACTGGATGACGACTATCTAATAAATGAATGCCATATTTTTTAGTGATTTTAGGACATACATAATTTAAAGATATTGCACGTTCAGATAAATTCGCTAAAACATCTAATTCTGATAATGCCAACGCTGTATTTTTTATCTTATCTAAATATGGTTCGATTATATCGAATAGTTCCATATATAATTTTTTTTCTAAAAGTAAAGCTTCAAATTCAGCAGAAATAACTTTTTTTTCATAATTTTTTAACAAAGGAATAGTATATCGTTCCATATTTTTTAATGTTTGCACTTTAATATAATACTTCGGAATTAAATAAGAATGACGTTTGCTTACTTGAACATAGTAACCGAGAATCTTATTAAATTTAATTTTAAATGAAGAAATACTCAAATTTTTTTTTTCTTTTATCTCAAAATTTTTTAAAAATTTTTGAGAATGATTTTTTAAATCACGTAAATCATCAAGTTTTTTATTATAATTTGATGCTATTACTCCTCCATCTCGAATAGATAATGGAACAATTTTATTTATTGATTTTTTTAATAAAAAAAATATTTTTTCAAATTTACCAATAGAAAATTGTATCTTTTTAATGCAATTAGTATTTATTCTTTCTAATATTTTATCTATTTTTGGTAAAACATTTAATGTAGAACGCATTCTTAAAAAATCACGAGGAACAGCTGTACGCAAAGACAAACGAGAAGATATTCTCTCCAAATCACTAACCTGACGCAGCATTGATTGTATTTCTTTATAAAAAGGTTGAAGACACTTAACTATATTATGACGATTCCTAATTAAATTTAAATTTTTTAATGGAGCTTTTAACCAACGATTTAATAATCTTGTACCCATAGAAGTAACTGTTTTATTTAATATAGAAGATAAAGTATTTTTTTTATTGCCTGATATACCTTCAGTAATCTCAAGACTTTTATGTGCAATAGCATTAATAATAATATTATCTTTCATATAATTAAATTTTATTCCATAAATATGAGGTAAAAGCGATATATGCATTAATTTAATATAATTTAAAAGACAACCAGCTGGACGAATAACAAAATGATTTTTTTGTATACCAAAACCTTCTAAATTAGAAGTTTTAAATTGCAAGTTAAGCAACTTGTATGAACTATCTATATCAAAATCTAATAATGGACGCTTTTGTATACAATTTATATGAGATATTAATGAAATATCTTGAAAATTTTCAGGGTATAATAACTCTCTTGGTTTTGTTCGTTCAATTTCTGATAGTAAAGAATGTTTATCAAAATGTTCAGAAACACCAAAAAAACCTAATGAAATATCTAAAATAGAATATGCAAATTTATTGTTTTCTTTCCAAATAGATGCAATAAAATTGTCTTTGTTCTCTTCAAGAAAAGCTTCATCTATAATAGTACCAGGAGTAATAACACGTACTACTTGACGAGTGAGTAGCTTTTTTTTGGCATAGAAATCTTTTATCTGATCACATTCTATTTGATCACATATTGCAACAGATTCTCCCATTTTAATAAGTTTAGAAATATAATATTCTGCTGTATGACATGGTACACCCGCCATAGGTATAATATTTTTATTTGAGTAACCTTTTTTAGTTAAAGTGATTTTTAATAATTTCGAAATGCGTTTTGCATCTTCATAAAACAATTCATAAAAATCACCTATTTGATAAAAAAGAAACATATTAGGATAATCTGATTTTAAAGATAAATATTGTTTTATCATTGGAGTATCATCATTTTTTTTAATCATTTAAAACTCCAATTCAGTTAAAAATAAACATTTTAAATTAAAAATGTAATATCATATATTATGATATTAAATGCTTACATTTTATAAAAATATTGTATTTATAAAATATATTTTCATAAATATATAATTATGGATAAAAAATGAAAAAAATATTAATTGTTTTATATACTATCTTTTTATCTTTTACAGTTTTAGCTTCTGAATATACAAACAAAAAAGAATATACAATAGAAAAAAAAAATATTTATGATGTACCTGAAGTAATGAATTTTTTTTCTTTTTTTTGTCCATATTGTTATAAATTAGAAAAAATATATAAAATACATCATCTATTAAAAAATAAAATAGATCAAAAAATAAAAAAGAAAAATTATCATGTAAACTTTTTAGGAGGAAATTTAGGCAAAACTTTAACAAAAGCTTGGATAATAGCACAAAAAATGAAAGTTGAAGAAAAAATTATGCTACCTATCTTTCAAGGAATTCAAGAAACTAATACAATTAACAATGCTGCTAGTATTAAAGATATATTTTTAAAAGAAGCAGGAGTTAATTCAGATAAATATAATAAATTTTGGAATAGTTTTACACTTAAAATATTAATAAGAAAAAATAATCAAGATGTTAAAAAAGCTAAACTGAATTATGTTCCTAGTATGTTAATAAATGGAAAATATTTAATCAATTATTTTAAATTAGAAAAAATATTTAAAAAAGATTTTTCTAAAAAATATATAAATTTATTATATTTTTTAATAAAAAAATAAGAAAATAATCTGAAAATTATAGATATATAGGATATAATATATTAAACTTATAAAATATATTTTTTTTAATTTTTAATTAACCTAGATAAAAAGAACTAAAAATTAAATATTTAATTATAACATTTTAATTAAATTTGATTAACCTGTTCGTATTTATTACTTTAAATAAAAAAATTATTTAGACTATATTTTATGAAAAATTAATCAAAGAAATACATTAAAAAAATAAATATAAATTTTTATTATTTTTATTAAATTTATTTAAAAATTAAAAAAAGCAATATTATATATGAAAAGAAAACCTGTTATTATAATAGATGGAAGTCTATATTTATATCGTTCTTATTTTGCATTTCAACAATCTATAAAATACGAAGAAAAACCATACGGAGCAATATATGGAATGTTGAAAACAATATACAATGTTTTGAAAAAAAACTACAGTTCAAAAAAAATTATTATTATTTTTGATTCTTCTAAAAAAACTTTCAGAAACACAATTTTTAAAGAATACAAAAGCAACAGACCTTCTATGCCTAATCAGCTTTATTTACAAATTCAACCTCTGTTTAAAATACTTAAAGAAATTGGAATTAAAACTTTAAGTATGCAAGGAATAGAAGCAGATGATATTATTGGTAGTTTTTCACATAAATTAGAAAAAGAAGGAGAAAAAATATTAATTGTCAGTCATGATAAAGATATGATACAACTCGTAAACAAAAATATCAATATATTGCATTTAAATAGCAATAGTATTCTTACTTCTGATACAATAAAAGAAAAATATGGTATTCATCCTCAAGAATTTATTGATCTCTTAGCACTGATGGGAGATACATCTGATAATATTCCAGGAATTCCTAAAATAGGTATAAAGACTGCCTTACATTTATTAAAAAAATTCTCAAATATTAGAAATATTTATAATAATATTGAAAAAATACCATTTTTATGTTTTAGAAATGCTAAAAACGCTGCTATTCAATTAAAAAATTACAAAAAAATCGCTTTTCTTTCATATGAATTAGCAAAAATAAAATTAGATATCCCTATAAATATAACTTCTCAAGAAATTTACATAAAAAAAACTTGCTTTAAGAATTTGTCTGATAAAATTAAACTTTATTCTTTTAATCAATAAAAAATAGATACAATTAACGATATTTTTTATACCATAAATTTAATTGTTTTTTTAATTCTGTAATACCTACTTTTTTTAATGATGAAAATAAGTGAATATGAATTTTATTTAAAAAGTATTTTAATTCTTTATATACTTTATTAAATTGGATTTTTTGATCACTTACTGTAAGTTTGTCACATTTTGTTAATAACAATAAAATGGGGATTTCATTATTTATAGCTAAATCAATTATATTTAAATCAAAAACTTTTAAAGGATGTCTAATGTCCATTAAAAACACTAAACCTTTTAAACATTCACTATGTTTTAAATAAGAATATATTACATTTTTCAAATATATTTTTTTTGACATAGAAACTTGCGCATAACCATAACCAGGGAGATCGACTAACCGAAAATCAGAAGCTACTTGAAAAAAATTAATTAATTTAGTACAACCAGGAACTTTACTAAAACGAGCTAACTTCTTTTTATGAGTTAACGCATTAATAGCACTAGATTTTCCTGAATTAGAATAACCAACAAAGGCTACTTCAATTCCATTTTTAATTGTCATATCAAAAATATTAGGTACGCTTTTTAAAAAAAATGTTTTTTTATAATTTAATATGTTCAAAATATAACCTTAAATGATTAAAATTAATAAAATTGTTAAAAATATTTTTTTATATAAAATAACTATTCTTTACTTAGAACATTTTTTTAAAATTTTTATGCTTTTAAAAAAAATGTTATCATCCGCAAACAATTTAATCTTTTCTTATACTCTATCCAAAACCCGTCTCTTATTATACCTATTTATTTTATAAATGAATTACTTTTAAAGGGAAAAAAATGCATAAAAATATAAGAAATATTGCTATTATAGCGCATGTCGATCATGGTAAAACTACACTGGTTGATCAACTATTACAGCAATCTGGTACTTTTCAAGAACATGAAGAAAAAAAAGAACGTATTATGGATTCTAATATTTTAGAAAAAGAACGGGGAATAACCATCTTATCTAAAAATACTTCTATAAAATGGAAAAACTATAAAATTAATATTGTAGATACACCAGGTCATGCAGATTTTGGTGGAGAAGTAGAAAGAGTAATGTCTATGGTAGACTCAGTTTTATTGGTAGTAGACGCATTAGATGGACCTATGCCGCAAACTCGATTCGTCACTAAAAAAGCATTTAAAAATGGTTTAAATCCTATTGTCGTGGTAAATAAAATTGATAGGAAAAATGCTCGTCCCGATTGGGTAATAGATAAAATTTTTGATCTTTTTGTTAATCTTAATGCTAATGATAAACAACTTGATTTCCCAATTGTATATACTTCTGCAATTCTTGGAACGTCTGGGACAGATTATCTGCAGATGAAAGAAAATATGATTCCTCTATACGAAGCAATTATTCAATATGTTCCAGCTCCTAATGTTGATCCGAAAAAAAAATTTCAAATGCAAATTTCGCAACTTGATTATAATAATTATCTTGGAGTAATAGGTGTTGGTCGTGTTAAACAAGGTTATATAAAAA
Source organism: Buchnera aphidicola (Hyalopterus amygdali) (assembly GCF_964059015.1). Classification (NCBI taxonomy): domain Bacteria; kingdom Pseudomonadati; phylum Pseudomonadota; class Gammaproteobacteria; order Enterobacterales; family Erwiniaceae; genus Buchnera; species Buchnera aphidicola. The sequence continues at coordinate 465,798 of NZ_OZ060383.1, forward strand.
CTAATGATTCAGTAGCTGTTATTGATAGGTTCGGAAATAATAAATATGCTAAAGTTAATAAAGTATTAAATTATTTTGGCATTCAACGAATAGAAGTAAATAAAGGAAAAGCAGGTGATATTATTGCAATTGCAGGAATAAATAAATTAAATATTTCAGATACTATTTGTCACCCAGATAATTTACAACCTTTACCACCATTAATTATTGATCAACCTACAGTAAATATGTTTTTTTCAGTTAATACTTCTCCGTTTTCAGGAAAAGAAGGTAAATATATTACGTCACGACAAATTTTAGAACGATTAAAAAAAGAAACTATACATAATGTAGCACTTCAAGTAAAAGAAACAAAAGATGCAAATATTTTTTCTGTTTCTGGAAGAGGGGAATTACATTTATCTATATTAATAGAAAATATGCGTCGTGAGGGATTTGAATTAGAAGTATCGCGTCCAAAAATTATTTTTCGTAATACTAAAAATGTCACAGAAGAACCATTTGAAAATGTTATTTTAGATATTGAAGAAAAACATCAAGGTAATATTATGACATTTATAGGAGAAAGAAAAGGAGAACTAAAAAATATTACTATCGATCCAAACAAAAGAATACGTCTTGAATATCTTTTATCTAGCCGTGCATTAATTGGTTTTCGAACCGAATTTATGAGTATAACATCAGGAACAGGACTTTTTTATTCATCTTTTAGTCATTACAAAGTATGTCAAAAACATGATGTAGGACAAAGAAAAAATGGAGTTTTAATATCAAATAGCACAGGTATGGCAGTAGCTTTTGCTCTTTTTAATTTACAAGAAAGAGGTAAATTATTCTTAGGTCATGGTAGTCAAGTTTATGAAGGACAAATTATTGGGCTTCATAATCGTATGAACGATTTAACAGTTAATTGTCTTACAGGGAAAAAACTTACTAATATGAGAGCTTCGGGTACAGATGAGGCAATTACTTTAACTACTTTTACAAAATTTAGCTTAGAAGAAGCATTATCTTTTATCAACGACGATGAATTAGTAGAGATTACACCAAATTCAATACGATTAAGAAAACGTTATTTAAAAGAAAACGAACGAAAACAAGCTAATAGAAATAAAAATAAAATCATAAATTAAAAATTTATTAGTAAAAAAAATTAATTTTTATTAATTATATAATTCTATTTTCTCAATAGAATTATATAAATAATGGTCAATAAAAAATATTTTATATCTGATAGATATCAAATATTAAAATTAATTTAATAAATTTTAAATATTAACGTTGTAACAATTGAGAAATTAATAAATTATATTTATTTTTTTGATGAAATGCGCATAAATGTTCTGCAAAAACAATTGTTTTTAAATCATTTATAGCTTTTTGAAAATCATCGTTAATTATTAAATAATCATATTCGGAATAATGATTCATTTCATCTACTGCTTTCTCCATTCTTTTTGCAATAACTGTATCACTATCTTGACCTCTTTTTCGTAATCTTTTATATAGTTCATCTTTAGATGGAGGTAGTAAAAAAATACTTTTTGATTTAGGCATTTTATATCGAATTTGACTAGCTCCTTGCCAGTCAATATCAAGAAAAACATCAATACCTGAAAGTAACATTTTTTCAATATATTGACGTGAAGTTCCATAATAATTATTAAATACTTTTGCATATTCTAAGAAAGATTCTTGTTTAATCATAATTCTAAATTCTTTTTTCGATATAAAATAATAATGTTTTCCATGAGATTCACCAGGTCTCATTATTCTGGTTGTATGTGAAATAGAAACTTTAATATTATATAAAGATTTTGTTTTTAATAATCCTTCAATTAAACTGGACTTACCTGTTCCACTTGGTGCTGAAATTATAAAAAGAATACCTTGAGACATGATATTTTAAGAGAATTATCTAAATTTTTACAAAAAAAAGAATTTCAAAAAACATTTTTTAGATAAAAATACTAAGTTTTAATTAAAAAAATATTTTTTAGACCATAAATTCTAAATATATTTTTAGCATTTATAGATTTATTTATTACTGCTTGTATAAAAACTTGATTAACTTCAACATAAATCATTGCAATTAAAAAACCAATTCTATACCACTTTCCTTCTTTCTCCGTTTCAATGATTGAACCAATTTCGGCGCTAATTTTTCCTATACCTACTAAAACATGTAATTCATATTTATTTAAATTTTTATAAAATGTTCGTGCTATTGTTTCTTGTCCATAATAACATCCTTTATTAAAGCTTATAGCTTGAAGCTTTTCTAAATTTAGAGATTGAGGTAAAAATTTTTGAGACAATTTTTTATCAAAAATAGGAAATCCTGCTTCTATGTCTAAAAGAGTCCATTGCTTACTATTATTGAATAATTTTATTTTGTTTTTTTGTTTTTTTAAAAATAACACATCTTTTAAAGATAAAATTAAAAAAAATCTTTCAATAGGCTTTGAAAATAACAATATAGTTCTTTTCTCATGAGAGATTATTGAATGATTCACATTCGGTATGTCAATAAAAAGTTCAGATAAAAATAATCTGGCATCGCTGCCAGATATGCCAAATAAATATAAATTGTCTAATTCTTTAATTTCTACTTTAGAAAAAATAGCATATTTTTTTAATTGCTTAACTTGCATTTTAACAAGACTTTTTCGAATAATATAAGCATAACCTTTTCTATAATGAAAGAGAAACATAGTTGCTAAAACTTTTCCATTAAAATTACAATGAGCACAAAATTTGTATTCTTTTTTATTTAAAGAAAATACATCAATTGTAAATTGATTTTGAAGATGTTTTGTACTATCAGTACCTTCTATATATACTAAAGACCATTCTTCAAGAAAATGTAATGTTAAGGGTAAATTAATTGAAGAATAAACAGGATATTTTGGAAATAAAAATAACGACATTCGTTCTCCTAAATATATATTTTATAAAATATGAAATAAAAATAAATAAATTTATCGAATTAAACATTATAATATAAAAAAAAAATACAAATTTTATATTCTTTTAATAATTTTTGTTAAATTATTAAAAATTAATTTATGGAAGATAAAATCATGATTGATATCAACATAATTTCAAATCAAATAAAAATACTACAAAAACGTACAAATTATTTGAAGAGGTATCTTTGACTATGCAAAAAAAAAATCACGTATTTTAGAAATTGATCTAGAATTATGCTTACCTAAAACATGGAAAGTCAATGAATCTATGTATCATCTCAATAAGGAAAAAAATCTATTAAATATAATAGTAAAAAATATCAATACAATAGAAAAAAAAATAAAAGAAGCAGTAATTTTTTTAGAACTAGTTCTAGAAACAAATGATAAAATTGTACTAGAAGAAATTTATAATGAAACTAAGAAAATAGAAAAAAAAATCAAAAAACTTGAATTTTATCGTATGTTTTCTAATAAACATGATAATTGCAATTGTTATATAGACATACAATCTGGTTCTGGTGGGACAGAAGCTCAAGATTGGTCAAAAATGTTATTAAGAATGTATTTAAAATGGTCTGAAAAAAAAGGATTTAAAACAGAAATTATTGAAGAATCTATAGGAGATATAGTTGGTATTAAATCTTCTACTATTAAAGTTTCTGGAGAATATGCGTTTGGATGGTTAAGAACAGAAACAGGAATACACCGTTTAATTAGAAAGAGTCCATTTGATTCAGGGAAAAGACGCCACACTTCTTTCAGTTCAATTTTTATATATCCTGATATAGAAGACGAAATTGATATTGAAATTAATCAATCTGATCTTAGAATAGATGTATATAGAGCTTCTGGAGCAGGAGGTCAACATGTAAATAGAACGGAATCAGCTGTTCGTATTACTCATCTACCTACAAACATTGTTACTCAATGTCAGAATAATCGATCACAACATAAAAATAAAGAACAAGCAATTAAACAGATGAAATCAAAAATATATGAAATGAAAATTCGCGAAAAAAAAGAAAAACAAAAAAAAATAGAAAATACTAAACTGAATATAAGCTGGGGTAATCAAATTCGTTCTTATATATTAGACAATTCAAAAATTAAAGATCTAAGGACCGGAATTGAAAAATATAATGTACAATCTGTATTAGATGGAGATTTAGATGATTTTATTGAACAAAGCTTAATAATAGGGGTATAAATAAAAAATGATAAAACAAATAGATATAAAACAAGATGTGCTAAATAATGAAAAAAAAACGAGAAAAGAAAAATTTATTAAAATGAAAAAAGATGGATTCTCTTTCCCAAATACTTTTAAAAAAAAAAATACTTCTGTCAAATTAAACCAATCATATAAAAATAAAACAATTGATGAACTCAATATTTTAAAAGTAAAAGTTTCTATTGCTGGTCGTATGATACAAAGAAGAATTATGGGAAAAGCTTCTTTTTTTACAATACAAGATATAGAGGGAAAAATACAAGTTTATACGAGAGAACAAGAAGTCACAACCGAATTCTATAATAATCAATTTAAAAAATGGGATATTGGCGATATTATAGGTGTAATCGGAAAACTATTTAAAACAAAAACAGGAGAATTATCTGTTTTTGCTGAAAAATTAATAATTCTTAACAAATCTTTAAGACCCTTGCCTGAAAAATTTCATGGATTATTAAATCAAGAAACACGTTATCGAAAAAGATACTTAGATTTAATTAGCAATAGACATTTATATGAAATTTTTAAAAATCGATCTAATATTATCACATTGATTCGAAATTTTATGATAGAAAATAAATTTATAGAAGTAGAAACTCCTATGTTACATAGTATCCCTGGGGGTGCAAACGCTCGCCCTTTTATTACCTATCATAATGAAATTAACAAAGAAATGTACTTAAGAATAGCACCTGAATTATATTTAAAACAACTAATTATTGGAGGTTTTGAACGTATTTTTGAAATAAACAGAAATTTTCGTAATGAAGGATTTTCTACTCGACATAATCCAGAATTTACTATGATGGAAGCATATATTGCGTATTCTGATTATCAAGATATGATGAATTTTACTGAAAAATTACTAAACAACATAATAAAAATAATGTTTAAAAAAAATCAAATACAATACAATAAATATTGTCTAAATTTTGATGTACCTTTTAAACGATTTACTATGAAAGAAGCGATTTTAAAATATAATACTAATTATACCTTATCAGATTTAAAAAATATAGAAAAAATAAAAAAAATGGCAAATAACATTGGTATAGAAATAAAAAAAGATTGGAAAATAGGTCATATAGAAAATGAAATTTTTGAAAAAACAACAGAAAAAAAACTAATCCAACCCACTTTCATTACAGACTATCCAGTAGAAGTCTCTCCTCTAGCAAGACGTAATGATTTTAATTCTCATATTACAGATAGATTTGAATTATTTATTGCAGGATATGAAATAGGAAATGGATTTTCAGAATTAAATGACGTAGAAGATCAAAAATATAGATTCTTAAATCAAATAAAAGATACTGAAAAAAAAAATCATCAAGACATTTTTTATGACAAAAATTATATAGAAGCATTAAAATACGGATTACCTCCCACTTCAGGTTTAGGAATTGGAATTGATCGTTTAATTATGATCTTAACAAATCAAACAAGCATTCGGGATGTTATTTTATTTCCTACTCTCCGTCCATTAAAAAAATAATTTACACATTTATAAATTTTATATAAAAAAATTTATATTTTTAAATAATTAAATAGGAAAAAAAATGCCTGAGTTATTACATCAAACTAAAACTAATCTTAGTATAGAAAATATTAGAAAATTAATAAAAAAATATCCATCTCCTTTTTGGTTATATGATTCTAGTATTATCTATAAAAAAATAAAATTACTAAAAAAATTTGACATTATTAGATTTGCTCAAAAAGCGTGTTCAAACATTAACATACTTCGTTTCATGAAAAAAAATAACCTAAAAGTAGATGCTGTTTCACTAGGCGAGATAGAACGAGCATTAGTTGCCGGATTCAAACCAAATACAAACGAAATAATTTTTACAGCAGATCTATTTGATCAAGAAACTTTATCTAAAGTAATCAATTGCAAAATACCAGTGAATGCAGGATCAATAGATATGTTAAAACAATTAGGTAAACTTTCTCCAGGACATCATGTATGGTTAAGAATTAATCCAGGTTTTGGATATGGACACAGCAAAAAAACTAATACCGGAGGAGAAAATAGTAAACATGGAATTTGGCATCCCAATTTAGCAATACCTATTATAAAAAAATATAAATTAAAACTTATTGGATTGCATATGCATATTGGTTCAGGCGTAAACTATGAACATTTAGAAAAAGTATGTCAATCTATGATAGATCATGCAATTAAGATTAATCAAAAAATATCATTTATTTCAGCAGGAGGTGGACTACCTATACCTTATAGATTTAATGAAAAACCTATTAATACAAAAAAATATTTTATGATTTGGGATGAAGCAAGAAAAAAAATATCTCGTTTTTTAAATACACCAATTCAATTGGAAATTGAACCAGGTAGATTTTTAGTTGCAGAATCAGGAATTTTGATTTCCCAAGTAAGAGCAGTTAAAAAAATGGGTAATAAAAACTTTGTTTTAATTGATTCAGGTTTTAACGATCTTATGCGTCCTACAATGTATGGGAGTTATCACCATATATCTGTTTTATCAAAAGATCATAGAAATATTAAAGAAATAGAAAAAATAGATACAATTGTAGGTGGACCTTTATGTGAATCAGGAGATATCTTTACACAAAAAGAAGGAGGAAACATCGAAACTAGAAAATTACCTATGTTAAAAATAGGAGACTATTTGATATTTCATGATACCGGAGCATATGGTGCTTCAATGTCATCTAATTACAATACTAGACCTCTTATTCAAGAAATAATGTTTGAAAATAAAACTTTTAAAGTTATTCGAAGACGACAAAAAATCAGCGAATTGTTAAATTTAGAAAAATAGTATTCTTTTTAAAAAATTTTATTTTAAAAAAAAATTTTATTTAAACAATAAAAGGTACAATATTAAATATGTACATTAATTTTCCAAAAATCAATCCTATTATTTTCTCTATTGGTCCCTTTAAAGCTCATTGGTATGGTTTTATGTATTTTATAAGCTTTATTTTTGCTATATGGTATGGAAAAAAAAAATGAAAAAATAACAGATATAGAAAAAATAGATAAATTGTTATATGTCATTTTTATATGTTCATGTATTGGAGGTCGAATCGGATATATAATTTTTTATAATTTTTCATATTTCTCTCAAAATATACTATGTTCCATACATATCTGGGAAGGGGGAATGTCATTCCATGGTGGATTAATCGGAGCAACACTCGCTATATATTATTTTTCTTTAAAAAAAAACATAAAAATATTAAAAATATCAGATTTTATAGTAAAATTAGTACCTTTCGGATTAGGTGCTGGAAGATTAGGGAATTTTATTAACGGTGAATTATATGGCCGCGTAGCACCAAATTTTTCATATTCATTTCTTTTTCCTAGTACATACAGTGAAGATTTAAAAATAGCTCGTGACAATACTGAATTACAATGCATATTTAACAAATATGGTGCTCTGCCTCGTCACCCTTCACAACTATATGAGTTTTTTTTAGAAGGTATTATTTTATTTATTATAATCTATTTTTTTAGCAAAAAAAACAGAAAAATAGGGAGTATTAGTGCTGTATTTTTAATTAGTTATGGAATATTAAGAATAATCAGCGAATTTTTTAGAGAACCAGATCCTCAAATTGGACTATTTAAAAACATGATAACTATGGGTCAGATATTGTCTATTCCAATGATTTTAATTGGATGTATAATAATATTTAATGTTTGCTATAAAAAAACTTTAAGTTGAGGTCCTATGAAACAATATTTACAATTAATAAAAAAAATAATTAAAAAAGGAAATTTAAAAAAAGATCGAACGGGGACCGGAACATTATCTATTTTTGGACATAATATGAAATTTAACTTAAAAAAAGGGTTCCCTTTAATTACGACAAAAAAATGTCATATACCATCTATTATTCATGAATTATTATGGTTTCTTAAGGGGGAAACAAATGTTAAATACTTAAATAATAATAAAATATCAATTTGGAATAATTGGGCAAATAAATTTGGTGATCTAGGACCAATTTATGGAAAACAATGGCGAAGTTGGGAAACATGTGATGGAAAAAAAATAGATCAAATCGAAAATGTATTAAATCAATTAAAAAAAGACCCTGATTCAAGAAGAATGATAGTATCTAGTTGGAATGTTGGAGAAATCGATAAAATGTCATTATCTCCATGTCATATAATATTTCAATTTTATGTGTCAAAAAAAAAATTGAGTTGTCAACTATATCAACGTTCATGCGATGTATTTCTTGGTTTACCATTTAATATAGCTAGTTATGCAACACTCATACATATGATAGCACAACAATGTAACCTCAAAATTGGAGATTTTTTATGGACAGGAGGAGATGTTCACTTATATAAAAATCATGTTGAGTTAGCTAAGAAACAAATACTCAGAATACCCCGAAAATTACCAGAACTAATTATAAAAAGAAAACCTAAATCATTGTTTGATTATAACATCAAAGATTTTAAAATCGTTAGATACGAACCTCATCCTACAATTAAAGCAGAGATATCTATATAAAAAACGTTATTTATTTATACTGAACAAAAAATATTTATATTCTCAAAAGGAGTAATTTGATGAAAATAAAATATATATATATAAAAACATGGGGCTGTCAAATGAATGAATATGATTCCTCCATGATAAAAAAATATTTAGAAAAAACAGGAAAGTACTTAATTAGTACAAAACCTGAAAAGTCAGACATTTTAATTTTAAACACGTGTTCTATAAGAGAAAAAGCTCAAGAAAAAGTTTTTCATCAATTAGGAAGATGGAAAAAATTAAAAAATAAAAATCCCAATATTATTATTGCTGTAGGAGGTTGTGTAGCAACACAAGAAGGTCAAGAAATATTTAAACGAGCAAATTATGTAGATATTATATTTGGCACTCAAACTTTACATAAATTACCTAAAATGATAAATGAAATAGAAAAAAATAGACGATTTATCATTGATATTAGTTTTCCTAAATTAGAGAAATTTAAGTATTTTTTAGAACCTAAACAAACAGGATATACAGCTTCTGTTTCTATAATGGAAGGATGTAATAAATATTGTTCATTTTGTGTAGTACCATATACCAGGGGACATGAAATCAGTCGTCCGTCGGATGATATTTTATTAGAAATATCTAGTTTATCTGAAAATGGTATTAAAGAAATTAATTTATTAGGACAAAATGTTAATGCATATCAAGGACCAACTTTTAATGGAAAAATTTGTGTTTTTTCAGAACTACTACAACTGGTTTCTGAAATAGAAGGCATCGAAAGAATTCGTTTTACTACAAGTAATCCACTTGAATTCACTGATGATATTATTTCAGTATATCGAGACACACCGAAATTAGTTAGTTTCCTTCATCTCCCAGTACAAAGCGGATCGAATAGAATACTTCAACTAATGAAAAGATCATATACAACAGAAGAATATGAAGAAATTATTAAAAAACTTTTGAAAGCTCGTCCAAATATTCAAATTAGTTCAGATTTTATTGTAGGATTTCCCACTGAATCTGAAGAAGATTTTCAAAATACTATCAATTTTATAAAAAAAATAAATTTTGATATGAGTTTTAGTTTTATATATTCCAATCGACCAGGTACACCTGCTTCTAAAATAAAAGACGATATTGATTTAAAAGAAAAAAAAAGACGTTTATATGCCTTACAAGATTGTATAAACAAACAAACTATGTCATGGAGTAGAAAAATGTTAAAAAGTACACAATCTGTTTTAGTAGAAGGAGTATCTAAAAAAAATATTATGGAATTATACGGAAGAACAGAAAACAATAGAATTGTAAATTTTAAAGGATCATATAATATGATTGGAAAATTTGTTAAAATAAAAATCAAAAAAGTACATACATATTCATTACAAGGTGAACTAATTTAAAATTCCATGAACAAGAAAAATAATATTGTTTTACAAGTTCAAATAAACTGTAAAAATATTGAAAATATACCAAAAAAACATATTTTTTTAAAATGGATTGAAAAAGTACTACATAAAAAAAAAATGTTTATTTTATTACAGTTAGAATTGTAGATAAAATAGAAATAAAAAATCTAAATTATAAATATAGAAGAAAAAATACATCAACAAATATTTTATCATTCCCACTTAATTTTTTTTTTAAAAAAAATAAAATTTTATTAGGAGATATAGTTCTATGTAAAAAAATAATTGAAGAAGAATCTTTTAAATATAATAAAAAATTAGAATCACGTTGGGCACATATGGTAATACATGGAACACTACATCTATTAGGATACGATCACAAAAAAAATAAGGAAAAAAATATTATGGAAAAAATAGAAAATAAAATTATGTTGTCTTTAAATTATGAAAAACCATATTTTCTAAAAAATTCTTAATTTTTTTAAAAAATTATTTTAACCTATCTCTTTCTACCTATAGAATAATAAAATATATTTTAAAATAGATAATCATAATACTATGAGTAAGAAAGATATAAAAAAAAGAGATAAAATTAGTAGGAAAGGTTTTTTTTCCATTTTATTAAATCAAATTTTTCATGACGAACCAAAGAATAGAGAAGAACTATTAGTATTAATTCGCGATTCAGAACAAAACGAACTAATTGATCAAGATACTTGTGATATGTTAGAAGGAGTTATGCATATTGCAAAGAAAAAAATTAAAGATATTATGATTCCAAGAACACAAATGGTGACATTAAAATTAAATTATAACCTTAATAAATGTCTTGATGTAATCATCGAATCTGCACATTCACGTTTTCCAGTAATGAGTAAAGATCAAAACTATGTAGAAGGCTTATTAATAGCAAAAGATTTGTTGCCGTTTATGAAAAATTCAATAGATATTTTCTCTATAAAAAATATATTAAGATCACCTGTTGTAGTTCCAGAAAGTAAATCTGTCGATAGAATGCTAAAAGAATTTCGTTCGCAAAGAAGTCATATGGCTATAGTAATAGACGAATTTGGAGCAGTATCAGGATTAGTAACAATAGAAGATATTCTTGAATTAATTGTAGGAGAAATTCAAGATGAATACGATAATGCAGAACAGGTTAATATTAGAAAATTAAAAAAATGCAAATTTTCTGTTAAGGCATTAACAGAAATTAAAGAATTTAATGACATCTTTAATACTAATTTTATCGATGAAGAAGTAGATACTATTGGTGGATTAGTTATGAAAGCATTTGGACATTTACCAAGTAGAGGAGATAGTATTAAAATTAATGGATATAAATTTGAAGTTTCTGTGGCTGATAGTCGAAAAGTTATACAAATATATGTCACAATTCCAGAAAATAAAATTCCAACAATATTTAAAACAAACAGTTAATTTCACAACATTAAAATATTTATATATTTTTCAAATAAGACTCAATTGTACTTTATAATTTATTGTTAAACTTATAAAATAAATAATAATACATTACAAAAACATACTGAAATTTGAAAACTAAATATCCCCTTTTTAAAAAAAAATTATTATCCATCAAAAAAAGTTAAAAAATATTTAATTGATATTTTTTAAAAGAGTTAAATTTTTTTGAATTATTATATATTTTATACGAGAAAAATTATGGAAAAAGAATATTCACCAAAAAAAATTGAACCATGTGTACAAAAATACTGGAAAGATAAAAAAACCTTTCATGTTTATGAAGATAATAAAAAAGAAAAATATTATTGCTTGCCTATGCTTCCTTATCCTTCTGGAAAATTACATATGGGTCATGTAAGAAACTATACAATTAGTGATGTTATTGCAAGATATCAAAGAATGTTAGGAAAAAATGTTTTACAACCTATCGGTTGGGACGCTTTTGGATTACCTGCTGAAGAAGCTGCTATTAAAAATAACAGTTTACCATCTGATTGGACAGATAAAAATATAAAATATATGAAAAAACAACTGCAATCTCTAGGATTTAGTTATGATTGGAGCCGAGAAATAACTACATCGAAACCAAATTATTACCGTTGGGAACAATGGTTTTTTACTAAATTATATAAAAAAAAGTTAGTTTATAAAAAAAATAGTTTTGTCAACTGGTGCCCATATGATAAAACTGTTTTAGCCAATGAACAAGTGATACGTGGTTGTTGCTGGAGATGCCAAAATAAAATTATAACAAAAAAAATACCACAATGGTTTATAAAAATTAGAAAATACGCAGAATCTTTATATAACGATTTAAATAAATTAGAAAATTGGCCTGAAAAAGTAAAAAATATGCAAAAAAATTGGATTGGTCGATTAAAGGGATTTGAAATTATTTTTAATATTTTTAATAGTACTAAAAAAATAAAAGTATTCGTTAAAAAATTAGATAAAATAATGGGAGAAATATATATCTCTATATCGCCTTTTCATAAATTTTCTAAAAAAATCGCTAAAGAAATACCTGAAATAAAAAATTTTATAAAAAAACAAGCTATTGAAAACCTTTCACAAGAAGATATAGAAAAAACAAGATTCGAAGGAATCAATAGTAATATGTTTGCTATTCATCCTATTACAAATCAAAAAATACCTATTTGGATAGCAAATTTTGTTCTAAAAGAATATGGAACTAAAGCAGTTATATCTATTCCAGAAGATAATCAAAATGATTTAAATTTTTCTATAAAAAATAATTTAGACATAAAATATCTTATTAAAAAAGATAAAAATATAACATTATGTAGTGCATTTGAAAATAAAAAAAATATATTATTTAACTCTGAAAATGTTAGTTTGTTGGATCAAAAAAACAACATTTTAAAAATACATAAAATGCTATCTCAAAAAAAAATCATTAAAAAAAAAATAATTTATAAATTACAAGATTGGTGTATATCAAGACAACGTTATTGGGGTGCACCTATTCCAATGGCAACAACAAAAAGTGGAAAAATTATAGCAATACCAGAAAAAAATCTCCCGATAGTTTTACCAAAAATAAAAAATGATTCTTACTCTCTACAAAAATCTATTTATAATAATTCTGATTGGACTAAAATTAAAATCGGTGATCAAGATCTTATCCGAGAAGTAGATACTTTTGATACATTTATGGAATCATCTTGGTATTATGCAAGATATACTTGTCCAAATTTCAACAAAGGTATGATAGATCCGATATCATCGAAATATTGGCTACCTGTGGATCAATATATTGGAGGGATAGAACATGCTACTATGCATCTAATATATTTTAGATTTTATCACAAACTCCTTCGCGATTTTAAATTAGTACAATTTGATGAACCAGTAAAAAATTTATTATGTCAAGGAATGGTGCTTTCTAAAGCATTCTATCAATTTGATAAAAAAAAACAACGTCATTGGATTCACCCATCTTCTGTAAAAATAGAAAGAAATATACAAGGAGATATTATTAATTACTACAATAAAAAAAACAAAAAAGAAGTAATATATGCAGGTATGATTAAAATGTCTAAATCTAAAAATAACGGTATTGAACCAGAGATAATAATTAATCGTTATGGTGCTGATACAATTCGTTTATTTATGATGTTTGCTGCGCCTATAGAATCATCATTAGAATGGAGAGAATCAGGCGTAAAAGGAATTTATCGTTTTTTAAAAAAAATTTGGAAATTAGTATTTGATTATATTGAAATAAAGCATACACATAAAAATATACATTTTAATTTATTAAATAAAAAACAAAAGAAAATTTATTATTTATTACATAAAACTATTTTTAAAGTTTCCGATGATATAGGTCGTCGAAAAACATTCAATACTGCCATTTCTGCAATTATGGAGCTAGTAAATAAATTAATAGATTTTCAAATAGAAAATGAAGAAGATAAATGTATTATTAAAGAATCTTTATTAGCAATTATTAAAATGCTTTATCCATTTACGCCACATTTTTGTTTTATTTTATGGAAATATTTAAATAAAAAATCTTCTATTGATCATGAAAAATGGCCTGTTTTTGAAAAAAAAATTTTATTTCAAGATAAATATAAATTAATTGTTCAAATTAATGGAAAAAAAATATGGATTTTAGAAGTAAAAAATAATTTAAAAAAAGAAGAAATTTTACTTTATGCAAAAAATAATTCAACAGTTCAAAAAAAATTAGAAAATTTAAAGATAAAAAAAATAATTTATATTCATGAAAAAGTAATTAATTTTATAACATGAATATAAGAGTAAATAAAATGGTAATAGTATTAATATGAACATTATATACCCAGAAGAATTAAAAAAAAAATTAACACAGAAATTACATTGTTTATATATTTTATTAGGAGAAGATTTGTTTTTATTAAATAAAAATGAAAAACTAATATTAAATTTTGCAAAAAAGAAAAATTTTTTAGAAAAAAGCATTATCAATATAGAAAAAAACGCAGATTGGAATAAAATCATTAATTTTTATAAATTAAAAAATATTTTTTTTAAAAAAAATATTTTAGTAATAAATTTTATTATAAAAAAAATAGATAAATCATTAACTAATCATATAAATAAAATACTTTCTATTAAGAATACAGATATACTAGTAATAGTAAAATTTTATGCATTATCTAATGCTATAAAAAAAAGCAAAATAATTAAAACATTTGACCAAGAAAATAATATCATATCTTGTTTTACACCATACGAATGGGCATTTAAAAACTGGTTAAAATATGAGATAAAAGAAAGAAATTTAAAAATAAAACAGGATTCTCTTTTATTAATATATAAATATTACCAAGGAAATACATTATTTGCACATCAAATATTAAATATTATTTCTATTACTTGGCCATGTGAAAATATTGAAACCGAGAAGGTAAAACAGATTATTGATAATTTTTCAATTTTTTCTCCTATACATTGGATAAATGCTATTTTCAGTCAAAATACAAAAAAAGCTATTTATATATTAGATAGTTTTTTTCAAAAAAAATACAATCCTATTTTTTTAGTTCGATCTCTCCAAAACGATTTATTAATTTTAATAAATATGAAAAGAGAAAAAAAAATAGATATAAATGCTTTTTTAAGAAAAAATAATGTTTGGCTTAATAGATCAAAATTTTTTATACATGCTCTAAATGTTATAAATTTTAATCATTTTTTAAAAATAATTCGAATTTTACTAAAAATAGAAAAAAAAATTAAAAAAGAATATGATAACTCTGTATGGATAGAGTTAAAAACATTAACATTATTATTATCTTTCACATCTACATAAAAATAAAAAAAGATGAAAGAAATATATGCAATTTTTGGAGGAAATTTTGATCCTATTCATTATGGTCATATCACCTGTGCTAAAAAATTAGTACAAGAAATTTCAATAAAAAAAATAATATTACTACCCAATCATAGACCTCCTCACCGTAATCAGACAAAAACATCTATACTAGATAAAATCAATATGATTAAGCTTGCTATTGATGGCAATCAATTATTTAAAATAAGTTACTTAGAAATAAAAAAAAATAAAATATTTTATACGATCGACACATTAAAAAAAATAAGAAGAAAAATAGGATATTTGCAACCATTATGTTTTATAATAGGTGAAGATAATCTAAATAATTTAAATCTTTGGAAGGATTGGGAAAAAATATTATCATTATCACATTTAATTATTTGTCCTAGAAAATATGAAAAAAAAAATAATAATAAATTAAAAGAATGGATTATTTCTCATACTATTAAAGATATTGATATATTACATAAAAAACCATATGGATATATTTTTTTCTCTACAATGCCCACTATTAATATTTCGTCAACTCAAATAAGAAAAAATTATTATGAAGGTAAAAACGCGAAAGGATTACTACCTTCAAACATAGAAAAATACATTCTATCAAAAAATTTGTATAAAAAATTATTATAAAAAAATACAAACATGAAAAAAAATATTGTACTAAATTTAATTGGTCTTAGATGCCCAGATCCCATTATGTTAATAAGAAAAAAATTAAGAAAAATGAAAATCAATGAAAAAATTTTAGTTCTAACAGATGATCCGTCTACTAAAAGAGATATTCCATATTTTTGTAACTTTATGAAACATGAACTTATAGATCATGCTATTAACATAAAACCATACCGTTATCTATTAAAAAAAGGACAAAATTTAAAGGAAAATTAATTAAATTAGTAAAAAATATTAAACTAATTAATATACACACTGTGTGTGTATATTAATAAAGAGTATTCAATAAAAAAATATTATGTTTTAATTAATAAATTCAATATTCTTCTTAAAGGCTCAGAGGCACCCCATAATAACTGATCACCAACAGTAAACGCAGAAAGATATTTGTTACCCATATTTAATTTTCTTATTCTCCCTACTGGTATATTTAATGTACCAGTTACGATAGTAGGAGTTAAATTACAAACTGTCTCTTCCATATTATTAGGAACAACATTGACCCATTTATTATGCTGTATAATTATTTCTTCAATATTTTTTAATGTAAGGTTTTGATTTAATTTGATTGTAAATGACTGACTATGACATCGAATTGAACTAATTCGAACACATGTCCCATCAATTAATATATTTTTTTTTAAACCTAAAATTTTATTTGTTTCAGATTGTCCTTTCCACTCTTCTCGACTTTGACCGTTTTTCATCTTTCTATCTATCCAAGGTATTAAACTAGTAGCTAAAGGTACAGAAAAATTTTTCAACGGAAAACCTTGATGACAAATTGCTTGAGTGACTTTTCTTTCAATATCTAAAACTGAATAAGAATTATTTAATAAATCTTTAGAAACTGCATTATATAAAAAACCCATTTGTTTTAATAATTCAATTACAAAACCAGAACCAGCACCAGAAGCTGCTTGATAAGTAGATACAGATATCCAATCTATTAAATTATTTTTAAATAATCCCCCCAAAGCCATCAACATCAAACTAACAGTACAATTTCCACCTATAAAGGTTTTAATGCCTTTATTTAACCCATGATTTATAATATCTAAATTAACTGGATCTAATACAATTATGGCATCATCATTCATGCGTAAAGTAGATGCAGCATCTATCCAATAACCTTTCCAATTTTTATTACGCAATTCTGGATATACTTTCTCAGTATAAGAACTTCCCTGACAAGTAAGAATAATATCCATTTCTTTTAACAATTCTATATTATAAGCATCTTTTAAATTTTTAAATACAACATTATTTATAGTAGGTCCATCTTGACCAGGTTGAGAAGTAGAAAAAAAATGAGGAACGATTTTTAAAAAATCTTTTTCTTCTTCCATTCTTTTTAGTAATACTGATCCTACTATTCCACGCCAACCAATTATTCCGACCGACTTTGCCATAAATCAATATACGGATTTTTAAATAAACAATAATTTTATTAAAATTAACAAATAATTGATTTAAAATAAAAACTTCCCGTCCTCCAAAAATAAAAATAAATGTATAATTTTTAAAAAAATTATTTTTTTAAAAAATTTTTTAAAATTTTAATATACTATAAAATTACAAGTGTATCTTAAAATTAAGATTGTTATATATATATTAAAAAAATAGTATATCTATATCATAGATATAATTTTTAATATTTTTTTTAAGTATATACCATTAAAAATTTATATCTTTAAACTTTACATTTTTACAAGGAAATAATAAATTAAAATGAATGAAATAATTTCTACCACTATATTACTAATTTTAATAATGGATCCCTTAGGTAATCTTCCTATCTTTATGACAATACTAAAAAATTTAGATAAAAAGAGACGAAGAATAGTAGTTATACGTGAAATGATTATAGCTTTAATAGTTATGTTATTATTTTTATTTGTTGGAGAAAATATACTAACTATTCTTAATTTAAAAACTGAAACAGTATCAATTTCTGGTGGAATTATATTATTTATTATTGCAATTAAAATGATTTTCCCTTCAGAAGAAAACAATACTGGAAACTCTTTAGAAGAACCATTTTTAGTACCTCTTGCTATTCCATTAGTAGCAGGACCATCTTTACTAGCCACATTAATGTTATTATCCCATCAATATCTAAATCATATGTCTTATTTAGTAGGATCGCTGATGATTGCATGGTGTTTTACAGTGATAATATTATTATTATCTAGTTTATTTTTAAAATTATTTGGTGATAAAGGTGTAAATGCACTAGAACGATTAATGGGTCTTATATTAATAATGCTATCTACACAAATGTTTCTGGATGGTATAAAAGCATGGTTTAAAAATTAGAATATTACTAATAAAATAGGCAATTTTATGAATCTAAAAAAAATGACTGAATTAGACATTAAAGGAAAAAAAGTTCTAATTAGAACTGATTTAAATGTTCCAATAAAAAATGGAGTTATACAATCAGATGCTAGAATAATTTCAGCTCTTCCTACTATCGAATTAGCAATTCAAAAAAAAGCTAAAGTAATTGTTATGTCTCATTTAGGACGTCCAGAGGAAGGATGTTATACAAAAAAATATTCATTATTACCTATATTTGAATATTTAAAGAAAAAATTAAAAAGAAATAAAATTTACTTCTCTAATGATATAAATAAAATTAAAATAAATGAAGGAGAAGTATTGCTATTAGAAAATGTTCGTTTTAATGTAGGGGAATTAAAAAATGACGAAAATTTATCTAAAAAATATGCTAATTTATGTGATATTTTTGTTATGGATGCGTTCGGGAGTGCACATAGAAAACAATCGTCAACATATGGAATTGGGAAATTTGCAAACATTGCATGTGCCGGACCTCTCTTGATATCTGAAATTAATACTTTAAAAAAAGCACTAAAAAATCCACAACGTCCTATGGTAGCTATCGTAGGTGGAGCGAAAGTATCAACAAAATTTAATGTACTAAATAAATTAGCTCAAATTTCAGATACAATAATAGTTGGAGGGGGTATAGCAAATACATTTTTAGCTATTGATTATAATATTGGTAAATCATTACATGAACCAGAATTTATATCAAAAGCTAAAAAATTACGTGACAAATATAATAATATTATTATACCAATTGATTCACGTGTAGGAAAAAATTTCTGTCATACTGAAAAATGTATAATAAAATTACCTTGTGAAATTGAAAAAAACGAAGAAATAATGGATTTTGGAGATAAAACTATAAAAAAAATTATTAAAATCCTTCAAAAATCAAAAACTATTCTTTGGAATGGACCAGTAGGAGTGTTTGAATTTCCTAATTTTAGAAAAGGAACAGAAATGATTGCAAAAACAATCGCACAAAATAACGGATTTTCAATTGCTGGAGGAGGAGACACAATCTCTGTTATTGATATGTTTAAAATAAAAAGTAAAATTTCTTATATTTCAACAGGAGGTGGAGCATTCTTAAAATTTATAGAAGGAAAAAAACTACCAGCAATAAAAATGTTAGAAAAAAAATTTTAAAAACAATCTTATATATATTAATAAAAAAATAGATAATAGGAAAAAACTTGAAAAGTTTAAATTCTATTCCACCTGGAGTAGTAACAGGTGATGAATGTAAAATAATATTTGAAATAGCTAAAAAAAAGAAATTTGCAATACCAGCTATTAATTGTATAGGTACTGATTCAATCAATACTGTTTTAGAAACTGCTTATAGAATAAAATCACCAGTTATTATACAATTTTCTTATGGTGGTTCTGCTTTTATTGCAGGTTGCAAAAAAATATTTTCAAAAAATCAACATAATCAAGCTATTCAAGGATCTATATCAGGTGCACAACATATTCATTTAATGGCTAAATATTATAAAATACCTGTAATACTTCATACAGATCATTGCTACAAAGAAATATTACCATGGATCGACGGCTTATTAATAGAAGGAGAAAAATATTATCAAACTTTTGGAAAACCGCTTTTTACTTCACATATGATTGATTTGTCAAAAGAAAAATTAAAAGATAATATTTATATATGCAAAAAATATTTAAAAAAGATAAAAAAAATGAATATGATGTTAGAAATTGAATTAGGATGTACAGGAGGAGAAGAAGATGGTATAGATAATAGTAAAATAGATAAAAAATTACTTTATACTCATCCTAAAGATGTAAATTATGCATATGAAAAATTGAGTAAAATTAGTACAAATTTTAGTATTGCTGCCGCATTTGGAAATGTACATGGCGTATATCAACCCGGAAATGTTAATTTAAAACCAGAGATTTTAAAAAAATCGCAGGAATACGTCAGTATGAAAAACAATTTAGGGAAACTACCATTGAATCTAGTATTCCATGGAGGTTCAGGATCAAATATAGAAGAAATAAAAAAAGCAATTAAATATGGGACAGTAAAAATGAATATTGATACCGATATGCAATGGGCAACTTGGAAGGGTGTTTTAAATTTTTATAAAAAAAACAAAAGTTATTTACAACAACAATTAGGAAACGAAAATGGAGAAAACATACCAAATAAAAAATATTATGATCCTAGAACATGGATAAGACAATCTCAAAAATCTATGTCTATAAGGTTAGAAAAAACGTTTAAAGAATTAAATGCTTATAATATTTTATAAAAAATTTATGCTCAAATACGGGGAATAAATAAAAATATTCTCCGAAATAATTTAAAATATATTTTTAAAAAAAAATCAAATCAACTCTTTTTTAGAGTTCTAAACTGGAATTTATATTCCAATAAGTATTCACTTTATAAAAAGATCAAAATAAAAATGAACGAATTAAATGTAGTAAGCGATATTCATCATGCTGGAAATTGGTTAATACGAAATCAAGAATTATTATTCGGATATATAATTAATTTAACATCCGCTATTATCATTTTATTTGCCGGCATGTTTGTAGCTAAAGTAATATCTAACGGAGTAAATCAAATATTAATTACACGTAATATCGATGCTACTATTGCTGGATTTCTTTCTGCATTGATGCGATATATTATTATTACTTTCACATTAATAGCTTCATTAGGAAGAATTGGAGTACAAACTACTTCTGTCATTGCTATATTAGGAGCTGCTGGTATGGCAATTGGATTGGCGCTACAAGGTTCTTTATCCAATTTCGCAGCAGGAGTATTACTTGTAACTTTAAGACCATTAAGAGCAGGTGAATATGTAAATTTAGGTAATGTAGCAGGAACAGTCTTAAATATTCATATATTTTATACGACCTTACGTACACTAGATGGTAAAATTGTAGTGGTACCAAATAATAAAATAATTTCCGGGAACATTATCAATTATTCTAGAGAACCAGCGCGGAGAAATGAATTTTCTATTAGCGTGTCATATAACACAGATATTGACTTAGTAATTAAAGTGCTAAGAGACGTTATAGAAAATGAAGATAGAGTTATAAAAGATCGAGATATTATTATTGGTTTAAGTGAATTAGGTCCATCATCTTTAAATTTTGTTGTTCGATGCTGGAGTAGTACTGACCAATTAAATGCAGTGTATTGGGATTTAATGGCTAAATTTAAAAAAGCACTAGATGAAAATAACATTAATATTCCTTACCCACAGTTAGATGTACATCTTTATAAAAAAAATAAAAATTAATTTTTTATATACTTATAATACACATATTTTAATTTTTTATTTATACAAGATGAGGGATTTATGTTTTTTGTTTATCAATCAAATCAAATAAATATTTTATTTTTAGAAATGTATAAAATAATTAAAAATAAACCTCTTCTTAATATCTTTGAAAAAGAAGTAATTATTAATGAAAACAAAATTTTATTTCAATATTTAAACTTTTTTATAGCTAAAAAAACAGGAATTTCAGCAGACTTTGAATTAATTTATCCTAATGTTTTTATTTGGAAAATATTTAGACAAATTTTTCCTGAACTTGAAAAAAGAAATATATTTTCAAAGTCTATTCTTACTTGGAAAATTATGAAAATTATAGAAAAAAATAATTTTATTCAATTTATAAAAAAAAGTGATAAGATAAATAAAAAATTTGATTTTTCATTTTTAATGGCTTGTTTATATGAACAATACCTTTTGTATAGACCAAAATGGATAAATGAATGGGAAAAAAAATATAAAAAAACGTCTATTTTAGACCACAATAATATATGGCAAGTACAATTATGGATAAATATTATCCAATGTACAAAATCACTCAAACAACCATCACATCATTTTTCAAATTTGTTTGAAAAGTTTAAAATACTTATTAAAACAAAAAAAATCAAATTTCCGAAAAGAATTTTTATTATTTCTTCTTTTAAATTAAATCCGACATATATGGAAATATTTAAAGAGATCAGTATATATACAGATATATATTTCTTATTTATCACTGCTCACAAAAAAAATATATGTCATACAAGTTTAATTAATAAAAAATCATCTTTAGAAAAAGATATTTTAGAAAACTCATTAATACATTTGTGGGAAAAACATGAAAAATATTATTTGTTCTTTTTTAAAAAATTTAAAAATATACAATTTAATTATTTTTTTCAAAAAAACAAAAAAAAGAATTTATTAAATGCAATAAAAAATAATTTTTTAAAAATTAATGAAAAAAAAACAACATCAAAAAAAAAATATTTTTTAGATAAAGATAACTCTATTTCAATAAATGTTTGCCATAATAAAAAACATGAAATTGAAATTTTGTATCATACATTATTAAAAATTTTTAATGAGAATTCAAAAATAAAAGCTGGCGATATTGTTGTCACCTCATTTTCATTGGAAAATTATATAAATTATATTAATTGTATATTTAAATCTGATAACAAAAAAGAAACAATACCTTTTTACATATGTAAAAAATATTCTAATTCAATAAAAAAAATATTATTTATATTTAATAAAATATTAAATATTTCAAATATCCGTTTTAATAATGAAGAAATATTAGATTTAATTAATATACCAGATATAGCAAATAATTTTTTTATATCAGAAGAAGAAATAAATATTTTATATAATTGGATTGAAAAGGCAAATATAAGATGGGGTTTTCACGAAAAAGAAAAAAATAGCTTGTTTTATTTTAAAAAAAATTATAATTCCTGGTTTTATGGCATTAAAAAATTACTAACTAGTTATGCTATAAACGAAAAAGAAAAAATTTGGAATGATACTTTATCTTTTACTACTATTGATAGTTCAAGAGAAAAATTAATAGAAAAATTAATAATTTTAATTAAAACAGCTGAAAAATGGCATAAAAAATTGTCTTATCCAAAAAAAATTGCATCTTGGCGATCATTATTTCAATGTTTTATCAACGACTTTTTTTATCAGAATAAAAATCAAAACAAAAAATTAGAAAAAAATATTTCTTTTATTAAAAATAATTGGGTTAAAATGATTGACGATGCACTAATATCGAATTATGAAAAAAAAATTCCTATTAGTGTACTGAAAAAAAAATTTTCACACATTATGAATAATGTTAATTATAAAAAATTTTTACCAGGAGTAATAAACTTTTGTCATCCATCTTTAATATGCTATATTCCATTTAAAATAAAATGTCTTCTTGGAGCAGATAATAAAGAAATACCTAAAAAAGATATCACAAATTCTTTTAATTTACTAAATAAGCATTCATATATAGGTGATTATAATACTTGTAGAGAAAGTTATTATATATTCCTTCAAAATTTTATTTCTACTCAAGAACTATTCTATATCAGCTACGTAGGATATTCCGAAAAAAATAATAGTAAAATCTATCCGTCAATATTAATCGATCAATTATTAAATTATATAAAATTAAATTTCTATTTTTTAAAAAATCAATATATAAAAAATATTTTAAAAAAACATAAAAAAAATCATCTTTATGAAATAAAAAATATTGATACTAATATAGTTAAAAAAACAAAAAAAATAAAAAAAGAAATATATAATCAAATTTTTCCTATGCAAAAATCAGAATTAAATCCTTTAATGAAAATTAATTTAAAAAATTTAATTCAATTTTGGAAAAATCCAATAAAATATTTTTTTAACATTGTATTAAATGTAAATTTTCAAATAAAAAAAAAAATATTATAACGGAACCATTTTCAATAAATTACTTAGATAAATTTAAAATAAATGAAATGCTTTTTAAAAAACTATTAAAAAATGAAGATGTAAAAAATACATTTAAAAAAATTATTTTATCTGGTGTTTTACCATATAAAAATTTTGGATTAATTTTCTTAAAAAAAACAAAAAAAGAAATAGAAGAGATAATAAAAGTAATTAAAAAATATCGTATTTTACCTAAAAAAGAAAAATTTAATATCTATATTCAAAAATATAATATTATTGGAAATTTAAATGAAATACAAAATACAGGTCTACTTAGATGGAAATTAGGTACTATTAATCACCAAGACCGCATATCTCTATGGATAGAACACTTAATTTACTGTATTTTAGGAGGAACTGAAGAAAGTAAAATAATAGGATATAAAAAACAAATTTACTCTTTTTATCCTTTGCCAAATAATATAGCAAATGAATACCTTCTAAATTATGTTCAAGGATACATAAAAGGAATAAAAAATCCTCTATTACTCATAAAATCTGGATTAAATTGGCTTGATCAAATATATGATAAAAAAAATCGTTGTATTAGTGAATCTAGTATCATTAAAAGAAAAGCATATAAAGTATTATGTAAAACATGGATAGGAGATACATATATACAAGGAGAAAAAGAAGATTTATATATAAAAAATGTTATTTCTACATTGGATATAAAAAAAATTTGTAAAATTTCCCAAAAATGGTTTACTCCAATACTAAAATATCAAAAAAAATAAAAATACTTTATAAAATTAATATAATGAAAAAAAAATTAAATATATTAAAAATTCCTTTTAGTGGAATTAATTTAATTGAAGCTTCTGCTGGAACTGGAAAAACTACTACAATTGCACTATTATACTTACGTTTATTATTAGGACTAACAGAAGAAAAAAAAATAGGAAAATTACTGGTACAAGAAATATTAGTAGTAACTTTCACCAATGCTGCAAAAGAAGAACTATATATACGAATAAAAGAAAACATTGAAAAACTATATATATCTTGTATAAATAAAAAAAGTGAAGATCCAATATTCGGGTATTTTTTAAAAAAAATAAAAAATTTAGAAAAAGCTATTTCTATATTGAAAAAAGCAAAAACAAATATAAACAATGCTGCTATTTATACAATACATGGATTTTGTCAAGATATATTTAAATATAGTTCATTTAATTTAAACAAAAAAATAATTGAAAATGAATCTTTTTTATATTTACAAGCAACACAAGATTTTTGGAGATACTTATTTTACAATCTTCCAAAAAATATTATTGAAATTATTTATGAAGAGTACAATAATCCAGATGTACTCTTAAAAGAAATTAAAGCAATATTAACAACAAATTCATCAATACAATTTAAAAAAAAATTCCATAAAAATCAAAATTTAATAACGTTTCATGAGAATATTATAAATAAAATTAATATTTTCAAAAAAAAATGGTTATGTTATTACATAAAAATATTAAAAATAATTTCTCAATCAAAAGTTAATAAAAGAATATACCATGAATCTAATATTTTTAAATGGCAAAAAAAAATTACACAATGGGCACAATCTAAAACTAAAAACTATAAAATTCCAATTTTTTTAAAATATTTTTCGAAAGAAAATATAGAAAAAAAAACAAATTATAATATACAAGAACATCATTTTTTTGAAGACATTGAAAAAATATTAAAAAAAAATTTTTCTTTAAAAAGCATAATTTTATTTTATGCTATAAAAAATATTCCCAAATTTATAAAAAAAGAAAAGGAAAAAAAAGAATTATTAGGATTTGATGATTTATTAGAAATTCTTTTAAAAAAAATAAAAAAAGAAAAATTTTTAAGAAAACTAATAATTAAAAAATATCCAATAGCATTAATTGATGAATTTCAAGATACTAATATTACGCAATATCAAATTTTTAATACTTTATATAATAATGAAAAAACAGCATTGTTTCTTGTTGGTGATCCTAAACAATCAATATATAGTTTTAGGGGGGCAGATATTTTTACATATTTATGTGCTAAATCAAAAATTAAGAATTATTATTATCTTGATATAAATTGGCGCTCCTCAATACATATGTGTAAAGCAATCAATTATTTATTTTCACGAAATAAAAATTCATTTTATTTTGAAAATATTCCATTTCAACCTGTTTTACCATCGCATAAAAATATAAATATGCAATTTAAAATAAAGGGAGAGGCACAAAAAGCAATTCATATATTTTTTAAAAAAAAAGAAAAAGTATTCATCGAAGAATATCAAGATTGGATTGGAAAACAATGTGCAAATGAAATTAGTTACTGGTTACACTGTTCAAAAAATGGGAGAGCAATAATTATAAACAAAGATCAAGAAGAAAAAAAAGTAACAGAAGAAGATATTGTGGTATTAGTTAAAAATAAAAAAGAAGCTAAAATTATTATAGATTCATTAAAAAAAGTTAATATTTCATCAACATATTCATCCCCTCATAAAAATATATTTCAAACTTTTGATGCATATGAACTTCTTACTATACTCAAATCTATTGCAAATCCAACAGATATAAAATTATTAAAAAAATCTATTTTAATACATATTTTAAATAAAATTATTATTCGTAAAATAAGAGAACAAAAAAAAGAAAAAATATCATATTTATTAATAGAAAAATTATATAAATATAATAATATATGGAAAAAAATAGGTATTTTCCATACTATCAAAACTATGATATTGGAATATCAAAAATATGCTAATGATGTTGAATTATATACAAATCAACAAAAAAATGTAAATTTTTTGCATATAGCCGAACTGTTAGAAAAACAATGTGAAGAATGCTATACACATCATGCTCTAATTCGTTGGTTTGAAAAAAAAATTTTAGAAAAAAATATTCCATTAGACAACGAAAACGTCCGAAACATCCAAAAAAATAAATCTATAAAAATTATTAGTATACATAAATCAAAAGGATTACAATATCCTATTGTATGGATACCTTTTAGTATAGATTTTAAGGAATCAAAATTATACTTATATCATGACAGAAAAACATCAAAAAAAATTTTTGATAATAATAAAAACCCTATGACTCTAAAAAAGTCTGATGAAGAAAGACTGGCAGAAGACTTACGTTTTTTATATGTATCTTTAACAAGAGCTATGTATCATTGTAGTATAGGAATAGCTTCTTTAATTAAATACAAAAGACAAAAAAGAGAAGGGAATGATAATGATATTCATAAAAGTGCTTTAGGATATATTATAAAAGGTGGAAAAGTTATAAACTATAAGGAATTATTATATGAATTAAATCTTTTAAATAAAAAAATATACTTTGAATTAAAATATGAAGAAATAAAATTAAAACGTCATTTTAGTCAAAATGATATTTATTTATTATCTAAACCTATATTTTTACTTAAAAAAATAGAAAGTTCTTTTCAAATAACAAGTTTTACACAATTAAAAAAAGAAAAAAAACATTTAGATAACTGTCAATATAAATATATAAAATCAATTTTTTATAAAAAAAAAGATGAAAAACCAACAATTCACAACTTCCCCAGAGGTAACGAAACAGGGATTTTGATTCATAAAATATTAAAACAAATAAATTTTCATGTTCCATTAAATATAAACTATTTTAGTTTTATGTTAAAAAAAAACGGATTCTCAGAAATTTGGACACCAATATTAATATCCTGGATCAACAATATTTTAAACCTCAAATTAAATCATTTAAAAATTACTTTAGGAACACTAAAACAAACAAAATATGCAAAAGAACTAGAATTTTATTTATCAATAAAGAATAAATTTAACAAAAAATTTTTTAATGAAATTGTTCACTCTTTTAAAATAAATTCTAATTCTATAGATTCAAAAATATATCTTCATCCTGTTAGTGGGGTTATAAAAGGATTTATTGACTTAGTTTTTGTTTGGAAAAAACGATACTATATAGTTGACTATAAATCTAATTATTTAGGTGAAAATGATGATTATTATTCATTTAAAAATATAGAAAAGGAAATGATTGAAAATCAATATAATTTACAGTATCAACTATATACCTTAGCACTACATCAATATCTTAAGAAAAAAATAAAAACATATCACTATACAACTCATTTTGGAGGAATATTTTACATTTTTTTACGAGGAATTAATACAAAAAATAGCATTTTTTATTGTGTTCCAGATTATTCATTAATTAAAAAATTAATGTATTTATTTTCAATCTAATAGGAAATTTAATCATTATGCATATTTCTGATTTATTAAAAAAATTAGTAAAAAAAAAATTATAAGTGTAATGGATTATTCTTTTGCACAATTTATTTCAAATAATAACGCTATTTGCATGTTGGTAGCTGCTTGTGTTAGTTTTGAAAAAAAAAATGGTCATATTTTTTTACCCATAGAATACTTTGAAAAAAAATATTTTTTTTCTATTTTAAAAAAAGAATATACTAAAAAAATTTTAGAATGCTTAAATAAAAAAAAAATAAATTGGTCATTAGAATTATTACAGTGTTCATCATGTAGTGATGGTTCTAGTATCACTCCTTTAGTAATATTTAAAAAAAAAATATATCTCTATAAGATGTGGAAAGCAGAAAAAGTATTTCTAGAATTTTTATCACGCAAAAATCAACTTAAAGAAACTAATATAGAAAAAAAACACAAAATATTAAATAATTTATTTCCTAGAAAAAAAGATTATTTACAAAAAACAGCAGTCGCATTAACTCTAATACATAACATTATTTTTATCACTGGAGGTGCTGGAACAGGCAAAACTACGATAATATTAAAAATTATTATCGCATTAATAAAAAGTTCAACAAAAAAAATAAAAATTCAATTATCTGCACCAACAGGAAAGGCTACTGCACGTTTAATAGAGATGTTAAACACAACATGGTTTTATAATTCCTTTACTGAAAAAGAAAAAAAACAACTTTTTTTTGACCCTATAACTTTACATCAATTACTAGGAATTTCAAAAATATCTGAAAAAATTTTTTTTAATAAAAATAATAATATAAATGTTGATGTTTTAATCATTGACGAATCATCAATGATAGACATTCTAATGATAAACAATATATTATCAGCACTTAATAAAAAAACTAAAATAATTTTTATTGGTGATTATAAACAATTGAAACCAATACAATCAAGTTCTATTTTAAAATACATTATTAATTACGCAAAGGATGGATATAGCTTTGAAACAAAGTTAATTCTAAAAAAAATAATGCAAAATGATATTTTTTTAGATAAAAAAATAAATAAAAAAAATACATCATACATAAGTGATAAAATATGCGTTCTTGAAAAAAACTACAGATTTGAAAAAAAAACGGGGATCTATATATTATCAAATGCAATATATAACAATTCAGAGAAAGTTTTTGATAAATTATTTAAAAATTTAATAAAAAATGTTTTTTTTTACGAAGTAAATTCTTTAACACAATATAAAAATATGATTAATACTATTATTTATAGTAATAAAATATATTGGGATCAAATACAAAAAAAAGAAAATATAGAAACAATATTAAAATTTTTAAAACATCATCAAGTTTTATGTTTAGTAAGAAACAGCTATTTTGGCGTAAATTTTATTAATAAAATTTTAGAAGATGAAATGTATAAAAAAAATATCATTAATAAATACTTTTATATAAATAATCAATTGTGGTATATAGGAAAACCTATCCTAATAACAGAAAATAATAAATATTTAGGAATATCAAATGGAGATATGGGAATTACAAATTTTGATGAAAAAAATATCTTACAAGTATCTTTTTTAAGAAAAAATAATATTATTAAAAATATCCCCGTAAATATATTAAGCAATTACGAAACCTCTTGGTCGATTACTGTACATAAAGCACAAGGTTCTGAATTTGATAATATATCATTAGTACTTCCAAATAAAGATTTAAAAATTTTGCAAAAAGATATTTTATATACTGCTATTACAAGAGCACGAAAAACAATAAAAATTTTTTCAATAAAAGATATATTGATGAAAAGTCTTAAAATTTAAATTAAATCAATCATTAAAATTTTAGAACAGCGATGATAATTATACATTTTTTTTCTACTTTCAGGTAGCATATCTACATTTACTAAAACAAAACCTCTTTCTTGAAACCAATGGATACTTTTAGTAGTTAAAACAAAAATTTTTCTTAATTTCATATTTATAGCATTTAATTTTATACTTTTTAGTAAAGAATCTCCTCTCGAAGAATTACGATAATCAGGATGTACAGCTACACATGCCATTTCTCCTATCATTTCTTTAAAAAAAGGATACAATGCGGCACAAGCAATAGTTAAGTTATCACGTTCAATAATAGTAAATTTATCTACTTCTATTTCTAATTGTTCTCTTGATCTACGAACTAAAATTCCTTCCCTTTCTAAAGGACGAATTAATTCTAATATACCACCAATGTCATGAATATTTGCTCGCCTAATTTTTTCAGCAGACTCCATAACTATTTGTGTACCAATTCCATCACGAGAAAATAATTCTTGCAACAATGCTCCGTTTTTATGATAACTAATTAAATGACTACGATTGACTCCGCTTTTACAAGCTTTTATAGCACTTCTTAAAAATCGAACTGTGGAAGAAATATAATTACCTTTTTTTTCTAATTTTTTGATTTTATTTTTTATATCATCGGGAAATAATTCAGAAATAGTTTTTCCTTTATTATCAACAACACCTTGTTTACCACAAAAACCTATCATTTTTTCTACTTTTAATTTAATGCTTACTTCTGTAGCGATTTCTTCAGATGTTAAATTAAAGCTTTCTCCTGTAACAGAAACAGCTACCGGACCAATTAAGACTATAGATCCATTATTCAACTGACAATCAATAGCTTTTTTATCAATTCTTCTAACACGACCACTATGACAATAATCTATCCCGTCATCTACACCTAAAGGTTGAGCAATAATAAAATTACCACTGACAACATTAATATTTGCACCTTGTAAAGGGGTATTAGTAAGACTCATTGAAAGTCGTGCAGTAATATCTAATTGTAATCTCCCCGCGGCTTGTTTAACTTGTTCTAAAGATAATATATCAGTAATGCGAACATATTTATGATAAATTATTTTAATTTTTTTTTCGTTTAAATTAGCATTAATTTGAGGGCAAGAACCATATACTACAATTAAACGAATACCTAAACTATGAAGTAATCCTATATCATTGATAATACCAGAAAAATTTCCATATTTAATTGCTTCTCCGCTCAGCATAATTACAAATGTCTTGCCGCGATGCGCATTGATATAAGGAACACTATGGCGAAAACACTGAACTAATTCAGTAGTACGCTCTATCATGACAATCCTCTTGCATTTTCATTTAAATCTATATATTATTTTTTTATGCAATTCATTATTTATTTTTTTTAAACTTATATAATTAATCTAAAAAAATTAAAAAAAAATCGTCATAATTTTATTATGACTTCTAAAGAAGGTAAAAAATAAAAGATTTTTTTTAAAAAATGGAGGTGTTTATTTAGAATGTATAAAATTGGTTGCGGGGGCTGGATTTGAACCAACGACCTTCGGGTTATGAGCCCGACGAGCTACCAGACTGCTCCACCCCGCGCCTATTAATTCTAAATTTTACCCCTTAAAAAAAAAAAAATCAACCTTTTTATAATAATTTTTTTTAAAAAGAGAAAATATATTTTTTATAAAAAAATAATCTTAAAAGATTTTAAATAAATACTATGCTCAATTCTTCTATACTATTAGATAATATTAAAAAATTAACATTAATTTTAACTTTTATTTTTACAGTTTCTTTTTCAAATAATAATATTCAACAGGGAAAGCAATATAAAAATAAACTTATTAAAAATTTCACAAATATAAAAAAAATAAATATAACTAATAAACTATCTAATAAAAAAGAATTTCTTCTACAAATTGAAAAAATTAAATCTCATTCCCCAAATTTATATTTGAAAAATATATCTATTTATAATGCTATAATGACTTGGTTAAAAAAAACAAAAAATATTAATAAATTAAATAATTTTGGTGTTAATTTATTACAAATGAAAGGTGTAGACAACTATGGGAATGTTAAAATAACTGGTTATTACACACCAGTGATTAAAGCAAGTAAAATAAAAAAAAGAAATTTTATATATCCAATATATCGAATTCCTTTAAATTTTAAAAAAAATGAAAAATTACCACAAAGAAAAGAAATTTATAAAGGTATATTAAAAAAAAAATATATTTTAGCTTATAGTAATTCTTTAATAGATAACTTTATTATGGAAATACAAGGAAGTGGTTTTATAGATTATGGGGACAAAAAACCACTAGTTTTTTTTAGTTATGCAAAAAAAAATAATTGGCCCTATACTAGTATAGGTAAAATTTTAATACAAAATGGAGAAATAAAAAAAAGTAACATATCAATGCAAACAATTAAAACATGGTGTAAACAACATACTGAAGAAGAAATACAAAATTTATTTGAAAAAAATAAATCTTTTGTTTTTTTTAAAGAAACAAAAAAACGAGAAGTATATGGATCTAGTTCAGTACCATTAGTTGCAGGAGCATCAGTAGCTGTAGACAATTCTATTATAAAAAGTGGAAATGTAATTTTAGCAAAAATTCCCTTACTTGATGAACATGGTGTGTTTATTCATAAATACGAAATACGTTTATTAGTTGCATTAGACGTAGGAGGTATGATTAAAGGACAACATTTTGATATGTATGAAGGAATAGGGGATCAAGCAGGAATAAAAGCAGGTTTTTATAATCATTATGGATATGCTTGGATACTTAAAACTTAAATTAAAAAAGAAAAATTATGAATATTATTCAATCAGGAATTAAAGTTAAAAACATTTCAATTGCAATTATTATTGCTAGATTTAATGAATTTATTAATCAACATCTATTATCTGGAGCCATAGACACGTTAACAAGAATAGGAAGCGTAGAAAAAGAAAAAATTGTACAAATATATGTACCTGGAACGTGTGAAATACCGGTAGTAGCAAGTTATATTGCAAATTCTAATAAATATAATGCTATAATTGCAATAGGTACAATTATTCAAGGTAGTACAGATCATTTTAAATACATTGCAAGTGATGTTTATAGTAATCTTTCAAAAATAAGCACAAAATATTTCATTCCAATTACGTTAGGCGTATTAATAACAAAAAATATTCAACAATCTATTGAAAGATCAGGTACAAAAATGGGTAATAAGGGATCCGAAGCTGCACTAGCTGCATTAGAAATGATAAATATAATGAAAAAATTAAAAAAAATATAAGATTAAATCATGAAATACAATGAATTTAATATTATATCTAAATTTTTTAAAAATCAACAAAAAAAAGATAAAAATCAAATTACAGGAATAGGAGATGATAGTGCATTAATAAAAATACCTAAAAATAATATGCTTGCTATTAGTACCGATACTCTAGTAGAAGATATACACTTTTTAAAAAATACTAATCCTAAAGATTTAGCATATAAAAGTGTAGCAGTAAATCTTAGTGATCTTGCTGCAATGGGTGCTATACCAAAATGGATTACGTTGTCTATGACAATGCCAAAATCTGATGCTAAATGGTTAAAAATATTCAGCAAAAGCTTTTTTAATATTTTAAATAAATATAAATTAAAGTTAATTGGAGGAGATACAAATTGTGGACCATTGAGTATTACAATAAGCGTTTATGGATTAATACACGGAAATAAGTCATTGTTACGTAGTAATGCTAAAAATGAAGATTTAATATATGTCACAGGCAGCCTGGGAGAAAGTGCTGCAGGTTGTTTTTTACTACAAAAAAAAATTTTTTTAAGAAATATAAATATACGAAATTTTTTAATTAAAAAACATCTAAAACCAATTCCTAGAATAAACGAAGGATTATTACTAAAAGATATTGCTAATTCAGCTATTGACATATCAGATGGTTTAATTTCTGATTTAGGACATATACTAAAAAGCAGCAAATGTGGCGCTAATATTGATTTAAACAAAATACCTATATCTAAAAATTTAAAAAATAATTTTAAATCTAGCCAATATTTAGACTGGGCTTTACATACAGGAGAAGATTATGAATTATGTTTTACTATCCCAAAAAAAAATATTGAAAAATTAAATTTTTCTATTAAAAAAAAATTAATTCAATGTACATGCATAGGTTATATTACACCAATTGAAAAAGAATTAAATCTAACAAGAAATAAAAAAAAAATAATTTTAAATAAAACAGGTTTTAATCATTTTATTTAAAAAAAATAATGTTTGGTGATATATGAAAGATATATTTTATATGAAAAGAGCAATAAAAATTAGTAAATTAGGAGAATTTACAACTTCTCCTAATCCTAATGTTGGTTGTGTTATTGTGAATAACAATAAAATTGTAGGAGAAGGATGGCATCAACAATACGGGGAAAATCATGCTGAAATTAATGCTTTAAATATAGCAGGAGAAAAAGCAAAAGGTGCAACGGCATATATTACATTAGAACCATGTAATTATTTTGGAAAAACGCCTCCATGTTGTGATGCTATTATAAAATATGGAATAAAAAATGTAATAATATCTAATTTAGATCCTAATCCAAAAGTATCTGGAAAAGGAGTCTTATATCTTAGAGAAAAAGGTGTTTTTGTAAAAATAGGATTAATGTCACAAGAAGCTCAAAAATATAATAAAGGCTTTTTTAAAAGAATGAAAACAGGATTGCCATGAATACAATTAAAATTAGCAATGTCGATAGATGGAAGAATAGCTATGAAAAACGGCGAAAGTCAATGGATTACTTCCAAACTTTCACGTCAAGACGTACAAGAATTTCGCGCAAAAAGCTCAGCTATACTTACTAGCAGCCAAACCATATTAAATGATAATCCTTTATTAAATGTACGTCATAAAGATTTTAATAAAAAAATGCTATCTAAATTTCCAAAAAAAATCTTTCAACATCCTACAAGAGTCATTATAGATAGTAAAAATCGTATTAAAAAATCACATAAAATAATGCAAACAGAAGAAAAAATTTTATTAATGCGATTAAAATTAGATGAAGAAACATGGCCAAAAAATATAAAACAAATTATAATTAAACCAAATAAAAAAAATATTGACATATTATCTGTTTTAAAATTTTTAGGAAAATTAGAAATGAATAATGTATGGATAGAAGCGGGTAGTACGCTGTCTGGACATTTTTTAAAACTAGAATTAATTGATGAAATTATTATATATATCGCACCTAAAATATTAGGACATGAAGCTAAGCCACTTTTCCTCCTAAAGAAAAAAATAAAATTATTTGAGTGTTTAAAATTTAATTTTAAAGATATTTGTCAAATAGGACCTGATATACGATTAAAATTAGAGCCTAAAAATAAAAAATATTAAAACATCCAACTATATTAAGAAAAACTTATGACAATAAAACCGCTGTTTAGACGAAAAGCTCGTGCATGTGCATTACAAATGCTATATTCTTGGGAAATTTCTCGGAATAATATAAAACATGATGCAATAGAATTCTTAAAAGAAAGAAATAAAAAAAACATTGATATTACATATTTTTACGAATTAATCATAGGAATAACCTATGATTATCAAAATATAGATAATTTAATGAAACCATATTTATCTCGTTCATTAAAAAAAATAGGTCCAATTGAAAAAGCTATACTGAGAATATCATTTTATGAATTATACAAAAGAAATGATATACCCTATAAGGTATCTATTAATGAAGGTATTGAATTAGCAAAATTATTCGGATCTGCAGATAGTCATAAATTTATTAATGGTGTTTTAGATAAAGCGGCATTAAAAATAAAAAATTTAAAAAATTATTAAAAACAATATTATTCTAACGACAACCAAGAAATTATTTGATTATAAATTCCTTTTTCATCTAGTTGATAATCATAATGAATTTCTTCTTGACTACCTTGTTCAATAAATATATCTGGCAAACCAATATTTAAAACTGGAAGAAATTTTTTTTTTGTCATGATAAATTCATTCACAGCACTACCTGCACCACCAGCAATAACACCTTCTTCAATAGTAACTAAAAACTTATATTTTAAAGATATATTTGCAATCATATCTGTATCTAAAGGTTTTACAAAGCGCATATCAACAAGCGTTGCATTTAATTTTTCGGCAGCTAAGTAAGTATTATGTAACAAAGCCCCAAAATTTAAAATAGCTATTTTTTTCCCAATTCTTTTAACGATAGATTTACCTAATGGGATGATACTCATTGCTTGTAACGGAACACCAATGCCATTACCTTTAGGATATCTTACCACGCTAGGTCCTTTTTTATACATATAACCAGTATATAACATTTGTCTACATTCATTTTCATTACTTGGAGTCATAATAATAATTCCGGGAATACATCTTAGATAAGATAGATCAAAAATACCTTGATGAGTTGGACCATCGTGTCCTACTACGCCTCCTCGATCAACAGCAAATAAAATTGATAATTTTTGTAATGCAACATCATGTATAATTTGATCATAAGCTCTTTGTAAAAAAGTAGAATATATAGATACAATAGGTTTATATCCTGCAATAGCAAGACCGGCTGCAAAAGTAACTGCATGTTGTTCAGCAATTGCGACATCAAAATATTGATCAGGAAAAAGACGAGAAAAACGCAACATTCCGGAACCTTCGCACATAGCAGGAGTAATAGCCATTATTTTTTTATCAAATTCTGCTACTTCGCATAACCAAGAACCAAATACATCTGAATAAGTAAGAGATTTAGAAGATGAAAATTGAGGTACCGTATGCCATTTTATAGGATTTAACTCTGAAGGAAGATATCCTTTTCCTTTTTTGGTTATTAAATGTAATAAACAACTTTCTTTTTTATTCTTTATTTTTTTTAAAATTTTAATCAACTTAAAAATATCATGTCCATCATAAGGACCTAAATATTTAAAACTTAAATTTTCAAATATCGAATGACTAACAATCAAATTATTTTTTTTTATATCTCTTAAAGATTGTAAATGTTTATTTAAAGCACCTATGTTTCTTGAAATAGACATTTGATTATCGTTTAATATAATCAACAGATCGGACTGAACTGATCCAGCATGATTCATAGCTTCAAATGCCATTCCAGCAGTCATAGCTCCATCACCAATAACACAGACTGTTTTCCTATTTTTTCCTTCTTTTTGAGCAGCAATTGATAAACCTAAACCTGCACTAATTGAAGTAGAAGAATGACCAACACTTAAAATATCATATTCACTTTCTTCTCGAAATGGAAAAGGATGTAATCCATTTTTTTTTCTAATACTACTAATTTTTTTCCCTCTTCCTGTTAATATCTTATGAGGATAAGATTGATGTCCTACATCCCATAATAAATTATCAAATGGTGTATCATAAACATAATGCAAGGCAACTGTAATTTCAATAACACCTAATCCAGAAGCAAAATGCCCTGGAGTCATAAATGCTATATCCAATAAATATTTTCGTAATTCTATACATAATTGTGGTAATTTTTCAATCGATAAAAGACGTAAACGCTGTACTGAACCAGCAAAAGATAAAATTGGATATTTTTTCATATCAAAATTCATTGGATGCTCATTATTAAACTTATTTAGAACGTTGAATTATAAATTGAGTTAAGAGTTCTAACGTACTAACATTAAAATCTTCTTCTTTTAAACATTCTAATGCAAAAAATGATAATTTATATAATTCTTTTACTTTATTTTGAGATTTTTTTAATCCTATTAATAAAGGATATGTTTTTTTTATTATGTTATTCTTATGTTTCATCTTATTAAGATCATATTTTAGATCAAAAATATCATCTTGAATTTGAAAAGCTAAACCAATAGAGATAGCAAACTTATCTAAAAGTAATGAAATTTTTGTAGAAATATTATTTGAAGAAAAATATACTAGACGTATAGCACATCTAATTAAAAAAGCAGTTTTATATAGATTAATTTCATCTAATTCAGATACATGTGTTATTTTTTGTTTTTCTAAATCCAATGCCTGACCAATACACATTCCAGTGGATCCAATAGAATTGGATAATTCAGAAATCATTTTTAAACGTACAATATCAGTTACGCCAGGCATAATATGGCTAGATAAAATATTAAACGCTAATCCCTGTAAAGCATCACCTGCTAATAAAGCAAAATTTTCGCCATACTTTATATGACAAGAAAGTTGTCCTCTTCTATAAGAATCATTATCTAAACATGGTAAGTCATCATGAATTAAAGAATATGAATGAATTAATTCAATCACTGCAGATATAATATCAAGTGTAACTATGTTGACTGAAAAAGTTTGACCAGTAGCATATACTAAACATGAACGTAATCTCTTACCACCAAGCAAAGTACTATATCGCATTGCCTTTAAAAGAATAGATTTTTGAAAAGGTAATTCTTTTATTATTTGAAATAATTTTTTATTTATACGATTGCAATAAATATCATAGAAAGAAGAAAAATTCATTTGTATGCACCTAAAAAAATATTTAAATAATAAAAATATATAAATTATACTATAAAAAAATTACTTCTTACAAAAAAAACTCAACATTAACCATGTAAGGGTAACAAAAATATCGAATAAAACAATTTTTGTTGTACTTAAAAAAGAAGACAAAAATCCATTTAATATTCCACCAAAAGCTATACCTAAAAATTGACTAGTAGAATAAATGCTCATTATACTACCTTTGTAATTCTTAATAGATATTGTTTGACTTAAATTTGAAGGTAGAAAGATTTCTAACATATTAAAAGCAATGAAAAAAATTTGTAAAAAAAATATCAAAGCTATCAAATTGTGTTGTGATAATAAAAAAATCAAAAATGATAAAAAAATAAAAAAAATACATATTTCAATAGCATTTTTTACAAAAAAATAAATTTTGAAATAAAAAACAAAAAGAAATAATATAAGAAAAGATAATATTATAGTAATAAAATAAACTATCCAATGAGAGTTTAATGAAAGACCAGATAGTTCTAATTCATTTGGTATAATTAAAAAAGTCATAGTTAATAAAAAATGAAGAAAAAAAACACCAAAATAAAATCTAAAAAAAATTTTATTAAACAAAAATTGTATGGCATGTTGACGAATATTTTTCTCATAACTTGCTAGTTTATTTTTAGAACAAGGAATAAAAAAAACAACAACTAAAATACAAAAAATAGATAATATAGAAGAAATCCAAAAAATAGAAAAAAAACTAAAAGTATCAGCAATTAAAGGAGCTGAAACAAAAGCAATTAAAAAAGAAATAGCAAAACTTGCACCTATAGCAGAAATTGATTTAACACGATTCTCTTTTCGAATTAAATCAGATAATAACGCCATAGAAACACCAGATATTGCACCAGATCCTTGTACAGCTCTTCCAATAATTAAACTCCAAATAGAATGAGTACTAATGCAAATAAGACTTCCAATAAAAAAAAGTAAAAGACCAAATATAAGTATTTTTTTTCGACTAAATCTATCAGATAATATTCCAAAAGGGATTTGAAAAATCATTTGAGTTATTGCATAAATGCCAATTGATAAACCAATTAAAAATTTATTACTGTTATTTAAGTTTAATCCATATTTACTAACAATAGGTAGAACTGAAAATATACCTATCATTCGCAATAAAAAAACAATACAGAAACTTAATGTAACTTGTAATTCTATAAAATTCATTTTATAATTTTTCACAATTTAACTCAATTTTTATTAAAATTTTATATCTTATTTAAATTATGTTACACATGAATAATAAAAAAACAAAATCATATAAAAAAATAGAAAAAGATAAAGAAGGATACTTAAAAAATGCTGCAGATTGGAATATAAACTTAGCAAAAGAAATTGCAAAAAAAGAAAAAATTACTTTAAAAAATGATCATTGGAAAATAATAAAATTTATAAGAATTTTTTATTTTAAATTTAATACAACCCCATCTATGAGGATGCTTATTAAAAGTATTGAAAATATAATAGGGAAAGAAAAAAGTAATAGTATTTATTTATTTCAACTATTTCCAAAAGGACCGGCTCAACAGGCTAGTAAAATAGCCGGTATACCTAAGCCTTCTCAATGCTTATAAAAATATAAAATCTATTGACATTAAAAAATTAAACAATATTACTACCAAAATAGAACAACGAAAAATTTTACGAGAATTATTTTTTTCATTATATTCGCCAATGCTCAAATATGATATGTACAACCAATAAAAACTAAATAGAGACGAAAATAAAAGAAAAATATAGCTTAAATATCCTAAAAAAGTTAACATAGAAGTAGAGATAATAAAACATATTATATAATAAAAAATGTGCTTTTTAGCCATTAAAACACCCTTTAAAATAGGAAAAAAAGGTAACTTTGCACATTTATAATCATCAATATAAAGAATAGCAATAGAATAAAAATGAGACATCTGCCAAAATATAAAAGTAATAAATAACAATAAACAAAACAAATTAATATTATTGTGTACAGCAGTATACCCAATCAAAGAAGGAATAGAACCTGAAAAACTTCCAACAAAAGTAGAATATACAGATATTCTCTTTAATAAAAATGTATATAAAAATACATAAATAAAAAATCCTAAAAAAGATAACAACATCGATAAAAAATTTACTAAAAAACCCAATATAGAAAACCCCACAATACCAATAAAAAATCCAAAAATAAATGCTGATGTGGGGTTTATTATACTTCTTACCAAAGCTCTATTTTTGGTTCTATTCATTTTATTATCTATATTTATATCAATTAAATTATTAAATACACAACTTGAAGCTATTACTAAAGAAGTGCCAAAAATAGTGCAAAAAAATAAAAAAAAATTTAAATAAGGGAAAGATGAATATAAAAAACTACCTATTATTAAAATAATATTGCCAATAATAATACGTGGTTTTGTTATTTCTAAATAATATTTCAACATTATAGACAAGTAATCTTCAAGTAAGTAGTTAATTAAAACATAATATGATGATTTAAATTATACATAATCCATATAGAACCAAATATAATGATACAAATAATAATCAATATAAAAAACAAGGAAATTATATTCCAAGTGTTTTTCTTAGAAAAATTCAAATGTAAAAAATACACGAAATGTACTACAATTTGAGTTAAAGCACATAATAAAATTATAAAAAACAGAACTGTTTTAGAAAAAAAATGATTTAAAGTACAAATAAATGGAAGAATAGTAAAAAGAACAGACAATAAAAAACCGATAATATAAAATTTTATTTCTTTATTAAAAATATTTTTTGATTTGTCGCATTTATTCATTAAATGGCTCCATTTAAATAAACAAAAGTAAAAACACAAATCCATATAATATCTAAAAAGTGCCAAAATAAACTAAAACACAGTATGCGCATACGAATAATATCAGTCATACCTAAATTAAACAATTGATAAAAAATTGATAATATAAAAATCAAACCAAAAAAAACATGAATCCCATGCGTACCAATAAGAGTAAAAAAAATAGAAAAAAAAGCATTTCGACTAGGAGTATAATTTTTTAAAAATAGATGATAAAATTCATTTATTTCCATAAATAAAAAGAGAAAACCTAAAAAAAATGTTAAAAATAAGTAAAAATATACTTTTATAATATTTTTTTTATTAATTTCTACTGTAAGAATACCACATGATAACGAACTTAATAATAAAATAAATGTTTCAATAAAAACATAAGATAAATCAATAATTTTATTATCAATAAAATTTATAGATAAATTTGAAGAAACAATTGCATATATAGCAAATAATACAGCAAATATAATACAATCACTCATTAAATATATCCAAAATCCAAATAATTTATTATTTTTTATTTTTTCTGCTATCATTTTAAACCTGCTTTTTGAATATTTTCTAAATGTTGATTTTCTATATTTTTAATTTCTTTTACTGATACAGTATATTCAGTATTTTCGTTAGTGCTATTAACAATTAAACTACAAATTACTATAAGAAAAGACAACAAACATAACCAAATTATGTGCCATACTGCAGAAAAACCAAAAACTAAAGAAAAAAAACTAATTAATAGACCTAACCCTGTATTCTTGGGCATATGAATTTCGCTATATTCATTTTTTTGAAATCTATCTCCCTTTTTTTTTCTTTCCCAAAATTCATCTTTGTTTTTTACGTAAGGTATAATAGCAAAATTATATAATGGTGCAGGAGAAGAAACAGACCATTCTAAAGTTCTTCCATCCCATGGGTCACCAGTAAAATCTAAATTATTTTTACGATCCTTTACTGAAATCCAGAATTGAATTATTTGACATACTATCCCTATACCAATAATAAATGCACCAAAAGCTGCAATAGATAATAAAAAATGAAATTCAACATCTATATTTTGACTTAAACGACGAGTCATGCCCATAAATCCCAAAAAATATAGCGGCATAAAAGCAATAAAAAAACCAATTATCCAAAACCAAAAAGCGCGTTTTCCCCAAACTTCATTTAAAGTAAAACCAAATAATTTAGGAAACCAATAATTAATACCAGAAAAACAACCAAAAACAACACCACCAATAATAACATTATGAAAATGAGCAACTAAAAATAAACTATTATGCAAGATAAAATCTGCAGGAGGAATCGATAATAATACACCTGTCATTCCGCCTATAGAAAAGGTAATTAAAAATCCAATTGTCCATAACATTGAAGAATGTATGTGAATTCGACCTTTATACATTGTAAATAGCCAATTAAAAATTTTTACTCCAGTAGGAATAGCTATAATCATAGTTGTAATTCCAAAAAAAGCATTAACATTAGAACCTGCACCCATAGTAAAGAAATGATGAAGCCAAACAATAAAAGACAAAATAGTAATCACTAAAGTCGCCCATACTAAAGATACATATCCAAATAATCGTTTTTTTGAAAAAGTAGCCACTACTTCTGAAAAAATACCAAAGGCTGGAAGAACTAAAATATATACTTCAGGATGACCCCATATCCATATTAAATTTACATAAAGCATTGCATTACCACCAAGATCATTAGTAAAAAAGTGAAAATTAAAATAACGATCTAAAGTTAATAAAAATAGCGTAACTGTTAAAACCGGAAAAGAAATCACAATAAGAATATTAGTACATAAAGATGTCCAAGTAAAAACTGGCATTTTAAAAAAAAACATACCAGGTGCACGCATTTTTAAAATAGTCACTAAAAAATTAATACCTGTTAAGGTGGTACCAACACCAGAAATCTGAAGACTCCAAATCCAATAATCAACTCCTACACCTGGACTATATGTAATACTAGATAATGGCGGATAAGCTAACCATCCTGTTTGTGCAAATTCGCCTATCCCTAAAGAAAGAGTAATTAAAAGAGCACCACTTACATTTAACCAAAAACTCAAATTATTTAAAAAGGGAAAAGCTACATCACGAGCTCCAATTTGCAATGGCACCACTAAATTCATTAATCCAATAACAAGAGGCATAGCTACAAAGAAAATCATTATTACGCCATGTGCTGTAAATATTTGATCATAATGATGGGATGGTAAAAAACCTGTATTTCCAGATGATGCAATTACCTGTTGAGTACGCATTAATATTGCATCTACAAAACCTCGAAACAACATAATAAATGCAAGTATTCCATACATAATAGATATTTTTTTATGATCAACTGTAGTAAACCATTCAAACCACAAATATTTCCATTTTTTTAAATAAGTAATATAAAAAACAACACAACATGTAATTAATATAATAGATATATATGTAAACATTATAATTGGTTCATTATAAGGTATAGCACTGAAACTTAATTTTCCAAACATGTTATTCCTCTTCACTAAAAATTTCATTGTTAAATTTTTCTAATATTTCAATTCTTTTTTATTTAAAAAAGTTTGA
This sequence comes from Buchnera aphidicola (Hyalopterus amygdali), assembly GCF_964059015.1. Taxonomy (NCBI): domain Bacteria; kingdom Pseudomonadati; phylum Pseudomonadota; class Gammaproteobacteria; order Enterobacterales; family Erwiniaceae; genus Buchnera; species Buchnera aphidicola. Next base: position 510,121 of record NZ_OZ060383.1, read on the forward strand.
TTGAGTATTTCATTAAATAGGTTTTTTTTGACATCAGAAAAATATTCTATGAAATGATTTTCATTAGGTAATGAAATCATATTAAAAACATCTATTGTATTTAATTTTTTAGAGGATTTTTTTATTTTTTTAATCCAGTTTTCAAAATCTTGTACATTTAGTACAGATACAGCATTAAACTTCATATTAGAAAAACCCTTTCCACTATAATTTGAAGATATGCCTTTGTGTATTCCTGGATCATTTGCTATTAAATTTAACTTAGTCATCATTCCAGGCATAGCATATATTTGACTTCCAAGAGAAGGAATAAAAAAAGAATTCATAACAGAATTAGAAGTAATATGAAAAATTATAGGTCGATTAACAGGAAACATAATCTCATTAATAGTTGCTATTTTGTATTCAGGATAAATAAATAACCATCTCCAATCTAAAGCAATGACATCTATTTCTATAGATTTATATTTAGAAATTATAGGTTTTTTAGGATCTAAAATATGACTATAATTCCATGTCAGAAAACCTAAAAAAGAAATTATTAAAATTGGAACTGTCCATACTACTACTTCTATTTTTTTCGAATCACACCAGTTTGGACGATATTTTGCATGTATATTAGAAGCACGATATTTTACTGAAAAATATATAGTCATAAAAATAACAGGAACAACGACAAGAAGCATCATCAAAAATGATATAAATAGCAATGAAAATTCTTGTTTAGCAATTATTCCATGGGGATTTAATAACAAGTTATCACAACCACTTAAAACAAACAAAATAAAAATTAATGATAATACTTTAAAAACATGATTAAAATTTATAGATATCATTAAAAAACCTCAAAATTTTAAAAAAATAAAAACACAGGATCATTTACTACTAAAAACCTTCATTTTATGAAATATTATTTTTTAAAATAAATATTTTTATAAAATCAATAATTTTCGAAATAATTGAATTATTTTTTAAAAATTGATAAAATTTAAAATAAAAAAATATATTTTCCTGGTAAAATTTTTGCTGCTAAAAATTTTTAAAAAAAATAATATAAAATATTTTTTATTAAATTTCTATCTTATAGAAAAAATTAATTAGGATTTAAAATAAATTTATGCATATAGAAAAAATAAAAAAATATTTAACATCTAAAATAAATGTAAGTTTCATAAAAATTTTTGATGATAGTAAATTACATAGTGATTCTAAAAATACAAATAAATTTACACACATAAAAATTATTATTATTAGCGATGATTTTATTGGTAAAAATTTAATTAATAGACACCGTATAATATTTCAATATTTAAAAGAAATAGAAAAGGAGAGAATATATTCAATGACACTATATACTTATACTTTAAAAGAATGGGAAGAAAAAAAGAATAAAGAATTCAATTCTACAAAATGTATTAAAAATAAATTAACTTATAAAAAACAATAATTTAGCAATGTTTAAAAAAATATTTAAATAATTAATCCAATAAAAATTTTGTATTTCATTATTCAATTAATTTGAATAATTTTTAGAACATATAAATAATATTTTGAAAAGTAATTAACTAAATCAAAAATCCACGAGAAAACTTTATCAATTTGAAGAAAAAAATTATTTTTTTATTTGAAATATAAAAAATAAAATTATTTTTTTTAAATGTAATAGATGCAAAAAATAAAAAAATAAAAATACAATTATTTGAGGCAAAAAATGAAATTTTCCATGGAAAAAAACAAAGAAAATGGTGATATTATCACGATTAAAATTCCAAAAAAAATAGTAAATAATCAAATTCTTCAAGAATTTATTAAAATTAATAAAAAAACAAAAATAAATGGTTTTAGAAAAGGTAAGACTCCTATTAAAATTATAGAAGAAAAATATGGAAATAAAGTTTATTATGATGTATTTAATAAACTAATGCAAAAATTTTTTTATGAATTTATAGATAAAAAAAAGATAAAAATTATCGGTTTGCCAAAATATTTTATGCACGAAAATAAAGATGAAAAAGAGTATTTTAAATATTCTGTAAACTATTCAGTTTATCCAGATTTTGAAATCAAGCACTTAAAAGACATTAAAGTAGAAAAAATAGTAGTTAATGTTACAAATGAAGACATAAAAAAAAATATAGAAGACAAACAAAATCAAAAAAATATTTGGAAGAAAGTTAATAGAAAAATTAAAATTTATGATCGAGTTACAATTGCATACTATATTTATAAAAACAATAAAATAATAGAACAATTTTGCATTAAAAGATTAAAATTTGTCGTTTTCCAAAACAATCTTATATCTCAATTAGATAATAAAATAATTAATCATCGTATTGATGATATTGTTTTTTTTAAAATACATTTTTCTGAATTCCATCCAGAAGAAAATTTGTGCAATCAAGATGTTACATTTAAAATAAAAATATTAAACATTGAAGAAAATCAAAAAAATATAGAAATAGAAAAAAAAGAAGAAAACAAAAATACTGAAATAAACTATAAAAGTTTAAAAAATAAAATAGATCATCAAATAAAAATTTTAAACGAAAATCATTTACAAAATCAAATCATAGAAAAATTAATAATAAAGAATCCTATAAAAATACCCCCAATTTTATTAAAAGAAGAAATAAATTTCTTAAACAAGAAATATATAAAAGAATATAAAGAAAAAAAAGATAATATTTTAACATTAAAATATCATGTTAATCTTGAACTAATAGCTAAAAAAAGATTGTATACTAAATTAATTATAGAAAATATTATCAAAAATAAAAATATATTAGTCAACAGAGAAAAGGTAGATCTGCTTATAAAAAAAATATCTTTAAATTATGATCAACCTTCAGAAATAATTAAACTATATAAATATAATAAAATGTTAAAAAAAACAATAGAAGATATAGAGTTACAAATGCAAGCTATGAAATTTTTAAAAAATAATGTCACAATTATAGAAAAATATTGGAATTTTGAAAAATTTATAGATTATCAGAAAAAAATAAGCGAAGAGTTTTTTATATAATTTAATTTTTAAATTCTAGAATTAATATTCTAATATATTCAATTGAAAATTTTATTAAAAAATAAAATTTAAAGAATCTTAAAAAGATTAACAATATGTACTACAATATTCATAGAGAAAATTAAATGACATATAATTCTGTATTAATACCTATGGTAGTTGAGCAACATGCAAGAGGAGAACGTTCATATGATATATATTCAAGATTATTAAAAGAACGAATAATATTTATTATAGGGACAATTGAAGATTGTATGGCAAGCACTATCGTAGCACAAATGTTATTTTTAGAAGCAGAAAATCCGGAAAAAGATATATTTTTATACATTAACTCTCCAGGTGGTATTATTACTTCAGGTATGTCTATTTACGATACCATGCAATTTATAAAACCAGACATTAATACTATTTGCGTAGGACAAGCATGCTCAATGGCGGCTTTTTTATTATCATCTGGAAAAAAAGGAAAAAGATCATGTTTGCCAAATGCAAGAATAATGATTCACCAACCATTAGGTGGATATCAAGGACAAGCATCAGATATTGCTATTCATGCACAAGAGATAATAAAAATGAAAAAAAAATTAAATCAATTGATGTCTTATCATACCGGACAACCAATTAAAAAAATTAATAAAGATACAGAACGAGATTGCTTTTTATCGGCAATGGAATCTATAGAATATGGATTAATTGATTTAATTTTAACTCCACGTTAATAAAAAAATATTAAAACTATTTTTATAAAAAAAAGAATCTATTTACTCAAAAAATCAATAAATATATTAAAAAAGAGGTTAAAATATGACAGATAAGAGTAAAGATGATTCTAAAAAATTACTTCAATGCTCTTTTTGTGGAAAAAATCAAAAAGAAGTACAAAAACTAATAGCTGGACCAGCAGTTTATATATGTGATGAGTGCATTAGACTATGTAATAATATTATTGAAGAAACAAAAACTATAAAAGAAAAAGATGAGTTTAGCGAATTACCTACACCACGTGAAATTAAAAAACATCTTGATAATTATGTAATAGGTCAAAACCATACAAAAAAAGTTTTATCTGTAGCTGTTTATAATCATTATCAACGTCTTCGTAATATTTCTAAAAACCAAAGTAAAGTACAACTAGGTAAAAGCAATATTTTATTAATAGGACCGACTGGAAGCGGAAAAACTTTATTAGCAGAAACATTGGCAAAATTATTAAATGTTCCATTTAGCATTGCAGATGCAACTACTTTAACTGAAGCAGGATATGTTGGAGAAGATGTTGAAAATGTTATACAAAAATTACTACAAAAATGTCAATATAATGTAAAAAAAGCAGAATTAGGTATTATTTATATAGATGAAATAGATAAAATTTCAAGAAAATCTGATAATCCTTCTATTACTAGAGATGTTTCTGGAGAAGGGGTACAACAAGCTTTATTAAAGTTAATTGAAGGAACTCTAGCATCTATCCCACCGCAAGGTGGAAGAAAACATCCTCAACAAGAATTTTTACAAGTTGATACGTCAAATATTCTATTTATATGCGCAGGTGCATTTTCAGAACTTTCTAAAATTATTTCTAAAAGAATATATACTGATAGCGCAATTGGTTTTAACGCTAATTTTAAAAAACAAAAAAAACAAGAAATGCAAAATTTTTTGTTGCAACAGGTACAATCAAAAGATTTAATAAAATTCGGATTAATTCCTGAATTTATTGGTCGTTTACCAATAATAACAATTTTAAATGAACTAACTGAAGATGCTCTTGTTAAAATATTATGTCAGCCTAAAAATGCTTTAATAAAGCAATATCAAACATTATTTAATTTAGAAAAAGTTGAATTAAAATTTACAAAAAAATCAATTATTTGCATTGCAAAACAAGCACTATCTAAAAAAACAGGAGCAAGAGGATTGAGATCAATTATTGAAACTATTTTACTAGATATAATGTATGAATTGCCATCTATGAAAAATGTAAAAAAAGTTTTGATTGATGAATCAGTCGTCAATTCTCATTCATTACCAAAAATAATATATGAAGAAAAAGATAAATCAAAAAAAGCATCCGGTGAATAAAAAATAAAGACATCAGATAATACCTAAAAAAAGACATTCTCCCTTTATTTCACTAAACGCTTAAAATAAATATTAATCGACAATTCCAATAAACTTGTCTTAATTATAAATATCCCTGCATATTTTAATATAATGCAGTTTTTTAAATTTTAGATAGCGGAAATTCAACTAAGAGAGATCTCTATGAATTCTGAGCGTTCTGAACGCATTACAATTCCCGTTTTACCATTAAGAGATGTAGTTGTGTATCCTCATATGGTTATCCCATTATTTGTAGGTCGTAAAAAATCAATTAAATGTATTGAAACATCTATGAATAATGATAAAAAAATTATGCTAATTGCACAAAAAGAAGCATCAAAAGATGAACCGAGTAAAAACGATTTATTTAATATAGGAACGATCAGTTCAATTTTACAAATGTTAAAATTACCAGATGGTACAGTAAAAGTACTAGTAGAAGGTTTGCAGCGAGCTTATATTAAAAATATAACAAATAATGGAGAACATTTTATTTCAGAAGTAGAATTAATTTTTCCTAATAATATCATCAACAAAGAACAGGAAGTATTAGTTCGAACAACAATTAATCAATTTGAATCTTATATTAAACTCAACAAAAAAATTCCATCAGAAATACTTAATTCATTGATTAATACAAAAAATGCAGAAAAACTAGCAGATACAATTGCTGCTCATATACCATTAAAATTATCTGATAAACAATCAGTACTAGAAATATACAATGTAAATGAAAGATTAGAGTTTTTAATGGCTATTATGGAAACAGAAATAGATCTATTGAAAATTGAAAAAAGAATTAGAAATCGTGTCAAAAAACAAATGGAAAAAAGTCAAAGAGAGTACTACCTAAATGAACAAATAAAAGCTATTCAAAAAGAACTCGGTGAAATGGATGAAGTTCCGGATGAAAATAAAATTTTAAAACGAAAAATTAAAAAATCAAAAATGCCCAAAGAAGCAAAAGAAAAAACAGAATCAGAATTACAAAAATTAAAAATGATGTCACCAATGTCAGCTGAAGCTACAGTGGTACGTAGTTATATTGATTGGATGATACAAGTTCCATGGAGTGTTAAAACTAAAATAAAAAAAGATATTCAAGAAGCTAAAATAATTCTTGATATAGATCATTTTGGTTTAGAGAAAGTAAAAGAGAGAATATTAGAATACCTAGCTGTACAAAGCAGAACAAAAAAAGTAAAAGGTCCTATTTTATGTTTAATTGGACCACCTGGCGTAGGTAAAACATCTTTGGGTAAATCTATTGCCAGATCAACAGGTAGAAAATATGTAAGAATGGCATTAGGTGGAATAAGAGATGAAGCTGAAATCAGAGGTCATCGACGTACATACATTGGTTCTATGCCCGGAAAATTAATTCAAAAGATGGTAAAGGTAAAAGTAAAAAATCCATTATTTTTACTTGATGAAATTGATAAAATGTCTTGTGATATAAGAGTTGATCCAGCATCTGCATTATTAGAAGTTTTAGATCCTGAACAAAATGTAAATTTTAATGATCACTACTTAGAAGTAGACTATGATCTTTCAGATGTCATGTTTGTTGCAACATCTAATTCTATGAATATACCTGCACCACTGCTAGATCGGATGGAAATAATACGTCTTTCTGGTTATACAGAAAATGAAAAGTTAAATATAGCAAAATCTTACCTATATCCAAAACAAATAGAAAGAAATGCATTAAAAAAAAGTGAAATTACAATTACTGATTGTGCCATAATTAATATTATTCAATATTATACTCGTGAAGCAGGAGTTCGAAATCTAGAACGTGAAATATCTAAAATTTGTCGAAAAGTTGTTAAACTACTGATTTTAAATAAAGATCTAAAACATATAGAAATTAACAGTGTAAACTTAAAAAAATTTTTAGGAATACAACGATTTGATTATGAAAAAACAAATACATTAAATCAAATTGGACAAGTTATTGGACTAGCATGGACAGAAGTAGGTGGAGAATTATTAACAATTGAAACAGCATGTGTTTCAGGAAAAGGTAAACTTACCTATACCGGTTCTTTAGGCGAAGTAATGCAAGAATCAATTCAAGCAGCATTAACTGTTGTACGTTCTCAAGCTAAAAAATTAGGAATTAAAACAGATTTTCACGAAAAACATGACATTCATGTACATGTTCCAGAAGGTGCAACACCAAAAGATGGTCCAAGTGCAGGTATTGCAATGTGTACAGCTATAGTATCTTCATTAACTAAAAATCCTGTTAAATCTAATATTGCAATGACAGGAGAGATTACATTAAGGGGGAAAGTATTAACTATTGGAGGATTAAAAGAAAAATTGCTTGCAGCACATCGAGGTGGTGTAAAAAGTGTATTAATACCATATGAAAACAAACGTGATTTAGAAGAAATACCAAAAAACATTGTTGAAGGATTAAAAATTTATCCAGTTAAAAATATTGAAGAAGTATTAAAAATAGCCTTAGAAAATAAACCTTACGTGTAAAAAATAAAAATTTGGCTGACAAAAAATCGTCAGCCCTTAAAATTTAAATAAAAAAATTGAAAATTTCAATATAAAATTTTCCAGGATATACATATTATGATTAAATATTTTAAATCCCAATTAAGTCTGATTATAGTTAAATTTATTTTAGGGATAATTATTTTATCATTAATATTTGGCACTATAAATAGTTATATTAATAGTGATCCAAAAAAATATATAGCCAAAGTTAACGAAGAAGAAATTAGCATAGAAATGCTAAAAAAAATGTATTTTAATACCCGAGAAAAACAAAAAAAAATATTAGGAAAAAATTTTTTAGAAATTAAAGATAACAAGGAAATTCAAGAAAATACCTATAATTATGCATTAAATCAATTAATAAATAATACTCTTCTTGAACAATATGTAAAAAAAATTAATTTTAATATAAATGATGACGAAATAAAAAAAGTTATACTCAATAATTCAAAATTTCAAAAAAATAATACATTTGATAAAAAGAAATATTTAAGTTATCTTTCAAAAAAAAATTTAACACATTATGAATATATTAATTTAATTAAAAAAAAAATAAGTACTACAAAATTTATTCATTCTATTGCTCAAACAGATTTTATTTTAGATAATGAAAAAAAACAAATAATTAAATTGTTATCTCAAAAAAGAATAATAAAAAAAGCAATTTTGAAAATTGATCCTATAATTTCAATACAAAAAGTAAAAATATCAGAAATATATGATTATTTTTACAAAAATAAAAACAAATTTTATATTCCAGAAAAATTGAAAATTAGTTATATTAGACTCAAGCCAGATCTAAAAAAAATAAAATATAATGATACAGAAATAAAAAATTGGTATAAAAAAAATATAAAAAAATATTTAATAGAAGAAAAACGACAATATAGTATTATCCAAACAAAAAACAAAAGTGAAGGATTACTAATATTATCAGAATTACAAAGAGGAGGAAATTTTTCTAAAATAGCTACAGAAAAATCAATAGACCCTATTTCCTCTAAAAGAGGAGGAAATATTGGGTGGATAAAAATAAATTTAATTCCAAATGAAATAAAATTGGCTCACTTAGAAAAAGTTAATCAAATTTCAAAAATTATTAAATTCAATAATAGTTTTTTAATTATTAAATTAAATAAAATTATCCCAAAAAAATACAGAAAAATATCTGAAGTATCCGACAGCATTAAAAATGAAATAAAGAATGAAAAAGCTTTAAAAATATATAAAAAATTACATAATAAACTTGCTATTCTTGCAAAAAAACACGTTAATAGATTTGATTTAATTCTTAAAGAATCTAAAATTATTCCTTGTGAAACAAATTGGTTTGATAAAAATTCTATTCCTACAGAACTACAAAATCCTGTTTTAAAAAAAATAATTTTTGAAAAAGGAATACTAGACAGAAAAAATAAACTAAAGAAACATTCTGGTTTAATTTTCTTAAAAAATAATGAATCATTTATATTAAGTGTTAAAAATTTTCAAGAAAAAAAATATAAAAACTTTAAAGATGTAAAAATTTTTATCATAAATGCTATAAAGTATATGAAAGCAAAGGAAGCAATAAAAAATAAAGCAAAAAAAATTTTATTCCAATTGAACATTGGAAATCAAAATATTTTAAAAAAAGAAAATATTTATTTTGAAAAATATGAATCGATATCTCGATATGATGAAAATTTAAATGCATCAAAAATTTTTTCAATGCCATATCCGGATAAGGGAAAAAATATATACACTATATATCAAGATAAAAATCAAGATTTTGTTATTGCATCATTGTATAAAATTTACTATGAAAAATTTTCAAAAGAAGAAGAAAAGATTATTATTAAATATTTAGAAAAAAATAATGTAGATATCGTATTTCAATGTTTACTAAATAATTTACGTAAAAATTCAACAATTAAATTAAATAAAATAGAAAATATTTAAAATACAAGAATTTAATTATAAAAGTTAAATTTTTCTTTCAATGTTTTCATATAAAAATCAGGATTAGATTTCCATTGATTAAATCCATTATTTCTAATAATACAAGCTTGACATTGACGACATCCTATTCCTTTAATACCTTGATAACAAGTTACTGTATTATTAAAAATAAAATTAACACTATTCCAGTAGTCTGATAAAGCCCATATTTCTGCTTTATTTAAATTAATCAAAGGAGACTTAAAAAAAATTTCACAATTCATCCCTATTTTAATAACATCATTCATTTTTTTTATAAATATATCTCTGCAATCTGGATAACCAGAAAAATCAATTTCATTTGCACCTAAAACAACTAAATTAATCTGATTATTAAAAGCATAGATAGAAGACAAAGTTAAAAATAAAATATTACGACCTGGAACAAAAGTACTTGGTAAAGAAATATTTAATGGATGACTGTCAAGAATAGAAATATTTTTATCTGTTAAACTACTTATTGAAAGATCTTGAAGAGATTTAATATCTATAAATACATGTTTTTTAACTTGAAAATGTTTCGCTATGAAACGAGAAGAATCAATTTCAGATTTATGTAATTGATTATAATCAAATGTAATACAGTGAACTTCTTCATATATATTACTGTAATGTATTAAACAAGTAGTTGAATCTTGACCACCGCTAAAAACTATTAATACTTTTTTCATTATATTTCTACATTATTTAAAAGATTTTTTTAGAATAGTTAATAAAATTTATAAAATAGCATTTTATATGATTAATGCATAAAAATATATTTAAATATAAATGAATTTCTTAAAATTTAACAAAAAAATTAAAAATATTAATTTTTGCATAATTTATATTTAACTTATAAAAAAAACAAAAATATAAAAAAACCTGTAATATTAAAATATATATTCTCAATATTTAATTTTTAGGATTACTTTGTGAGATTGTTTAATCAATTAAAATGGTATTTTTTTAAAGAATGGAAACGTTATTTAGGATCAATTTTTCTATTGATAATAATAGCATTATTACAATTACTACCACCTAAAATAATTGGTGTTTTAATAGATTTAATTATAAAAGAAAAAATGTATGGTACAAAAATATTACCTTGGATTTTACTTATCCTATTAATTGCAATCATTATTTATATATTACGTTATTTATGGAGAATTTTGTTATTTGGCGCCTCTTACCAATTAGCCACAGAACTAAGAGTAAAATTTTACTCTTACCTTAGCAAACAAAGTGAAATATTTTTTTTAAAAAATCGAACTGGGGATTTAATAGCTAGAGCTACTAATGATGTAGATCGCGTTGTATTTGCTGCAGGAGAAGGTGTTTTAACTCTCATAGATTCATCTGTAATGGGGATATCAGTATTAATAGTAATGATTACTCAAATTAGTTTTTTATTAACTATTATTTCACTTATACCTATGCCTATTATGGCTATTTTAATAAAAAAATATGGAAAAGAATTACATAATACTTTTCGTAATGCTCAAGGAGCTTTTTCATTATTAAATAATGAAACTCAAGAAATATTGACTAGTATTCGCATGATTCGAGCATTTGGATTAGAAAAAAATCAACTGAAAAAGTTTAATAAAATTGTCAATGAAACTGGAAAAAAAAATATGCAAGTAGCAAAAATAGATGCTTGCTTTGATCCTGTAATTTATTTATCAGTGGCATTTTCTAACTTATTAGCTATTACATCAGGAGGATATTTAGTTTGGAATAATACTATTACTATTGGTCAACTAACTAGTTTTATTATGTACTTAGGACTAATGATTTGGCCAATGCTAGCTTTAGCATGGATGTTTAACATTGTCGAAAGAGGAAGTGCGGCATGGAATAGAATTTATTCTATTATTAACAAAGATTTATATATAAAAGATGGAAATAAAACAGAAAAAAAATATAATAATAAAATACATGTTAATATCGATTTATTTTTCTATCCTAAAAGTAAAATACCATCTTTAAAAAATATTTCTTTTGTCCTTGATGCAGGAAATACTTTAGGTATTTGTGGGCCTACAGGATCAGGAAAAACTACTCTATTAAAATTAATTCAGCGACAATTTAAAATTGATCAAGGTGAAATAATATATGGAAAAGTATCATTATTAGACCTTAAAATCGATTATTGGCGAAGTAAAATAGCAGTTGTCAATCAAACTACATTTTTATTTTCAGATAGTATATCTAATAATATTTCTTTAGGTAAACCGAATGCATCTAAAAAAGAAATTGAGCAAGTAGCTAAATTAGCTCATATACATGAGGACATTCTCGATTTACCTCAGGGCTATAAAACTCAAGTAGGAGAAAGAGGTGTGATGTTATCTGGTGGTCAAAAGCAACGAATTTCTATTGCTCGAGCATTGTTATTAAATACAGAAATATTAATTTTAGATGATGCTTTATCTGCTGTAGATGGAAAAACAGAAAATATTATTCTAAAAAATTTAAAAAAATGGAAAAAAAATGGACATTCTTTAATTATCGTAGCTCATCGTTTATCTGCATTAATTTATGCAAACGAAACTATAGTTATTGATCAAGGTAAAATTATTCAAAGAGGTAAGCATTCTAAATTAATAAAAGAAGAAAATTGGTATAAATCTATGTATCATTATCAACAAATAGAAAAAGAAATTAAGGATAATTAAAAAAACAGGTGAGAAATTTACAATATGGATCATTTAATAGGATTTTGGCCCATTTTAAAACGATTAATAATTTATGCAAGACCTTGGAAAAAAAAAATAACATTAGCATTTTTTTTACTCTTAAGTGGAGCCATTTCTGAAGTTTTAGGACCTATTTTAATAAGTTATTTTATTAATAAGGTGTTATCTAAACATGAACTAGATATAGCATTAATATTATCTATAATCATAGCATTTATAATGCTACAAATATTAGCAGTATTTTTTAATTATTTTCAAAGTATTTTATTTAATCAAATAGCTGTAGGAATTATTAATAAATTACGTAATGATGTAATGAAATCAGCATTAAATCAACCTATAGTTACATTTGATTCCCAACCGATTGGTCAAATGATCTCAAAAGTTACGAATGATACTGAAATTATTAAAGAATTATACGATACTGTTGGTCCCACGTTATTTCGTAGTATAATTTTAATTATAATTATATTATTTGCTATGTTTACTCTTGAATGGCACATGGCAATCATAGCCGTGTTCATTATACCAATAGTAGCTATTTTAATGTCAATATATCAACGATATAGTACTCCATTGCTACGAAATGTACGATATTATGTAGCCAATATTAATAATAAATTTAACGAAACAATTAATGGAATGAACGTTATTCAACAATTTAGACAACAAATAAGATTTGAAAAAAATATAAAAGATGTTAGTCAATTACATTATTTATCGCGTATGAAAATATTAAAATTAGATGGTTTTTTATTAAGACCATTGCTGAGTTTAATATCAGCTTTCATGCTATGTAACTTTATTTTTTTATTTAGTTGTTTTTCTGTTGACATTTTTGAAGTAGGTGTGTTGTATGCTTTTATTACATATCTTGGTCGTCTTAATGAACCCTTAATTTCAATTACTATTCAACAATCTATACTTCAACAAGCTATAGTAGCAGGAGAAAGAATATTTTCTCTTATCAATTCGCCACAGCAAAAATATGGAAAAAATAAAGAAGAATTAAAAAGTGGGAAAATAGATATTAAAAATCTTAGTTTTAGATATAAAAAAAATGAAAAAAATATACTTCATAATATTAATATATATATTCCGTCTAAAAGTTTTGTTGCATTTGTAGGACAAACAGGAAGCGGAAAAAGTACTTTAGCTAACTTATTAATGGGATATTATCCTATAAAAAATGGAAGAATATATTTAGATGATAAATCTATTAATTCAATTGATTATAATATTTTGCGGAAAAATATATTAATGATACAACAAGATCCTATTGTTCTTGCAGATACTTTCTTTTCTAATATTACATTAGGAAAAGATATATCCGAAGAAAAAATATGGAAAATATTAAATACAGTTAATCTTGCTTCTCTAGTAAAATCAATGCCAAAAGGTATGTATTCTATTTTAGGAGAAGAAGGAAATAATCTATCTCTTGGTCAAAAACAATTATTAGCAATTGCTAGAATATTAGTACGATCTCCTAAAATACTTATATTAGACGAAGCAACAGCTAATATCGATTCAGGAACAGAAAAAATAATCCAAAAAACATTATATTCTATAAGAAAAAATACAACATTAATTGTTATAGCACATCGATTATCAACTATTATTGAAGCAGATATCATTGTAGTATTACATAAAGGAAAAATTATAGAGTTTGGACGACATAACAAATTATTAGAAAAAAAAGGTCATTATTGGAAGATGTATAATCTTCAATTATCTATACATTAAATTTTGGAGATCCTGTTAGCCATATCAAAACACCTGTATCAATTGATTTGGCTGCTTCCTTCCAGACCTGACCAATTTTTCAAATCAACAGTGTTCGGGACTAACAGAAAGCTCCAGTTTAAAATTAATTTTTATATGAAAAATACATTTTATTTATTTTATAGATCAAATACACATTTTACAACTAATTTTTTATAAAAAAAGAGAGTACTTTCATATTTTAAAAAATATTGATAGCATAATAGCATTTCTGGAAAAAAAATAATATATGATTTATCAAATACTAGCAAGAAAATGGCGGCCTCAATCGTTTAAAGAAATAATTGGTCAAAAAAACATTGTTACAGCTATATCTAATAGCCTTTCAATGAAACGAATTCATCATGCATGGTTGTTATCTGGAACAAGAGGAACAGGAAAAACTACAATTGGACGTTTAATTGCTAAAAGTTTAAATTGTAAAAAAGGAATTACATCTAATGCGTGTAGAAAATGTACTATTTGTCAAGAAATAGAAAAGGGAATTTGCCTTGATTTTATAGAAATAGATGCTGCATCGCGTACAAAAGTAGAAGAAATTCGAGAAATTTTAGATAATATTTATTATGCTCCTTCTAAAAGTCGTTTTAAAGTATATCTAATTGATGAAGTGCATATGTTATCTCGACATAGTTTTAATGCGCTCCTTAAAGCTCTAGAAGAGCCTCCTGAACATATAAAATTTGTTTTAGCGACAACAGAAATAGAAAAAATACCTAAAACTATTATATCTCGTTGTTTATATTTAAAATTAAATATTTTATCTGAAGAAGAAATTTTTAATTTTTTAAAATATGTTTTAAAAAAAGAAAAAAATAATTTTGATGAAGAAGCTTTAGAATTAATAGCTTCTTATGCTTATGGTAGTATGAGAGATGCATTAAATTTATTAGAACATGCGATTTGCTTAAGCAAAAATAATATTACCATAAAAACTACTACTGTAATGTTAGGTATACCCAGTAAAAAAAATGCCTTTTTGTTAACTAAACATTTATTAGAAAAAGATTCAAAAAAAATGATGTGTTTATTAAATAAAATAAGTAATATAGGATTAGATTGGCAAAATTTATTAATAGAAATGCTACGTTTTTTGCATCATATTGCTATGTTGAAAAATTATCCAAAAATATGGAATCAAATATTTATAAAAAATTATGAAAATAAAATAAAAAAAATAGCAGAAAAAAATAGCAGAAATGATATTCAATTATGTTATAAAATTCTATTAAATGGGAGGAAAAATTTATTTTTATCACCTAATCACAAAATAGGAGTAGAAATGATTTTGCTACAAGCCATTACAGAAATACAAAAATAAAATTAATGCAAATATAAAAAAGAGAGAATAAATATGTTCACTAAAAGTGGATTAGGAAATCTTATGAAACAGGCACAACAAATGCAAGAAAAAATGGCTAAAATACAAGAAGAAATAGCTAAAATAGAAGTTACAGGAGAAGCAGGTGCTGGGTTAGTAAAAGTCACAATGAATGGTGCACACAATTGTAAACGTGTAGAGGTAGATCCAAGTTTACTAAAAGATGATAAAGATATGCTAGAAGATCTAGCAGCTGCCGCTTTTAATGATGCAGCCAGAAGAATATCTGAAGTTCAAAAGAAAAAAATGTCTTCTATATCTACAAGCATGAAAATGCCAACAGGATTAAATATACCATTATAAATATGGGCTACTCAACATAATATAAAAAATATATCGTCTATTTTATTGTTATCTAAAAAAATACTAAATTATTTTTTTAAAAAATACATTATTAAGTTTTAAAAGAGTTTGACATATGAACATACAAAAAAAAGAAGTATATAGCTTTCAGTCCGAAGTAAAGCAAATACTGCATCTAATGATTCATTCGTTATATTCAAATAAAGAGATATTTTTAAGAGAATTAATATCTAATGCATCAGATGCAATAGACAAATTAAGATTTCAATCTATATCAAATACAGAACTATATGAAAATGATAATAACCTGAAAATTCAAATATCCATTAATAAATCTCAAAAAACTATAATTATTAGTGATAATGGTATTGGAATGACACGTCAAGATACAATTGAAAATTTAGGTACTATTGCTAAATCAGGAACCAAATCATTTTTAAAATCTTTAGAAAAAAAACAAAATAATATCAAAAATGAACTTATTGGAGAATTTGGCGTTGGTTTTTACTCATCTTTTATTGTATCAAGAAAGGTATCAGTAAGAACCAGATTAGCTGGCAGTAAATCTGATCAAGGTGTGTTATGGGAATCATCGGGAGAAGGAGAATACAACATTACTACAGTAATGAAAAAACAAAAAGGGACTGAAATTACTTTATTTTTAAAAAAGGAAGAAGAAGAATTTTTAGAATTATGGCGAATTCAAAATATAATTAGTAAATATTCTGATCATATTACTGTACCTATTCAAATACAAAAATATGACGAAAAAAATAAAACATATTTTTGGGAACAAATTAATAAAGCTACAGCATTATGGATACAAAATAAATCTTCTATCAGTGAAAAAGAATACCAAGACTTCTATAAGCACTTAACAAATGACCAAAATAATCCAATTTTTTGGAGTCATAATCATGTAGAGGGAATTAATGAATATATTAGTTTATTATTTATTCCTGAAAAAGCAGCTTGGGATATTTGGAATAGAGAAAATAAATATGGATTAAAATTATATGTAAAACGTGTTTATATTATGGATAATGCTCAAGAATTTCTTCCAAACTATTTACGATTTATAAGAGGCTTAATAGATTCAAACCATTTACCTCTAAATGTTTCTAGAGAAATATTACAAGATAATTCAATTACTCAAAATTTAAAAAAAGCTCTAATAAAAAGATCATTAAAAATGCTTGAAACATTAGCAAAAAATGATGATAAAAAATATCAACAATTTTGGAATCAATTTGGATTAGTTTTAAAAGAAGGACCTGCAGAAGATAGCAAAAATTTAAATACAATTATTAAACTTTTACGTTTTACATCAATTCAAAATAATACTTCTGAACAAACATTATCGCTAGAAAAATATATATCTAATATGCATCCAAATCAGGAAAAAATATATTATATTACTGCAGATAGCTATACATCTGCAAAAAATAGTCCTCATTTAGAACTATTTAATAAGAAAAATATTGATGTATTATTACTCTCAGATAGAATTGATGAATGGATGATGAATTATATTACTGAATTTGAAGGAAAAAAAATTCAATCTATTAGTAAAGACGACGAATCTTTAAATAAATTAATTAAAGAAAAAGAAAAAAAACAAGAAACCTCAGTAGAAATAACAGAATTCTTAAAAAAAGCAAAAACAACTCTAGGCGAAAAAGTTAAATCAATTAGATTAACACATCGATTAACAGATACTCCATGTATTGTTTTAAGCGATTCAAATGAAATGAGTACTCAAATGGCAAAACTATTTACTGCCGCTGGGCAAGCAGTTCCAGAATTAAAATATATATTTGAAATAAATCCAAATCATGATTTGATAAAAAAAATATGCAAAATTAATGAAACTAAAAAATTTGATGAATGGATTAATTTTCTATTAGATCAAGCATTATTTGCTGAAAAAGGCAGTTTAGAAAATCCACACCAATTTATTTCTAGAATAAATAAATTAATTTTAGAACAATAAAAAATATGATTACTACTTTTTTATAGTAGTAATCCGACTATTATAACAAACAATTTTATTTAAAAAATAATTATGCGTATTATTTTAATCGGTGCTCCAGCTAGTGGAAAGGGAACGCAAGCAAAACTTATTTCAGAAAAATACAACATTCCAAAAATATCAACAGGAGATATATTAAGAGAAAACATTCAAATTAATAATGAAATTGGAAAAAAAATACGTAATATTTTAAAAAATGGAGAATTAGTTTCCAATGAAATTGTATGTGAATTAATAAAAAAAAGAATTCAAAAAAAAGATTGTATTAATGGTTTTTTATTAGATGGTTTTCCAAGAACAAAAAAACAAGCTGAATATATATTCAATCTCAGAATAAAAATAGACTATATTTTGGAATTTATTGTACCTCATCAACTAATTTTAAAAAGAATATGTGGAAGAAGAGTACATATTCCATCTGGAAGAATTTATAATATACATTATAATCCACCTATAGAAGAAGGAAAAGATGATATAACAAAAGAAAAATTACAGATTAGAGAGGATGATAAAAATGATATTGTAAAAAAAAGATTAGAAAATTACGAAGAAAATATTTATTCATTAACGCAATATATTTCCAAAAAAAAGAACATAAAATACTTTCGGATTAATGGAAAAGAAAGTATTTTAAATATATACAAAAAAATAGAGACACTTCTTAATAAAGAATAAAATATTTATTTTGCGTTCTACAGGATTCGAACCTGTGACCTACGGCTTAGAAGGCCGTTGCTCTATCCAGCTGAGCTAAGAACGCATAATTAAATAAATTAAAATTTAACACTAAAACAATATATATGCAACTAAATTAATACTAATATCCTATTAAATATAAAACAAATAAAACGAGCTATAAAATAATGGCAGCAATAATTATAAATGGAAATAAAATAGCAAAAAAAATAGAAATTAAAATTTTAAAAAAAGTAGAAAAAAGAAAAAAAGATAAAAAAAGAGTTCCAGGATTAGCAGTAATTCTAATAGGAAATAATCCTGCTTCTGAAATTTACGTAAAAAGAAAAATATTAGCATGTAAAAATGTAGGTTTTTTTTCTCAGTACTGGAATTTCCCTTGCGACATTAACGAAAAAAAAATACTAGATTTAATTGAAAAATTAAATAACGATATCAATATAGATGGAATTTTAGTACAATTACCACTACCTGAGCAAATAAATTATTATAAAATTTTTAGCAGTATTCGACCCGAGAAAGATGTAGATGGTTTCCACCCCTATAATACTGGCTCTTTATGTCAAAGAAACCCACATTTACGAGCTTGTACACCTAAAGGGATTATGACAATGCTAAATTATAAAAAAATTGAAACTCATGGATTACATGCAGTTATGGTTGGTGCTTCTAATATAGTAGGTAGACCTATGAGCATGGAACTACTATTAGCAGGATGTACAACTACAGTTACACATAGATTTACTAAAAAATTAAAATTTCATATTAAAAATGCGGATATGTTAATTGTAGCAATTGGTCGGCCAAATTTTTTACACGGAGATTGGATTAAAGAAGGTGCTATAGTGATAGACGTAGGGATTAATAAATTAAAAAATGGATCTATAGTGGGTGATGTAGATTTTTATTCTGCATATTTAAAAGCATCTTATATTACACCTGTTCCAGGAGGGGTTGGTCCAATGACGGTAATAACATTATTACAAAATACGATGGAAGCATGTGAAAAATATCATGATAATCAGTAGTATAAAAAAATATTTTATTTTTTACGTCGCCATAATGTTTTATTAGGAAAATCTTCTAAAATGACATTTAATTTCGTTAATTTATTACGTAATTCATCAGCTTTTGCCCATAAATTAGATTTTCTAGCATCATTTCGTTTTTTAATTAACATCTCAATTTTTTTTATAGTTTCTTCATCAAAAAATGATTTTTTTTGTAGAAAGTCTTTTGGTTTTTTTAATAAAATACCTAAACAATTACCTAATTTTTTTAATTTAAAAGATAAAAAATTTGATTTAGATGTATTTATTCTTTTTAAATAATTAATTTTTCGACACATTTTAAATAAAATAGATAATGCTTGAGGTGTATTAAAATCATTATTAAGAGCGCTGTAAAAATCTACTTCAAAAACATTTTCACCATCGTCTAAATTAAATAACGGGTTTGTATTATATAATGTAATATATAAATATTCTAATGATATCTGAGATTTTTTTAAATTCTCTTCAGAATAATAAATGGGATGTCTATAATGAGTAGACAAGAAAAAAAAACGCAAAACTTCAGGATCATAATTTAATAAAATATCTTTTAAAAAAAAAGAATTACCTAAAGATTTAGACATTTTTTGATTTTTTATTATTACTAATCCCACATGCATCCAAAATCGTACTTTAAATTTACTATTTACACATCTTGATTGAGACATTTCATTTTCATGATGAGGAAAAAGAAGATCTGCACCACCTCCATGAATATCTATCTCATCTTGAAAAAAAGAATTAGTAATAGCTGTGCACTCAATGTGCCAACCGGGACGTCCTTTACCCCAAGGAGACTCCCAAAATATTTTTTCTTCTTTTTTAGATTTTTTCCAAAGAACAAAGTCTAATGGGTTTTCTTTCATTTTATTGAAAATAGCACGTTTTCCAGACATGAGTGTATCTAAGTATTGACCAGATAAAGTACCATAATATTTATCACTTTTTATTGAAAAAATTACATCGCCATTATCACTAACATAAGCATGTCTATTACATATTAATATTTCAATAATTTTAATAATTTTACTAATATAATTAGTAACACGTGGTTCTTCATCAGGAATAAGCAGACCTAATAACAAAAAATCTTGTTTCATTTCTCTTATCATAGAATTAGTAAAATCATTAATATTAACTTTTTCTTTTAGTGATTTTAAAATAATTTTATCATCAACATCTGTAATATTACGAACGTATTTAACTTTAAATCCAACAAAACGTAAATAACGTACTATTAAATCAAAAACAACAAAAGTGCGAGCATGACCAATATGACAGAAGTCATATACAGTAACTCCACAAACATATAAATTAATTGTTTTATTTTTAATAAGTATAAAACTTTCTTTTTTACAAGTTGATGAATTAAAAATTTTTAACATAATTATCTCATAAAAATATTCAAAAAAAATTTATTATTTTCTATACAAGCAATATGCTAAACTAATAAAATATATTTATATCTATTTTTTAAAAAAATTGCGTGCTATATTTTATATTACTTATAAATAAAGATAACTAATATTAGTTCTATTCGTATAGCAACATTTAAAAAAAACAATTTTTTTTAAGCATATTTTTATATATTATGTCATAGTGATAAAAAAAACAATTGTATTTATATAATTTAAAATAAAACCAGGATTAATTAATGAAGACAAAATTACGAGAAATGTTAAAATTCCCTTGTTTTTTTACTTATAAGATCATTGGTTTAGCACAACCTGAACTTATTGATCAAATAATAAAAGTCATTCAAATTCAGATTCCTGGAGATTATACGCCTCAAGTCAAATCAAGTAATAGAGGAAATTATCTTTCTGTTTCAATTACTATATGCGCAAAGAATTTTGAACAAATTGAAATGTTATATCATGATATCAGTAAAATAAATATTGTTAGAATGGTTTTATAAAATAAAAAAATTTTATTAAATCTTACATAGTACAGCTCGATGAAGAGCCGTACTAAAAAAGATTTTTATTTTTTAGTTAAAAAATAAAATAAAATCTATAAACTAATAACATTAGCAGCAGATGGCCCTTTTGCCCCCTCAGTAATTTCAAATTCCACACTTTGACCTTCTGCTAAAGTTTTAAACCCATTACTTTGTATAGCTGAGAAGTGAACAAATACATCTTTACTTCCATCTTCTGGGGTAATAAAACCAAACCCTTTAGACTCATTAAACCACTTAACATTACCTTTAATCTTGGACATCTATATTACCTTCACATGAAAAAAATATACTGAATTGAAAAAACTCAATAAAAAAATTATAAATGATTTTTATGGTAAAAAAAATAAAAAATCAAAAATAATAGAAAATTTTTAATAGATTAACATGTAAATCTATTGTTAGCTAGAAAGTAATTTGTTTTAAACGAAGAATATTTATTCCAACAAAAAAATTTTTATGCTAACTTAAAAAGTTAAATTATTTTTAGATATATTTAAAATAATCAACTTTATATTTTTAAGATTTTTTTAAAATACAAAAAAACCCGAAAAAATTCGGGTTTTTTTGTATTTGCCTGGCTAGTACCTACTCTCACACGGGGAGACCCCGTACTACCATTGGCGTGATAGCGTTTCACTTCTGAGTTCGAAATGGATTCAGGTGGTACCACTACACTATTTTTACCAGGCATTAATAATGCTATTATAATATATATATATTAATACAACAAAGAATTCAGTAAAACAAGCTTTTATATTTTTTATATAAAACACCTCTGGTGTTGTAAGGTTAAGCCTCTTGGGTCATTAGTACTAGTTAGCTCAACACATCGCTATGCTTACACACCTAGCCTATTAACGTTGTAGTCTTCAACGTCCCTTCAGTAAACATTTCTGTTTCAGGGAAGATTCATCTTGGGGTAAGCTTCGTGCTTATATGCGTTCAGCACTTATCTTTTCCGTATTTAGCTACCGGGCAATGCCATTGGCATGACAACCCGAACACCAGTGATACGTCCACTTCGGTCCTCTCGTACTAGAAGCAGATCCCCTCAATCTTCCAACGCCCACGGCAGATAGGGACCGAACTGTCTCACGACGTTCTAAACCCAGCTCGCGTACCACTTTAAATGGCGAACAGCCATACCCTTGGGACCTGCTTCAGCCCCAGGATGTGATGAGCCGACATCGAGGTGCCAAACACCGCCGTCGATATGAACTCTTGGGCGGTATCAGCCTGTTATCCCCGGAGTACCTTTTATCCGTTGAGCGATGGCCTTTCCATACAGAACCACCGGATCACTAAGACCTGCTTTCGCACCTGCTCGCGTTATCACGCTCACAGTCAAACTGGCTTATGCCTTTGCACTAATCTCACGATTTCCGACCGTAATTAGCCAATCTTCGTACTCCTCCGTTACTCTTTGGGAGGAGACCGCCCCAGTCAAACTACCCACCAGACACTGTCTCTGAACCGGATTACGGCACTAGGTTAGAATACCGAATTTTAAAGGGTGGTATTTCAAGTTTGGCTCCATTAAAACTGGCGTCTTAATATCATTGCCTCCCACCTATCCTACACATTAAAATTCAGAATTCAGTGTCAAGCTATAGTAAAGGTTCACGGGGTCTTTCCGTCTTGCCGCGGATATACTGCATCTTCACAGCAATTTCAATTTCACTGAGTCCCAGGTGGAGACAGCCTGGCCATCATTACGCCATTCGTGCAGGTCGGAACTTACCCGACAAGGAATTTCGCTACCTTAGGACCGTTATAGTTACGGCCGCCGTTTACCGGGGCTTCAGTCCGGAGCTTCAAGTTTCCTTTAACTCCTTCGATTAACCTTCCGGCACCGGGCAGGCGTCACACCGTATACTTCCACTTTCGTGTTTGCACAGTGCTGTGTTTTTAATAAACAGTTGCAGCCAGCTGGTATCTTCGACTAGCTTCGGCTTTAAAAGTAAATTTTTCTACCTAAAACTAGCGTGCCTTCTCCCGAAGTTACGGCACTATTTTGCCTAGTTCCTTCACCTGGGTTCTCTCAAGCGCCTTAGTATTCTCTACCTAACTACCTGTGTCGGTTTGTGGTACGATTTGATTTTACCTGATGCTTAGAGAATTTTCTTGGAAGCGTGGTATTAGTTACTTCATCACCTTAATGATTCGTCATCATGCCTCAGATTAAAGATAATCGGATTTGCCTAATTATCATACCTACACATTTAAACCAGGACGACCGTCGCCTGGATAACCTAACCTTCTCCGTCCTCCCTTCGCAGTAAAATCAAGCACAGGAATATTAACCTGTTTTCCATCGACTACGCTTTGCAGCCTCGCCTTAGGGGTCGGCTTACCCTGCCCCGATTAACGTTGGACAGGAAACCTTAGTTTTTCGGCGAGCAGGTTTTTCACCTGCTTTATCGTTACTCATGTCAGCATTCGCACTTCTGATACCTCCAACATACTTTACAATACATCTTCATAGGCTTACAGAACGCTCCCCTACCCAGCAAAAAAAAATTTTTGCTGCCGCAGCTTCGGTGCATAGTTTGAGCCCCGTTACATCTTCCGCGCAGGCCGACTTGACCAGTGAGCTATTACGCTTTCTTTAAATGATGGCTGCTTCTAAGCCAACATCCTGGCTGTTTATGCCTTCCCACATCGTTTCCCACTTAACTATGACTTTGGGACCTTAGCTGGCGGTCTGGGTTGTTTCCCTTTCCACAACGAACGTTAGCACCCGCTGTGTGTCTCCCGTGATAACATTCTACGGTATTCGGAGTTTGCATCGGATTGGTAAGCCGGGATGGCCCCCTAACCGAAACAGTGCTCTACCCCCGCAGATGAGTTCACGAGGCGCTACCTAAATAGCTTTCGGGGAGAACCAGCTATCTCCCGGTTTGATTGGCCTTTCACCCCTAGCCACAGGTCATCCGCTGATTTTTCAACATCAGTCGGTTCGGTCCTCCAGTTGGTTTTACCCAACCTTCAACCTGCCCATGGCTAGATCACCGGGTTTCGGGTCTGTGCCCTGAAACTTAACGCCTATTTAGGACTCGGTTTCCCTTCGGCTCCCCTATTCGGTTAACCTTGCTACAGAGCACAAGTCGCTGACCCATTATACAAAAGGTACGCAGTCACACTACAAATAAAAAATTTAGTGCTTCCACTGCTTGTACGTACACGGTTTCAGGTTCTTTTTCACTCCCCTCGCCGGGGTTCTTTTCGCCTTTCCCTTACGGTACTAGTTCACTATCGGTCAGTCAGGAGTATTTAGCCTTGGAGGATGGTCCCCCCATATTCAAACAGGATTTCTCGTGTCCCGCTCTACTTTTCGAACCCACAAAATAAATTATTTCGCATACAGGGCTATCACCTTGTATCACTGAATTTTCCAATTCATTCTGCTATAATATATAGTTGATTTTAGTTCTGGGCTTTTCCCCTTTCGCTCGCCACTACTGAGGGAATCTCGGTTGATTTCTTTTCCTCAAGGTACTTAGATGTTTCAGTTCCCTTGGTTTGCTTTATTAATTTATTTGATTCAATTAATAATGATGCAAAAAATTGCACCGGGTTTCCCCATTCGGATATCGACGGTTATAGTGCTTCATATCAGCTTGCCGTCGCTTTTCGCAGATTAGCACGTCCTTCGTCGCCTCTGACTGCCAAGGCATTCACCATGTACGCTTATTTGCTTAACCTTACAACCCACAGGTGTTTTTTAAAATATAATTTATATACTTGTTTTCCGAATTTTTAAAGAGCTTTTTAAAAAACACATTTTTTTAATGTTTGTAAATAATAACACAACAATTTAAATTAGTATACAATATTTTTTAAATAATTTTTTATCGTCCCCTAGGGGATTTGAACCCCTGTTGCCGCCGTGAAAGGGCGATGTCCTGACCTCTAGACGAAGGGGACATTAATATTTAAATTTTTTTGTTTTAAAAATTAAATTTATTTAGAACATATTAGTATTAAATAATACAGATCGAAAAAAAAGAGTCAAGTATTTTCTTACATATTAGAAAAATAATATATAAAATATATATTTTATAAAAATGAAAAAATATTTAGTATTTTTTTATAATTTTAATTAATCTATTTTTTATTTAAAATATTAATAATATAATCTGTATCAGGAAGAACATTGTGCCATTCTAAAAAAGAATAAGCTGCTTGGAATACTAACATACCTATTCCATTAGAAATGTATTTTCCTCCTATTCCAGAACACCAATTAATAAATGGAGTTTTTTTCAAACCATAATTCATATCATAAAAAAACGTTTTATCAGATAAAAAAGATGATGGTAGAAAAATTTTTTTTTCAATATTTCTAGATATAGCATTAATTACTAAATCAAAGTGTTTATTTTTAAAAATCTTGTCTTGAAAAAAAAATATTTTTCCATAATTTTTAAATTGTTCAACTAAATTCACAGCATTTAAAACAGTTCTATTTAAAATATAAACTGAACATCCTAATGATAAAAGTGGTAAAAGAACTCCTTTTACAGCTCCTCCTGCACCAAGAATTAATATAGAAAAATTTTTTTTAATAAATTTTAATCTAAGCAAATCAGATAATAATCCTATACCATCCGTATTATCTCCTAAAATATATTTATTGTTTATTTTTTTTAATGTATTTACAGATTGAGCAATTTTAGCCCTTTTAGTTAATTTATTAGAAAAAAAATAGGCTTCTTTTTTAAATGGAGCTGTTACATTAGCACCTTGAATATTTTTTTTAAAAAAGACAGATACTAATGAAGAAAATTTTCCTATTGGAATATTAACAGATTTATAGATGTGTAAAATACCTGTTTGTTTTGAAAAAAAATCATGAATCTTAGGAGATTGACTATGATCAATAGGATTACCAAACAGGGCATAATTAAACTTTTCAAGTTTATGCATAACGAATTAATTTTCCATTAATAATATTAATTATTTTAGAAGGATTACGTTCGTTTCCTATATCACCATACAATATTGGGAAATCCTTACCAAAATTTTGAAATACTTCTTCTCGAGTATAACATGGCGATAAATTTGAAAAATTAGCACTAGTAGATACTAATGCTTTTCCAAAAATATTACATAGCTTAATTATACCTAAATGAGCACTAATTCTTACAGCGATAGTATTAAATTCACCAGTTAACCAATATGGAACAGATATTTTAGCAGGAACAACAAATGTAAATGGTCCAGGCCAACAAGAAAACATATTCTTTTTCTGTTGTACTGACAATTTTTCTTCATCAATATATAATTTTATTTGATTATAATTTGAAGCAACTAATATTAGTCCTTTTTTCATACTTCTTTTTTTTAAATTTAATAAGTCTTTAATCGCATTTTTACTGGAAGGATCACATCCTAAACCAAACATCGATTCAGTAGGATATGCAATAATTTTTTTATTATATAAAATTTGTATACATCGAATTAATGAACTTAAAAAATAATTTGTACTCATTAAAAACATCTCATAATGAAATTTATTTTAAATAATATTATACAAATTTAGAAAAATTTTTTAAATAAAATAATAATTTTTTCAAATTTTAAAAAAGCTACTCTACTGCCTGAAATATAGAATAAAAGTATTAAGATAATTAATTTTAAATCTATAAAATTTAATTTACTAAAAAGCTAATTCTATAATTTTTTTAATAATTATTTTTTATATATCTAACTTTAATATTTCTATATATTCTAAAAATAATATAAAATTACGACAATTAGAATTTATTTTTATAAATACCTATTGAACATAAATACGAATTGCAAAATAGTTTAAAACTGAGATAATTAAAAAAATAATATTTTTTTATAAGATGACTATATATTGTTTAAACTAGATAAAGAATTATAAATATTTTTTAATTAAAAATTTATATTTGATGAACAATTAGTTAAATTTTTTTAATCGATAAAAAATTACATCCTCCATTAATTTTTAAAAACCCTGCATTTTAATAAAAAATTCTATATAAAAAAACTTAATATTAATATATTTAAAAAATTTTTATATTTCCAAAATAAAATGTTGTATTCATACTTAATTAATACAACATAAATTTTAATTCAATAAAATTAATTTATAATAATTACATGTTTTTTTAAAAATTATAAAAAGAACTAAAAGTTAACTTTTAATTATAATAAAAAAGTTTATACTAATATATAAAATTAAATTATTTACTTTAAATATATGTCTGTTTTAAAAATATTACACTATCCTGATAAACGACTAAGAATCGTTGCTAAACCAATTAAAATAATTGATAAAGTAATATACGAAATTGCAAATGATATGATAGATACAATGATTCAAGAAGAAGGTATTGGTTTAGCAGCAACTCAAATAAATATTCAATTACAAATTATTGTAATCAACAAAATTATTGAAAAAAACGACAACTTAATCCTAATTAATCCAAAAATAATTCAAAAAAGAGGACACGTAAGTATTGAAGAAGGGTGTTTATCAATTCCAGATTATCGTGCTTTTATACCTCGTTTTGATTATATTAAAGTACAAGCTATAAATATTAAAGGGGAAGAAATAGAAATAGAAGCAGACTCTATTCTTTCTATTTGTATACAACATGAAATAGATCACTTAAAAGGCAAACTATTTATTGATTATCTTTCTAAATTTAAAAAAGAAAGATTATTAAAAAAAATTAATAAAACCAAAAGAAGAAATAATAAAATTTAAAAAAGGGGAAATAAGGAAATAATAAAATTGAAAAAACTAAAAATCATTTTCGCTGGTACATCAAATTTTTCCGCACAATATTTGAAAGCATTATTGATTTCTACACATCAAGTCGTAGCTGTAATTACTCGTCCAGACCTTCCTTCTGGAAGAGGTCAAAAAATACATTTTTCTCCCGTAAAAATATTATCTCAAAAAAAAAATATTCCCATTCTTCAACCATTAACATTAAACGAAAAAACAACACAAAAAAAAATACTGGATTTTAATGCAGATATTATGATAGTTGTAGCTTACGGAAAAATAATACCAAAAGAAATATTAACAATGTTTCCAAAAAATTGTATTAATATACATGCATCATTATTACCTAGGTGGAGAGGAGCTACTCCCATTCAATCAGCAATCTTATTTGGTGATCAAAAAACAGGTATAAGTATTATTAAAATGAATGAAAAAATTGATACTGGAAATATAATATATTCAATTGAATGCAAAATATCACCTATAGAGACAGCAGAAACATTAACTTTAAAACTAATTAAAATTGGAGTAAAGGGATTGCTGGAAACTTTAAATAATATCAACAAAAATATTATTTTTGAAAGAAAACAAAACGAAAAATATGCAACTTTTACTGAAAAAATACATAAAAAAGATGGATTAATAAATTGGAATAGAAAAGCATCCACATTAGATCGATTAATACGTGCTTTTAATCCTCGTCCAGTTTGCTATTTTATAATAAACAAAATAGCAATAAGAGTATGGGAAGCAAAAATTATATTAAATAATAAAAAAAAATATGATATAGGAGAAATTGTTGATTTTAATAAAAATGGAATTCAGATAAATACGATTGATCAAATATTAAATATTCAAAAAATACAGTTTCCTGGGAAAAAAATTGTAAATGTTGAACAAATAATGTGTTCCAAAAAAAACTTATTTACTGTTGGCAAAATTATATAAATATTAAAAATTTATATAATACCAATATATTTAAGAAAAAAATTAGCAAACGGAAATTTGCCGTTTGCTTAATATTATAAGTAGTTTTTATAAAAAAATGAATTTATTTTGCAATAAATATTATTTTTTAATAATTTCTTCATTTTTTTTAACACGATCTACTAATTCGATATAAGCCATAGGAGCTTTATCTCCAGATCGAAAACCGCATTTAAGTATACGAGTATAACCACCTGCTCTGTTATAAAAAATAGGACCTATGTTTTTAAATAACTTAGATACAATTTCATTATTACGAATACGAGAAAATAGTAATCTTCTTCGAGCCACATTATCTATTTTAGATAAAGTAATCATAGGTTCAACAACACGACGTAATTCTTTTGCTTTTGCTAGCGTTGTTTTAATGATTTCATTACGAATTAATGAACAAGCCATATTTTTAAATATGGCATTACGATGACTGCTATTACAATTAAATTTACGACCTATTTTACGATGTCGCATAACATGCTATCCTTTAAAAAAATAAAATAATATTTATTATATGTCAATACTATTCTTCTAGAATACTAGATGGAGGCCATTTTTCTAATTTCATACCCAGAGACAAATTTCGAGAAGCCAAAATATCTTTAATTTCAGTTAATGATTTTTTACCTAAATTAGGAGTTTTTAAAAGTTCAACTTCAGTCCTTTGAACTAAATCACCAATATAATGTATAGCTTCTGCTTTAAGACAATTTGCAGAACGAACAGTTAGTTCTAAATCATCTACAGGACGCAATAAAATAGGTTCAAATTCAGGTTTTTCTTCTTTTATCTCCGGCTCTCTAACATCTCTTAAATCAACAAATGCTTCTAGTTGATCTGATAAAATAGTAGCAGCACGTCGAATTGCTTCTTCAGGATCTATGGTTCCATTTGTTTTCATTTCAATAATAAGTTTGTCTAAATCAGTTCTTTGTTCAACTCGGGCTGCCTCTACATTATAAGAAATTCGATTGATTGGACTATAACATGCATCAACTAATAGACAACCTATCGGTCTTGATTCATCTTCTATGTGAATCCTAGAAGAAGCAGGAATATATCCTCTTCCACGTTGTACTTTAATTCTCATTTGAATAGAAGCATTTTCATTAGTAAGATGACAAATTAAATGATCTGGTTTAATAATTTCAACATCACCATCATGAGTGATATCAGATGCAGTAACAGAACCAATACCTGATTTTTTTAAAGAAATAAAAACTTCATCTTTACCATATACCTTTACTGCCAAACCCTTTAAATTAAGTAAAATCTCTAATATATCTTCTTGTACACCTTCTTTTGTACTATACTCGTGTAAAACTCCATCAATTTCTACTTCAGTTACAGCATATCCTGGCATAGAAGAAAGAAGAATCCTACGAAGTGCATTTCCTAAGGTATGGCCAAATCCTCTTTCTAAAGGTTCTAAAGTAACTCTAGTATGAGTTGTAGTAATTTGTTCAATTTCCACTAAACGTGGTTTTAAAAAACCTATGATAGAATTCTGCATTTTATCCTCTCTATGAACACTGAATTGTTTATTTAGAGTAAAGTTCAACAATTAAATGTTCGTTAATTTCAGCAGATAAATCAGAACGTTCAGGAAATCTTTTAAAAATACCTTCTATTTTATTTGTGTCAACTTCGATCCAAATTGGCTTTTCTCTCTGTTCTGCAAGTTCTAAAGCAGCTTTTATTCTAGATTGATTTTTAGATTTGTCTCGAACAGAAACACAATCATTAGGAGAAACTTGATATGAAGCAATATTGACAATATTATTATTTACTTTAATTGACTTATGGTTAATTAATTGCCTGGATTCAGAACGAGTACAACCAAAACCCATTCTATAAACTATATTATCGAGTCTTCTTTCTAATATTTGTAATAAATTCTCTCCAGTATTACCTTTTAAACGAGATGCTTTTTTATAATATATTCTAAATTGACGTTCTAATATGCCATAAAGACGACGAACTTTTTGCTTTTCACGCAATTGAATTGCATAATCTGACAATCTTGGTTTTCGAAGACCATGTTGTCCAGGTGGATGTTCTAATTTACATTTTGAATCTATTGAACGAAAACCTGACTTTAAAAATAAGTCAGTACCTTCACGTCGACTTAACTTTAATTTAGGGCCTAAATATCTTGCCATTTTATTCTCCAATATTTCCTAAAATTTAAACACGACGCTTTTTAGGAGGACGGCAACCATTATGTGGAATAGGTGTTAC
This sequence comes from Buchnera aphidicola (Hyalopterus amygdali), assembly GCF_964059015.1. Classification (NCBI taxonomy): domain Bacteria; kingdom Pseudomonadati; phylum Pseudomonadota; class Gammaproteobacteria; order Enterobacterales; family Erwiniaceae; genus Buchnera; species Buchnera aphidicola. The sequence continues at coordinate 541,627 of NZ_OZ060383.1, forward strand.
ATCAGTAATATTTGTAATACGAAAACCAGCAGCATTTAAAGCTCGAATAGTAGATTCTCTTCCAGGTCCCGGTCCTTTAACCATTACTTCTAAATTTTTTATACCATAATCTTTCACTATTTCAGCACATCTTTCAGCTGCAATCTGTGCAGCAAAGGGAGTAGATTTGCGGGAACCTCGAAAACCAGATCCTCCAGAAGTTGCCCATCCTAAAGAATTCCCTTGTCTATCTGTAATAGTAACAATAGTGTTATTAAACGAAGCATGAATATGAGCAATACCATCTGTAATTTGTTTTTTTACACGTTTACGTGTTCTTACAACCGAGTTTTTTGCCATAATTAAAATTACCTAAATTATTTTTTTATTGCTTTTCTAGGGCCTTTACAAGTGCGAGCATTAGTTTTTGTTCTCTGTCCACGTACCGGAAGACTTCTTCGATGACGTAAACCACGATAACAATTTAAATCAACTAATCGTTTAATATTTAAAGTTTTTTCCCTTCTTAAATCACCTTCAACAATATATTTTGCAACATTTTCTCTTAATAGTTCGATTTCTTCCTCTTTTAAATCTGAAATCTTAGCACTTTCAGAAACATTTGCATTACAGCAAATTATTTTAGATAGTTTTTTACCAATTCCATATATTGATGTTAATGCAATTAAAGTTTGCTTATGTTGAGGAATATTAATGCCTGCAATACGAGCCATATTATAAAACCTTTTAAATTAATATAAAAAAATTATTTATAGAATAGTTTTATTTGAAAAAAATATTAAAAAAATTTAATAAAATATTTTATTCGAGCATATTTTTTTAGTACTATTTTAACCTTGACGTTGTTTATGTTTAGGATCATTACTACAAATAACCCGGACAACATTATGCCTTCTTATTATTTTGCAATTTCGACAAAGAACTTTTACAGAAGCTTTAACTTTCACTCTATTTTTCCTTCAATTATTCGTAAAAATTTATTAAATTTAATTCAAATTGGCTTTTTTTAATACAGATTCGTATTGACTAGACATGATTAAAGTTTGAATTTGAGCAATAAAATCCATAATCACTACAACAACAATCAATAATGATGTACCACCAAAATGAAACGGAACACTCATACCAATTCTCATAAATTCAGGTATTAAACAAATAAATGTAATATATAAAGATCCAAAAAGTGTTAACCTCATCATAATTTTATTAATGTATTTAGCTGTTTGTTCGCCTGGTCTAATACCAGCAATAAAACCACCTGATTTTTTTAAATTATCTGCAGTTTCACGAGGATTAAAAACTAAACTTGTGTAAAAAAAACAGAAAAATATTATTGAAAAAATATATAGTATTAAATATAACGGTTGATTTGGTTGAAAATAAAAAAAGAATTTTCTTAAAAAAAGCCATTTTTGATCTAAATTGAACCAAGATATAATTGTTGCAGGAAATAAAACGACACTCGAAGCAAATATTGCCGGTATAACACCAGCCATATTTAATTTTAAAGGCAAATGAGTACTTTGAGTAGAGTAAATACGACGACCTTTTTGACGTTGTGCATAATGTACAATAATTTTTCTTTGACTTCGTTCAACAAATACTACAAAAAAAACAACAGAAAAAATTAATGCTAAAATACAAAAAAATAATAATATATGTAAATTACCTTGTCTAGTTTTTTCAATTGTATGAACAATAGCTGATGGTAAACTTGCTATTATACCTATAAAAATAATAATTGAAATACCATTACCAATACCACACTCTGTAATTAATTCTCCTAACCACATTAAAAACATTGTACCAGTAACCAAAATAATAACAGCAGTACAATAAAAATAAAAATTAGGATCAATTATTATTTGATGCATACCTGATATTTTAGGTAAACTTGTAATAATACCAATTGATTGAAAAAATGCTAAAACTAAAGTAACATATCTTGTATATTGATTAATTTTATTACGTCCAAGTTCACCTTCTTTTTTTATTTCAGATAAAGACGGGATTAATAAAGTTAATAACTGAATAATAATAGAAGATGAAATATATGGCATAATACCTAATGCAAAAATGGAAGCACGACTTAAAGCACCACCAGAAAACATATTAAACATTTCAACAATAGTGCCACTTTGATCATTTAATGTTTTAGATAAAATTGTAGTATCAATTCCAGGAATTGGAATAAATGAACCAATACGAAAGATAATTAATGCAATAACTACAGAGATAATTCTTTGATTAAGTTCGCTTTTACCCTTATTTTGAGTATTTTTAAAATTTAATCTTAATTTATTAATCATTATTTACCGCTTGTTCTTCAATTTTTCCACCACAATTTTCAATAGCATTACGCGCACCTTGACTTACATGTATACCACGTAGGATCAAAGGAACTTCTATTTTCCCTGAAAGGATAACTTTTACATACTTAATATTTTTATTAATAATTTTTTGTTGTTTTAAAATGTTTAAATCAATAATATTAGTAGATAAATTTAATAAATCTGACAAACGTACTTCTTTTGTAATATTTTTTTTTCGAGAATTAAAGCCAAATTTAGGTAGTCTTCTATATAACGGCATTTGTCCACCTTCAAAACCGCGATTTATCATTCCTCCAGATCTAGACTTTTGTCCTTTATGACCTCGACCGGCAGTTTTTCCAAAACCACAACCAATACCACGACCTACTCTTTTAGAATGTTTTCGGGCTCCAAGAGATGGAGAAAGAGTATTTAAATACATGACATTAATCCTCTTGTATTTTCAAAATATAAGATATTTTTTTTATCATACCTCTAATTGCAGGCGTATCATGATGTATTACACTATGCCCAATATGACGCAAGCCAAGTCCTAATAAGGTTTTTTTATGTTTAGGTATTCGTCCTATTGAACTTTTGATTTGAGTTATCTTAATTTTTTTCATAAAAAAATTTTATCCCAATATATCTTTCACCAATTTATGTCGTTTAGCAGCTATCATTTTTGGAGATTTCATATTAATCAATCCATTCATAGTTGCACGAACCACATTAATAGGATTAGTGGATCCATAAGTTTTAGCTAATACATTATGTACGCCAGCAACTTCTAAAACCGCACGCATAGCTCCTCCTGCAATTATTCCTGTTCCATCTGAAGCTGGCTTCATAAAAACATCAGATCCGGTATGTGAACCTTTTAGTGCATGTTGTAAAGTTTTGTTAACTAATGGTATTTTAATCATATTACGTCTAGCTTTTTCCATCGCTTTCTGAATAGCAGCAGGTACTTCACGTGCTTTTCCATAACCAAAACCAACACGACCTTCTCCATTTCCTACTACTGTTAGAGCAGTAAATGAAAATATACGTCCTCCTTTAACTGTTTTTGAAACACGATTAACAGTAATTAATTTCTCTTGTAATTCATTATTATTTTTTTTTTCTATATAAGCCATTCTATATTTTCACCTTAAAACTTTAATCCAAAATTGCGAGCAGAATCTGCTAATATTTTTATGCGTCCGTGATATTTAAAACCAGATCGATCAAAAGATACGTTAAAAATTCCTTTTGATAAAGCTCTTTTTGCAATAATTTCTCCGATAATGCTAGCGGCTTCTTTATTACCACTATATTTTAAATCCAAGCTAATTTTTTTTTCCAAAGTAGATGCAAATGCCAAAACTTTTGATGTAGACGAAATAATTTGAGCATACATATGACGAGAAGTTCGATGTACAACTAATCGTGTTGCTCCTAATGACTTAATTTTAAAACGAGTCTTGGCACATCGACGCATACGAGCAATTATTTTTTTATTTTTATAAAACGTCATTTTACTTTTTCTTAGCCTCTTTTATGCGAACAATTTCATCTGAATATCGAATACCCTTTCCTTTATAAGGTTCAGGTTTACGATAAGATCTTAAATTGGCGGCAATTTGACCAACTAATTGTTTATCTATTCCTTTAATTACAATTTCTGTTGGAGATGGATTTTCTACATCAACATAAGGAGGCAAAGAATAACAAATAGGATGCGAATAACCTAAAGACATATTAATAATATTTCCCTTAGTCACTGACACACGATATCCTACACCAGAAAATTGTAATTTTTTACTAAATTTTTCTGAGACTCCTATAATCATTGAGTTTACAAGAGCTCTAGACGTGCCTGCTTGTGCCCAAGCATTAGAAAAACCTGCACGAACTGAAAAAGTTATTTTATCATTTAAATATTGTATTTCAACTGAATCATGAATAGTACGTGATAAATGACCATATTTTCCTTGAACAGATATTAATTGCAAATTCAATTTAATCTTTACATCTGAAGAAATTTGAATTGGACGTTTCGCAATACGAGACATGTTTCCCCCATTAAGCCACATAGCATATAATTTCACCACCCAAACCAAGACTACGTGCTGTTAAATCTGTCATAACACCTTGAGAAGTAGAAATTATTGCAATTCCTAATCCTGCCATTACTTTAGGCAAATCGTTTTTTTTCTTATATATTCTTAAACTTGGTCTGCTAATACGTTGAATCATTTCTATTACAGATTTACCTTTAAAATATTTTAAAATAACTTCTATCTCTAATTTTTTAGAACCCTGAATATTAAAACTTTCAATATAACCTTCTTCTTTTAATAATTTAACAATAGAACTTTTTAACTTAGAAAAAGGCATTTTAATAGAACGTTTGTTTGCTGATTGACCATTTCGAATGCGAGTGAGCATATCTGCGACTGGATCTTGCATACTCATTTTTAAAATACTCCAAAATTAAAAAAATTACCAACTTGCTTTTTTTAAACCAGGGATTTCACCTTTCATTGCTGCTTCTCTTACTTTAATACGACTAAGTCCAAATTTGCGAATAAAAGCATGTGGGCGACCAGTTTGACGACATCTATTTCTTTGACGAGATGGACTAGAATCTCTTGGAAAAACTTGTAATTTTAATACTGCTGACCAACGTTCTTCTTCCGACAATTTAGTATTAGTAATAATATTTTTTAATGCAACACGTTGTGCATAAAACTTATTAGCTAATTTTACACGTTTTATTTCACGTTCTTTCATTGATTGCTTAGCCATTAGATCACCTTATTTTTTTTACGAAAAGGAAAATTAAAAGCAGATAGTAACAAATAGGCGGCATGATTAGATTTTGCAGTAGTAGTAATAGTAATATCTAAACCACGAACACGATCAATTTTATCATAATCAATTTCAGGAAAAATAATTTGTTCTCGAATTCCTAAACTATAGTTTCCTCTACCATCAAAAGAGTTACTTGACAAACCTCTAAAATCTCGAATTCGGGGAATAGCAATAATAATAAGACGTTCAAAAAATTCCCATTTTCTTTTTCCACGTAATGTTACTTTGCAACCAATTGGATAATCTTGACGAATTTTAAAACCTGCTACAGATTTTCGCGCTTTAGTAATAATAGGTTTTTGTCCAGATATTGCCGTTAAATCTAAAACAGCATTATCTAATACTTTTTTATCAGAAGCAGCAGCACCTACTCCCATATTTAAAGTAATTTTATCGATTTTAGGAACCTGCATAATAGATTTGTAATTTAATTCCATCATAAGATTTTTAACTACTTTCGACTTATAATAATTATATAATGTAGACATTATATTACTCCAAAACTATTTAACTTCTTTTCCATTAGATTTAAAAAAACGGATTTTTTTTCCTTCTTTAAATCTAAAACCAATTCGATCTGCTTTATTAGATTCCGGATTAAAAATAGCTATATTTGATATTTGAATAGGCGCTTCCTTTTTAACAATACCACCAATTTTATTTTGAGCTGGAATTGGTTTTTGATGCTTTTTAATCAAATTTAAACCACTAATAATAACTTTATTAGAGGATAGAACATTTTTAATAACACCTTTTTTCCCTTTATCTTTTCCTGTTAAAATAATAATTTTATCATTACGACGCAATTTTAATGCCATTTTTTACTCCTTATTTAAATGTATTATAAAACTTCAGGAGCTAAAGAAATAATTTTCATGAATTTTTCAGTTCTAAGTTCACGAGTAACTGGGCCAAAAATACGAGTACCGACAGGTTGCTCATTATTATTTAAAACCACACAAGCATTGTTGTCAAAACGAATAACAGAACCGTCAGATCGTCTTACTCCTTTTTTTGTTCGAACAACGACAGCTTTTAATACTTCTCCTTTTTTCACTTTACCACGAGGTATAGCTTCTTTTATTGTAATTTTAATTATGTCACCAATACCAGCATATCGACGACGAGAACCACCTAATACCTTAATACACATAGCGGAACGTGCGCCAGAATTATCGGCTACATTTAAAATAGTTTGTTCTTGAATCATCTTTGTTAATTTCCGAATAATTATAATTATCTAATTAAAAAAATTAAGATATTATAGCACTAGTTATTACACATTAATAGAAAACATGAGCAGACCTAAGTTTGTTCATGTTTTTAAAAATAATTTTTAAAAAATGTTTTTTTCAATAATTTTTACTAAACTCCAAGATTTTGTTTTAGAAATTGGTCTAGACTCACGAATCTCTATTATATCACCAATAGAACATTCATTATTCTCATCGTGAATATGTAATTTTGTAGTTTTTTTGATAAATTTTCTATAAATTGGATGTTTTACAAAACGTTCGATTGCAACAACAGCAGATTTATTCATTTTGTTACTTTTAACACGACCCTGTAAAGTTCGTATTTTCTCTGTCATTTTATCTTGTCCTTTTGAATTAACAATGTTTTTACTTGTGCAATGTTTCTTCTAACTTTACGTAATAAATGTGATTGTTTTAATTTTCCAGATGCTGATTGCATACGAAGATTAAATTGCTCTCTTAATAATTGTAGAAGTTCTATATTAAGATCTTGGCAGTTTTTTTTTCGATAATCTGTCAATTCATTCATTACATCACCGTTTTTGTTATAAAAGTAGTTTTAACAGGTAGTTTTGCTGAAGCAAGCTTAAATGCAATACGTGATTCTTCTTCAGAAACTCCATCCATCTCATAAAGAATTGTACCAGGTTGAACTAAAGCTACCCAATATTCAACATTACCTTTTCCCTTCCCCATTCTAACTTCTAATGGCTTTTGCGTAATAGGTTTGTCAGGAAAGATACGTATCCAAACTTTTCCTTGTCTTTTAATACAACGTGTTATCGCTCTACGTGCAGATTCAATTTGTCTAGCTGTCAATCGACCTCGATCAATTGCTTGTAATCCAAACGTGCCAAAACTAATTTTACCACCAATAGAAAGTCCGCGATTTCGTCCTTTGTGCATTTTACGAAATTTAGTGCGTTTTGGTTGTAACATTAATAAATTCTCCTACCTGCGATTTTTACGATGTTGTTTTTTTGTTGAAACAAAAGGTTTTTCTAGATTTTCAACAGTTGACATTCCACCTAATATTTCACCTTTAAAAATCCACACTTTTACGCCTATTACACCATATGTTGTATGTGCTTCCGAAATATTATAATCAATATCTGCACGAAGAGTATGCAATGGTACTCTTCCTTCTCTATACCATTCTCTACGAGCAATTTCCGCACCTCCTAATCGACCGCTAACTTCCACTTTAATACCTTTTGCACCTTGTCTCATAGCATTTTGAACAGACCTTTTCATAGCTCTTCGAAACATGACTCGTCTTTCTAACTGTGAAGTAATACTTTCTGAAACAAGTTTTGCATCTAATTCTGGTTTTCGTACTTCAGAAATATTTATTTGAGCTGGAACACCAGTAATTTGTGCAATTTTTATCCTTAATTTTTCTACATCTTCTCCTTTTTTGCCAATTACAATGCCTGGTCTAGCTGTATAAATAGTAACACGAATGCTTTTAGCTGGTCTTTCAATAATAATACGGGAAATTGATGCTTTAATTAATTTTTTCATCAAAAATTGACGAACTCTATAATCACCATCTAAATGATCAGCAAAATCTTTACTATTTGCAAACCATACAGAATTCCATTTTTTTATTATACCCAGTCGCATACCATTAGGATGTACTTTTTGACCCATTTATCTTTTTCTCCAAAATGTTAACGATCAGACACAATTACAGTAATATGACTAGTACGTTTTAAAATACGATCTGCCCGTCCTTTAGCACGTGGCATCATTCTTTTCATTGTTGAGCCTTCATCAACAAATATTTGAATTATTTTTAACTTATCTATATCCGCACCATCATTATGTTCAGCATTTGCTATAGCAGATTCAAGTACTTTTTTAACTAAAATGGCAGATTTTTTATTGTTAAAACTTAAAATGTCCAATGCTTTTGGAACTTTTTTACCACGAATTAAATCTGCTATTAAGCGAATTTTTTGAGCAGAACAACGAGCTTGACGATGTTGAGCTAAAGTTTTCATGCATTCCTCATTTTTTATCTAACGTTTTTTTACTTTTTTATCAGCAGTATGCCCTCTGTAAGTGCGAGTTAAAGAAAACTCACCCAATTTATGTCCAACCATTTCTTCAGTAATAAAAATTGGAATATGATGACGTCCGTTGTGAATAGATATCGTTAAACCTACCATGTTAGGAAATATTGTTGAACGTCTTGACCAAGTTTTTAAAGGTTTTTTATCATTTTTTTTAACTGATTTTTCAACTTTTTTTAATAAACTTAAATCAATAAAGGGTCCTTTTTTAAGAGAACGGGGCATGAATTATCCTCTAAAGTTATTTATGACGATGACGTAAAATAAATTTTTCAGTGCGCTTGTTTTTGCGAGTTTTTTTACCCTTAGTTTGCACTCCCCAAGGAGTTACAGGATGTTTTCCAAAGTTTCTTCCTTCACCACCTCCATGAGGATGATCAACAGGATTCATAGCTGTACCACGAACAGTTGGTCGAATTCCTATCCAACGTGATGCTCCTGCCTTACCTAATACCTTCAACATATGTTCAGAGTTGCCCACTTCGCCAATAGTAGCTCTGCATTTAGATTCAATTTTTCGCATTTCACCAGATCGAAGTCTTAAAGTTGCATAATCTTTATCGCACGCAACTAATTGTACATAACTACCAGCAGAACGAGCTATTTGTCCACCTTTTCCTGGCTTCATTTCTACGTTATGAATAGAAGAACCAACTGGAATGTTTTTAATAGGTAAAGCATTACCTACTTTAATAGGAATATTTACTCCGGATAAAATAGTATCTCCTACTTTTAAATTTTTAGGTGCTAAAATATAATCTCGCTTCCCATCTTTATATAATATTAAAGCAATATTAGATGAACGATTAGGATCGTATTCTAAACGCTCTACTGAAGCTTCTATATTATCTTTATTTCTTTTAAAATCTACTATTCGATATGCTCTTTTATGCCCACCACCAATATGACGCGTTGTTATTCTACCATTATTATTTCGTCCACCACTTTTACTTTTTTTCGATAAAAGAAAAGAATATGGTTTACCTTTATATAGGTCTTTATTTACAACTTTAATAACATGACGACGACCTGGAGATGTCGGTTTGCATTTAACAATTGCCATTTGTTTTTCCTCCGACTACTCTATATTTCCAATAAAATCTAAATTTTGACCTTTTTTAACTTTAATATAGGCTTTTTTCCAATCTTTTCTAGAAATAATACGATTAGATTGACGCTTTTTTTTTCCTTTCACATAAACTGTTCTGATAGTATCAACTTCTATATTAAATAATTTTTGTACTGCATATTTAATTTCATGTTTAGTCGATTTTCTAGACACTTTTAAAACTACAGTATTAAATTTTTCCATAGATATAGAGGATTTTTCAGATATATGTGGAGAAATTAAAACTTTAAACAAACGTTCTGCAAAAATCATGAAAGAATTTCCTCTACCTTCTTTAAGGCTTCAACAGTGATAATCACATTCTCAAAAGCAATTAAACTGACTGGATCCATAGAACATACATTTTTCACATCAACTGAATATAAATTTCTAGATGCAAGAAACAAATTATTATCTGAATTTTTAATTAAAATAAGCGCGCTAGTTAAATTGATTTCTTTTAATTTTTTCACTAAAAGACTTGTTTTAGGACAGTCTAATGAAAATTTTTCAAATAAAATTAATCTTTTTTGACGTATTAATTCAGAAAAAATGCTTTTTAGTGCACCACGATACATTTTTTTATTAACTTTTTGAGTATGTTCTTGTGGTTTTGCGGCAAATGTCACTCCACCTGATCTCCATATAGGACTTCTAAAAGAACCTGCGCGTGCACGACCAGTACCTTTTTGTCTCCATGGTTTTTTACCTGATCCCGAAACATCGGCACGACTTTTTTGTGCTCGTGTACCTTGACGAGTAGCAGATGAATAAGCAATAACCACCTGGTGAACTAAATCTTCATTAAAATCGCGACCAAAAATGATTTCAGAAACACTAAGAAGACTTTGCACGTCTTTAATCACTAATTCCATGCTTCACTCCTTATTCCTTAAATCTTAACAGCTGGTTTGACGATAAGATCACTGCCGGTAGGTCCTGGAACAGCACCTTTCACTAAAAGTAAATTACGATTTTCATCAATATTTACTATATTTAAATTTTGAATTGTAACACGATTGTTACCTAAGTGCCCTGCCATTTTTTTTCCTTTAAACACTCTACCTGGCGTTTGATTCTGACCGATAGAACCTGGCACTCTATGAGACAAAGAATTACCATGTGTTGCATCTTGAGTTTTAAAATTCCAACGTTTTACAGTACCAGAAAATCCCTTTCCTTTTGAAGTTCCTGTGATATCTACTTTTTTAATATTATTAAAAATATCAATTTTTATATTCTGACCAATTTTAAAATCTTCATTATTATGAATTCTAAATTCCCATAAACCACGACCAGGAATAACACCTGATTTTAAAAAATGACCTGACTGAGATTTTTTAAGTCTATTCAATTTTTTTGAACCAGTTGTCACTTGAATAGCACAATATTTATCAGTCTTAATATTTTTAATTTGTGTTATTCTATTTTCTTGTATTTCAATTACTGTCACAGGAATTGCATTTCCTTCCTTCGTAAAAATACGCGTCATGCCTATTTTTTTACCAATTAAACCAATCATTTTCTAGACCCTTGTAATCTATACATCTGACTAACCTAGACTGATTTGAACATCTACACCAGCAGCAAGATCCAGACGCATAAGCGCATCCACAGTTTTTTCAGTAGGTTCTACTATATCGATTAATCTCTTATGTGTACGAATTTCGTATTGATCACGTGCGTCCTTATTTACATGTGGAGAAATTAAAATAGTAAAACGTTCTTTACGAGTTGGTAAAGGAATTGGTCCGCGAACTTGAGCACCAGTTCTCTTAGCAGTTTCAACAATTTCTGTAGTTGATTGATCAATTAATCTATGATCAAAAGCTTTTAAACGAATACGAATTCTTTGGTTCTGCATAATATCAGAACTCCAATTTTATTTTAAAAATAAAAATTTTACCTTTTCTCTATAAAATATAAATTTTTAGAGATCAGATCTAATGAATAAATATTATATAACTCCTATATCAGGAGTATTGTAGATTTTTTTAAAATTATATATAAAAATTTTTTAAATTTTTTTTATTTTTCCATTTTACACCTAAAATTTATTATATTTATGATTAACATCAATCAAGAAAAGAGCATTTTATACTCTTTTCTTAATAAATTCAACCTGATATAGTATAAAAAATCAAACTAAAACTTTAACAACAACACCAGCTCCAACAGTACGACCGCCTTCACGTATAGCAAATCGTAAACCGTCGGCCATAGCAATAGGATGAATTAAAGTAACAGTCATTTTAATATTGTCTCCTGGCATAACCATTTCTACACCTTCGGGTAATTCAATGGAACCAGTTACATCAGTAGTTCGAAAATAAAACTGAGGACGATATCCCTTAAAAAATGGAGTATGACGTCCCCCTTCTTCTTTGGATAGAACATAAACTTCAGACTCAAATGTTGTATGTGGATGAATACTACCTGGTTTTGCTAGTACTTGACCTCTTTCAATTTCATCACGTTTCGTACCACGAAGTAAAACACCTACATTTTCTCCAGCACGACCTTCATCCAATAATTTTCGAAACATCTCGACGCCCGTACAGGTAGTTTTAGTGGTTTTTTTAATACCTACAATTTCTACTTCCTCTCCAACTTTGATGATACCTTTTTCTACTCTTCCAGTGACAACAGTTCCTCTTCCTGATATGGAAAAAACATCTTCTATAGGCAAAAGAAACGGTTGATCAATTAATCTTTTTGGTTCGGGTATATAACTATCTAAAAATTTAGATAAATCAAGTATTTTTGATTCCCAATGTTCATCACCTTCTAAAGCTTTAAGAGCAGAACCTCGTATAATAGGCGTATCGTCTCCAGGAAAATCATATTGTGTTAATAAATCACGAACTTCCATTTCAACTAATTCTAGTAACTCTTCATCATCTACCATATCACATTTATTTAAAAAAACAATAATATAAGGAACTCCAACTTGTCTGCCAAGCAGAATATGTTCTCGAGTTTGAGGCATAGGACCATCGGTAGCAGCAACGACTAAAATTGCTCCATCCATTTGAGCAGCACCAGTAATCATGTTTTTTATATAATCAGCATGACCCGGACAATCTACATGTGCATAATGCCTAGACTCAGTGTCATATTCTACATGAGAAGTATTAATCGTAATACCTCTTGCTTTTTCTTCTGGTGCATTATCTATCTGATCAAAAGCACGTGCAGAACCACCATATTTTTTTGACAATACAGTTGTAATCGCTGCTGTCAAGGTTGTTTTTCCATGATCAACATGACCTATAGTTCCGACATTTATATGCGGTTTTAAACGTTGAAATTTTTCTTTTGACATTATTTTATCCTTTTAAAATTAAATTTTTTAAAAAAAATTAAATTATTTTTCTTTTTTATCAATAATTGCTGAAGAAATAATAGATGGCGCTTCTACATATTTTAAAAATTCCATAGAATATGAAGCTCTACCTTGAGTCTGAGAACGTAAATCAGTAGCATATCCAAACATTTCAGATAAAGGTACACATGCATTAATGATTTTTCCTCTCTCTAAATCACTCATCCCTTCAATAATACCTCTTCTACGATTTAAATCACCAATAACATCTCCCATATAATCATCTGGTGTTTCTACTTCTACTTTCATAATAGGTTCTAATAGAATTGGTTTTGCTTTTTTAAATCCATCCCTAAATGCTAATGAAGCAGCTAATTTAAACGCTAATTCAGAAGAATCAACATCATGATATGAACCGAAATACAATCGCACACCTATATCCACAACAGGATATCCAGCTAAAGGGCCATATTTCAATTGTTCTTGAATACCTTTATCAATTGCTGAAATATACTCACTAGGTATTACACCTCCTTTTATGTCATTTATAAATAAATATCCTTTTCCTCCTGGTTCCAACGGAAATAATTCTATTACAACATGACCATATTGACCTCTTCCACCAGATTGTTTAATATGTTTTCCTTCAACATCTATAACTTTGTTAAGAATAGTTTCACGATATGCAACCTGTGGTTTTCCAACATTTGCATCAACACTAAACTCTCGTTTCATTCGATCAACAATTATTTCTAAATGTAATTCACCCATTCCAGAAATGATTGTTTGATTAGATTCTTGATCTGTTCGAACTCGGAATGAAGGATCTTCTTTAGCTAATCTACCTAATGCTAAACCCATTTTTTCTTGATCTGCTTTAGTTTTAGGTTCAACAGAAATAGATATTACTGGTTCTGGAAATTCCATTCGTTCTAATACAATTGGTTGATTTAAGTCACATAATGTATCTCCAGTAGTAACATCCTTTAAACCAATAGCTGCTGCAATATCTCCTGCATATACTTCTTTTATTTCTTCTCTTTTATTTGCATGCATTTGTACTATTCTACCAAATCTTTCACGTTTCGATTTAACAGAATTAAAAACAGTATCTCCAGATTTGACTATCCCTGAATATACTCGAAAAAATGTTAAATTGCCTACAAATGGATCATTAGCAATTTTGAATGCTAAAGCTGAAAAAGGAGCATCATCATTTGAAGATCTAACAGAAATAGTAGTATCATGATTACTTGAATTTCCTTTAATATCTTGAACATCATTAGGAGCAGGTAAATATTCAATTATTGCATCTAATAATGCTTGCACACCTTTATTTTTAAAGGCAGATCCACAAGTAATAAGTACAATTTCATTATTTAAAGATCGATTGCGTAATGCTAACTTTATTTCTTTTTCAGACAATGTAATTCCATTTAAATATTTTTCCATTAAATTTTCATTAGATTCAACAGCTGATTCAATTAAATTTTGATGCCATTTTTCAGATAATTCACGCATATTAAATGGAATATCATCATAAATAAAAGTTGCACCTTGATCAGAATCTTTCCACTTAATAGCTTTCATTTTTATTAAATCTATAACCCCTTGAAAATTTTCTTCTGCACCAATAGCCAGTTGAAGAGGTACGGGATGACTTCCTAATCGATTTTTAATTTGTTTTACTACTTTTAAAAAATTCGCACCCATACGATCCATTTTATTTATAAAAGCTATACGAGGAACATTGTACTTATTTGCCTGTCGCCATACAGTTTCTGATTGAGGTTGAACACCACCTACTGCACAATAAACCATTACAGCACCATCTAATACGCGCATTGAACGTTCAACTTCTATAGTAAAGTCAACATGTCCAGGTGTATCAATAATATTAATCCTATGAGGTAAAAACTGTTTAGCCATACCACTCCAAAAAGTAGTAGTAGCAGCAGAAGTGATAGTAATCCCTCTTTCTTGCTCTTGTTCCATCCAATCCATAGTTGCAGCACCATCATGAACTTCACCAATTTTATGATTAATACCAGTATAAAATAAGATTCTTTCAGTAGTAGTTGTTTTCCCTGCATCTATATGAGCACTAATTCCAATATTACGGTATTGAGAAATAGGTGTTATACGAGACATAATTATTTTCTCATCTTTAGATTTTTAAATGTATCAACGTATAAGTCAAATAAAATGATTAATTCAATATTAAATATTTTAGAAAATATCCTGAAAATAATCACCAGCGATAATGAGCAAAAGCTTTATTAGCTTCAGCCATACGATGTACTTCTTCTCTTTTTTTAACAGATGCACCTTTATTTTCAACAGCATCACATAACTCGTTTGATAAACGTAGTGCCATTGATTTATCAGCTCTTTTACGTGCAGAATCAACAATCCATCTCATAGCTAACGCGTTACGACGAACTGGTCGCACTTCAACTGGAACCTGATATGTTGAACCACCAACACGACGAGATTTTACTTCTACTGCTGGACGAACATTTTCTAAAGCAATTTCAAATGCTTCTAACTCTTTTTTCTCTGTTCGTTTAGATAAATTTTTTAATGCACTATAAACAATAGCTTCAGCAATAGATTTTTTTCCATTTATCATTAAAATATTAATAAATTTAGCTAATAATTCAGAAGAAAACTTTGGATCTGGTAAAATTTTACGAGTACTAATAATACGACGACGAGGCATAAAAAAACTCCATTAATTAAATAAAAAATTTATTTTTTTAGATAGAATTAAACTTTTATTCTTTTAACACCATATTTAGAACGTCCTTTTTTGCGCTCTTTCACGCCAGCACAATCTAAAGATCCTCTAACAATATGATAACGAACTCCAGGTAAATCTTTTACTCGACCACCACGTATTAAAACAACTGAGTGTTCTTGCAAATTATGTCCTTCTCCACCAATATAAGCAGTTACTTCAAAACCATTTGTTAATCTTACTCGACAAACTTTACGTAATGCTGAGTTGGGCTTTTTGGGAGTAGTAGTATATACTCGAGTACAAACTCCTCTTTTCTGCGGACTGCTTTCTAAAGCAGGAACGTTGGTTTTAACTGTTTTACGTAAACGAGGTTTACGAACCAACTGATTAACTGTTGACATATCTAAAAATCTCCTTATTTATTATAAGTAATATGAATGATGATATTAAGATAATGTAAAAAATTGAGGTCATATTGTATCATGTAGAATTTGAGGAGTGGATATATAAATCAAGAAACAAATAAATATATTTTACCAGCTCATTTGTTGTCTATGTTTTAATGTCAGCGAAACAAAATGGATATAATTGATTAAAGTAAAATGACTAGAAATGTTCTTTTGCAAACCTCTAGCATATACATCTTCTTTTATCACATAAAGATTTGATGAAGAAAGAATTATTTTTTCTAAAAAAATATTATCAATTAATGCAATTAAAACACCATCTTGTAGAGCTAAAAAATCATCTTTTTTTTTAACATTTTTAAAAAAAGAGAAATATCAGTTTTGAAAGGAGAATTTATTAAAGTATGTAACATATTCGTATACCTTAAATATTAATTATGGCATCATGATCATCTAATTTTAAACGTAAAAAATCTTGACTTAATATATTTACTTTTAATATAAATTGATCATGAAAATATAAACCTCTATCAATCAATGATGATGCACAACAATAAAAATTATCAATTCCAAAAATAGGTAAAATACAAAAGGACGCTGTATAATTACGTACTAAAATATTTTCTGATCCAGAACTTTTTAAAAGTTGTAAAACCCCATCTCCAATAAAAAACAAACTAATTTTTTTTATAATCGAAGAAACCCCCAAAATAGCGTCTAAACCTTCTTTTCCAAAACTGGTCCCATGAGGGGAATGAGAAAAAACAAAAGCAATTTTTTTCATTGGAATAAATTATATTATATTAAAATTGTATTATACGATCAGACAGTTTTATAGAATTAGCTAATTCTATTAATCCACTTAACTGAAAAAAAGAAGCAAGATTGCCTTTTTTAAAATTTTTTTTTAATAATTCTTCATCTTCAACAACGCCTCTTCTTAGAGCTGCACTAATACAAACATATAATTTTACCTTATATTTTTCATGTAATTTTTGCCATCCTCTAACTAAATCAAATTCATCAATAGGTGTTTGATTAAAATTATTTGCATTTAAAACTCCATCAAAATAAAAAAAAATGCTATTTAATGTATGATACATTTTTATTAAAGATTCACAAAATAAGAAAGCTGTACTAGCATTTTGTGTTCCATAAGCGGAACCGGTAACTAAAATTGTATAATTCATTTTAAAATATCTTTTTCTAAATATTAAATTCGATATATATTATTTATGATGATATTCAAAGAAGATTAATTTGAAATATTTTTTATATCTAACAGTTCTATATCAAAAATCAAAGTAGAATTTCCTGGAATTCCATTAATTTTATTATTTCCATATCCTAATTCTGGAGGTATAATTAATTTTATTTTACCACCTTTTTTGATATATTTTAAACCTTCTTGCCAACCTAATATAACATCTTTTAACATTATTTTTATTGGCTGACCTCTTTTATAAGAATTATCAAATTCTATACCATTGATTAAAGATCCTTTATAATGTACAGTAATTTCTGTATTATTATTAACTTCTTCTTGTCCATCTCCTATTTTTTCAATAACATATAAAAGACCACTAGGTGTTTTATTTACTCCTTCTACTTCAGAAAATTTTTTCATATATAATTGTCCTTGAACTAAATTTTCTTTTTCATTTTTTTTAATTTGAATTTCTGTAATACGTTTTATTTTGTCTTCTAATTTTTTTAGAATCATAGAAATCTCGTGTTTTGATAACTTTAAATCACCTGAAATAGCATCTTTTACTCCCAATAAAATACTTTTCTTATCTAATTTTATTCCTATATCTTTTTGTCTTTGAAAAGATTGATTTACATAATCACCTAAAGATACTCCTAAAGAGTATCCTACTTTTTCATTATCATTTTTAAAAAATTCTTTTTTTTCTGAATATGATTGAATGTTTAAAAAAGGCAGGTTTTCTGAAAACGATATTGGAATAAAAAAAATTAAATATAATAATAAAATTCTTTTCAATAGAAAAAAAATCATGTATTACCCCGAAAAAAATATAAAAATAATAAATTTACTTAATATATTAAAAAATTTATTTGAAATTATTTAAAATATAAAAAATAAAATTATTTAATTGTTATACTATTTATATGTTAAAAATAAAAAGTTAATAATTATTAATAAAAAGAAATAATAAAACAATACATTAATATGTATAATTTATTAAAATTTGATTAGGAATTAAATTATCTTTAAATTATTAATGCATAATAGATATAAAAATAATATAAGTATATTATATTCCTTCTATTAAAAAATATAACTTTTTTTTAATTAAATTTTTTATAAACATTTTTCCAAAGCACGATAAAAACGTTTCATACCTTCAGTAATATCCTTTTTACTAATAATTAAGGAAGGTGCTAATCGAATAACATTATGACCTGCAGTTAAAAAAATTACCCCCTCTAAAAATGCCAATCTAATTATATCATGTATTTTTTTAACAAATTCAGAATGCAACACGATTCCAATAAGCAATCCTTTTCCTCGTATTTCCTTAAATAATCCAAAACGTTTGTTAATGATTTCTAATTCAAAAAGTATTTTCTTTAATTTTTTTTCAACGCCTAATAAAATTTTTTTAGTATTGATAATATCCATTACTGATTCAGCAACAGAACAGGCAAGAGGATTTCCCCCATAGGTAGTACCGTGAATACCAGGTTTAATTACAGAAATAATTTTATTTGTTGTCAACATTGCACTTATTGGAAAACCCCCACCTAAAGATTTTGCAATAGTTAAAATATCAGGTTTTACTTTATAATGCTCATATGCATACAATTTTCCTGTTCTACCTATCCCAGTTTGAACTTCATCAAAAATCAATAGCGCATTATATTTGTTACATAACTTTCTAATTTCCCGAACAAAGGGAATCGTTGCGGGTATGATGCCCCCTTCTCCTTGAATTAGTTCCATAACAACAGCAGCAGTATTATTATCAATAATATCTTTAATAGTGGAAATTTTGTTAAATACAGCGTGCATAATTGATGGAGGTTTTGGTCCAAAATAATCAGAATACTTTGATTGTCCACCTACAGAAACAGTAAAAAACGTACGACCGTGAAATGAGTTATAGAAAGATATAATTTTATTTTTTTTTAAATGATATACTTTAGATGAATAATAACGAGCAATTTTAAATGCAGCTTCATTTGCCTCAGCACCTGAATTTGCAAAAAAAACACGAGATGCAAAACTAGAAGAAATTAATTTTTTAGCTAACCGTAAAGCTGGTTCATTTGTAAAAATATTACTAATATGCCATAATTTTTTACTCTGTTGACTTAAAATTTTATTTAGTAAGGGATGACAATGACCTAATGATGTCACAGCAATACCACTCGAAAAATCAATATATTCCTTTCCTTGTTGATCCCAAATACGACTACCTTTTCCTTTTATTGGAATAAAGGATGCTGGATCGTAAAAAGGTAAAATTAGTTTATCAAAACTATCTCGTGTAATTAATTTTTTTTTTGCTATCATTAAATTTCCTAAAATATGTTCACTTAAATAATAAAAAATTACAAACTAAAATAGTTACATGTATAAAATTAAAATATACATTAAATTTTATTAAAATTAAACTTATTTTATCAGCAAATTAAAAAAGATACGAATAGATTCTGTTAAATTAACAACTATTATACTTGCTATCATATTGATACAATTATTTGCATAATAAACAAATAATATATTCAAAAAAAAATAAAAAAAATAGAAAATATATTAAATTATAATCTTTATAAAATAGGTAAAATATGAAAAATATTAACCAAATAGGACTAACATGGATTAGTTTTTTTTCATACGCTTTTACAGGTGCATTAATTGTCGTTACTGGAATGATAATGGGAGATATTGCTAATTATTTTAGTTTATCTATATCAAAAATGAGTAATGTTTTTACTTTTTTAAATGCAGGTATATTAATATCAATTTTATTAAATTCTTGGGTAACGAACATAATATCAATAAAAAAGCAATTAATATTAGGTTTTTTACTTTCAATAATAGCAATACTAGGTATCATTTTTTCAAATAATATTTTTACGTTTTCTGTTAACATATTTATTCTTGGATTAGTAAGCGGAATAACAATGTCTATTGGTACCTTTATTATTACATATCTATATTCAGGTGAAAAGAGAGGGTCAAGATTATTAATTACCGATTCTTTCTTTAGCATGTCTGGCATGATATTCCCTATAATTACTGCTTACATATTAGAAAAAAAATTTTCATGGTATTGGATTTATATATTTATATCAACAATTTATTTATTTATTTTTATTTTAACAATAAATTTAAAATTTCCAGAAACTAAAGAAAAAGTAAAAAGCAAAACAACATTTAAATATAATATGAATATAATTTTATTATCTATTTCAGCACTGTTATATATTTTAGGACAATTAAGTTTTATCTCTTGGGTACCTCAATATGCCACTGAAATTATAAATATTAATATAAAAAAAACTGGTACTTTAGTAAGTAATTTTTGGATGGCTTATATGATTGGTATGTGGTGCTTCAGTTTTATAATTAAATTTTTTAATTTAAAACGAATGTTTGTTTTTTTAACAGGTATTTCTTCTATACTTATGTATTCTTTTATTCATAGCAAAAATTACTTAACACTACAGTCTATTATTATTGGATTAGGTTTTTTTTCTAGCGCTATTTATACTATTATTATAACTTTAGCATCATTAGAAACAAAGAAACCATCTTCTAAATTGATAAATTTAATACTATTTTTCGGAACAATTGGGACACTTCTGACGTTTATGATAACTAGTCCTATTGTAGAAAAAAAAGGATTATACGCAACTTTAATTTTTTCAAATATATTGTACGGAATAGTATTTTTTTTATCCCTTCTGATTTTTACAAAAATAAAAAATAAGCTTTTTTTTGAAAAATCATCTTAAAATAAGATTTTTATCTTTAACTATTTTACTAAAAAAAATAATTAAATAAACTAGAAAAATTAATCATTTCTGGTTTATTTAAAAAATAAATCTATATCCATAATTGAATAAACTCGTTTTAAAAGTTTCTCAGATTTTAATCGAGCTTTAATCGCTCCATCCTGAGCAACTTTTTTTAAATAAGATTCATCTTTTCGATAATTTAAATAAGATTTTTGTAATCTACGTAAAAATTGCGATATATTATCAAAAATAATATTTTTAAATTCGCTATACATTACACCATTAAGTTCCTTTTCTAAAATATTAATTTCTTTATTTGTAATAGCAGAAAGAATTTCTAATAAATTTGAAATACCTAATTTTCTTTTTTTATCATAATATATTTTAGGTGGTGTTTGCGAATCTGTAATGGCATTCTTTATTTTAAAAAAAATAGAAGAAATGTCTTCTAATAAAAAAATTACGTTGTTTTTATTCATATCTGATTTAGACATTTTTTTTTTGGGTTCTAACAAAGACATAACTTTCGATCCGCTGATATCAATTAGCGGCTCAGGCAAAGTAAATATATCTCCATATAAAAAATTAAAACGATGGGCAATATTCCGAGTTAACTCTAAGTGTTGTTTTTGATCTTGTCCTACTGGAACTAGATTGGTTTCATATAATAAAATATCGGATGACATTAATATAGGATAATTAAATAGTCCAACGTTTATATTTTCAATACAATTATTTCGTATCTTTTTTTTGTTTTTAAATTGTGTCATTCGAGATAATTCACCAAATTGACTAAAACAACTTAAAACCCAATTTAATTGAGTATGTTGATAAACATGCGACTGAATAAAAATAATGCTTTTATTAGGATCAACTCCACAAGCTAAATATAGCGCTAATGTATCTAATACTGATTTTTTTAAAGAAAAGTTTTTATTTAATGTAGTTAAAGCATGTAAATCGGCAATACAATATATACAATCATAAATATTTTGAAATTTAGACCAATGACGCATTGATCCTATATAATTCCCAAGAGTTAAATCTCCAGAAGGTTGAACTGCACTAAATAATATTGGCTTAGAGTTCATTGGAGGGTAATCCTAAATATAAAAAATTAATGAATAAATCTTGAGTTAACATATTTTAATTCCTCACGTATTTTTTTTATTATAATATCATAATTAGTATGACCAAAAAGTGCAGAACCAATAACAAAAACGTTTGCGCCTGAAAAAGCTATTTCAGCAATATTATCCAATTTTACTCCTCCATCGACTTCTAAAAGAATATTAGAAGAATTAAGTTCAATTTTTTTACTTACTTCACGTAATTTATTAAATGTAGATGGCAAAAAAGATTGACTGCTAAATCCAGGGTTTACAGACATCAACAAAATTAAATCCAATTTATGCATAACATAATCAAGAAAATTAAGAGAAGTAGAAGGGTTAAAAGCTAATCCTGCTTTACATCCATTCTCTTTAATTAAATTTAAAGTGCGATCGACATGATCTGTTGCTTCTGGATGAAAAGTAATAAAATTCGCTCCAGCTTTAGCGAATTGGGGGATTAAATTATCTACAGGTTTTACCATTAAATGTACATCAATTGGAACGGTAATATTATAATCACGTAATGATTTTAAAATCATAGGACCCATAGTTAAATTGGGAACATAATGATTATCCATCACATCAAAATGTATCCAATCTCCACCTGCATCTATAACTTTTTTTGTATCTTTTCCTAAACGTGCAAAATCAGCAGATAAAATTGAAGGTGCCAAAAAAAATTTTTTCATATAAATTTTCCTATTTTTAATAAATATTAAATACATTTAAAACTTTCTAACTAATTTTTAATTAGTTCTAAAAATGAGCAAATGTAGTCAAATAATTTATAATACATTCAAAAAATTTTATTTTAATTAAAAATATATGAAAGAAGACATTTTAAATAGCATATTAAATATAAAAAAATATTTTTATATATATATTAAATTAAATTTATGAAATTTATTTTTAAATTCTTATACAATTAAAAATAAAAGAAATAAATTTTATTTATAAATTTTCAAAAATAAAAAAATAGATTTAATATGTAGATAAATTAATAAAATAAAAATTTTATTTATTTAAATTTTAATTTTTATTACTCATAATTTATTGAAAATATTTAATAGAATTTAAAATAATGTTTTTATCAATTCCAGAATAAATTTTAGCTTTTCCAATAGAAATTGGAAGAACTAATCTTATTTCTCCTGAAATCACTTTTTTATCTCGCATCATATATGGCAAATATGATGCAGCAGACATATTTTTAGGACCTTTAATAGGTAATCCTGTCTTTTTTAATAAAGACAATATTCTTTCATAATCTGCTTTTTTTAAAAACCCCATCATCTCTGATGTACGAGATGCCATAACCATACCTACTGAAATTGCTTCACCATGTAGCCAGTTACCATACCCAGAATGAGCTTCAATAGCATGACCATAGGTATGACCAAAATTTAAAAGTGCTCTAAAATTATTTTCTCTTTCATCTAAAGAAATAATTTTTGCTTTAAGTTCACAACATTTTTTTATACAATAAGGCATTAATGTATCATTAAGTAGTAATAAATTTTCAATGTTTTCTTCTAACCAATTAAAAAATTTTTCATCAAAAATAATAGCATACTTGATCACTTCTGCAATACCAGAAATTAATTCATTATATGGTAATTTTTTTAAAAAATCGATATCAATAACAACAGAAGAGGGTTGCCAAAAAGAACCAATCATATTTTTTCCAAGAACATGGTTCACTCCAGTTTTACCACCAACGGAAGCATCTACTTGAGATAAAAGAGTAGTAGGAATTTGAATAAATTTTACACCTCTCTGGTAAATAGCTGCTGCAAATCCAGTTAAATCACCTATTACACCTCCTCCTAACGCAATTAAAGTGGTATCACGAGAATGTCTTTTTTCTAATAAAGAAGAAATAATTACTTCTAGTTCATTTAATGTTTTAAATTGTTCTCCATCTGAAAGAATCACTTGATCTACTTTTATTCCTGATTTTCTGAGATGAAATAAAACTTTATCTTTAAAAAGATTAGCTAATGTCTTGTTGGTAATCAACATAGCTTGATTTCCTGGTTTTAAAGGAAAAAAAATATTATCTTCTTGAATAATACCAGATCCTATGCTAATAGGATAACTTCGCTTTCCTAAAACTACTTTTATCTTTTCCATAACTATTTATGCTCTATTAACTGTTTTATTTAAAGTATTTTACTAAATTTTATCTAAAAAATTAATTATATGATATGTGATAGATTTAGCGCTTTTATTATCAGTTTGAATTTTAAAATCTGCTATTTCTTCATATAATGGATTTCTTTCAAGAGCTAAATTTTCTAAAATAGTACGATTAGAAACATTAGATTGTAATAATGGTCTCTTGGTATCTCTTTTTGTACGTAATAACTGTTTTTCAATAGTAGTTTCTAAATATACAACAATACCACGAGCTGATAAAATATTTCTATTTTCTTTAAATTTTACTGAACCTCCACCGGTAGCAAGAATAATACCTTGTTTTTTTGTAAGTTCATCAATGATTTTTACTTCCCTCTTACGAAAACCATGTTCACCTTCTACATCAAACACCCAACTTATATTTGCTCCAGTACGATTCTCAATTTCTTGGTCAGAATCAAAAAAATCCATATTGAGTTGTTGAGATAAATGACGACCAATAGTACTTTTACCAGCTCCCATCGGTCCAATTAAAAATATATTTCTTTTTTCTGCCATATTTTTATTACTAAGATAATTCGTTAATAATATCGATGCTGAACAATTTTGCTAGCAAGACATAAAAAAAAGCTAAAAATAGAATAAATTAATTTTTTAAAATATTCTAAATTAACGATAATTGTATACTTAAAATATTTTTATTAATTTTCCATGAAAATATTTCATCCTTATATAATAAAAGAGATAAAAAAACTTATAATACTACATTTACAAAAATGTAATTTAAATTTTTTATGGTATAAAAATTTTATTAAAGTAAGACACATTCTATCAGAGTAAACCGTGATGTTTCTATAATTTATTTATTATTTTAATTTACAATATTTTTTCTACATTTTTAATAAATTTTATATCTTTATAAATTTTTATATAATCGTATTAAATTTTTTAGTAAAATTTAATACTTGACGTAATTTGTTTTTTAAGTTTAAATATTATTTCTTTAAAAAATTTTCAGAGGTGAGATGTCCGAGAGGCTTAAGGAACACGCCTGGAAAGCGTGTATATGGAAACGTATCAAGGGTTCGAATCCCTTTCTCACCATAAGGAATTTAAGGTAAATTTTTTTATAATTTAATGTAAACTTTTTTAAAAGTATATTTTTTTAAAAAATAATTATTTACAAAGAAAATGCAACTTCTAAGGCAATATTAATCATATCATTAAAACTAGATTCTCTATCTGCCGATGAAATAGATTCTTTTTTTATAATATGATCAGAAACAGTGCAAATTGATAAAGCTTGAGCGTTAAGTTCAGAGGCAACAGAATATATTCCAGCAGTCTCCATATCTACTCCAATAATATTATATTTCTTTAAAATATTTAACATATCTTCATCTTCTCCGTAAAATGAATCTGTTGTAAAAAAATTACCAATATGAACTTTAAAGTTCATTTTTTTAGATATTAAAAAAGAATGAAAAATCATCTCAAAATCTGCAATTGCAGCATAATCATGATTGCGAAAACGTATTCTATTAGTTTTTGAATCAGTTGATGCCCCCATACTAATTACGATATCCCGCAATTTTATATAATCTTGAACAGTACCACAGGTTCCAATACGAATAATTTTTTTTACATTATATTCAGTAAGCAACTCTCTTACGTATAGAGATGCAGAAGGTATACCTATTCCATGACTCATAATAGAAATTCTTTTATTTTTGAAATATCCTGTATATGCTAACATCAATCTAGTATCGTTCACTTGAACAACATTGTCTAAATAGTTTTCAGCTATATATCTAGCTCTAATTGGATCACCAGGCATAAGAACTATTTTTGAAAAAGCATTTTTTTCACTTTTAATATGCAGTGTAGGCACTAATTTTTTCCTTATTTTAAAAAATAACTTTGTTAAAGCATATTTTTACCATATTTCATATCAGACAAAGAAAAATATCTTGCAATAGTTTGTCCTATATCAGAAAAGGTATCTCGATGACCTAAAAAACGTATTTTTTTACTTGGAGAATATATTAATATAGGAATATTTTCTCTAGTATGATCTGTTCCTTTCCACGTAGGATCGCATCCATGATCTGCAGTTAAAATAAATAAATCATTCTTTTTTACTAAATCAAGCATTTGTGATAATCTAACGTCAAAAAATTCTAAACCTTTAGCGTATCCTGAAACATCACGACGATGCCCCCACATTGAATCAAAATCTACAAAATTAGTAAATACAATAGTATTATTTTCAGCTATTTTCATTTGATCAATCGTAACATTACATAATTCTGTCAACCCATTAGCTTTAATACTTTTACTAATTCCTACTCCTGAATAAATATCTGAGACTTTTCCTATACCAATAACTTTACCAATCTTCTCTTGTATTAATTTTTCCATAAAAGTTAGAGAAGAAGGCTTTACTGAAAAATCCCGTCTATTTTTAGTTCTTTGAAAATTTAATTTATTTGTTCCAACAAAAGGTCTAGCTATAACTCGAGCTACTTTATATTTATTTTGATCCAGTATCATACGAACAGTTTTACATATTTTATATAATTTTGATAAGCCAAATGTAGTTTCATGACACGCTATCTGAAAAACAGAATCAGATGAAGTATAAAAAATAGGTTTACCTGTTTTAATATGTTCTTCACCTAAATTTTTTATTATTTCTGTTCCAGAAGCATGACAGTTACCAAGAAAACCTGGTAATTTTAATTTTATTGAAATTTCTTTAGTTAATGGTAAGGGAAACGAACAATTTTTATCTTTGAAATAATACCAATCTCCTAAAAAAGGTGAACCAGCAATTTCCCAATGTCCAGAAGTAGTATCTTTTCCAGAAGACACTTCACTAGCAAAACCATAACTAGCAATAATATTATTTTCTTTTATTTGATTACTAAATCCTAATGGATATTTTCCTGTAGAAGCATAATAGGATTGAACTATTCCCAATTTTTCTAGATTAGGAATATATAAAGGACCTTGTCGTTTTATATTAGCTTTATCTAAAAAACATTGTTTTGCTATATGTCCAAAAGTATCTGCACCAATATCATTAAATTTATACGCATCAGCGCTGGAACCTATACCGAAAGAATCTAAAATCATTAAAAAAACACGTTTCATTATTAATACCTAAAAAATTAAACAAGTATATTTATTGTTCTCTTGTTTTATCAAAAAAAATATCATTATAAAGATTTTTAGTTATGTTTAAATTAGCTTTATTGGGTGCTAAATATATTAATTGATTAAAACTATCTAAAGCTATATAAGACTTGTTTTTATTCACGAATTCAAAAATACTTTTTTTATTTTCTGATCTAATCCAACGTGCAATAAAAATATCTACTTTTCTATATGTTGCATCTATTTTATATTCAATATTTAAACGCTCGATAACAACATCAAATTGCAATACACCAATAGCACCTAAAATTATACTATTATTAATCATAGGACGTAATACTTGTATTGCACCTTCTTCTGATAATTGAAATAAACTCTTTTTTAATTTTTTTTGCTGTAATGGGTTTTTTAGAACAATACCTCGAAATACTTCTGGTGCAAAACTTGGAATACCAACAAATTGAATGTCTTCTCCTTCTGTAAAAGTATCTCCAATTTTTATTGTGCCATGATTATGTATTCCTATTACATCTCCTGGATATGCTTTTTCTACTATAAATCTATCACCAGCTAAAAAAGAAAATGCATCAGAAATAGTAATATTTTTTTTTGTTCTTACATGCCTCAACTTTATACCTTTTTTATATTTTCCAGAAACAATTCTCATAAAGGCTATTCGATCGCGATGTTTTAAATCCATATTTGCTTGGATTTTAAATATAAAACCTGTTAATTTTTTTTCTTCAGGCTTCACTTTTCGTATATTAGTTTGACGATAAACCGGAGAAGGAGCCCACTTTATTAAGCTTTCTAAAATATGATTAATACCAAAATTACCTAATGCACTACCAAAAAAAACAGGAGTCATATAACCTTTTAGAAATTTTTTTTTAATAAATTCTGGATATACATGAGTAATTAATTTTAATTCTTCATGAAATTGTATATTTAAATCTCTACCAATATATTCTTTTAAAGAAGGTTCATTTAAAAAACAACAAAATGATTTAGAATGAAAAAAATTAGATTTTTTAATTATATTTTTTTTATATAAATGAATCATTTTATCATGAAGATGATAAATACCTTTAAAACTTTTTCCACAGCTAATTGGCCAGGTGATTGGAGTACAATTTAACTTTAAATATTTTTCAATTTCATCTAAAATTTCTATTGGTTCAAGACTATCACGATCTAATTTATTAATAAAAGTAATAATAGGAGTATTATGTAAACGAGTCACATTCATTAGTTTTTTTGTTCTCTCTTCTATTCCTTTAGCTGCATCAATAACTAATAAACAACAATCAACTGCAGTAAGTATTCGATATGTATCCTCTGAAAAGTCTTCATGACCTGGAGTATCTAATAAATTTATTAAAATATTTTTATATGTAAATTGCATAACTGATGTAGTAACAGAAATTCCACGACGTTTTTCAATATTCATCCAATCTGATTTGGCATATTTACCATTTCCTCTACCTTTGATTGTACCAGTAGTACGAATGGCCTTTCCTAAAAGGAGCATTTTTTCAGTTACTGTTGTTTTTCCAGCATCCGGGTGAGAAATAATGGCAAAAGTTCGTCTTTTTTGTAATTCTAATTGATGATGTACATTACACATAGAGACTCATTTGAGTTTTTTATTATTAAAAATTTTAGATATAAAAAAATCTAGATTTTTAAAAAAATACTAATTAGTTGTTTTGATTTATTTAAAAAAAAATAATAAATATAAATTAAATTGCATGTAATAAAAAATATTTATAATTAAATTAAAAAAAAAGTTTTTGTTAATGGAAAAATATATGTATTTTATATACAGGTAGTACAATTGGAATAAAAAATAACGATATGGATATATCTAATTTTTAGTTATTTTCAAAAAATAATTGACTAATATGTTATATTTTTATGAAATAAATATTTCAAATTTTACTATTAAGGAATACAGTCTATTAATTGATTCATCGAATATGAGTCTAATAGAATGGCAGAGCGATAGAAGATGAAATAAAAAATAATTATTATCAATACGACAATTTTATCATCCTTTGTAAAACTAAAAATATAGCATATACTATCTCCTTTTTATAATTTATATTAGAAAATTTAGATAAACGAATAATAATAAATAGGATCTCAAATGCCTTTATTAGATATACAATTAGATAATTAAAAAATTTTTTTAATCTGTTATTCATTATAGCTTATCACCCTATTCAGGAAGTTACTCTCTTTTTTAATTATAATTTATATAGAAGAAATAGAAAAACTAAATTGCATGATAATCAATTAAATGATTTTTCTTCAAATAACTTAGAAAAATTATTAAGAATAAGTGATAAAATTTAATTTTTCATAAAAAAATAAAAAAATAACTAAAGGCTTAAAAAATTTAAACTTAACTTATTATAATAAAAATATATTCAGGTAATTCTAAAAAAAATTATGAAAAAATTTTTTTAAGTGCTGTTAAAGCGCTAATTTTTATGTACTTCTAGTATAAAAAATACTACTTAAAATATAAATTTTTTAATAGAATTAGATATAGAATGAAAAAAATATCATTGTTATAAATTTAAAAAAATGTAAATTAGAAAAACGAATATGAATAGATATAAAACAGAAAATTCACTTATAAAGTGTGCGTTTTTCATAGATACGATTTAAAAATAGAAGCGGATTTGACTAAATTATACTTTTTATTCAGTCACAATTTTTTAATTAAAAAAAATCGTATTTAAATAAAAAATAATTTACGAGGTAAAATAAGTCGAAAATAAATACTTTTAAAAAGTAATATTTTAAGACTTATATAATTTTTATTAAAAAATTCATTTAAAATTTCTATAAAATTTTTTTAATAAAAGGAATTTTTATCATGAAAATGATCAGTCTTATCAACAACTTTTTTTATTTCAGGAAAAAAAGATAATATTTTTTTTTCAACTATTTGTTTTAAAGTAGAACCAATCATTGAACATCCATTACATCCCCCACTAAATTTTATTAAAGCCATATGATTTTCATCAATTTTAATTAAATTAACTTTTCCGCCGTGCATTGATAATTGAGGATTTATACTAATATTCAAAAAATTTTCTATTTTTCTTGTAAAGAAGATGTATTTTTATGCAAAATGTTTTTTGTAGCATATGGTGCTTTAAAAGTTAAATGAGAACCTAGTTTATCTACTATTAAATCAATTTTAGAATTTTTTAAAAAACCAATAATAGATTTATCAACGTAAACAAAGAAATTCTCATATTTTATTTTTATATCAGATTCTTCTACTTCGTTCTTTTCACAATATGCTACTCCACATTCTGCATTATGAGTTCCTGGATTAATAATAAAAACACGTATTTGGGTTCCAATAGATTCTTTGGATAAAAGTGAAGTAAAATGATTTTGAGCATTTTTAGAAATAGTAATCATTAACTTAAATTTAACTATAATTTTAATTATATATAATACTACTAACTTATTAAAATAAAAACAAGAATATTCTATATAAAAAATATTCTTTTGGAGAAAAAATGCAACAATTTTATTGGAAAACTATTGGTAATGGCAATGTTAATATTGTTTTATTAAATGGATGGGGTTTTAATTCAGAAATATGGTTTTTTATAATAAAAAAATTAAATAATATATTTAAGTTTCATTTAATTGACTTACCAGGAATAGGGGTAAATAGGCATATAGATCCTATGAAAATAAATGAAATAACTTCAATTTTATACAATAATATGAAAAAAAAATCAATTTTTTTAGGATGGTCAATAGGAGGATTAATTGCTAATCAATTCGCAATGTCATATCCAGAACGTGTATTAGGAATAATAAATGTAGCATCTTCTCCATGTTTTACAAAAAAAAAAATGGCCTGGAATAGAAAAAGAAAAAATATTTTATTTTTATAAAAATTTAACAAAAAATTATTATGAAACTATAATTAATTTTTTATATATACAAATGATGGGATTAAAAAATCCTCCTAAAGACTTAAACTATTTAAAAAAAATATTATCTTATGCAGAACAACCAAATAATAAATCATTAAAAAACGGATTAGAAATACTTCTTTCGACTGATTTAAGATACGAAAAAAATA
This sequence comes from Buchnera aphidicola (Hyalopterus amygdali), assembly GCF_964059015.1. Taxonomy (NCBI): domain Bacteria; kingdom Pseudomonadati; phylum Pseudomonadota; class Gammaproteobacteria; order Enterobacterales; family Erwiniaceae; genus Buchnera; species Buchnera aphidicola. Next base: position 573,243 of record NZ_OZ060383.1, read on the forward strand.
TATTTAAATTTCCATTTTTACGTATATATGGTTCATTAGATATTTTAGTTTCAAAAAAAATATGTAAAATACTTGATGAAAAATGGCCTGATTCTAGTTCTATTGTTATAGAAAAAGCTGCACACGCCCCATTTATTTCTCACAAAGAAAAATTTTGTTCTATTATATTAAAATTTATAAAATCTTTATAAAAGATATACTATATAGACCCCAAAATATAATTGGGGCTATAAATATTTTTATTTTTTAAAAAGGTATTTCATCATCAAAATCTATTTCCTCAGAATCAATTTTCTCTTGATTTGTTTGATTTTTTTCTAAATTCTTTGAAGAATTAGATCTTTCTAATTCTTTTGTTTTTAATATATTATTATTTTCGTTTGATATAATATTTTGAGAATTAGAATTACGATTACCTAACATTTGCATTGTACCGCCAATATTAACTACTACTTCTGTAGTATAACGTTCAAGACCATTCTGATCCTGCCATTTTCTAGTTTGAAGAGATCCTTCAATATATACTTGTGAACCTTTTCTTAAATATTCCCCAGCAATTTCAGCTAACTTTCCAAATAAAACTATTCTATGCCATTCTGTTTTTTCTTTGCTTTCACCAGTATTTTTATCTTTCCAGTTTTCTGAAGTTGCAAGCGTCATATTTACCACTGCATTACCATTAGGCATATAACGTACTTCAGGATCTTGACCTAAATGACCAATTAAAATTACTTTATTTACACCTCTGCTTGCCATAATACAAACTCCACTGATAAATTTAAAAAAACACATTATTAAGAAATTTTGAATTATTTATAGTATAAAAAATTATAAATATCTTATTTTATAAAACTAAATATATAGAAGTTACTTTATCAGTAATTCCCTATAATATTAGAAATATCAAAATTTTTTTAAAATATATTTTTGTGAAGTTAAATAAAAAAAAAATTTTATAAATTTAGGATACATTACAGATATTTAATCATAGGAAAAAAAATAATATTTACCTATAGATTAATATGCTATTTTAAATAATTCTTAATCTTCAAAAAATAATTCAAAAATACAAAAAAATAACTTTTTATATTCAAAAAACATTAATAATTTTTAAAACATGATAATTATGTACTTCTAATATTAAAAGCTACTATATTTATATAAATAAAAATGCTATTAGTTAATAAAAAACTTATATATTATAATGTCTTATTAATAATATAATAAATTAGATTAATTAAAATCCTATAATTTTTTTTTAAAAAATTTAAAACAGAAAAAATGTATAAAATTATGATAAAATTAAATTAAAAAAAAATTTTATAAGTATAAATTTTTTTATGTATTTATATATAATATCTTTAATTATAAAAATTTATATAAAACTTAGCAAAATCTAATAAAAATATTAATTTAAACATTATTTAGTATATCAAAAAAAATATTCCCCTAAAAAATATTCCCCTAATATCAAGAATATTATTTTCAAAAAATAAACTAATAAAAATATTAAGGTATATATTTTTTAAAAAAAATTAAATACATAATTATTAATTACATCAAGATAATAATATAAAAATAAAAAATATTTTACATATTTCTAAATAAATAAAAATATAACAAGATATAAAACAATATAAAGAAATCTCGATTAGATTAGTTAGTAAATAGTCTATTTCTATAATACTAAAATATAATTTTACAATGATTTACTAAATAATGGTATATGCAATATATATGGCGAAAAATAAATCATATTTACATCAAATGAATAGATTAAAAATTCCACCTCATTCTTTAGAAGCGGAGCAATCAGTACTAGGTGGTTTAATGTTAGATAACGAACAATGGGATTCTGTTTCAGAACATGTAGTAGCAGATGATTTTTTTAGCAAACCCCACCGTTTGATATTTCAGGAAATGCAAAAATTATTGGACTCAGGACATCCTATTGATTTGATTACATTATCAGAATCTTTAGAACAAAAAGGAAAATTAGAAAGTGTAGGTAGATTTTCTTATTTAGCTGAATTATCAAAAAATACTCCTAGTACAGCAAATATTATTGCGTATGCTGATATAGTACGAGAAAGAGCAATAGTTAGAGAGATGATACTAGTCGCTAATAAAATAGCCAATGCTGGATATGACACGCAAGGTAGAAAAAGCGAGGAACTACTAGATTATGCAGAATCTAGTGTTTTTAAAATCGCTGAAAAACGTTTTAAAAAAGACTCTGGACCTAAGAATATCGAACAAATTCTTGATGAAACAGTTACTAGTATTGAAAAATTATTTTTATCACCCAATAATGGGGTAACAGGAATCAATACAGGATATCAAGACTTAAATAAAAAAACATCAGGATTACAACCTTCTGAACTTATTATTATTGCAGCAAGGCCTTCTATGGGTAAAACTACTTTTGCAATGAATTTATGCGAAAACGCTGCTATGTTATATGAAAAACCAGTATTAATTTTTAGTTTAGAAATGCCTGGAGAACAGATTATGATGCGTATGTTAGCCTCATTATCTAGAGTAAATCAAGCACGTATTAGAACTGGACAATTAAATGATGAAGATTGGTCTCGAATGTCTGGTACAATTAATGTTTTGCTTAAAAAAAAGAACATTTACATAGATGATTCTTCAGCTCTTACTCCAAGCGAAGTACGCTCTAGAGCACGACGTATTTATCGCGAAAATAATGGATTAACTTTAATTATGGTCGATTATTTGCAATTAATGAGAGTACCGTCTCTGTCTGATAATCGCACTCTTGAAATTGCTGAAATATCTAGAACTTTAAAAGCATTAGCAAAGGAATTACAGGTACCTGTTATAGCTTTATCACAACTAAATCGTTCTTTAGAACAAAGATCAGACAAAAGACCAGTAAATTCAGATTTGCGTGAATCTGGATCTTTAGAACAAGACGCAGATTTAATTATGTTTATATATCGAGATGAAATATATCATGAAAATAGTGATTTTAAAGGTATTGCTGAAATAATAATAGGAAAACAACGAAATGGACCAATTGGAACAATTTGTTTAACATTTAATGGACATTGGTCTAGATTTGATAATTATTGTAGTTCTAAATACGATTAAAAATTAATCAATAGAATATAAATATATTTTTAAAAATATTTATATTCATTAAAAAATAATAGGTAAATATAAGAATTTTTTTACATTCTTATGACTTTTTGTAGTTCAATAGTTAATTTTATTGCAATAAAATATATTTTTTATAATAATAAAATTATTTTTAAAAAAATTTAATTAATTTTGAAATAAAAAAAATATGAAAAAAAAACAAAATTTAAAAATTGGAATAGTAATGGATTCAATTAAATTTATTAAAATCGAAAAAGACTCCAGTTTTGCTATTCTATTAGAAGCACAAGCAAGACAACATGAACTTTATTATATAGAAATAAATGATCTTTATTTGAGAAAAGGTCAATCATACGCAACGGCAAAAATAATAGAAGTACAAAAAAAAGAAAAAAATTATTTTAATATAATTAAAAAAAAGGATATGTCATTAAATGAATTAGATGTAATTCTCATGCGTAAAGATCCTCCATTTAATACTGAATTTATTTATGCAACATATATTCTTGAACGAGCAGAAGAAAAAGGATTATTAGTTATCAATAAACCAAAAAGTTTAAGAGATTGTAATGAAAAAATATTTATATCATGGTTTTCAAAATTTACTGCAGATACATTAGTAACAAGACAATTATTAAAAATATATGACTTTTGGAAAGAAAAAAAAGATATTATCGTAAAACCATTAGATGAAATGGGAGGGAAAAACATTTTTCGAATTAAAAAAAATGATCCTAATTTTTCTGTTATTATAGAAACACTTACACAGTATGAAAATAAATATTGTATGGTACAAACTTATCTTCCAGAAGTAAAAAATGGTGACAAAAGAATTCTTATTATAAATGGTAAACCTATACCTTGGTGTTTAGCGAGAATACCGAAATGTGGAGAAACAAGAGCAAATTTAGCTGCAGGTGGAATAGGAAAAGTACAAAAATTGAGTAATGAAGATTGGGAAATAGCTAACTATTTAGGTCCAGTTTTAAAGAAAAAAGGATTAATTCTTGTCGGATTAGATATAATAGGAAATAAATTAACAGAAATCAATGTTACAAGTCCAACATGTATTTGCGAAATCGAATCAAAAAAAAATATTTCCATTACAGGTGATTTAATAAACTATATTGAAAAAAAAATATATAAAAAGAGACTATCCAATGATAGTAATAGCTTTTGATTTCGGATTAAAACATATCGGAGTTGCAGTTGGAGAAAATATTCTTAAAAAAGGCAGAGCTTTAAATAAATTATCTGTACATAATGGAAATCCAAATTGGAATAATATAAAAATATTGTTAAAAAATTGGCAGCCTCAATTTTTAGTTGTAGGGCTTCCACTAAATATGGACGGAACAAAACAAAAAATAACAAAAAAAGCAGAAAAATTTGCTTATCTATTAAAATATAAATTTAATATTATTGTTTTTTTACATAACGAATGTTTAAGCACAAAAGAAGCTAGGTCATTAATATTTCACAAACATGGTTTTAAAGCACTACAAAAAAATAATATACATTCTATTGCAGCTGTCATTATACTAGAAAGTTGGTTTAACCATAATTCATTATTAGGAATTTAAAATAATTAATATAATATGAATAAGGTAAATGAAAATATTGAAATAGTGAAGAACTATATTAAAAATTTTTTCAAAAAAAATAATTATCCCTATAAAAAAATAAAAATAATAGGTGCAAGTAAAAACCAAGAAATTGATACCATTAAATTAGCAATACTATCTGGAATAGATGAATTTGGAGAAAATTATTTACAAGAAGGAATCAAAAAAATTCAAAAATTAAAAAAATACAAAAATATTATTTGGCATTTTATAGGAAAAGTACAATCTAAAAAAACCAAAATAATTGCAAAATATTTTGATTGGTGTCAAACAATAGATCGAGAAAAAATTGCGATTTTATTAAATAAACATAGATCAAAAAATTCAATTCCCATGAATGTTTTGATGCAAATAAATATTTCTAATGAAATTAATAAAAATGGTGTATCTATAAAAAATTATAAAAAATTAGCAAATATTATTTCTTTAATGCCGCATCTAAATTTTCGTGGGATTATGATTATGCCTGAAATAATAAAAAAAAATGTAGAAAAAGATAATGATTATAAAAATGCACAAATTATTTTTAATCAATTAAAAAAAGAATATAAATCAGTTGACACTTTATCATTAGGTACAAGTTTTGATATCGAAAAAGCTTTATCATTTCAAAGCAATATGATAAGAATCGGACATTCTATTTTTAAAAAATAGTATAAAACACTAAAATTTATCAAAATAAAAATACATTACTATGTTTAAACTTCCTCCTATTAGCTTATATATACATATTCCTTGGTGTTTAAAAAAATGTGGATACTGCAACTTTTATTCAAAAGTCAAAAAAAGCACTCTTCCAGAAGAAGAATATATTAAACATTTATTAAAAGATTTAGAAAAAGATGCTATTTTGATAAACCAAAGAACAATAAAAAGTATTTTTATCGGAGGTGGAACACCTAGCTTACTCACTAGTAATGGGATAAAAAAATTAATAAAAGAAATTAAAAAAAGAATAAATATTTCCCATACAGCAGAAATTACAATAGAAGCCAATCCAACAACATTAGAATATAAACGTTTTTTAAATTATAAAGATTCAGGTATTAATCGTTTTTCTATCGGTATTCAAACATTTAATTCAGATCTATTAAAAAAAATAGAACGTACATATGACAAAAAAGAAGCGATATTAGCAATAGAAGAAATAAAAAAAATTAATATAAATTTTAATTTAGATCTTATGTATGGTTTGCCAAACCAATCATTAAATGATGCATTATTAGATTTAAAAATTGCGACCAAATACAATCCATCGCATATATCATGGTACCAATTAACTATAGAACCTAATACTATTTTTTATACAAAAAATCTAAACTTACCCAATGAAAAAATTATATTTCAAATTTTAAAGCAAGGAGATAATTTTTTAAAAAAATCAGGATATAATAAATATGAAATATCTTCATATTCAAGATTAAATTATGAATGTAAACATAATCTTAATTATTGGAATTTTGGAGACTATATAGGAATAGGATCCGGAGCACATGGTAAAATTACAAAAAAAAACGGAGATATTATTAGAACCGTTAAAAATAATATTGATCATTTTATTAATGGAAATTATTTAAAAAAAAAATTTATTGTTATAAAAGAAGAAAAATGTTTAGAATATTTTATGAACGCTTTTAGACTATATCAATCTATATCACAAAAACAATTTGAAGAAAGAACTAATATTAATAAAAGTTATATAAAAGATAAAATTAAAAAAGCAATAAAAGAAGGATATATAAAAGAAAAAAACAATTTTTGGAATACAACAAAAAAAGGTAAAAAATTTCTTAACTCGTTATTAGAAATTTTTTTAGACTAGTAAAATTAGTATTTCTGAAATTGAAACATAAAATCAAAAACTTTTCTTCCTGAAATATTAGCCTTTCTTTCAAATTTTGTAGTTGAACGAAATTGATCTTGTTGACTAAATTTATTTTTTTTTGACAAAAATGTATAATTATCAATATTTTTTATATGATTTAATATATAATAACTATATTCTTTTGAATCAGTAACAATATGTAATATTCCGTTGAAAATTAATTTTTTTAAAATATTTTTCAAAAAACTATATTGTATCAACCTTCTTTTATGATGTCGTTTTTTATCCCATGGATCTGGAAAAAAAATTTGTACTTTTGATAAAGTATGATTTAAAATCATGTTATCTAGTACTTCAATAACATCATGATGAATAATTTTTAAATTATAAACACCATAAAAATGAGCTAAACGTAAACAAGATCCTATTCCTGGTTTATATACTTCTATTCCTAAAAAATTTATTTCAGGAAAATTAATGGCGGATTGTACTAAAGATTCACCCGATCCAAAACCAATGTCTAAAATAATAGGAGCATAATTATCAAAAATAGATGATAGATTTAATGGATATAATTGAAAATCAATACCAAAATTAGGCCAATAGTGCAAAATAGCATTTAATTGAGCATTCGTCATGCGACCTTTTCTAGATACAAAACTACGATTTTCTCGTAAAAAAATACCTTTTTCATTATATTTAGGTATAATAATATTATTTTTCATAATAGATTCACTTTTTCGTAAAATATAAAAAATTAAAATAAACTATAATTATATTTTATTTAAAAAAATATTTGTATTATTTTTTTTCTAAATTAAAAAACTTCTTTAAAATGACTATATATAACTTTTCACAGTTAATACTTAATTGGTATCACAAACACGGAAGAAAAAATCTTCCATGGCAAAAAGATAAAACACTATACAAAGTTTGGATATCAGAAATTATGTTACAACAAACAACTGTTAAAACAGTAATTCCATATTTTCAAAAATTTATATTACATTTTCCAAACATACAAGCTTTAAACAATGCTCAATTAGATGATATCTTATATTTATGGAGTGGACTTGGATACTATAAAAGAGCTGAAAACATTTACAAAACAGCAAAAATCATTAAAGAAAAATACAAAGAAAAATTCCCGACAGAATTTGTAAAAGTCCTTCAATTACCAGGTATTGGAAAATCTACAGCAGGTGCTATATTATCTTTGTCTATGAATTATTTTTTTCCTATTCTAGAAGGAAATGTAAAAAGAATTTTAATGCGATATTATGGTATAATTGGATTTATAAAAGAAAAAAAAACAGAAAAAAAATTATGGAAATTAATTGAATCTATTACTCCAATGAATAATACTGGTAACTTTAACCAAGGAATAATGGATATCGGTGCTTTAATTTGCACTGTAAAAAAACCAAAATGTAATATATGCCCATTAAAAAAAAAATGTATAGCATATTCAGAAAAAAATTGGATACAATACCCTCTAAAAAAAAATAAAAAAATAAAATTAGAAAAAAAATCTTGGTTTATTATAATTAAGCATAAAAATACATTTTGGATGGAAAAAATAAATGAAAAAAAAATCTGGAATAACTTATTCTGTTTCCCAAGATTTAATACTGAAATATGTGCTGCAAAATGGTTAAAGGAAAAAAAAATTGATATATATCAAAAAAACAATATTATTCAAGATTTTAAGCATCATTTTAGTCATTTTGTATTACATATCGTACCAATCCTTATTCAACTACCTTTTTATAAAAATTTTAAAAATACAAAAAAAATAGGAATTTGGTATAATATAAAAAAAAATAACCATATGGGTTTGCCGCAACCAGTTTTAAAAATATTAAATAAATTTAGATAAAAAGGTATTCATATAATGCATCGTATCATTTTTTGTACATTTTTAAAAAAAAAATCTGAAGGTCAAGATTATCCTCCTTATCCAGGAAAATTAGGAAAAAAAATATACAATGAAATATCTAAAGTAGCTTGGAAAGAATGGAAATTACAGCAAACAAAAATTATCAATGAAGAAAAGCTAGATATGTTTAACAAAAATGATAGAAAAAAAATAGAATATTATATGAAATTATTTTTGTTTAAAAATGAATAAACAAATCTTCTATATTAAAATATCAATAATCTTATATTATATATATAAAAAAAGTGCTAATAATTGATTCCGGAATAGGTGGATTATCTGTATTAAATAATATAAAAAAAGAATTACCTAATATACACTATATTTATATGTTAGATAATGAAGCGTTTCCTTATGGAAAAAAAAGAGATAATTTTATAATAAAAAGAATGATTAAAATTATTAATATAATAAAAAAAAATTATCCAATTAAAATTGTTATACTAGGGTGCAATACAGCAAGTACAATATCTTTATCTATTTTAAGAAAATTTTTTAATATCCCTATTATAGGAGTTTTACCTACTTTAAATACTGCTATTAAAACAACAAAAAATAAAATTATTGGTTTAATCGCAACTGAAGGAACAATTAATAGTACTTATATAAAAAAAATGATCTATCAATCTTCTTTTCGATATAATATAAAAATAATAGCTACAAATGAACTTGCAAAAATTGCTGAAAAAAAAATTAGAAAATTATCTATTTCAAATGCAAAATTAAAAAAAATTTTTAATCCATGGATACTACTGCCAATTCCACCTGACACAATTATACTAGGTTGCACACATTTTTCTTTTCTTAAAATAGAAATTAAAAAAAATTTTTATAATCAAATTAACTTTATTGATCCAGGAGAAATAATTACTAATGAATTAAAAAAAACATTTTGTTCGGAAAAAATTAAAAAAAACATTTTATTATGTTCAAAATATAATAAAAAAATTAAACAATTATTATTTTTTTTAAAAAAATATGAATTTAAAAAAATACAGGAAATTAATTTAAATTAATATTTTTATAAAATAAATCTTTATATTGCTTAAAAACATATTTTAATAAATCATGCAGTAATCTGATTTTTTTTTCATCGTTAGAATAAATTTTTAACAAAATTTCAATTTCATTTATATATCCTTCTTTAAATAAAAAGTTAAATTTTTTTAAACAATAATTTAACCATTTTTTCTTCTCATTTTTATTTAATATATAAAAAAAATTACGTGCTTTGTAACGAAAAAATAATTTTTTTAAACGAATATCCTTAAACTCTAATTGTATTTTATTTAAAAAACTTGGTTCCGTTGAGCTAACTTTTTTTATTAATTTTTTATCATATAAATTAAAAAAGGCATCATAAATTTGTAAATCTACATTAGAATGTTGTTTACTATTACTATTTATTTTTAATAAAACTTTTTTAATAAAATTTACTATAAAATAATTTTTCTTTATTAAATTTATTCTCCTTTTATATAAATCAATGTTGAAATTTAATCGATTAGTATCTTCTTTTCGAACTGATTCTATTGGTGCTAAAATAGGACAACGATTTAAATATATTAATATAATTCCTAAATCAAATAAATTTTTACTTGAAACGTTATCAATAGACATAATCTTACAAAAAGTAATTAATTTTTTAATATTTTTAAATAAATCAATTGATATCAATATGTTTTTATTATGTTCATCCCATAATAATGGTAATATACAACTAATATTATTACGTTGAGATCCAAAATAATTGGACACATGTATTATTGGAGTAAAAGATTTTACATTGATTAATTTATATAGTTCATTTTTTTTTCTATATTTGAAAAAAAAATCAAATAATTTTGGTTGTTTTTTTTTTATTAATTTTGCTAATTCAATAGTAGCATATACATCTGAAGTAGCATCGTGAACGTGACTATGTGATATACCATTAATTTTAGATAATTTTGAAAGATTAAAAATAGGAAATCCAGATTCATTTTTTGGCCATTTTATACCACTTGGTCGCAAAGCATAACATGCTCTGGCAATATTTAGTAAATCCCAACGAGAATTGTTATTTTTCCAACTCCATTCATAAGGATCTAAAAAATTACGATATAAAATATTTCTTGTGATTTCGTCATCGAAATGAATATTATTATATCCTATAATGCAAGTATTAGGTTTTGAAAAAATATCATTTATTTTTTTTGAAAATTCATTTTCATTAAGACCATTTTTCTTTACATATGAAGGGGTAATACCAGTAATTAAAATAGAATATGCATTAGGAAAATAGTCATCTGGTGGAAAACAATATAAGCAATTTGGTTCCTCAATGATATCTAAGTTTTTATTTGTTCTAATAGAAGAAAATTGAGCTGGTTTATCTAAAGATGTATGTGTTCCAAAAGTTTCATAATCATAGAATAAAAAATTTAATTCATTTTTTTTAAAAAAATTGGTTGTATCTTTTTTCATATAAATTTTAATAAATAGAAATTATTAATCCTCACTTTCATATTTTTAAAAAATATTAAATATAATTATCAAAGGTTGTTAAATATAATGAACACAAAAAAAACATTCAAAAATGTATTAGAATTTGTACATAAATTTAGAAGAAAAAATAAAATAAAAAGAGAGATATCTGATATTGAAAAAAAAATTAGAGATAATCAAAAAAGAATATTATTACTTGATAATCTTAACCAATATATTGTTCCAGATATGAAATATGAAGAAATTAAGAAAATAATTTTAATGATGAAAAATGATTATGAAGACAGAATTGATGACTATATCATCAAAAATGCTGAACTTTCACAAGAAAAAAGAAATTTATCAAAAGAATTAAAAATAATTTCTGATTAATAAATCTTATTTTATCTCCCCTGACTGGACTCGAACCAGTGACATACGGATTAACAGTCCGCCGTTCTACCAACTGAACTACAGAGGAATAGATTTATTTATATCAAAAAATTACACATATGTCAAATAGATATAAAAATAAAATTTAACTTAAAAAAAAAGTAAAAGAACTATAGATTATTAAAAGAAATTCATTTATAGTATAATAATAAAAAAATATTTGGCCCCTTAGCTCAGTGGTTAGAGCAGGCGACTCATAATCGCTTGGTCGCTGGTTCAAATCCAGCAGGGGCCATAAAAAATAAAAAAAAATATAAAAAATAAATATCATTAGTATTCAAGGTATCAATAAAAAAATTTTCACTACATCTAGGACTGAATTTTATGGAATGGAAAAAAGAATTTATTGAATTTATTTTAAAAAAAAAGTCTTAAACTTTGGTAAGTTTATATTAAAATCTGGCAAAATAAGTCCTTATTTTTTTAATTCAGGATTATTATCAACCGGTGAAGATATTAATAAAATTGGTTCTATTTATGCCCGTGCTATAATTGATTTAAATATTAAATTCGATATGTTATTTGGAACTGCCTACAAAGGAATCCCTATTGTAGTAGCTACTTCTATAGCATTAAAAAATCAATATAACTTAAACATTCCATATTCTTTTGATAGAAAAGAAAAAAAACAACATGGAGAAAAAGGATATTTAGTTGGAAATGAAATAAGGAAAAAAAGAATTATTATTTTAGATGATGTTATTACATCCGGTATTTCAATAAACCGCGCCGTTAAAATAATAAAAAAAGAACAAGGTGAAATATCTTCAATTTTTATTTTATTAGATCGAAAAGAAAAAATAAAAAACTATTCAAACTTAGATAAAAAAAATAATTTTAAAAATATAAAAAATTACAAATTTCATTCAATAATTACGATTAATGATCTTATATACTATCTTGAAAGACAAAAAAAACTTAAAAAATATGCATTACAATTAATTGAATATCATGGACAAAACACTTTTTTTGTTCAAAAATAATACTAAATACCTGAATGACCAAATCCATTTAAACAACGAGCAGTATCTTTTTCGAAATTTTCAACTATAGAAAATTTAGGTTTTAAGATAGGAACGAATATTATTTGGGCAATTCTATCATAAGGATAAACTAAAAAATCTTTCGCACTTCTATTCCATAAAGATATCATCAATTCACCTTGATAATCTGAATCAATTAATCCAGTTAAATTTCCTAGAACAATACCACTTTTATGACCTAATCCGGATCGAGGTAAAATCAAAGCAGTAATATAAGGATTATGAATATGTATCGCAATGCCTGACGGTATCAAAACTACTTTTTTAGAAGATAAAATTATCTTCTCTTTTATACTCGCTCTAAGATCTAAAGCAGAAGATCCAGGAGTTGCATATTTAGGTAATAAATTCTTATTTTTTTTAATTTTTGGATTTAATATTTTAATTTTAATTGTGTTCATAAAAGTCTATTTTAGTATTTTATAAAAATATCAAGATGAAGCTAAAAAACCAGAATTAATTAAAGACGATCGTTGAGACAATGAATAATTTAATTCTTTTCCATCCCATGTCTTTACTGTTCCGCCTGCTGCAGTTAGAATAGCATGACCGGCTGCCGTGTCCCAAATAAATGTATTTCCAAACCTTGGATATATTTGGACCTTTCCTTCAGCTAAATAACAAAATTTTAATGAAGAACCTAATTTTTTTATTTTATAATTAGTATTAATTTGATTTAAAAAAATATCTAATTTTTTATGAGGATGCGAACGACTGATAACAAGCAATAGTTTTTTTGTTTGTGAAACAGAAATTTTTTTTGTATATCCTTTTTTTTTATTTTTTTTCCATGCTTCTTTTTTATTAGAAAAATATAAAATATCAAAAAAAGGAGCATATATTACGCCTAATACGGGTATACCTTTCTTAATTAAACTAATATTTACTGTAAATTCGCCATTTTTTTTTAAAAATTCTTTTGTCCCATCTAATGGATCAATTAACCAATAAGTATGCCAATTTTTATAATTTTTAATATTGTGTGATTGTTCTTCAGATAGAATTGGAATTTCCGGAGAAATTAAAGATAATCCCTTTTTTATAATATTATTTGATTTATAGTCAGCATCAGTTACCGGAGTATTATCTGACTTATAAAAGATATTTTTTGATTGTTTTGTAGAAAAATAACAATCCATAATAGCATGACCGGCGATTTGTGCTAAATTACAAACTTTTTTTAACATTCAACTACATACCGTATATATTAAATTTATTTTTAATATCATTATTTATTTTTTTGCAATAATATTTACTATAAAAGATTCATGTACATCATTATGAGGTTGAAAAGAAACTTTATGCTCTCCTACATGACGTAATACTCCATTTGGTAATCGAAGTTCTTTCTTATTTATTTTAATACCTAATAAATTCATTTCTTTAATAATATTTCTAATTCCTATTGAACCAAATATTTTTCCTTCCTTACCAACTTTTGAAGGAATTGTAATAGATTTTATTTCTTTTATTTTTTCAGCACGAGATTGAGCAATGCGTAATTTACTAATATTTTCTTTTTCTAACTTAATACGCTGAGCCTGAAAAGATTCAATATTCTTTTTATTAGCTAAAATCGCTTTTCCTGTAGGAATTAAAAAATTTCTAGCATAACCAGATTTAACATTTATTATCTCACCAGAATTGCCTAATGTTTTTATTTTTAATAAAAGAATTACTTCCATTTTTTTATGTTTCTCTCTTATTTTCTATTTGTTTTACAATTTTTTAAATATTTTTCTTAATGAATTAATATTAGTGATGCTGATCAGTATATGGAAGTAATGCAAGATAACGTGCTTTTTTAATAGCTCTAGACAATTGCCGTTGATATTTAGCTCGAGTACCGGTGATACGACTAGGAACAATTTTACCGTTTTCTGTAATATAATTTTTTAGCATAGTAATATCTTTATAGTCTATTTCTTGAATTCCTTCTGCAGTAAAACGACAGAATTTTCGACGGCGAAAGTAGCGTGCTGCCATGATTTCAACTTCCTCTTAAATAAACATGTAAATTTTTTAATAAAAATATATTTAATATATAAATTTATTTTTTTTCTTTTTTCTCTTCTTTTAATTTCATTACAGGTGATAAATCGCTTATTGCTTTTTTTACAGACATAATAATATTTCTAATAACTATATTATTAAATCGAAAATCTGTTTCTAATAAATTAATAGTTTTAGGAGAAGTTTCTATATTCATCAAAATATAATGTGCTTTATGTAATTTGTTAATAGGATAAGATAGTTGTCGTCTACCCCAATCTTCTAAACGATGTATAATACCAAGATTATCATGAATCATTTTTTTATATTTATCAATTATTATAGATACTTTTTCACTATAGTCTGGATGAATCATAAAAATTATTTCATAATGACGCATTAAAAGTAATCCTTTTGGATATTTTGTCTTTTTTATTAAAATGTAGTATTACTATTTTGAAAAAAAAGAATATTAATAAAAAAAGATACTATATTTATATATATTTTATTTTAATTTTACTAAAAAATCAATAAATTTCATTTTTTTTAAGATCTATTCACAAAAATGTAAGTTATTTAGACATACACAAAGACAATTCTATCTTACGCTCATTAATATTTACAGCAATAACTTTTACCTGTAAAATATCACCAAGACAATAAGTGTTTTTACTAAATTTTCCAATTAATTTTAATCCAATAGAATCAAAATAGTAATAATCATCACTTAACGATGCTATACGAACTAATCCATCAATAAAATATTGGTTTAAACGAACAAAAAAACCAAACGTCGTCACATTTGAAATAACACCTGTAAGTACATTACCAATTTTCTTTTTCATAAAATCACATTTTAACCAATCGATAACATCTCTAGTAGCTTCATCTGCTCGTCTTTCTGTCATTGAGCAGTGTATACCTATTTTTTTCATTTCATTCATATTATATAAATTACTTTTATACAAACTTTTTTCTTTAAGAAAAATTGTTTTTTCTTTTAACAATAATTTTTTAATAACTCTATGAGTTATAAGATCAGGATAACGTCTAATGGGGGAAGTGAAATGAACGTAACTAGATAAAGATAAACCAAAATGACCACGATTTTCTGGATCATATACTGCTTGTTTCATAGAACGTAATAATATATTTTGAATTATTTCATAATCAGTACGATTAATAATCTTTTTTAAAAAATTTGAATAATGTATAGATTTTGGTACTTCTCCTCCTAACAAAGATAATTTAAATCTTTTCAAAAAAGATCGAAAGTTAATAACACTATCTTTACTAGGACAATCATGATTTCGAAATAAAACAGATAATTGATATTTTTCAATAAATTTAGCTGAAGCTACATTAGCTAATATCATACATGATTCAATAAATTTATGCGCATCATTTCGAATATTTTGATAAATTTTTTTAATTCGAAAATGCGTATCTAATATAAATTTAGTTTCAATATTTTCAAAATAAATACCTTTTTTAGATATATTATATCTTTTTAAAATTTCTTGTAAAGAGGATAAATTTTGAATATATTTCAATACATTTTTATATTTAAAACAAAGTTCAGGATCACCATTCCATATTTTAAATATTTCATTGTACGTAAAACGTCCATGGGAACATATTACTGCCTCATAATGTTTATATTCAAGTAATTCTCCTTTATTTGATAAATTCATTTCACAAATTAAGCACAAACGTTCTACATTTGGATTTAAAGAACAAATATCTATAGATATCTTTTCTGGCAACATAGGTATAACTAAAGAAGGGAAATATATGGAATTTCCTCTTTTTAAAGCGTCTTTATCTAACGCTGTACGAGGTTTAATATAATAGCTTACATCAGCAATTGCTACCCATAAAATCCATCCATTTTTTCCATTGTTTTTTTTTTTACAAAAAATAGCATCATCAAAATCGCGAGCATCTTCCTCATCAATGGTAAAAAATGGTATATGTCTTAAATCTATGCGGTCTTTTAAATCTTTTTTATTAATCGTATTTTTTATTTGAGATAATTGTTTTTTTGCTTTTTCTGACCATAAATAAGGAATACAATGTGTACGTAATGCTATATTAATAGCCAAATTTGTTTCCATTTCTTTTCCAAGAACTTCAACTATTCTTCCTTTTATCTGAGTATTCTTTTGAATAGAATGTTGCTTTAAATTAACAACCACAATAGATCCTATGGAAATTTTTGTACTAAATATAACTGGTTTAGAAATAAATATTTTAAAATTAAATCGACTATCGTTCGGGATAACAACGTCTTTTTTATTATCTATATAATATTGACCTATAATTAAAATTTTATTCGGTTTCAATCTTTTTAATACTTTAGCAATTTTTTTTCCTTTTCTCTCAGATTTGATAATATGAGCTACAACAATATCTCCATGAATACATAATTTCATTTGTTCTATTGACAACCAAATATCATCTTTAAATTTCTCTGTCCTAAGAAAACCGTAACCATCTCTATGGCCAATCACTTGTCCTTGAACTATTTTTTTATTTTCTAGAGTAATGTAATAATCATTATAAGTACGTATAATTTGATTATTTCGTTGCATTAATTTTAATCTATGATGTAATGCTATTTTCTCTTCTTGGTTATAAATATTAAATTTGAGTTCTATTTTTTTTTGATTAATTAAATCTTTAGAATTTTTTAATAAAAATAAAATTTTTTCTTTACATGGAATAATATTATTATATTTCTTATTTTCTTTTTTTTGGTAGGAATCTACTACCATATTTACTTCTCCGCTTATATTTTTTTAATATATATTTAAATTAAACCTATAAAAAAATAAATAATTATTTATTTAATTAATTAAAATTATTAATATTTTTTTTAAATTACATCAAAATATACATAAAAATTTGTAATTTAAAAAAACAATTTTTTTACTAAAATAGTATCTAAACGATCTGGACCTGTAGAAATAATATCAACAGGAATTTTTGCTATTTTTTCAATATGATGAATATAGTTTCGAGCTTCTTGAGGCAAATCTTCTATATTCTTAATACCTGAAGTTTTTTTCATCCATCCTGGATATACTTCATATATTGGAATTATATTATTTAAATTAACATTAGAAAAATTGTTGTAATTCTCTAAAGAATTAATGTTTTTGTAAGATGTACAAATTTTTATTTCTTTTAAATTGTCTAAAACATCTAATTTTGTTATACATAATGCAGATAAAGAATTAATTTTAACTGCATAACGTAAAGCAACTCCATCAAGCCATCCAGTACGTCTTTTACGACCAGTTGTAGATCCAAATTCTTGACCTGTTGTAGAAAGATAATGATCTACATCATTAAACAATTCAGTCGGAAATGGACCTTGTCCTACTCTTGTAGAGTACGCTTTAGTTACTCCTAATATATAATCTAAATTTTTAGGTCCCAGACCTGTTCCAGTCATTACCCCACCTATAGTGCTATTAGAAGAAGTAACATATGGATATGTCCCATGATCAATATCTAAAAGACTACCTTGAGCACCTTCAAAAATAATTCTTTTTTTATCTTTAATAGCCTGATGTAAAATATTAGTAGTATCCTGAATCATATCATAAATAAAATCTGTTATTTCCAATAAATCTTTTAAAATATTTTTATAATCTATTGGTTTACATTTATAAAATGATACTAATTGACTATTATAATAATCAACTATTATTTCTAATTTTCTGGATAATTCTTTTTTATTTTTTAAATCTCCTATTTGTAAAGAACGACGTGCAATTTTATCTTCATAAGCAGGACCAATCCCACGACCTGTTGTACCAAGTAAATAATTTCCTAATTTTTTTTCTCGAGCTAAGTCCATTTGAATATGATAAGGTAAAATTAAGGGTGCTGATGGAGAAATATAAAGACGTTTATTAATAAAATAACCATTTTCTTCTAACATCTTAATTTCTTTAATTAATTCAAAAGGAGAAATTACTACTCCATTTGAAATAATTCCAATTACATTAGGATATAATAATCCTGATGGAATTAAATGAAGAATAATCTTTTTTTTATTTACAACTAAAGTATGACCTGCATTATTGCCTCCATGGTATCGGACTACATAAGAACTATTTGAGGATAAAAAATCGACTATCTTTCCTTTACCTTCATCACCCCATTGAGTACCAAGTATCACAATGTTTTTTTTCATTCTTTAAATACCTATATATTGAATTCATTGTAAGAATTAATTTTTTAATATTTTGTCCATATATTTAAAAAAATCATTATCTGAATTAATTAACATTATATCATTTTTATTAAAACTTTTCTCATAAGCATGCAAACTACGAATAAAAAAATAAAAATCAGATTCTTTAGAAAAAGCTTGTGAAAATAATTTAGCTACTTCTGCTTCTCCTTCACCTTTTATAATCAAAGCTTCTTTTTTTGCTTCTGCTAATATCATAGACACTTTATAATCAGCATTTGCACGTAATTTTTCAGCTTTTTCTTGACCTTGAGAACGTTGACTTCTGGCAACTGCTTCTCTTTCTGCTCTCATTCTATTATATATAGCATCAGATACTTCTATTGGTAAATTAATTTGTTTAATACGTACATCTATTACTTCAATTCCTAAAGCTTTCATGCTATTAATGTTAATTAATGATGTTTTTTCTATATTCATAGTTCCTTCATTTAAAGAATGAAGAACATCTGTTGTCAACCTTCCTCGTGAATCATTTACAATCTCTTTTACATTAAGACGTCCTATTTCAGAACGTAATCGATCGCTAAACTTTCTTTTTAGTAAAACTTCAGCTTGAAAAGTATCTCCACCTCCAGTAGATAAATAATAACGACCAAAATCACCAATACGCCATTTAATATAAGAATCAACAATAAGATCTTTTTTTTCTTTTGTTACAAAGCGATCTGCTTGGTTATCCATAGTATGAATACGCGCATCTAACATTTTAATGTTTTCTATGAATGGAATTTTAAAATGTAAACCAGGATTATATACAAGAGTTTTTTGTTGATTGTTTTTTAAAACTTTTCCAAATTGAAGTACAATTCCACGCTCACCTTCTTTTACAATAAAAAAAGAAGAAGAAAAAAGAAGAAGAAAAAAACTTAATATACAAATAATAATTTTATTCATATGTTTATTTTCTCTCTATATTTTTAATATTATTACGGATAGAATCTGTATAACGTTGTTTTGAAACAATATTTGGCGACAATGAAGAAAACGAATTAACTTTTTTATTTTCTTCTAAAGAATAAGAATTATTTTTCAATGTATTAATTTTATTTTTAACAAAAAATTTTTTATTCAATTCAACTTCACTAAAAATATTATTTAAAGATAAAAATAATTTTGAATCATTTTTTTTGTCAATAAAAATTTTATTATTTTTACTTAATATTTTTTCCATTGATTCTATATAAAGACGTTGTAGAGTCATTTTTTTATTTTTTTTATATTCAGGTAAAATTTTTAAAAAACGCACTACTTCTCCTTGAGCTTCTAAAATAATACGAGAAGAATATGCTTTAGCTTCTTCTAAAATCCTTTGTGCTGTTCCATGTGCTTTTGGTTGTACCTCATTTGAATAGGCTTCAGCTTCACGAACATATTGTTCACGATTTTCACGAGCGGCAATAGCATCATCAAAAGATGATTTCACTTCTTCTGGAGGTCTGGCTGTTTGAAAATTAACATCTAATATAGTTATTCCTAATGCATAAGGTTTAATTGTTTCTTCAATTTCTTTTTGAGTATCACTTCGTACTAAAGTACGTCCTTCAGTTAAAACTCTATCCATAGTTGAATGTCCAATAACCCCACGTAACGCACTATCAGTTGCTTGACGTAAACTATCGTCAGGATAAAAAACAGAGAAAAGATAATCAGCAGGATTAGTAATTTTGTATTGTACGTTCATTTCTACACGTACTACATTTTCATCTGAGGTTAACATAATACCAGATGTTGCTAATTCTCGAACACTTTCAACATTGACTGCTTTTACTTCACTAATAAAAACTGGTCTCCAATTCAATCCTGGTTGAACTAAATGACTAAATTTACCAAAATTTGTAATTACTCCACGTTCAGCTTCTTTAATTGTATAAAAACCACTTAAAAACCAAACAAAAAAAAGTATAAAAACTATAAAAAAAAATGGATTGACTTTCTTTTTTAACATATTTGGAGAACTAGATGTTTTATTGATTATAATATTGTTAATATTATATAAAAACCTTTTTAAATCTAATATTATTTTTCTTTCATTATTTTTTTCACCTTTTTTTTCTTGACTCTTCTCTTTCCCCCAAGGATCTAGTTCTGGTTTATTATAGTTAAATTTATTCCAGGCCATTTTATGCCTCATTTTATTAGTTTTATTGCTTATCAATAATTATCAGAAAAATTAACTTAAATAATGACATTAATTTTAATTAAAAAATATTAATTAGAATTAATATATGCCAATAAAAAAATTTTATTTTTTTATAAATATAATCTAATAAAATTAATTAATACATAAAAAAATTAAAATTAATGAAAATTTATATTTTTTTAAAAAATTATTTTTTATCTAAAATTTACTAAAAAAATTAAATATCTATTTTTATTTAATTATTTCTAAAATTTTATTAAGCAAATAATTTGGATTATTATCATAAAAATAGTGCACATTTTTCCATTTTTTTAACCAAGTTATTTGATGTTTAGCTAATTTTCTTGTTGCAAAAATTATTTTTTTAAACATTTCCTCATAACTAATTTTATATTCAAGATATTCCCACATCTGACGATATCCGATACATCTCATTGATGGTAAATTTTTATGTATATCTCTTCTAAAAAATAAGTTTTCAACTTCTTTTTGAAAACCCAACATTAATATTTTTTTTACACGCATTTCTATTTTTTGATATAACCATAATTTATTTTTTGGTAAAATAGAATATTGAATAATATCATATGGTAAATAATTATTTTTTTTGTTTTTTAAAAAAGTTAAAGTCCTTCCAGATAGATAAAAAATTTCTAATGCTCTTATTAATCTTTGGGTATCGTTTTGATGAATACGATTGGCAGATATAGGATCTATTGAAATTAACTTTTCATATAAGAAATTTTTATTATTTTTTTTTTTCTTAATAAATATTTACGAATTTCAATGTTTGGTCTAGGTAAATCAGATATTCCATGTAACAACGTTTTATAATAAAACATTGTGCCACCAACAAGAAATGGAATTTTACCAATGCTTAAAATACTTGAAATCTCTTTTAATGCATCTTTTCTAAATTCTGCAGCAGAATAAATCTCAGTAGGATCTTTAATATTTAACAAACGATGAGGATGTTTTTTTAAATCTGAAGTATCTGGTTTATCTGTTCCTATATTCATATTACGGTAAATTAATGCAGAATCAACACTGATTATTTCTATTGGTAAATATTTTCTAAGATAGATAGCAATTTTGCTTTTTCCACATCCAGTTGGACCCATTAAAAAAAAAACAATGGGTTTTTTTTCTTTAGAATTTATATTTTTAATGTGCATAATAATGTATCAATATCTATTTTTTTTAATAATTGAGATGAAGGTTTTTTAAATACAGAAGGATAAAAATTTTCTACCTCTAATAATAATGAAGTTCCATCTATGTAATTCCATTTTTTTTTTTCTATTAATATATTTTTATCAAACCATTGTACTATATCTTTAACATAAATCTTTTGTTTTAAACAAAAAAATGAAAGAAAATTAGATAATAAATCAACTTTTTGACCTTTTAAAAAATCAGGAATACTATTGAAGGTAATGGAAGTACTTTTTAAAAGAAATTTAAAACCAAATTGTAATAATAACTCCTTGTTATTAAAAAATATCTCACCTTTCTGAAAATTAAAAAAAAATGTAAAATGAAATGAAAAATTTTTAGGTATTATATGATTTTTAATCATATTTTTTAATTTATATTGATTAACGATTTTTTTTAAAAATGGAAAAGAAATTAAAAAAAAACTAGAGTTATATATCAATCCATAATAATTTTGAAAAACGATTAACAATCTGCCAAGAGAAAAACAATTCTTTTTGAGAATCATTTGAGAATGGGAACTAAACATATCATTGGAAAACATGTCTTTATATAAATTATTCTTTTGATTGTTTAAAGAAACGTTATATTTTTTATCCAACTGTAAAAAAGAAGAATTATAATCTTCACACTCATTCAAATTTTTTTTATAAGAAAAACTATTTTGAAAATATTTCATATTTGATTTTTTCAAATGAAACAAAAGAGATTTATATAAAAAAAAATAAATTAAGTTTTCTTCACGAAATTGAATATCTCTTTTAGTAGGATGAATATTAACATCTATTTTATTAGGAGGTAACGTAATATAAATTACAAAAGATATTTTTTTTCTACTACCTATAACTTCATCAAAAGCACGAAAAACCGCATTTTTAACGAGTTTATTATTAACATATCTATTATTAATGTAGGAATATTGTATCTTTTTAAAAGGTAAATGAGAAAAAATTAACCAACCAAAAAATATAATATCTTTTATTTCTTCTTTTATTTCCAATACAGAATTTATATCAATATCATTAAATATCTCTTTCAATCGATAAATTTTATTTTCATTTTTTTTTATTGCATTAAAATATAAAACATGCTTTTTGTCTCTTTTAAAAGAAAAATTAACATGAAAATGAGATAAAGCTATCTTTTTTATTATTTCAAATATTTTTAAACATTCTAAATTCTTATTTTTTATAAATTTTAAACGAATAGGAATATTATAAAATAAATTTTCTACTATCACAGTAGTTCCTAATGGATGTGCGATAGGTTTTAATGTAGTTAAATAAGACATTCCTTCTGAATATATATTCCATCCTATATTTTTATGTTTATAACATGAAATGACATTAATTCTTGAAATAGATCGAATACTAGATAAAGCTTCACCTCTAAACCCAAATGTATTAATATTATTTAAATCTATAATAGTATGAATTTTACTGGTAGCATGGGGTGAAATTGCAAGTAATAATTCATTTTTTTTAATACCATAACCATCGTCATTTACAATTATAGATTGTAAACCATTTTCTTTAATACTAATATTAATATTTTTTGATTTAGCATCAATACTATTTTCTATAAGTTCTTTAACAACAGATGATGGTCTTTCAATTACTTCTCCAGCTGAAATTTGGCTAGATAAATTTGCTGATAATATACGAATAGTTTGCATATAAACTCATTCTCTAATATAAATATTTTTAAAAAGATTTTAATATAGAATTATATTCTTTAATAATTATATTTATTTCTTTTCTTTTCATATCTAAATTAGTTACTTTAACTAAAGTTTTTTCAATACCAATATTTTTTATTAAGGAGGATAATTTGATAGATTCAATGTCATTTTTATTTTTATAATGTAAAGCAGCAGCAATACCTCGGACTAAATTAAAATATGGGAAATTATATTGTATGGCACCTAAAAAAGGTCTAATTAAACGTTCATCTTGACTTAACTTTTGTATTGGATTACGTCCAATACGTTCAATTCTATCTGAAAAGATAGGGTTTTTAAAACGATTGAAAATTTTATTAATATAAGAAATATGATCTTTTTTATTAAATTTATATCTTTTAATTAAAACTATTCCACTTTCGTTCATGGCATTTTTTACAATATTTTCTATAGTAGAATTAGAAATTGTTTCATATATGTTTGTATAGTTTTTTATAGAACCTAAATATGCTGCTATAGCGTGACCTGTATTAAGAGTTAAAAATTTTCTATCTATAAAAGATATTAAATTATCACTTACTTTCATATCAATTATTTCAGGAATTTTTCCTTTAAACTGATTTTTATCAACAATCCATTCTTGAAATTTTTCAGCAATCAAAGATAGATTATTTTTTTCTTCTGAAGAAGAGCAAGTGGGTATAATTGTGTCAATACTACAATCTACAAAACCAATGTATGTATCAATATAATTATGATATTTAATAGGTATTTTATTAAGTATACTCTTTTTTAAATAAGAGCTAGCTCTAATTTTATTTTCGCATGCAATAATATTTAATGGTTTAATAGAATTGCAACGAATTTTTAAAATAATTCCTTCTAAAAGAGACATAGCTACTTTATCAAGAGCATTCGGTCCAACTGCAGTTGTAATGAGATCTACATTAGAAATAATGTTTGAAATTTTTGGATCAGAAAAATGCACAGCAGTGATATTTTTTATATATATATTTTTTTTAAAATTATCACTAATTAATTTGATTTTATATTTTTTATAATGATTAATAGAGTTAATAATATTCTGATTTATATCTGAAAAAATTAAATTAAAACCAGAATTTGATAATACTCTTCCGATAAAACCACGACCAATATTCCCCGCCCCAAAATGTAATGCTTGCATAAAATGATTCCAATTAAAATTATTTCTTTGTGATATTTAAATTTAAATATGATAAAATTTCTTTAACACTGTTTGTTGTAGATAATTTAAAGATAACGTCTTTATCATCTAGTGCATTAGTAATTTTACTAACTACCATAACATGTTCATTGTTTTTTGCAGCAATACCAATAACAATATAAGCAATATCATCTGCATTTTCTCCAAAATGAACACCTTTTGGAAATTGACAAAAAACTACACCAGTTTTTAAGATAGAATCTTTCGCTTGAATAGTACCATGGGGTAGAGCCACTGATTCACCCAACCAAGTAGAAGCTATTTTTTCTCGATCAAGCATTGCATTAATATAATTAGTTTTAACATATCCTTGTTCCACTAAATATTGACCAACAATTTTAATTGCTTCTTCTTTGTTTTTAGCACTTTGATTAATAAAAATGTTTTTTTCACTTATTTCAAAAAATATTTTTGGCAAAATTTCTTTTTTAAAATTATTATTTATCTCGGAAATATCGTCAAATTCGTTATGAATATTCTTATAGGAAAATTGGTTTGTGGATAATTTTTTTACTAAATTGTCATAAAAATCATTATCAAGAAAATTTATTAATGATATATGTTGTGCATCAGGAGCATATTTTTTTGCTCGATTAGTTAGATTCTTATGTGTAATAACTAGATCTACATTTTTAGGTAATAAATGAATAGCAATATTAGAAACAGAAATATGTACTAAATTCTTGCTGACTATTTTTTTTCGAAGAATACTTGCCCCTATAGCACTTGAACCCATACCTGCATCACAAGCAATGATAATTTTTTTTATATTTTCAATATTTTTAATATTGTTAAAAAAAATATATTTTCTTTTATTTTTTTTTGATAAATTAATTGATTTTTTATTAAATACTTTTCCAAAATTTTTATTTTTTCCTAAATTTTCAATACAGTGGAATTTAAAAAAGAAAAAAGAACTAATAAAAGAAACCAAAAAAGAAGAAAATATAGAAAAAATATTAATAAGATATAAATCTTTTTTTGTCATAGCTAAAATAGATAAAATAGAACCTGGTGATACAGCAGAAATTAATCCACCTTTAAAAAAAACCAGCATAAAAATACCTGTCATACTTCCTAATATCAAAGATATTATTAATATTGGTTTCATTAATATATAAGGAAAATAAATTTCATGTACTCCTCCTATAAATTCAATAACTGCTGCTCCTCCTGAAGATTTGTATAGTTCTCTATCTCCGAAAAAAAAACAGGCTATTAATACACCTAATCCTGGTCCGGGATTTGATTCTATTAAAAAAAATAAAGAACTTTTACTTTGTGATATTTCTTGAATACCCAAAGGAGTAAAAATACCATGATTTATTGCATTATTTAAAAATAAAACTTTAGCTGGTTCTGTTATAAAGGAAATTAATGGCAACAAATTATAATTTATAGCAATTTTTATTAATTCTCCTAAAGAGTGAGACATCCATTGAATAAATGGACCAATAAAAAAAAATGAAATAATTGTTAAAAATGTTCCAATAATAGCTAGAGAAAAGTTATTAACCAACATTTCAAATCCGCTTTTAATTTTATTTTTAATTATTTCATCAAAAATTTTTATTATCCATGCGCTTAATGGACCAGCAACCATGCCACCTAACAACATCGGTATATCTGCACTCATTATCATACCTATAGTTGCAATACTGCCAACTAAACCACCTCTTTCACCTGAAATTAAACGACCTCCAGTATATCCTATAAGAATAGGCAGAAGATAAAAAATCATAGGGGGGATTAACTGAGCTAATATTTTATTAGGCTGCCATCCTAATGGTATAAACAAAGCATTCATAATCCCCCATGTAATAAATATACTTATATTAGGCATAATCATATTACTTAAAAATTGACCAAAATTTTGTATTTTTAACTTTATTAAAGTTAGCATGAAGTTTTTCTCATATTTTATATATATAAACGAGGACGTTTTTTATCAATTAACCTTAATAGGTATTTCTTTTTAATAAAAAAATATTTTTTAATACCTACTATTATTTTATTAATACAATAGAAAATTTTTTTAATATTTAAAAATTAAAAAAAGAAAAACTAATGTTATTTTTTTAAAAAATTTTTATAAAACTTAATTAGACCTTCAGTCGAAGAATCATAAATTTTTTTATTTTTTGCTTTTTCGTGAAGTCTGGAATAAATATCTGTAGCTAATTTTTTACCTATTTCAACACCCCATTGATCAAAACTAAAAATATTTAATATATGACCTTGAACAAAAATTTTATGCTCATACAACGCAATTAATATACCTAAATTATAAGGTGTTATTTTTCTTAATAAAATAGAGTTTGTAGGTTGATTTCCGTGACATATTTTAAAAGGTAAAATTTTATTTATTCTTTCTTGATTATCTTTTATAATAGCATTATCTTCGAAAAAATTGGGATGATTTCCAAAAGCAAGCGCTTGAGTCTGAGCTAAAAAATTAGATATTAGTTTTATATGATGATCATCTAAATAATTATGAGAAAGAACAGGTATAATAAAATCACTTGGAATTAATTTAGTGCCCTGATGCATTAACTGAAAAAAAGCGTGTTGACCATTCGTACCTGGTTCACCCCAGATAATAGGTCCAGTATTATACTCAACTTTTTCCCCATATTTATCAACTGATTTACCATTAGATTCCATATTAGATTGTTGAAAATACGCAGCAAAACGATGCATATATTGATCATATGGAAATATTGCTTCTGTTTCAGAACCAAAAAAATTGGTATACCAAATACTAATGAGAGCTAATAATATAGGAATATTTTTATCATTTGAAGTATTATAAAAATGATTGTCCATAACATGTGCTCCTTCCAAAAATTTTTCAAAATTATCATATCCAATAGATAAAATAATTGATAATCCAACAGAAGACCACAATGAAAAACGACCACCTACCCATTCCCAAAATTTAAAAATATTTTTTATATTAATTCCAAAATTTACAGCATTCTTTATATTAGCTGATAAAGCAAAAAAATGGTTATTTAAAGCATCATTTTTTTTAAAATAATCTAAAAACCAAGATTTTGCACTATTGGCATTAGTTATTGTTTCTTCTGTAGTAAATGTTTTTGATGCTATTAAAAATAATGTTGTTTCAGGATTGATCTTTTTTAAAACTTCAGAAAGATGTGTACCATCTATATTAGAAACATAATGAATGTTTAAATGATTTTTATATGGACGTAATGCTTCTGTAACCATATAAGGACCTAAATCTGATCCACCAATCCCTATATTAACAATATCAGAAATTGATTTACCTGTATAACCTTTCCATATCCCATTAATAACTAAATCTGAAAATTCTTTCATTTTTTTAAGTACATTGTTTATTTCTGGCATAATATTCAAACCATTTAATAAAATTGGAAAGTTACTTCTATTACGTAAAGCAATATGTAATACAGGTCGATTTTCAGTTATATTAATTTTAGACCCAGAAAACATCAAATGAATAGCAGATTTAATATTCATTTCTTTTGCTAAATCTAATAATAACTTTAAAGTTTTTTTAGTAATGCGATTCTTTGAAAAATCAAATAATATTTCATTATCAAATAAAATAGAAAATTTTTCAAATCGATGAAGATCATTAGAAAAAAGATCCTTTAAATGAATATTTTTGATATCTTCAAAATGATTTTTTAAATTTTCCCAAGATTTAGTTTTAATAGGACTTATAATTTTCATCTTGTTGGTCTCAACTAAAATTTTATGTATTTAAAGATATATATTTTTTATTAAATTTTTATTATACTATATTCATCATTTTTTTAACTACAAAAATGCAATTAAAAAAATATAATTTTTTAAAATTTAATTTTTTATAGCATAAAATTTATAAAAAGTTATGACAATTAATAAAAAAAATTTAATTTGGATTGATTTAGAAATGACTGGATTAAATGCCGAAATACACCGAATTATAGAAATTGCTACATTAGTTACAGATATTAATTTAAATATAATTGCAGAAGGTCCAGTTATAGCTATTTATCAAAAGAAAGAGCATATCTTAATGATGGATGAATGGAATACCAAAATACATAAAAAAAACGGATTAATAAAAAGAGTAAAAAATAGTATATACAATGAATCACAAGCTGAATATGAAACTATATTATTTCTAAAAAAATGGGTTCCAATTCAATCATCACCTATTTGCGGTAATAGTGTTTATCATGATAGAAAGTTTTTAAATCGATATATGCCTAATTTAGATAATTATTTTCATTATAGATGTATAGATGTTAGTACTATTAAGGAATTAGTATTACGTTGGCGTCCTGCAATGTATAAAAAATTTAAAAAAAAAAATCATACAGCACTAGAAGATATTCATGAATCTGTAATGGAATTAAATTTTTATAAAAAAAAGTTTTTTTAAAAGAAAGCTTGATAAATAGATTTTATCTATATAAAATGTATTAGATTAAAATTTTTATATTTTTTTGCGGGAATAGCTCAGATGGTAGAGCACAACCTTGCCAAGGTTGGGGTCGCGAGTTCAAATCTCGTTTCCCGCTCCATAAATTTATTAAACCAACTATATAATAATTAAAATATACTAAAAAATAGCATTGCAAAAAATAATATATTATAGATAAGGAAAATTTATGATTTTTCATTCCTCCTATAACTGGATTATACTTTCTATTTTATTAATTACCTTTCAAATACAATCTGAAAATAAATTTAATTCTAAAATACACCATTCGCAGAAAAATAAATATTTTTTTTTAATCAAATAAAAAAAGAAGAAAAAAAACAAAATGTTTCTAAAAAATCAAAAAAAATTATTATAGTGATAGATCCAGGTCATGGAGGACAAGATCCAGGAGCAATAAATAATCTCGGTTTACAAGAAAAAAAAATAAATTTAAAAATCGGGATAAAGCTTAAAAATATACTACAAAATAGTAAAATGTTCTACCCGATTTTAACACGATATAACGATTCCTATATTTCTTTAAAAAAAAGAACAGATTTTATAAAAAAAAATCACGTAAACTTTTTAATATCTATCCATGCAGATTCTTCTAAAAAAAAATATGTATCAGGTGCATCAATTTGGATTAGTAATAAAATTAGAATGCATCGCGAAATTGATAATTTTATAAAAAATAAAAAAGAAAAAGTATATTTTTCTAAAAATGTTCAAAATATACTTAAAAAAAATAAATATAATTTTTTTTTAAAAAAAACCATTCTTGATTTACAATTTAATAATTTTCAAAAAATGGAAATTAACTTGTCTAAATATATATTTCAACAATTTAAAAAAATCACAAAATTAAATAAAATGCATCCAAACTATGCTAGTTTGGAAATATTAAGTGCAATAAATACTCCCTCTATTTTAATAGAAACTGGATTTATTACAAATTTTTTAGAACAAAAAAAATTAAGAACAGATAAATATCAATATCAAATTGCAAATGCTATTTATCTTGGTTTAAAAAATTATTTTCAAAATACATCTCTCTCATTTTAAAAATACGTAAAACTATTTTATAAGGAATCTTTAGAGAATATTCTAAGCATATCAATAGAATTAAAGGTATGCTATTGAAGATACTTAGAATAAAAAAACAACTAATTATTAATTAAAGTACAACTACATCGTATCTTTATTGATTATTTTAAAACGTTTTTGAAATCTTTTAACTCGGCCTCCAGTATCAATAATTCTTTGTTTTCCAGTATAAAACGGATGACATTTAGAACATATATCTAAATTTAAATTATGATTAATAGTTGAAAAAATTTGAATTACATTTCCACATGAACAGGTAGCTGTTATCTGCGAATAAGCAGGATGTATTTTTTTTTTCATAAAAGTTTTCCTAAGTATGTTAAAAAATTTATTCTATTATACGATTATTATCTAATAATAATTAATATTTTTCATCCAAACGTGATATCTAAAAAAATATGTATAGCGATCCAAATAAAATTAATTTAACTAATTTTAAAAAAATAAATAAAAAAAAAGAATATATTTTTTAAAAAAATATCATATTCTCATTTTTATAATGATTATTGTACTTTTTTTTTCTTTTTTAGACTTTTTTATAAAAAAATCAAATAAATTAGAGAAAAAGAATTTTATAGAAAAAAAAACAAATGATAACTTATTACCACCTAAACCAAAAGAAAAATGGACATATATTCGAAAATTAGAAAATTTATAACTTTTAAAAAATTAAAAAAATAAAATATAATTATTTTAATAAAAATATTTATAAAAAATTAAATAAATGATATTCAAAAAATTTAGAGTAAACATTTTTCTCATTACACCATTAGTTTCATTATTTATATCATTGAAAAAGATATAAAAAATAAAAAAATTATCTTTAAGAGGTTTTCTCGTGACCACAATACTAAGTGTAAGATTAAAAAATAAAGTAGTAATCGGAGGTGATGGACAAGCAACTTTAGGCAATACTATTATGAAAAGTAATGTTAAAAAAATCAGAACACTTTATCATGAAAAAGTAATTGCTGGTTTTGCAGGTGGAACTGCAGATGCTTTCACTTTGTTTGAAATGTTTGAAAAAAAATTAGCTATGTATCAAGGTCAATTGCAACGTGCTGCAATTGAGTTAGCAAAAGATTGGAGATCTGATAGAATGCTACGTAAATTAGAAGCTTTACTAGCTGTAGCAGATAAAAATACTTCATTGATCATTACTGGAAATGGAGATGTAATACAACCTGAAGATGATCTAATAGCTATAGGTTCTGGTGGATCCTACGCTCAATCAGCAGCACGTGCACTAATTGAAAACACTGACCTAAATGCTAATAAAATTGTAAAAAAATCATTAAAAATAGCAGCAAATATTTGTATCTATACAAATCATATTTTTACTATAAAAGAACTATTTTCAGAAAAATAAGGATTATTTATATGTCTGAAATGACCCCCCCTCAAATTGTTTCTGAACTTGATAAATTTATTATTGGTCAAAAAAAAGCAAAAAAAGCCGTTTCTATCGCATTAAGAAATCGTTGGCGTAGAATGCAATTAAATAGTGATCTACGTCATGAAATTACTCCTAAAAATATTTTAATGATTGGTCCTACAGGGGTAGGAAAAACAGAAATTGCGCGAAGATTAGCTAAATTAGCTGATTCACCTTTTATCAAAGTAGAAGCAACAAAATTCACTGAAGTCGGATATGTTGGAAAAGAAGTAGACTCAATTATTAGAGACTTAACAGATGCATCTATAAAAATAGTGCGTATCAAACATATTGAAAGAAATAAAAATAGAGTTGAAGAAATTGTTGAAGAAAGAATATTAGATATTTTAGTACCAAGACCAAAAAATAATTGGACAGAAAAAGAAAATAGTGAAAGTTTATTAAATACTATTCAAATATTTAGAAAAAAATTAAGAGAAGGTCTTCTTGATGAAAAAGAAATTGAAATTAATGTATTGGCAACTACTATGGGGGTAGAAATAATGGCACCTCCTGGTATGGAAGAATTAACAAATCAATTACAATCACTATTTCAAAATTTAGGAGGAAACAAAAAAAATAGTAGAAGACTGAAAATAAAAGATGCAATTTTATTATTACGACAAGAAGAAGCATCAAAATTAATCAACCAAGAAGAAATTAAAAAGGAAGCAATTAATGCAGTAGAACAAAATGGAATTGTATTTATTGACGAAATTGATAAAATATGCAAACGAAGTGATTCTTCTGGTCCAGATATTTCTCGAGAAGGTGTACAAAGAGACCTACTTCCATTAATTGAAGGTTGCACTGTATCAACTAAATATGGAATGGTTAAAACAGATCATATTTTATTCATTGCATCAGGAGCATTTCAAACATCTCGACCTTCAGATTTAATACCTGAACTACAGGGACGTCTTCCTATTAAAGTAGAGTTGCAAGCGCTTACAATCGATGATTTTGAAAAAATTTTAACTGAACCTACTGCATCTATTACTACTCAATATAAAGCACTAATGAAAACAGAAGGTGTGTACATAAACTTTACAAAAGAAGGCATTCGAAATATTGCTGAAGCAGCATGGAGGGTTAATGAATCAATGGAAAATATTGGAGCACGTCGTTTACATACAGTTTTAGAAAAACTGATGGAAGATATTTCTTTTAATGCTAGTGAGAATCATGGAAAAACCATCGAAATTAATTCAGAATATGTTGGAAAACATCTCGATCAATTAATATCTAATGAAGATATGAGTCGCTTTATTTTGTAATGATCTTAAAAAGATTTATGCATTATTTTAATAGAAATTAAAAAAATAAATATTTTTAAAAATAGCCATTGAAAAGAAAAAATAAGACCTTATATAATTTACACAATTCTTTTTAAATTAAATAATATTTTCTTATAATATATAATTTAGTAAAGGAGATTTTATGTCTTATCGTTCATTTTCTTTTTTACCAAATATAGATCAAAATCATATTTTTTCAAATAGATTTAATAAAATTGATAAAATATTTAGTAAATTAACAGGAGAAAAACCTTTATCAGAAACACCAGCATATAACTTATTTCAAATCAATGAAAACCAATATGAATTAATATTAAGTATTCCCGGATATAAAGAAAAAGAATTGGATATTTCTATACATAATAATCAATTAATAATAAAAGGGAAAAAGAAAAATCAAAACAATGAAGATACAAAAAAAATAAATCAATGTTTACATAAAGGTATTATATTTAACGAATTTTCTTTGAATTTTAATTTTGATCACAAAATAAAAGTAAAAAAAGCAGAATTAAATTTAGGTTTATTAAAAATTGATTTTGAATGTAAAATTCCAGAAGAACAAAAACCTAAAAAAATATTCATAAACATTCCTGATGAAAAAAAAGAAATTGAAAAAAATAAAATATAAAAATTTTTTAAAGTAGTAAAATGAACATTTTTTTAAAAAAATCATTGTACTTGTTTTAAATAAGTACAATGATATATATTATATCAAAATAGGAATATATTAATGAATCCATGGATTAATGCTAATATTTTAGAAGTGCGTAAATGGAACGAAAATTTATTTAGTCTAATTTTAAAAGCACCTATTGCGCCTTTTCAACCGGGACAATTTACAAAATTGGCTGTCAACGAAAAAAAAATAAGTTCTGAAAAAAAAAATACACAAAAAAAAATTCAAAGAGCATACTCATTTGTTAATGCTCCAAGTAATAAAAATTTAGAAATTTATATTGTTCGAATAATACACGGAAAGTTAAGTAATATTTTATATAATTTAAAATGCGGAGATAATATTTTTATCAAAAAAAATGCGTTTGGATTTTTTATCCTAGATGAAATACCAAGTTGCGAAACATTATGGATGTTTGCTACCGGTACTGGAATTGGTCCCTATTGTTCTATATTACAAGAAGGTGGTAAAAATATTAATAAATTTAAGAATATTATATTAATTCACGCTGTACGATATGAAAATGAATTAATTTATCTCCCCTTAATAAAAAAACTTTATAAAAAATACAGTGGAAAATTGAAGATACAAACAATAGTAAGCCGAGAAAAAAGTATTAACTCATTGAACGGAAGAATTCCATTTTTATTGAAAAATCAAGTTTTAGAAAAAAAAATAGGTTTTAAAATAAATTGTTACAATTCACATGTTATGCTATGTGGAAATCCTAATATGGTAAAAGATACATATTTGTTTTTAAAAAAATATCGTTATATGGAAAGACATCTTAGACGTAAATCTGGTCATATTACCATGGAAAATTATTGGTAATCTACTTAGAGACTAAGTAAAAAAAACGAGTAAAAATTTAACTATTTTTTAAGTTTTTAATTGAAAAAAATCCTACTATCTAACTAAATCAAAAAATATTTTTATATAATAATTATTTATTTTTTTAAAGGTAAATATATAAAAAATAATTAATTGTTTTTCTTAAAATCATTTTATTATTATATATCATTTCATAAAAACTATTTTCTATTCAATTCATTAAAAAAAATCTATATTTTAAATAATTATTTTTTTATAAAAATAAATTACTTAATACTTAAGTACAATTAGTTAAAATTTTAGATAATAAACTAAATAATTAATTTTTTAAAAAAATATTAAATATAATTACATGTAGATAACTTTTTTTATAATTTAAAAAAATTATACAATGTTACTGTATTCTTGTTTTTTATACTTAATTAAAAATAATATTAAAAAATATAAAAAATATTATTTTTTATTTAATTTGAAATGTAGACTCTATTTTTTAATATTTTTTTATATAATTACTTTTAAAAAAAGTAATTTCAATGTAAAAAAATATTCTATATTCTTTTCAAGAATTTATATATTAAATTAATAAATAAAAATGAAAAAAATTGCAATATATCCCGGAACATTTGATCCAATTACATATGGTCATTTAGACATTATTACACGTGCAACAAAAATTTTTGACAATATAACTATTGCTATTTCTAATAATATAAATAAAAAAACAATTTTTAGTTTAAAAGAGAGAATCATTTTAACAAAAAAAGCTACATTACATCTTAAAAATATAAAAAAAGTAATTGGTTTTAATGGTTTACTGGCTAATTTAGCTAAAAAAGAAAAAACTAATATTTTAATTAGAGGGGTAAGAACAATATTTGATTTTGATTATGAAATAAAATTAGCTGCAATAAATAAACAAATTTATCCTGATTTAGATAGTATTTTTTTTCTTTCCTCTAAAGAGGTTTCATTTATTTCCTCATCTTTTGTTAAGGAAATAGCAAAATATAAGGGAAACATAAAACCATATCTTCCTAAAGAAATACATTTTGCTTTACTAGAAAAATTTAAAAAAAATACTAATATATAGATATTTTTTTCTGAAAAATAATAGGGTATATATTATATACCCTATTATATTTTTTAATACTTACTTTTTAGAATTACTCAAAGAAATATGAATATTGCATTATTGGTGAATTGTTAGAAGAAAGAATTACACTTGTACGTACACCAAAAGAATGAGTTTTTTGCATTGAATGATCATCTTTAGAACATACATCAGATAAGTTTGTAGTAACTAATTTAATTCTATTATTACTAATGTGAGTAATCATATAAGAATTTCTTGAATTTATAATTTGATATTGATTTAATTCCGGATGTTCATCAAGTAATTCAGTATACGATTGCATTAAAATTTTTGGATGTGCATATGTAGAAATTAATTTTTGATCTGCAACATTTGGTACTAATTTTTTAAATGTTTCTATCATTTCTTCCTTTTTTGTAGAATGAATCCAATTTCCATCAACAATAAAAAGAGATGAATTAAAATCACTCATAAATTCTTTATTTAATTCTTGAGATGATTGTAATTCTTCATATACTTTTTGAAAATCTCTAATTGCAGATAAAATTTTTCCGGATGGTCTATCGGATGTATCTGAAACTGTCCAATGACTATTATTATCCATAAAATAATTATAATTAGATTTTTCAATACTTCTATTCATTCTGTCTTTGAATTTTTGATTAACTTTTAAAACACCTTCTTGTACTTCTATATCAAAATTTTCATCTAAATTAGATGGATACCATGTATTTGTATTATCTTTTTTAGGCTCTATAACTTCAAGATCTGGAAAAGAACTTTCATATTCAGGATGATTTGGATTATTATTTAATTTATTAACAACTTTTAATCTCCCGTCTTCTTTAACTTTTTCAATTAAACTATGTATAAAAAATTTTGAAGATTCAATTGTTCTTCCTAATGCTTTAACTTGTTCAATTAATTTATCAATTTTTGAACTTGTTTCTTTTGTTGATTCTGTTGGCTGTGTAAATAATGCACATCCTGCATCAAAAATTTTTAAAATTGTGGTGCCATTAAAAATATTTATAGTTTCAGTTTTAATTTTTTCACAAATGTCAAAGAATGTATCTTTTATTGTATTAATACATGACATAAATTTTTTTTTTAAATCAAAATCTTTAATTTTTTCTTGAATTAATTGTTGAATTTTGTTAATGAGGTCAATAGGATTGTAAATTATATCAAGTGGATTAATAGAATTTTCAGAAGATTCAGAGGAGGATTCTAAAGCAGTTTTTTTTTCGCACCATTTATTAAGTGATTTAATTTAAGCAAATATTTTACATAAAAATTTTCTAGGTCTATTTTATCTTTTTCATCTTCTTCGACACTTTTATTTTTATTTTCAATATTATTAATGGATACTTTAGTACTGCTAATATCATTAATTAAAAAGTTTTCTTTTTTTACTATATTTTTATTAACTTTATCGTGTCTATTTGGTAATGTTTTAGCAAATTTTTCACTAATTTGAAATTGCATTTTTTTTGGTTCAGGAAGTCTTGGATTTAATTTATCAACTAGAGTAACATTAGATGACATAATTTTTTTTCCTTTTTTTAATTTATTATTTGATTCTTAGTAAAAATATTTTTTATATTTTTTAAAATATATTTTTATTCTCAATCAAAAAAAAGTTAAAATATTTATTAATTTTTTTGATTTTAAAATTTTACATATAAAAAATTAATTTTATAATAAGTTGAAAACTTTAATAAGTTAAAATAGTTAAGTTTTAAATTTTTTAATTAATAGTTAATTAAAAAATAAATAATAAAAAACTTTACTATAAAACATAGTAAATCGTATTTTTGTAAAAGTCAATTATTAATGTAAAAAAAAATAAAAATATTATGAATATATATTTAATGATACAAAAAAAGAATAAAAAAACAATTGATTTAATTAATAAATACAATTTAAAACATGATGAAAATTCTGCTATGGCTTTAATAATAAATTCTACTTCTTTAGAACTATACGATCGTTCTACACCTATAAAAAAACCTATTAAAGTTGACTTTACTTCAAAAAAAAATAATTATAGATGTTTGAATTTAAAAAAAAACGAGCTTCTTTACAAAGCTGTAGGAATAAAAAAAAATTATCTTCCTTCTATTCTTGATGCAACAGCAGGATTAGGAACTGATTCTTTTTTACTTTCTTCTTTTGGATGTTTTGTTATAATGATAGAAAAGCATCCTGTAATTGCAGCTTTATTAAGAGACGGCCTTGAAAGAGGCTACAAAGATAAAAAAATTGGTAATTGGTTAAAAAAAAGACTACATCTAATTTTTAATGATAGTTTAAACATGTTAAAAATACCAATTCTACAACCAGATGTCATTTATTTAGATCCAATGTATCCAATTAGAAAAAAAAAGTCGTCTCCTAAAAAGGAATTTCAATTTTTACGGAAATTAATAAATAGTGACTATCAACCTGAGAAATTATTAAATATCGCTAAAAAACTCGCAAAAAAAAGAATTGTTGTAAAGCGTCCATCTTATGCTAGTCCTTTATCCAAAGATAAAGTAGATTTTGTTATCAGTAATAAATCTCATCGTTTTGATATATACCTCCCCTTAAAAAAAAATAGGAGCACATGATCTAAATATATGCTCCTATATAAAATAATCTTCAATTTTAAATATTTTTATATAAATAAAAGCATAATCCGATAAAAAAAACTAGATAATAAAATTGAAATGGGCAAAGTTAATATCCAAGCAAGAGCAATATTTTTTATTGTGTTAACTTGAATTCCATTTCCGTCTCCTAACATTGCTCCAGCTACAGATGAAGATAAGATATGTGTTGTAGATACTGGTATACCTGTATAACTAGCTATACCAATAGAAATAGAAGCAGTTATTTGTGCTGACATAGCTTGACCATATGTCATTCTCTTCTTTCCTATTTTTTCACCAATTGTGACAACTATGCGTTTCCAACCGATCATGGTTCCTATAGATAAAGATAACGCAATAATTAATATTATCCACATTGGTGCATATTCAATTGATTTAAGTATATTTACCTTACTTTCTTCTAAAAAATATTTTTCTTTTTTAGAAACATTTAAAAGATGTATTGTTTGATCAATATTTTCTGAAAGAAAAAGAAAAAAATGACGTAGTTTAAATTTTTTTTCTATACTTAATTCGTTATAATTGTATATTTTAGATAATAAAGATCTAGTTTTTTTTATATTTCTTATAATTTTAAAGTAATTATAATTTTTAATTGGATAGTTATTTTTTTTTTGATTACTAATATTTTTAATTATTATGACTTTATTAGTTGAATAGTATTTATATAATTGATTAATTGTATTT
This sequence comes from Buchnera aphidicola (Hyalopterus amygdali), assembly GCF_964059015.1. NCBI lineage: Bacteria > Pseudomonadati > Pseudomonadota > Gammaproteobacteria > Enterobacterales > Erwiniaceae > Buchnera > Buchnera aphidicola. Next base: position 612,513 of record NZ_OZ060383.1, read on the forward strand.
TTTGTATAGAGAATTTCTTTTTTAGATGTATTTAAGTTAATTAAAAAACCAGACGGCACAATTCCAATAAGTACAAGCATCAGCAAGCCAATACCTTTCTGACCATCATTAGCTCCATGAGTATAACTAACTCCAATAGATGATAAAATTAAAGCAGCTTTAATTAAAAAAGGTGGTGTTTTTTTTCCATCTTTTTTTTCTCGTTCTAACGGCGTCATATGAATATGATGAAAATTTTTTTTATTCTTTAAAAAAAAACGAAATAAAAATATCAAACTTCCAGAGATAATTAATCCCACAATAGGAGAAAAAACGAGAGATAAAAAAACGTTCATCATTTTAGGGATGTTTAATGCTTCAACTAAAGAAGAATTAGTAATCATTGCATTAGTTAAACCAATCCCAATGATTGCCCCAATTAACGAATGTGAACTTGATGCTGGCAAACAAAAGTACCAAGTAAGTAAATTCCATAATATAGCGGACAATAACATAGAAAAAACCATAGCAAGTGCATGTTTTGAGCTACTATTTAATAGTAAATCATTAGGTAATAGATGAACAATAGCATATGCAACTGTTAGCCCACCAAGTAAAACACCAAGAAAATTAAAGACACCAGACATAATTACAGCAAAGGGAGCGGACATTGCACGGGTATAGATGAGCGTTGAAACAGCATTAGCTGTATCATGAAAACCATTAATAGCTTCATAACATAATACAAAAAATAAAGCAAAAAAAACAAACAAACTATGATTCAAATCGGAAGACGAAAATAAATATAGCATAATCTTTAAGCCATTTTGATGAATTGAACTAAGTTGATTATCTGTAAAAAACCATGTTATAAAAAATGAAATATAAATTTTATTAAAAAATAAAAAAATATTTTTTGTATATTGTATTAATTTATTTTATTTTTTTTAATTTAAATGACATAAATATTCCGAAAATTAGTACAAGAATAATAAAAGTCGAAATACCTTTCCATTTTAAATAGAACCAAAAAAAACCTCCGCATGTACCAAATATACTTGACCCTAAATAATAAAAAAATAAATATAAAGATGTTGCTTGTACTTTTGCAAATTTTGCATAAGAACCAATCCAACTACTGGCTATTGAATGAGATGCAAAAAAACCGCCTGAAAATATTATTAATCCTAAAATAATCATTAAAATATGATTGCATTGTGTAATTAATAGTCCTAAAATCATTAATAATAATGATATGCTTAATATATTATTACGACTATATTTATGTGTTAAAATGCCAGCTTTAGGAGAACTATAAACTCCCGTTAAATAAATAATAGATAAAAAACCTATAGTTGAGGGAGACAAAAAAAAGGGGGGCAACATTAAACGATAACCTATATAATTAAAAATTGTAATAAAACTTCCCATTAGGATAAATCCTATTACAAATAAAATAAATAATGTAGGATTTTTAAAATGTAAATAAAAATTTTTTAAAAATTTATGAACATTTATAGAAATAGAATGAAAATTTTTTGATGATGGTAAAAAATATAAAAAAAGACAAGATGAAAAAAAAGAAAAACAACCAATGACTATAAGTGCAATATTCCAAGAAAAATATTCAGCTAAAATACTGCTTAAAAGTCGACCTGAAAATCCACCTATAGTATTTCCACTAATATATAAACCCATGCAAAATGATACATATTCAGGGTCAATTTCTTCCATAATATAAGTCATAGCAACTGCAACAACACCACTTAAAGCGAGTCCTGTCAAAGAACGAAGAAAAACAATAAACATCCAACTATTTGTAGTTGCACATATAATAGTAAGTATTGCTGCAACTAACAAAGAAAAAGACATAATTGATTTACGGCCAATCTTATCTGATAAAGGACCGATAAATAATGTTCCAATAGCCATTGTTGCAGTGGCTGCTGATAAAGACAAACTGCTTTCTGTAGCACTTAAAGAAAATTCTTTAGAAAATATTGGTAAAATTGATTGTACACAATATAAAATAGAGAAACTAGAAAATCCTCCTAAAAAAAGAGATAAAACAATTTGATTAAATTTTTTTGTATTTTTTTTTTAATAACATTTTTATGTTCCACAATTGTAAATTTTTTAGAAAAAATATTTTTTATATATATATATGTCCATCATAAACGTAATTTGCTGGTCCTTTCATATAAAGAGGATAATTAAAACCGTTCCAATTAATTTCTAATCTTCCGCCTAATAAATCAACTCGAACATTTTTATTAAGAATCTTTTTAGCTATACCAACTGCAACTGCAGCACAAGCATTACTACCACAAGACTGTGTTTCACCTACATCACGTTCATAAACCCTTAATTGAATATGATTTTTATTTATAATTTTCATAAAACCTACATTTATTCCTTGAATAAAAAGAGGATGTCTTTCTAAAATTTGACCAATTTTTTTTACAGGAGCATGAATGATGGATTCTACTTGAATAATACAATGAGGATTCCCAATAGTAACCAAATTACATTTTAAATTTTTATTTAGAAGCTTTACAGAAAAATTATTAGATATAATTTTTTTAGAGACAGGTATATTTTTTAAGTCAAAACTAGGTTCGTTCATATTTACTTGAATGTTGTTATAAGATATAAAATGAACGCTTATATATTTTTTATTAGTACTAAAAGTAATGTGTTTTTTATTTGTTAAGTTTTTTAGTAAAACAAATAAACCAACGCATCGAGCACCATTACCACATTGTTCAACTTCATTTCCATTAGAGTTAAAAATGCGATAGTGAAAATCAAATTGCGAATTATGTGATTTTTCAATTATTAATAATTGATCAAAACCAATTCCTGTATTTCGATTAGATAATTTTTTTATAATAGATGAAGAAAAAACATAACTTTGTTTAATTAATTCAACAACCATAAAATCGTTACCTAATCCATGCATTTTAGTAAATCTAATTCGTTTTTTTTGATCATTTGAAAACATATTATTTCCTAATAAATTTATTATAAATATAACTTCTATAAATAAGATAAATTAAAAAAAATTCTAATTAATTTAATAAAAACTATCTTTTTAGATTAATATAATAAAATTTATTATTCAAGGATATAAAAATGAAGAAAAATATAGTTATTAGTGAAAAAAATAATAATTTTTATAAATTAGTAGACGACTTGTTTTTAAAGATAGAAGATAATTTAAATGTTTATGAAAATAAAATTGATATTGATTATGAAATAGAAGACTATGTTATAACTATTACTTTTGCAAATAAAAGTTTGATTATAGTCAATAAGCAAGAGTTTTTAAAACAAATATGGTTAGCTACAAAATTAAATGCATATCACTTTAATTATAAAATAGATAAATGGATTTGTAATCGCACGGATAAAAATTTTTGGGAAATATTTGAAAAATCATGTTCTATACAAGCTAATGAAAATTTAGTTTTTTGCTATTCTTAAAGAAAATAAAAATAAAAAATGGATTTTTTATTTTTAATATATTTTAGAAAACTAAATATTTAAATAATATTTCTATACTCAATATGAATGGTAATATGCAAAAAAAAATATTAAGAATTGCTACTAGAAAAAGTCCTTTAGCTTTACAACAAACTAAATATGTTCAAAAAAAAATATTGTCTTTATATCCTAATTTAGATATTAAAATAATACCTATCGTGACTCATGGAGATCATATATTAAATAAATCTCTTTCTAAGATTAGTGGAAAAGGTTTATTTATAAAAGAATTAGAGTTTGCTCTTCTTGAAAATAAAGCAGATATAGCAATACATTCTATGAAAGATCTTCCTGTCAATATTACAAAAGAGCTATGCTTGATTAGCATATGTAAAAGAGGCAATGCATTAGATTCAATGGTTTCTAATCATTATGCATCTATTAACCAATTGCCGAAGGGGGCGATTGTTGGTACCTCTAGCTTAAGAAGACAATGTCAACTAATCACATATCGACCAGATTTAATTGTATCTCCCTTGAGAGGAAATGTAGAAACAAGAATTGCTAAATTAGATGAGGGTAAATATGATGCAATAATTTTAGCTACTGAAGGATTAAATAGATTATGTTTAAAAAATCGAATTACTCAAATTATACCAGCTGAATTATCACTTCCTTCTTGTGGTCAAGGTGCTATTGGGATTCAATCAAGATCACATGATAAAAAAGTATTATTTTTTTTATCAAAATTAAATCATTTTAATACTTTTATTGAAGTAAAAGCAGAAAGAGCATTCTGTAAAAAATTAGAATCTGGATGTCAAATTCCAATTGGAAGTTATGCTATTCTTAAAAAGAAAAAAATTTGGCTTAGAGGATTAGTTGGTTCACCAGATGGTGCAGTTATATTAAAAGGTGAAAGATTTGGTTGGTATAATACTGCAGAAGAAATGGGTTATTCTCTTGCTAAAGAGTTGTTAAATAATGGTGCAAAAAAAATTCTTGATAATTTTTATATAAAAAAACCATATTGTATATGAAAATATTAATTATGCGACCCTCTCCAGAGGGAGAAGAGTTAGTGCATTATTTAAATAATGCAGGAATTTTTTCTTTTCATTTTTCTTTTTTTGATTTTTACCCTAGTACAAGTAAGAATAGAATTTCAAAAAAAATTTATGATTTGTATATATCAGATATCATTCTTATTTTTTCTAAAAAATCTATTAATTATATTAATATATATTTTTTAAAAAAAAAATTAATATGGCCTATATATCCAAAATATTATGCTATTGGGGAAAGTACTGCTATTTTTTTAAGTAAATATGTTCAAAAAAAAATCTTTTTTCCTAAAGATCAAGAAAATAGCGAAAATTTATTAATGCTATTATATAAAAACAATCTTTTAAAAAAGAAAATAACTTTGCTACAAGGAAGAAATGGAAGAAATTTAATAAAAAAACATCTTCAACAACAGGGTTGTGATATTTCCATAATTGAATGTTATAAAAGAATATTTAAAATTATTGATTTTTGCAAAGAGGTAAAAAAATGGCGCGATTTAAAAATAAATACTATTTTAATAACTAGTAGTGAAGTTTTAAATAAGTTAAATAATGAAATTTCCATTTTAGATAAAAGAGAATGGTTATTTAAATGTAAAATATTTGTTATTGGAGAACGATTAGCAGGTATAGCAAAAAAAATTGGTTGGAATAGGAATGATATAATCATTTCAGATTATGCTAATAATAAAAAACTATTTAGACTAATTATGAAAGAAAATAAAAAAAATTAACTTTTTGGTCGGCGAAAGAGGATTTGAACCTCTGACCTACTGGTCCCAAACCAGTTGCGCTACCAAGCTGCGCTATTCGCCGCGTATATTATAAAAAATAATTAATTTTGGGGTGGCTAATGGGATTTGAACCCATGACCACTGGAATCACAATCCAGGACTCTACCAACTGAGCTATAGCCACCAAAAAATTTCTATTATTATAAAAAATTCTTTTAAAGTGCGCTCGACAGGATTTGAACCTGATACCTCTACCTTCGGAAGATAGCGCTCTATCCAAAATGAGCTACGAGCGCATAAAAAGTAAAAATAAAATTTACCCTATTTTAAGATTATTAATCTTATTTGTCTAGTTTTTTTTATTTTTTTAAAAAATTAATATAACATGAAAAGATATTTTAAATATTTTATGAACGTTTCATCATATCAAAAAATTCATCATTGGTTTTAGTCATAGATAATTTGTTTAATAAAAATTCCATTGCATCTATTTCACTCATAGGATGGATAATTTTTCTTAGAATCCACATTTTTTGAAGTTCTTCTGGTAAGGTTAATAATTCTTCTTTTCTAGTTCCAGATCGATTATAATCAATAGCAGGAAAAACGCGTTTTTCGGCTATTTTCCTAGATAAGGGAAGTTCCATATTTCCTGTTCCTTTAAATTCTTCATAAATAACTTCATCCATTTTTGAACCTGTATCAACTAATGCTGTTGCGATAATTGTTAAACTCCCGCCTTCTTCTACGTTACGAGCAGCACCAAAAAATCGTTTAGGTCTGTGTAAAGCATTAGCATCTACTCCTCCTGTTAAAACTTTACCTGATGCCGGTACAACGGTATTATATGCTCTTGCTAAACGCGTAATAGAATCTAGTAATATAATTACGTCTTTTTTATGTTCTACCAATCTTTTTGCTTTTTCAATTACCATCTCGGCAACTTGAACGTGTCTTGATGCCGGTTCGTCAAACGTAGAAGCAACAACTTCACCTTTCACTAATCTTTGCATTTCAGTTACTTCTTCTGGTCTTTCATCGATTAGTAAAACCATTAATACACAATCTGGATGATTATAAGCAATACTTTGTGCAATATTTTGCAATAGAATAGTTTTTCCTGCTTTTGGTGGTGCTACAATTAAACCTCTCTGACCACGTCCAATAGGAGAAGCTAAATCAAGTACTCTTGCTGTTAAATCTTCAGTAGATCCATTTCCTCGTTCCATTCTTAATCTAGAATTAGCATGTAAAGGTGTTAAATTTTCAAATAAAATTTTACTTCTGGCATTTTCAGGTTTATCATAATTCACTTTGTTAACTTTAAGTAAAGCAAAATATCTTTCACCTTCTTTTGGCGGCCTTATTTTTCCAGAAATAGTATCACCGGTACGTAAATTAAACCTACGAATTTGACTTGGTGAAACATATATATCATCAGGACCAGCTAGATAAGAACTATCAGCAGAACGTAAAAAACCAAATCCATCTTGTAATATTTCTAAAACGCCGTCTCCAAATATATCTTCTCCACTTTTTGCATGTTGTTTAAGGATTGCAAAAATAATATCTTGTTTACGCATACGCGCTAAATTTTCCAACCCCATTTTTTCACCCAGAGTAATTAGTTCAGAAACTGGCATATTTTTAAGTGCGGTAAGATTCATAATGGTGGGTTCTTAGTAAAATCGGGGTAAATCTCGAAATGATAATTTTGATATAAATTATAAAATTTTTTATTTTTATTGATAAATTTTTCATAAAATTCAATTTTTTTTATTGAAGATCAATCATTTATATTTGTTGAGTATTTTCATCTAAAAACTTTTTAAGTTGTATTTTAGAAATTGCTCCAATTTTAGTTGCAAGTACTTCACTATTATGAAACAACAGTAATGCAGGAATTCCTCTTATAGAATATATCGGAGCAGTTTTTGGATTTTTTTCAACATTTAACTTAAAAAATGTAATTTTTTTGTAATAACTCTTTGCTACTTCTTCTAAAATAGGTGTTAAGATTTTACATGGATTACACCACTCTGCCCAAAAGTCTACCAATACAAAATCTTTTGATTTTAATACCTGTTCTTGAAAATTTTCATCATTAAGTTCAGTTATTATATTCATATTTTATTTTTTCTCTATTATTAATAATAAAACAATTTAAATAATTATATCATTTTTAAGAATTTATTTAAACTAAAATTAAATAATTTTAATTATGTAAAAAATTACATTTTTATTTTATTATTTTTTTATAAAGGTTATCACAATATATTTCTTCCTGATTCCATTGTAAATCTTCTTGAGGCAACTCAAATAAAAATCTACTAGGTACCATTTGTAATTTTTGACCATATTTATATCTATTTTGACAATATGTAAAAAATAATTGTTTTTTTGCTCTAGTCATACCTACATATGCTAATCTTCGTTCTTCTTCAATATTATCATCATAAATACTTTTTATGTTAGGTAAAATACCTTCACTCATACCAACTATAAAAACTGAAGAAAACTCTAATCCTTTAGATGAATGCAAAGTCATTAATTGAACTTGATTTACAATTTCATCTACTTTTTTTTGTTTTTCTAAAATATCACGTAAAGTCATTTTTGTGATAATTTGTAGTAATGTCATTGGTTTTTCAAATTTATTTCCGCTGAGCATATCTTTTACCCAACTTGATAGTGTGTAAATATTATTTATACTTTTTTGAGCTTTTTTAGGATCTTTTGAAATCTTATTTAACCATAATTCATATTTAATATCATTTATTATAGTATCTAAAATATTGTGTGGATTAAAATATGCTAATTTAATTGTTTTTTTTATCCATGAAATAAACTTTTTTATTTTTAAAATAGTCTTTTCTTTTAAAATTTCCTTGATTTTTACATTATTAATAGACTCAAAGAGACTGATGTTTTTTTCTGTAGCAAATACTTCTAATTTATTTAATGTTTTTAAGCCTATTTGACGTTGTGGAGTATTCAAAATTCTTGAAAATGCATAATTGTCATTTGGATTAATAATTAAACGCAAATAACTTATTAGATCTTTTATTTCCGGACGAGAAAAAAATGATGAATTATTAGAAATATTATAGGGTATATTATTTTTTAATAATATTTTTTCGAGAATTTGAGACTGATAATTACCACGATAAAGTATAGCATAATCTTTATATTTTATTTTATTTTTAGAACATTGTTCAATTATTTTATTTGCTATTTTTTCTGCTTCATTTTCTTCGTCCTTTCCAATTAATACCTTAATTTTATTTCCATATTTTAAATTAGAAAATAATTTTTTTTCAAAGTAATGCAAGTTATTTGCAATTAATTTATTTGCTGCTTTAAGTATTCTTCCGTAAGAACGATAATTTTGTTCCATTTTTATTATTTCTAGATTGGGAAAATCTTTTTTTAGTAAAAAAAGATTTTGAGGTTTTGCACCTCTCCATGAGTATATTGATTGATCATCATCTCCTACTAAAGTAAAATTAGAATTTATATTAGTAAGCGTTTTTATAAACTCATACTGGCTATTATTTGTATCTTGATATTCATCAACTAACATATGGAAAATTTTTTTTTGCCAACGATCTTGAATAATTTTATTATTTTTTAATAAAAGAGTTGGTATACAAATTAAATCATCAAAATCTAATATATTTGATTCACGTAGATAAATATTATATTTTTTATAAAAAAAAGAAAAATTTTTTTCTAATTCTGATTCTGCAGATAACTCGACTTGCAAAGGAGTAAGAAATTTATTCTTCCAAAAAGAAATCATAAATATTAATTTTTTTAATAATTTTGTGTTTTTTTTTGTTTTTTTGTCAACTATTTTTTTTAGTAAAATTAGTTGATCTTTTTCATCAAACAAGGAAAAATTAGGATTAAATTTAAGAGAATGAATTTCTTTTTTTATAATTTCTAATCCTAGCGAATGAAATGTAGAAATAATCATTTTTTTTATTTTTAAAACACTTAAATATTTTGAAAGACGAATTTTTATTTCGTGAGCTGCTTTATTAGTAAAGGTGATAGCAATAATATTACTTGGATTAAGTCGACAATAATTTATTAGATAAATAATTTTATTAATGATAACTTTTGTTTTACCCGATCCAGCCCCTGCTAATATTAAACAGGGACCATTAATAAATTCTATAGCATATTTTTGAGTAGAATTAAGAGACATAAAATGTTAAGTTAATGTAAGATTGATTAAATTATAAATTTTTTAAAGATGATAAAAAAAAATTAATTATATTTATTATTCTTTAATTGAAATAGATTTCATTTCTTTCATATATTTTCTTAATTTTTTACCAACAATTTCGATTGGATGGTTCCGAATTTCTTCGTTAATTTTATATAATTCAATATTATCTATTTTAGTAGTCGGTACTGAACAACCTAAATCGTATTTTTCGAGATTCATAATAAAATTTTTTAAAATAGGATAGGCTGAATTTGAAAAAAGATAATTACCATATTCTGCTGTATCTGAAATAACAACATTCATTTCATACAATTTTTTTCTTGCAATTGTATTTGCAATTAATGGTAATTCATGTAAAGATTCGTAATAAGCTGATTCACTTTTAATTCCTGATTTAATCATAGTTTCGAAAGCTAATTCCACGCCTGACTTAATCATAGCAACCATTAATGTTCCATGATTATAATAATCTTCTTCAGATATTTTTTTTGAATAATCAAGATTATTTTTTTCAAAAAGTGTATTTTTTGTATCTTTACGCCAATTTAATAAATTTTTATCATTATTTTTCCAATCTATCATCATTTCTTTAGAAAAAGCACCTGATATAATATCATCCATATGTTTTTTAAATAGGGGTGATAAAATTTTCTTTATCTTATTAGATAGTTTTAAAGCTCTTATTTTTGATGAATTTGAAAGCCTATCCATCATTAATGTAATACCTCCGTGTTTTAGAGATTCTGTGATAGTTTCCCAACCATATTGTATTAATTTTGCTGAATAACCTGCATCATATTTATCTTGAATTAATTTTTTATAACATAGCAGAGAAGCTGTCTGCAGCATGCCACATAAAATTGTTTGTTCCCCCATTAAATCTGATTTAACTTCAGCAATAAAAGAAGAATCCAATACTCCAGCACGGTGTCCACCTATTGAAAAAGCCCATGCTTTTGCAACTTCTAATCCTATTTTTTGGTGGTCATTATCAGTATGAACAGCAATTAATGTAGGTACTCCGAATCCTCTTTTAAATTCCTCTCTTACTTCTGTTCCAGGGCATTTTGGGGCAACCATAATTACTGTTATATCTTTTCGTATTATTTCTCCACATTCTACAATATTAAAACCGTGTGAATAACCTAAAAATGCATTTTTTTTCATCAATTTTTGTATTTCTTTTACAACGTTTTGATGTTGTTTGTCAGGTGTTAAATTAATAACTAAGTCAGCTTTTGGTATTAGTGATTCATAATCATTTACTTCAAATTTATTTTTAGTCGCATTTAACCAAGATTGATTTTTTTTTAAAATACTATTTTTTTTTAGTGCGTAAGAAATATTGAGACCAGAATCTCTCATATTTAAACCTTGATTTAAACCTTGTGATCCACATCCTACAATAACTATTTTTTTATTTTTTAAAATAGCATTTTGATTTTGAAATTCATTTCTTTTCATAAAACGACATTTTTTAATTTCGTTAAATTTTTTACGAAAACATAATTTATTAAAATAATTCATATAGATAATTCCCAATATTTTATATTTTTTTATTATTTACTATTAATAAAAAATTTTATAAATCAAATAATTTATTTTTATCTCTTATTGCTCCTGTGTCTGCGCTGGAAGCAAAAGATGCATAGGCACGAAGAGCAAAAGAAATAGTTCTTTTCCTATTTTGAGGTTTGTATGCTTTAGAGCCTTTTAAATTTTCTTGAATAATACGAAGATTTAGTTCTTTTTCTGGAATATTTAAGTGAATGGTTTTTTCATAAATATTAATTTGGATATTATCACCATCTTTTACTAAAGCTATTACACCTTGACTTGCTGCTTCAGGTGAAATATGTCCTATAGATAAACCAGATGTTCCGCCAGAAAAGCGACCATCGGTAATTAAAGCACATGACTTATCTAAATTCATCGATTTGAGATATGTTGTTGGATATAGCATCTCTTGCATTCCAGGTCCACCCTTAGGACCTTCATAACGAATAACTATTATATTACCAGGAATAATTTTTCCTGATAAAATAGCATCAACCGCATCTTCCTGACTTTCATATACTTTAGCAAATCCGGAAAAAATATAATTTTTTTTACTTACACCAGCAGTTTTTATTATACAACCATTTTTTGCTAAATTTCCATATAAGATAGATAACCCGCCATTTTTACTGTAAGCATTTTTATATGAACGAATACATCCGCTAATACGATTATCATCTAGTGTATTCCATCTATAATTTTGAGAAAATGGTTTAACTGTACGTATTCCTCCTGGACCTGCATGAAACATTTTTATTATTTTTTTATCTTTTGTAGATAAGATATCATATTTTTTTAGTGTTTCTTCTAAATTTAAACCTAATATATTTTTTGTTTTTTTATGTAGTAAAAGAGCACGATTTAATTCTCCTAAAATTCCCATTACGCCTCCTGCTCGATGCACATCTTCTACATGATATATATTAGTGCTTGGAGAAACTTTACAAATATGAGGAACACGTTTAGAAAGATAATTAATATCTGACATTTTAAAATCGATATATCCTTCATACGCTGCAGCTAATAAATGTAAAATAGTATTAGTAGATCCACCCATTGCAATATCTAACGACATAGCATTTTCAAAAGATTCTTTGTTGGCTATGTTTCGTGGTAATACATCTTGATTATTATTATCGTAATATTCTTGTGTGATGTTGACAATTGTTTTTGCTGATTCTTGAAATAATTCTTTACGATCAATATGCGTTGCTAATAATGTTCCATTTCCAGGCAAAGCTAAACCTATAGCTTCCATTAAACAATTCATTGAATTTGCAGTAAACATGCCTGAACAAGAACCACAAGTTGGACATGCTGACATTTCTATTGTCTTTATAAAAGATTCAGATTGATTGGGATTTCCGCCATGAATTATAGCATCTACTAAATCAATTTTTTCTTTTTTTTTTGTTTTTCCAGCTTCCATTGGTCCTCCTGAAACAAAGACTGATGGTATATTTAAACGTAATGATGCCATAAACATAGCTGGAGTTATTTTATCGCAATTAGAAATGCATATCATTGCATCAACGCAATGAGCATTGATTACATACTCTATAGAATCTGCAATTAATTCACGAGATGGTAGAGAATATAACATGCCTGAGTGTCCCATAGCTATTCCATCGTCTATTGCAATAGTATTAAATTCTTTTGGAACAGCATTGTGTTTTTTAATCTCTTCAGAAATTATCTTTCCTACTTCTTGTAAATGAATATGTCCTGGTACAAATTGAGAAAATGAATTTACTACAGCTATAATTGGTTTTTTAAAATCTTCATCTATCATACCAGTAGCACGCCATAAAGCTCTTGCTCCGGACATATTTCTACCATGTGTAGTTGTGAATGAACGATATCGTGGCATTGAAAAAATTACTCCAAGGAATATTATTTTTTTAATAGTAGGAATTATATATTATAAAATATAATAATCAGTTGATGTTTTTTGTTTTTTAATTGATATGAAATTAGATGTTTAAAAAAATATTTACTTTTTGACATTCTTTCAGGGGTGGAAGGACTTGAACCTACAACTTTCGGTTTTGGAGACCGATGCTCTACCAAATTGAACTACACCCCTAATAATATTTTAAAATTAATTATATTACTAATTAGTATAAAAGTCTAGTTTACATATTATATATTTTGTATTTAATCTATTTATTTTTTAAACACAAAAAATGATAGAATATTCTCTTCAGTAAGATATTTATTCTACATTTCTCAAATAAGGTAATTATTTAGTGAAAACTCCAATTTATTTAGATTATGCATCTACTACCCCAGTAGATTTTAAAGTAGCAAAAAAAATGATGAATTATTTAACAATAGATGGAATATTTGGCAACTCTGCTTCTCGATCTCATAAATTTGGTTGGGAAGCGGAAGAAGCAGTTGATATTGCTCGTAATGAAATAGCTGATCTAATTGAATCAGATCCACGAGAAATTGTATTTACTTCAGGTGCAACTGAATCAAATAATTTAGCTATAAAAGGTGTTTCTTTTTTTCATAGAAAAAAAGGCAATCATATTATTACAAGTAAAACGGAACATAAGTCTGTATTAGATGCTTGTAGATATTTAGAAGGGATAGGTTTTTCTGTAACTTACCTTACACCTAAAAATAATGGAATGATTGATTTAAATGATTTAAAAAAAAATATTAATGATAAAACTATTCTTGTTTCTATAATGCATGTAAATAATGAAACTGGGATTATACAAGATATTGTTAATATATCTAAAATATGTCGATCTAACGATATTTTTTTTCATGTAGATGCTACTCAAAGTATAGGTAAAATACCAGTTACAATAAAAAATTCGTTTATAGATTTAATGTCTTTTTCAGCTCATAAAGTGTATGGCCCAAAAGGGATTGGCGGATTATACGTTCGCAGAAAACCACGTGTTCGTTTATTATCATTATTGCATGGCGGTGGACATGAAAGGGGGATGCGATCAGGAACTTTACCTGTTCATCAGATTGTTGGAATGGGTGAATCATTTAAATTGGCAAAAAAACAAATTAATGATGATTTTACACATTTAACTAATTTAAGAAATGATTTATGGAATGGTATTAAAAATATTGAAGAAGTGTATTTAAATAGTGATTTAAAACAAGGGGCACCTCATATTTTAAATGTTAGTTTTAATTATATTGAAGGTGAATCATTAATTATGGCACTTAAAGATTTAGCTATTTCTTCTGGTTCCGCGTGTACTTCTTCGAGTTTAGAACCTTCATATGTTTTAAAAGCTTTAGGTATTAAAGATGAGTTAGCACATAGTTCTATTCGTTTTTCAATTGGCAGATTTACAACAAGCGAAGAAATTCAACATACAATAAAATCAGTACATGAATCAATTAATAAATTACGAGCACTTTCGCCATTGTGGGAAATGTTTAAATCAGGAGTTGATTTAAATAGTATAGAATGGGATCATAGTTAAAATAATATAATTAAAAAATTGATAAGGTAGAACAAAATGACTTATAGCAAAAAAGTTATGGATCATTATGAAAATCCACGTAATGTGGGATCGTTTTCTAGTTCTGACATTAATGTTGGGAGTGGATTAGTTGGAGCTCCTGCTTGTGGTGATGTCATGAAATTACAAATCAAAGTAAATGAAAAAGGTGTTATTGAAGATGCCTGTTTTAAGACATACGGCTGCGGATCTGCAATAGCATCTAGTTCATTAGTAACAGAATGGATTAAAGGTAAATCTATAAAAGAAGCAGAATCAATTAAAAATACAAGAATAGTAGAGGAATTAGAATTACCTCCAGTCAAAATACATTGTTCTATTTTAGCAGAAGATGCTATTAAAGCAGCAATTGCCGATTATAAAAACAAAAAAAATAAAAATTAAATTTTAAGGTGCTATTTTTTAATGTTGAAAGAAATGATTCTTTCAACATTTTATTTTAATAATCATGTTTTTTAAGTATCTTTTTAATTTGGATGATTTATGGATTATTTTAAATTGTTTAATTTACCCCAAAAATATACAATTAATAAATTTTTGCTTACTGAAAATTTTTATAAATTACAATTGAAATTTCATCCTGATTTATTTACGAATAACTCTCGAGATGAAAAAAAAATAGCTTTAAAAAAGTCAATAGAAATAAATAGAGGATATCAAATTTTAAAAGATTCTTTAAGCAGAGCGATTTATTTACTTTCCCTAAATGGTTTAAAAATTAGCAAGGAAAAATTTTCTGCTCATGATCAGATTTTTTTAAAAAAGTATTTTTTTTTACATGAAGAATTAGATTATTTAATAAAGCATGATGACAAAAAAGTTAAATTAGATATTTTATTTGAGAAAGTTAAAAAAAAGATACAAAATTATGAAGAAAAAATTGAAGTTGAATTCAATAAAAAAAATTGGAATCAAGTAATCAAACTAATAGCAGGACTTTTATTTTTTAAAAAAATACAGGATCGCTTTAAAAAATAAAAGTAACTTATTCGAATTAAGAATTAGGATTTTTTAAATGGTTTTTTTTAAAGATAAAATTAAACAGAAATTAGTTTTAGGTGTTGATTTTGGAACTACTTATTCTCTTTTATCTAGTATAAATAAAAATGATGTTATTTTATTAAGAGATGATAAAGATCGTTATCTTTTGCCATCTATTGTTCATTATAAAAAAAATAAAATTTTAGTTGGTTGGAAAGCTGAAGAAAAATTAGTTGAAGATTCATTAAATACTATTACTTCAGTAAAACGTTTAATTGGTCGTTCTTTTGACTTTGTGAAAAGAGAATTTCCGATATTACCATATGTTATAGAAGAAAATAAAAAAGATGGAGGTATTTTATTTCATACAGATGGTGGAATTTTTAGTCCAATAGATGTTGTTGCTACAATATTAAAATTTTTAAAAGAAAAAGCATGTAGTTTTTTTAATCGTGAAATTGGTAAAACAGTAATTACTGTTCCTGCATACTTTAATAATATTCAAAGAGAATCGATAAAAAAAGCTGCCAATTTAGCCAAAATTAATTTAATTAGATTATTAAATGAACCAACATCTGCTGCCCTTGCGTATGGTTTGCAATTACATAAAAATGGAATTATTGTTGTTTATGATTTAGGAGGAGGTACTTTTGATATTTCTGTTCTGAAATTAAATAAGGGAATATTTGAAGTTTTAGCAACAGGTGGTGATTCTAATTTAGGTGGAGATGATTTTGATATTTGTTTATCTAGCTATATTTATAAAAAAGCAAAATTATCAAATATATGCAATAATATTTTTCAATCTTTACTTCTTAAAAAGGCAAGAGAGATTAAATTAAAATTAACTCAAAATGAAAAAGTAAAAATAAATTTTTTTGATTGGCATGGAGAGATTTCTCGTGATGAATTTAATTTAATTATTAAAAATTTAGTAAAGAAAACACTATTAATTTGTTCTAATATTCTTAAAGAAATTGAGATTAAGGTAGAAGATGTTAAAGAAATTATTATGGTGGGTGGATCAACACGTGTTCCTATTATTTTTACAGAAGTAAAAAATTTTTTTAAAAAATCGCCATTAATTTCTATAAATCCAGATCAAGTCGTTGCAATAGGTGCGGCAATACAATCAAATATGCTTGTTCAAAATAATTATTATAAAAGAACAGTTTTATTAGATGTCATACCACTCTCATTGGGTATTGAAGTCATGGGTGGTTTTGTAGAAAAAATTATTTTACGTAATACTTCTATACCTATTTCGAAAACAAAAGAATTCACGACTGCCAAAGATAATCAAACCGCCATTGTTATTCATATATTACAAGGAGAAAGAGAACTAGTAAAAGATTGTATTTCGCTTTCAAAATTTGTTTTAAAAAACATTACTCCTAAGAAAGCCGGTATGGTTCGTATTTTAGTTACATTTGAAATAAATGCTGATGGTTTAATTAATGTAAAAGCATTAGAAAAATCTAGTTCTATCGAGAAAACTATTCGAATTAATAATACTTTTTTTTTACAAGACAAAAAAGTCGATAAATTAGTTCATGAATCTAAAATTTATGGTAAAAAAGATTATTATTTAAGAGTTAAACAGGAAAAAAAGAGTGAATCGAAACGTATTTTAAAACTTTTAAGTGATGCTTTATATGAAGATGGAAATTTAATTAGTTTAGAAGAATTGAAAAAAATAAAAGAGAATCAAAGTAAATTAGAAGAATCGATAAATAAAGATGATTTTTTTGCTATGAAATTAAATTTAAAAAAATTAGAGAAAGTTTGCGAAAATTTTTTTTCATTAAGAATTAAAAAAACTATTGATAGTTGTTTAGTTAAAAACTTATTAGATGAGAGTAAGTAATGCCAAAAATTTTCTTTTTACCCCATAGAATTTTACTACCAGAAGGTGGTTGTTTTAAATGTCAAAAGGGTGATACCATTTTAAATGTTGCATTAAAAAATAAAATTAAATTAGAACATGCTTGTGAGAAATCTTGTGCTTGTAGTACTTGTCACTGTATTATAAGACAGGGTTTTCTTTCTCTTTCAGGATGGTCTGAAAAAGAAGAAGATGTATTAGATAAGGCATGGGGTCTTGAACCAACTAGTCGATTAAGTTGTCAAGCGATTGTAGGAGATGTTGATATTCAAGTAGAAATACCCTTTTATAATAATAATCATTCAATAAAAGATTAATTATTTTTTTAAAATATATGGATTAGTACTTTCCTTAAACTCTATCTTTATTGAAGTTCCGTTTGTTTTTAGTTCTTTATTAAAAAAGTTTTTTAAATATTTTTTATATGATAGGGATAAATCTTTTACTTGATTTCCATGTATAATAATTTTCACTGGATTAGAGCTGCCTAAATGTGCGTATTTTAATTTTATTCGTCTTCCATTTATGATTGGAGGTTGATGTTTTTTTATTGCTGTATGCATGGTTTTCATAAGGAATGAAGTATTTATTTTTCTTGTAGATAATTTATATATTTCATTAATAGATTTAAAAATTTCAAATATTCCTTCATTAAGTAGTGCTGATATAAAATGTATTTTTGAGAAAAAACAACATTTTAATTTATTTTTTATTGAATTTTTTAAATCTTTTTTTTCTGAAAAATTTAATAAATCCCATTTGTTAAAAACAATAATTAATGGTTTTCCGGATTCTTCAATAAAATTTGCTAATAACAGATCTTGCTTGCAAATTTTATTTATTGCATCTATTACTAGCAATATGACATTTGATTTTTCAATTGTTTGTAAAGTTTTAATTGTAGAAAATTTTTCAATTATTTTATTGTTTGATTTTCTAGATAACCCAGCAGTATCGATGAAAATATAATTTTTTTTATTGTACTGAATAGGTACATGTATACTATCTAATGTTGTACCGGGGATTTCAGAAGTAATTAATCTTTTTTTCATTATTATTTTATTAATTAATGTTGATTTTCCAACATTTGGTTTTCCTATACATGCAATTTTTATTGAAAGTTTTTCTTGATCAGTATATTTTTTTGTTTTTTCTTTTAGGTCATTAATTGTAAAATTTTTTTTTATCCAAGGAGTTAAATACTTAATAATAAGATTATTAATTCCTTGGTTATGACTAGCAGAAATTTTTACATTATCTTTAAAACCTAGTGAATAAAATTCATTAATTTTAGAGTCTTCTTTAATCCCATCTATTTTATTAATTACAACAATTGTTTTTTTTTGATATTTTCTTATTTTTTTAGCAATTTCATATTCTTCAGGCATAACTCCGTCACGAGCGCTTACTATAAATAAAATAACATTGCATTCTTCGATAGCTATCAATGTTTGTTCATGACTTTCTTGATCTGATTTTTTTGAATCAGAATTTATCCCACTTGTATCAATTATGATAATTTTTTTATTTTTTTCTAAATAAAAAGATCCATAATTTCTATCTTTAGTAAGACCTGGGTAATTTGCAACCAGTGCATTTCTGGTTTTGCTTAATACATTAAATAAAGTAGATTTTCCTACATTAGTGCGTCCAATTAATACAATGACAGGTAACATTTTAAACATCCATTTTTATTTTAAATTTGCATTTATTTTGTTTTTTGCTTCGTTGATTTTTATGTTAATTATTTCTTTAAATGTATTATTTTTTTCGAAAATTTTACTTGTTTCCCATGCTAATATTGCTTTTTTTATTTTTTTTTCATTCATAAAAATGTCTCCTTTCATATTTTCTACTATATTTTTCCAGTTATTGTCTTTTATTTCCTTTAGTATTTTAATTGCTTCTTCATGTTTTTTTTCTTGAATTTTTATTTTTGCAATTCTTAATTTAATCATGTTTTTTATATTTTCTTCTTTTACATATTTTAATCCATTATTTAATTGGATAACAGCTTTATCTAATTTATTATCTGAAATATATTTTTTTGCTAAAAAAAGAGAAATTAAAGTTCCATAAATGTTTTTTTTTTCTAAAATATAATTTTCAATTTTGTTTAAATTTTGATTTTTTTTTGCATTTATTTTTTTAATTATTTCTTCATATTGAATTTTTTTAAAGTTTAGTTTTTGTTTTTTTTGTATTGTAAAAAAATATATAAAAAATGTTGTAATAACAACGAAAAATAGAATTAAAAATTTTATTTTTTTTATTTTTTTTATTTGATTTAAATGCATCTTTATTTGCCTTATTTTTTAATTTAATTTTAATTTTTATATGAAATATTTTTTTAAAAAGTATTTTTTTATGTATTTTTAGTCATGAATGCAATGTTAAATTTTTAAATTTTTTTATTTTAATCAATTTTTGTTCAAATAAAAACATAAAAAAAAAGTTATCCTCATGAAATACACTAA